>JBGTSR010000001.1:0-379303 GCA_041940165.1 Acidobacteriota bacterium
CCGCACTTCTGCTCAATGAAGATCACGCAAGACGTGCGCGAGTATGCTGAGAAGCAAGGCGTCGAGGCCGAGAAAGCCTTAGCCGTCGGCATGAGCGAGAAGGCCAAAGAATTCGTCGCTACCGGCGGCGAGATCTATCACGGCAACATGCCCGATGGAGCAAAACACACCCGCTGATCCCTCTACCGAGGTAAACTACGAGTCAACGGGCCTGACGACCAAGGTCGTAACGGGCTCGTTCTGGATGATCGTCGGGCAGGCGTTGCCGCTCGTCGTCTCGCTCGTAGCGACTGCCTATGTCATTCGTTTGCTGGGCGATGTGGGATATGGCGTCCTGACGCTGATCGTGCTCATCCCTAACTACTTCTCGTACGCCGATCTAGGAATGTCGATGGCGTCGACGAAGTACGCGTCCGAAGCCTTTGCCGAAGGCGACTTGGAACGCGAAGCGCGCATCGTGCGCACGGCAACACTTATTGCTCTGGCGGTATCGCTTCCAGTCGCGATCGGATTGATCGTATTCGCACCGACACTCATCGCGAAGAGCAATACCGCGGCGGCCTATGTAGCTGATGCCATTTCCGCGTTGCGCATCGCTTCGGTCACGTTTCTGATCAACTTCTTATGCAGCATCGTCAACACTCCACAAATGACGCGGCTGCGGATGGACTTGAATACGGCTATCAACGCGACTACTCGAGTAGCGGGACTGATCGCGACGCCGATCGTAATCTATCTCGGTTATGGGCTGACCGGAGTTGCCGCCGCTCTGTTGCTAACAAATCTAGTTTGTCTCATTGGACATATCTTCGTTTCGGCGAAGCTCAATAGACATCTCTTAGACTTTTCGATCGAACGAGCGATGGCCCGTCCGTTGGTAAGATTTGGCCTCGGATACGTGGCTGCGGCGTTCGCAATGGTGTTGCTCATGAATGGCGAAAAAGCGATATTGACGAACCAATACTCGACGACAGAACTCGGCTATTACAACGTCGGATTCACACTTGCGACGATGCTGACGATGTTCTCCGGGTCGGTCGTACAGGCTCTGCTGCCGGCATTTTCGCGGCTTCAGGCCAAGGATGATCAGAGCCGGCTAAGCTCGCTATTCTCAACTGGCATTCGCCTTAATCTGATATGGCTCGTACCGGCGGCGGGATTCTTGCTCGTCGTTGCCGAACCATTTTTCGGTTACTGGGCAAATGATCGGTATGCGACCGAAAGCACGATCCCTTTCTACATACTCCTCGGCGGTATCGTGTTCAATATAATGGCCTTTCTGCCGTATTCGTCGATCATGGCGGCGGGACGAACGGACGTGCTTGCTAAGCTTTTCTGGCTGGAATTGATACCACACCTTGTCCTGACGGCAATTCTGATCCGTGAATTCGGCATTCCTGGGGCGGCTATTGCGTGGAGCATTCGAGCGATAGTCGATTGCGTTTTGCAGTTTGTGCTCGCAAAGCGTGTCGCCGGTGTCGCATTCGAAAAAGCTTCGGTCGCGATGATGGTGGCTGTTTCTTCCGTATTTCTTCTTCCCATCGCATTTGTTAGATTGGCATATCCGGACCAGCTCGGCTTTGCCGCTATAATCTTTGTTTTGGCTATCGGTGGTTTTACGCTCTACTGCTGGAGCGTCGTACTCTCGGCCATCGAACGCAAATGGCTGCTCGAACGTATGCGGAAGCCCGCTAACTAATGTGATCAGATCCAAAGTCTTTATATTGATCGAAGGTTTGTCGCGCGTTGCTCGCGTTTCTTACCAAAACGGACACCTGACCCATCCTCAGGGACGGGCCTTCGCACGTTCTATCGCCAGATTTCAGCTTCTGAACAAGGCCGGGGCCGGACAGATCAAGATTAATCCCTTCGTGTTCAATTATCCCCATGCCAGATCGTTTGCATACAACTTTGGTGAGGTGTTCTTAGACGAAGAATATTTCTTCAAGGCTGACTCAGATTCCCCTGTGATCGTCGATTGCGGTGCCAACATCGGCCTTGCCACGATGTACTTCAAACTGGTCTTCCCCAAAGCGCGCATCACTGCGATCGAGGCGAACCCCGCAACCTTTACATCGCTCGAAGCTAATATCAAAGACAATAGCCTTACAGATGTCGAGCCGCTGAACATAGCCGTTGTTGGCGGCGAAGAGACCGAGGTTTCGTTGACCTTTGCTGAGGCCGGCGATTTACGTTCAACGCGAATGAAAGAGCTTCACGGAAAGGCTGCTAGCGAGATCGAAGAGATCGTCGTTCCGGCAGTACGTCTCTCTACCTTGCTGCCGGAGTCAGTAGATCTTCTTAAGATGGATATCGAGGGAAGTGAGCAGGATGTGATCGACGACATAGCTCCGAAACTTGGCCAGGTCAAAAATGTGATCATCGAATATCACTATTCGGCTAATGGCCGCCATTCACTCGGAGATTTCATTTTGATCCTCGAAAAGGCCGGTTTTATCTGTCGGATAAAGTCAGCTAATCCGGCAGACGTTAATTTTGATCCGTGTTCCAACTACGTCGCGACGATCTACGGGAGTCGCCCGGCGTGAGTATGTTTGGCAAGATCAGCATCGTGATTCCGACGTTCAATAGAATCGAGCAGCTCTCGGAGGTGCTCGATCACCTTCTGGCGAGCGACACGGCGGGCTTCGACGATATTGAGATCCTGGTCGTTGACGACGGTGGAAGTGAACCGGCTTTGACAACCGTCGAGTCGAAAGAAGCTTCCTGGCCATTCCGGCTTCAGTGCATCGAACAATCGAATTCGGGGCCGGCGGCCGCACGGAACAATGGATTTCGGCGAGCGGCGAACGAGATCGTTCTGTTCGTAGATGACGATGTGCTTGTTCCGCCGGATCTGCTCGGCGGTCACGTCGAAGCCCACACCAGAAATCCGAACTCTGTCGTTTTCGGGCTTTATCCGTATGTTGAACCGTCGATCTCGACGCCCGCGTACCGTTATCTCGACAAGTTGGAACGAGATGCACGGTCGGAGGTAGCGATGAGCGGCGGTGAGTATATCCATTCGCGGATTCTCGCCAGCGGCAATCTTTCGGTCGAGCGATCGACGTTTGCCGATCTTGGCGGCGTTTATGATGAAACACTCAAGACGCCGATGGCCGAGGAGATCGAGCTAGCTTTGCGGCTTGAACGCCTCGGGATCCCGATAATCTATGTGCCGGCTCTTGATGCGCTGCATACTCAGCCGACGACGATCGACGGGAAATGCCGTCAAGATCTCAAATACGGCCTAGGGATCGCCGAGGCTTACTCGAAGCTTCGCGATCATGCGCCGCAAGAGCAGTTTGCCGCGACGATAAAGGTTAATGGACCGATCCGCAGCAGTGACAGCTTGGCCCTCAAGGCAGCAAAGGTGGTGAAATCCGTGCTCGCGGTCTCGCCCATTCGCCGTGCTTTTCTCTCTGTCGTGCAGGTGGTCGAACGCCTTTTCCCGCATAACGACAAACTTCTCTTCGCACTCTATCGCAAAGTTATCGGCGTACATTACTTTGCCGGGATTCGCGAAGGACTCTCTAAATTTAATAAAATCTAGGTTTTCGATGTCTGCCCTGAAAGAACTAGCTTATTCCGCCGTCGATCTGCTCACGCTCGGAAACGGGATCAACCGCCACATCGGCGGCGAGTCGTTTCGTTTCCCGACGCGCTGGAGTCGCTATTACGAGGCGGATTATGAGCCTGAGACGTTTTCGTTCTTTCGGTCACATCTAAAGGCGGGCGACACTGTGCTCGACATCGGAGCCCACATCGGGATATTTGCGGTATTGGCCGCTCGGATCGTCGGTGAGGCGGGTAAGGTATTCGCATTCGAACCGACGCCATTTACTCGTGAGGTTCTAAGAGAAGTAGTTGCTCTCAATGCGGTTGACTCGATCGTAAAGATTCGGCCGGAGGCTGTTTCTCTAGAAAGCGGCGAGACCGTGTTTTTTGACACGGGCGATGCCATCTCAAACGCGAATTCGCTGGTGCGGACTGAGCGCTCCCAGACAGAGATCCCGATAAAGGTTACGAGTGTGGACGAATTCTCAAATGAGAATTCTTTGACGATCAATTGCCTGAAGATCGATGTCGAAGGAGCAGAACTAGACCTGCTTCGTGGCGCCCAGAAAACGTTTGCGGAACAACGCCCGGTCGCTAGGCTTGGTCTACATCCGCCATTTATCGCTCAAAACGGCCAAAGCCTGAGTGAGATCTACGACACGCTTCGAGAGTATCGAATGCGCGTTCTGTTCGAGGGCGAGTTCCTAACCGAAGTCGATTTCTGTTCCCACGAACAGCTATTTGACGTAACGCTGATCCCGGAATAGCCATGCACGTTCTTCACATGTGTGACTCGTCGCTCGAGGGCGATTACTTCCGGAACATCGCGATCGGGATGACGCAAAAGGGTGTTCGTATCACGCTCGCCGAGTTGGGTGAAGGCACGGCACCGACTTGGCTGCTGAGCATTCCCGGGGTCGAGTATGTTTCGTTCGGCGCGAAGGGAAAGATATCGCAGTTTCGTACGGTCGACCGGTTGAGACGAATGCTTGCCGAGCGGCACGTAAACATCCTGCACACGCACCTTTTCTACTCAGGCCTGATCGGCGTGCTCGGCCGTCGGCCCGGAACGCTCGTCGCCCTCATGCGGCATCACACGGGCGTGGTTAGAATGCTTGGTTCGCGTTTTCACGTCGGCGCCGACCGATGGATGGCGATGAGGGCCGATCGCGTGCTAACTGTCTCGAACGCCGCGCGCGAATATATGCGAAATGTCGATGGCATCGATCGCGAGATCGACGTCGTGCATTTGGGGTTCGATCTCGAATGGCTTGCGCCCAATGCGGCGTCAAGGCAAGAGATAAGGTCTGAACTTGGCATCGCCGAGGACGACTTTCTTATCGGCTATGTTGCCAATTTTGCCCCCGGAAAGGGCCACATCGAATTACTCCGTGCATTTCGGTCGGTCGTCGCCGCAGTGCCGAAAGCCAGGCTGCTTCTTGCCGGCCGCGGCGAACTCGATGACGTGAAAGCGGCGGGTCTGGAGATGCCCGCAGGTTCAGTTATTTTTGCAGGCTGGCGGAGCGATATACCGAAATGTCTGAACGCACTTGACGTGTTCGTTCAGCCGTCGCTTTCCGAGGCATTCAGCCAGGTCATTATAGAAGCTATGGCAACGTCGCTGCCGGTCATTGCTACTGACGTTGGCGGAGCTTCTGAGGCGATCGTTGAAGGCGAGAGCGGCGTTTTGATCCCCGCGGGCGATCCGGACGCGATCGCTGCGGCTGTGATAGAACTGGCAGGCGACCCTGAAAAACGTGCCGCCTTGGGTAAAGCGGCAAGGGGCAGGACCTTGCAGAAGTTTTCCGCAGAAAAGATGGTTGACAAGCAATACGAGCTTTACAGATCTTGGCTTGCCTCAAAATAAATGGCTGTTTCGGAACGATTTCAGGGTGCGAATGTGGTCGATGCAGGCCGGCTTTCCCCGTATTGGGGCGAGCACGCGGCGCGTTACGTTTTCGCTTTGGAGTACGTTGGTGACAAGAAAGTTCTGGATATTGCCTGCGGCACCGGTTACGGTGTCGGAATGCTGCAGAAGAAAGCGAGCTTCGTCGTCGGTGTCGACATCGATGCGGATGCCGTGAACCAGGCCCGGAATGAGTGTTCCGGCAAAGCCGGTGTATTGCTCGGAAACGGAATTGGACTGCCGTTCGCTTCGGAAACGTTTGATGTCATCACGTCATTCGAAACGCTCGAGCATCTCGAGCGGCGATTAGAATTTCTCGGGGAATTGCATAGGGTACTGAAGTCGGGAGGCTGGCTTTTGCTGTCGACACCGAACGCACTCTATTCGCAGCCGGTCAACGGTGTGCCGGCGAATCCGTTCCACGTGCACGAATACGAACCTGATGAACTGAACGCGGAGTTGGCGGGAGTTTTCGTCGTCGAGCGGTTTTTCGGCCAAACGCTCGATCCGTCGGCCGGGATCTCGCCGTTCTACGAAGGACAGAAGCACCTTTCGAGAGACTTCGGCACCCAGACGAGGCTCGTCGGTTGGAAGGCATTCAATAAAATACCATTCGGCATCCGCGAACGCCTTAGCGGCCTCATATGGGGCAAGCCTTTCTATCCCACTGAAATGGACTACAATTTTGAAGAGGCAACGGTGAAGGCCGCACCTACGCTCGTTGCCGTCTGTCGAAAGGCTTAATGCAAAAGGGCCGCGTCAGCGTCGTAATACCGAACTACAACTACGCGCACTACCTTGGCGAGGCGATCGACAGCGCCCTGGAACAGGACTATACGGATGTCGAGATCATCGTCGTCGACGACGGATCGAAGGACGACTCACGGTCTGTTCTTGAGAACTATGGCGAGGCTATCACGCCTATCTTCCAAGCGAATCAGGGCGTAGCAGCTTCGCGGAACAATGGCGTCGCGGCGAGTACAGGTGAGTTCCTCGCGTTCCTCGATGCCGACGACGCGTGGGAGCCGACTAAGATAAGCAAGCAAGTCGAGCGATTTCGCCAAGACCCGGAAATAGGGCTCGTTCATGTTGGTGTTGATGAGATCGATTCGGACGGCAATTCGCTGGTTCATCGCCTCGAGGGCGTTGAGGGTAAGGTGGCGCCGACGATGCTGATGCTAAAGCGTGAAGGCGTTCTCGGCGGCGGCAGCGGATTGATGGTTCCGCGGCGGGTTTTCGACGACATCGGCGGTTTCGATACGAGGCTTTCGACATCGGCGGATTGGGATCTATGTTACCGGGTCGCCGTTCGTTATTCTGTCGGATTCGTACCCGAGATCCTGCTCAAGTACCGAATCCACACCTCGAATATGCATTCCAATGTTGGTGCACTCGAACATGACATGACGCTGGCATTCGAAAAGGCGTTTTCAACACCGGAAAAGGACGTAGCGGCGGTTAAGCGAAAAGCCTACGGAAGCCTGCATCAGATCCTTGCCGGTTCTTACTTTCGGGCGCACAACTATCCGGCATTCGTTACGAACTCGATCAAGAGCCTCTATTTTGATCCTTCGAACATCAGCTATTTTCTGCGATTTGGCCGAAGGCCTGCCAACCGACGAGGAGTAAGTTGATCAGAAAGCTCCTTTACAAGATGGCGTGGGATACGCGATGCCGAAACGTCGACGTCGCAAGCTTGCTGCGGCCGCGTATCGATGGGGCAACGACGATCATCGATGCGGGCTGCGGGGAATATGGGCTTTCGGCATTCCTGCCCGACAGCGACGTCGTCGGTGTCGACGTACTTTCGACTGATGCTCGGGCTAAGAATTTTAGATTTGTCCACGGAAGTATCATCACACTTCCTTTTTCAGATCAGCGTTTCGACATCGCCGCCTCGGTCGATGTGATGGAACATCTTCCGGCTGAACTTCGCAAAGCTGCGGTAACCGAACTTGTCCGCGTGGCGAGCCGATCGGTCGTGATCACGTTTCCGTCCGGTCAGGCCGCGCGTGATGCTGACGAGAAATATTTTCGCGAACTTACGAAAGCAGGTGAAGCGATACCTGACTGGCTTTCCGAACATCTTGCGTCGCCGTATCCGAGTCCCGATGAGATCGCGGACATCGTCAAAAACGCGGCTGAAACGAGCCAACGAACTGCTTCGGTCTATATCCATTATTCTGAGAAACTCTCGGTCGCGGAATGGCTTCGTAATGCGTCGCGCAGATCGAAATATCTTTACCTTGCGGCAAATTTTACGGCAGGATTGGCTCTTCCACTGCTTGGCCGGCCTGACGAACGGTCGGCGTACCGCGCGATAGTTTTGGCTGACCTTTCTGAACCGAATGGCTAAGAAGACGCTATATATCTGCTACTTCGGCCTGAGAGAACCGCTTGTTCAGACACAGGTGCTTCCGTATCTACGCGAACTCGTCAAGGGTGGGATCGAGGTGTCATTACTCACCTTTGAGCCGGATCTCAAAAACAAATGGTCGGAGTCCGATCGTTCGTCAATGGCTGAGAAACTGACAGCGGAAGGCATCGATTGGCACGCACTCGCTTACCACAAATGGCCGTCCGCGATCGCGACCGCATACGACATCTTTCGCGGTGTGATCACGGTTCGGAGACTGATCAAGGCGAAAGAACTCGACGTTCTTCACGGCAGGATCCACGTCGCGACCCTGATCGCTGCCATCGCCCGAAAGCTTTCCGGCCGCAAGCCAAAATTGATCTTTGATATCCGTGGATTCTTTCCCGAGGAATACGTCGACGCCGGGGTTTGGAATGAAAAGGGCATGCTTTTTTGCACCGCAAAGCGGATCGAGAAATGGCTGATGAAAGAGTCGGACGGCTTCGTCGTGCTTACAGAAAAGGCTCGAAAAATGGTCTGGCCGGAGGGAAGTTTGAAGCCGGTCGAGGTCATTCCGTGCTGCGTCGATTTCGCCGCTCGCTTTCCGGAAACGGTTTCCGCGTTGCGCGATGAAATGCGGAATAAGCTCAACGTCCAGGGACGTACGGTCTATACCCATATCGGTGCGCTAGGCGGATTGTACCTATCAAAAGAGATGGCCGACTTTCTGGCCGTCGCGCGCGAATTCGATCCTCGAGCCTTCGCCCTTTTTCTAACACAGTCCGAACCTGCTGAGATCATCTCGCTGCTCAAGGAGCGTGGCTTCACCGAGTCGGACCTCTTTGTCGGCCGTGTGGATCCCGGCGAGGTTCCGCAATATTTAGCGGCTTCTGATGTCGGTCTTTCTTTTGTAAAGGCCACGTATGCGACGCAGTCGCGTTCGCCGACCAAGATCCCCGAGTACCTTGCCTCCGGCCTGCCGATAATCGCGAATTCCGGCGTTGGCGACGTCGACGAGCTTATCAGTTCGGAGAATGTAGGGGTGCTGATCGATAGTTTCGATCGAGATTCGTATCAGAACGCGATATTCCGGCTTCGGCGTTTTCGGCTCGACGTCGGACCGCGCTGTCGCGAAGTCGCGGTGAGGCGTTTCGACCTCGAAAAAGTCGGCGGCGAGAGCTATCGACGGCTGTATGATCGGCTCGACGTGGATCAGAGCTGATTGCATTGGTCTCGCCCGATTGCTACCATCTGAGATTTTGGTATGCGCGTTCTGGCCGTTGTGCCCTCCATCTACGACACTTCCCCAGGGCAGAGATTTCGTATCGAACAATGGGAACCTCTGCTGCGTGAGAGAGGTGTCGAGATTACGTACGCGCCGTTTGAGGATGCCGGACTTCGCAGCGTCATCTACGAGGGAGGCAAAGTCTTCGCCAAAATTGGAGCAGTCACTCGAAACATGCGTCGCCGGAAGCTTGACATCGCACCCGCCGGAGACTTCGATCTGATCTATATTTTTCGCGAAGCAGCATTGCTCGGGCCACCCTGGTTCGAGAGAAAGCTTGCAAAGAGCGGTGTTCCCGTTGTTTTCGATTTTGACGATGCGATCTTTGTTTCATACAAAAGCCCGTCGAACGGCTATCTTAGCTATCTGAAATTCCCCCAAAAAACGGCTGAGATCTGTCGTCTCGCTTCGCACGTTATGGCCGGGAACGAATATCTCGCCGATTATGCCAGGCAGAAAAGTGCTCGCGTAACGATCATCCCAACGACGATCGACACCGATAAATACCTGCCGGTCGGGCAAACGACGGAATCTAAAACGCTTACGATCGGCTGGAGCGGCAGCTTTAGCACTATTCAGCATCTCGATACGGTGCGCGACGTGCTCCAAGAACTGGCAAAGAAAGAAAATTTTCGCTTGCGGGTTATCGGGGCCCCGATCTACAAGCTTCTAGGTGTTGACACCGAAGCACTGCAGTGGCGTTCTGAGACCGAACTCGAAGACCTTTCAGCGATCGACATCGGACTTATGCCGCTGCCCAACGAAGATTGGACCAAGGGCAAGTGCGGGCTCAAGGCCCTACAATATATGGCCCTCGGAATACCGACTATTTGCTCGCCCGTCGGCGTAAACTCTACAATTATTAACGACGGAGTTAACGGCTTTCTCGCAGACGGCAAGGACGAGTGGGTCGATAAGATCACGCGGCTGATGCGGTCGGCGGAACTGCGGCAGACGTTAGGGGCGGCCGGACGCAAAACGGTCGAAAGCCAGTATTCAGCAAAAGCCATCGCTCCGCAGGTATTTGAGGTCTTCAGCCAGGCGGTTGAGGCACGGAAGGTTTCTTAATGGAAAGACTGAACATCCTCGTCACCGGCGGAGCGGGCTTTATCGGCTCGCATCTGGTTGACGCACTAATAGAACGCGGGCATCGCGTTCGGATCCTGGACTCACTCGTCGAACAGGTTCACGGCCCACAACCGCCGGCTCATCTCAATCAGAATGCTGAGTTCGTTAAAGGCGACGTATGCGACAGCTCTGCGGTCGCGTCGGCCCTCGAAGGCATCGACGCCGTCTATCATCAGGCGGCCGAGGTAGGCGTCGGGCAGTCGATGTACGAGATAGTTCGGTACGTGAAGGCGAACGACTTGGGTACCGCAGTACTGCTCGAAGATATGATCAAGCGGCCCGGGCAGTTCAAGAAGCTCGTCGTCGCGTCGTCGATGTCGATCTACGGCGAAGGGGCCTATAAGAATCCGGTAACGGGCGAGACGCTTTTCCCTCAGCTTCGACCCGATGAACAGCTTGCCGCACATCGCTGGGAGTTTTCAGACGGCGACACGCCGCTCGAACCGATCGGGACGCCCGAAGACAAGCCGCTCTACCCGACGTCCGTCTACGCGGTGAGCAAGCAGGACCAGGAGCAGTATTGCCTTGCCGTCGGACGGGCGTATAAGATCCCAACGGTCGCCCTGAGGTACTTCAACGTGTATGGCACGCGTCAGGCTCTCTCGAATCCATACACCGGGGTGTGTGCGATCTTTTCGTCGAGATTGCTTAACGATCAGGCCCCGACGATATTTGAGGACGGTGAACAGTCCCGAGATTTCGTCCATGTCAGCGACATCGTCAAAGCAAATTTGCTTGCTCTCGAGACGTCGACTGGCGACTACAACGCTTTCAACGTCGGAACAGGGCGTGCGACCTCGGTGAAGCGGATCGCGGAGCTTCTCGCAGCCGGGCTCGGTAAAGATATTGCCCCGACCATCGTCGGCAAGTATCGCGAAGGCGACATTCGCCACTGCGTAGCCGATATAACCAAGGCAAGGACGCTGCTTGGCTACGAGCCGTCCGTTGCTCTCGAAGACGGGCTTGCCGAATTGCTGCAGTGGCTCGGCGAGCAAGAAGCCGAAGATAAGGTCGAAGCTGCCACAGCCGAACTCGCCCAGCGAAGCCTCGTGAAATAGCCGAGCGAAGATTTTCCAGATGTACATTCTCGGCCTGACAACTCTCGGCGATTCCGCTGCAGCCCTCATCAAGGACGGTGAGCTTGTGGCGGCTGTCGAAGAAGAACGCTTTTCCCGTAAGAAGCACTACGCAGGCTTTCCGTACCGCGCCATACAGTTCTGTCTCGACGAGGCTGGAATCGAACTCAAGGACGTTGAGCACGTCGGCCATTACTGGAAACCATGGATACTTCGCCACAAGGCGATGCAGGCAGCTCGCGTGGCGTTCATTTCGCGGGACATGTTCAAGACCCGCGTCGACCGCGGCGTAGCACAGGTGAGTGAGAGCTACCTGGGCATGTTCAGGCATCCGAAACGCTTGCGCGACCATTTCGGCCCTTCGAACTTCAAGTTCCACTTCCTCGAGCATCACCAGACGCATGCCGCGTCGGCATTCTTCGTGTCGCCCTTCGACTCAGCAGCGATCCTGACCTGGGATGGGACCGGCGAAGACACGACCACGCTCTTTTGTCGCGGAAAGGGTAATAAGATCGAGGTTCTAAAGCGGATCAAGCTGCCGCACAGCCTCGGACAATTTTATTCAGCAGTAACGAACTATCTTGGATTCGACATGTTCGCCGGTGACGAGTGGAAAGTTATGGGCCTGGCGGCCTACGGCGCGCCGAAGCATTACGATTTCTTCCGCGAAAAGGTGCTTACCACCAACGGCCACGGAGATTTTCGTTTCAATATTCGGGTTCTCGATCACCACCTCGCAAAGCACTATCAGTTTCCTGAAGGGATCATTAACGAGCTTGGACCGCCGCGACTTCCGGGCGAAGAACTGACCGAGCATCACTGGGACATTGCGTGCTCGGCCCAAAAAGCGCTTGAGGACACCGCTCTTCACCTTGTAAGGCATCTGAAAGAAATGACTGGCGAGGAGAACCTATGCATGGCTGGCGGCGTGGCGTTCAACTCGGTGATGAATGGCCGCATCTTTCACGAATCGCCTTTCAAACGCTTCTATGTCCAACCTGCGGCAGGTGACGCCGGATGCTCGGTCGGGGCAGCGATGATGGTCTGGAATCAGAGGCTTGGCAATCCGCGAAAGTTCGTTATGAACTCGGCGTACTACGGTCCCGGATTCTCAAACGAAGACTGCCGGCACGCGTTGGACGAGGCTTCGATAAAGTATTCCACTATTGCCGATGATGATCTGCTGCCGAAGCTGGCAAAGATGATCTCGGACGGCGCGATCATCGGATGGTTCAACGGACGAATGGAACTCGGCCCGCGAGCCCTCGGTGCCAGGTCTTTTCTGGCCGATCCGCGACGTGCGGACATGCGCGAGATATTGAATCACAAGGTCAAGCTTCGCGAGTGGTTCCGGCCGCTCGCGCCATCGATGCTTGAGGAATACGGTAATGAGGTGTTCGGCGTCGAGCATCACGATCCATTCATGATCACCGTGATCGAGGTCGCTGAGGAATATAAATCAAAGATCGCCGCGGTCGTTCACGTTGATGGCTCGGCCCGGCCGCAGATGGTGAATCGCGAGGTCAATCCGCGTTATTGGCGGCTGATCGATGAGTTCCGCAAGATCACGGGCATTCCGATGCTCTTGAACACATCGTTCAACGTACAGGAACCGATCGTCTGTACGCCTCAGCACGCGATAAACACATTTCGAAATGCGAATTTCGATGCGCTGGTCCTCGAGAACAACCTCGTACTTCGCGAAGAGAATCCATAATGCTCAACCAGCTGATATCGCTAGCATGCTTGCTCGTCATCGCGATGGGCATCGTGCTCGTGCCGTTTCCTGACGGCGCGGCGGCGATAGCATTGGTTATGGCAATGTCAGCCGGGTTTGTTGTACTTTTTCGTAGATTTACTGAAGAAAAGCAGTTCGTTACGACGATATTCCTCGTTGCCCTAGCTCTTAGAATGGGATTCGGGCTGTTTATCCACGTCTACGAACTGCGTGAATTCTTTGGCGGTGACGCGTTCGCGTATGACGCCAAGGCCGCTCAGATGGTCGACAACTGGCTCGGGTTATCGATCAATCCCGACACATCGTTCTTTGAGTTTGACCCGCGAAGCGGCATCGCGTGGGGAATGTACTATGTCACGGCGATCATTTATTTGATCTTTGGCCGGAACATCTTTGCCGCTCAGTCATTCTGTGCGGTCATCGGAGCAGCGACGGCGCCGATGGTCTATTTCTGTGCGCGCCGGATCTATAACAATCTGAACGTCGCTCGTTTTTCGGCGATCGCGATCGCGGTCTTCCCGTCATTCATCATCTGGTCCGGACAGCTTTTGAAGGATGGTCTGATCATTTTCCTGCTTGTCGTCGCGATCACGATGGTGATGCAGTTGCAGGCAAGATTTAATTACCTTGCACTGGTCACGCTGCTCATTTCTCTTTTCGGGATACTCTCGCTGCGGTTCTACATCTTCTACATGGTCGTGGTCGCGGTTGTTGGAAGCTTCGTAGTCGGGATGTCGGGCACGCAACGATCGCTACTTCGAAACGCCGCGATCCTTGCCGCACTCGGGTTTGGCCTTGCATACCTAGGTGTTGGGCAACGGGCGAGTGTCGAGTTGACCGTGTTCACGCGTTTAGAGCGTATCGAGGGCAGTCGTCGCGACCTCGCACGTTCTGCCGAGACCGGATATGGTGAAGAGCTCGACGTATCGACCACGAGCGGAGCTCTAGCCGCGATACCGATCGGATTCACGTATCTGATGTTCGCGCCGTTCCCGTGGCAGGCAGGAAATCTCAGGCAGGCGATCACGATCCCGGAAGTACTGGTCTGGTGGGCGTCAATTCCGTTCCTGATAATCGGCATTGTATACACGATACGCAACAGGCTCCGGAATGCCTTTGCGGTGCTGATGTTTAGCCTTATGCTAACGATCGCTTACTCGGTCTTTCAGGGGAACGTCGGAACCGCGTACCGGCAGAGGACCCAGATCCAGGTCTTTCTCTTTATCCTGATCGGGGCGGGTTGGACAGTTTGGGCCGAACATCGCGAGAATAAACGAATGCTCAGCGCTGAATCGCGTCGTCGTGTCGAAGAGCAGATCCGAACGAACGCCGCCGAGCGTATATAAGACATGTGCGGGATTACCGGATTCGTAAATGCAAATGGCTCGCCGGCCGATCGCTCGATCGTCGAGGCTATGAATCTGTGTATCGAGCACCGCGGCCCTGACGAAGACGGATTCTACATAAACCAAAATGTTGCGCTCGCGATGCGGCGGTTGTCGATCATCGACCTCGCAAGCGGCCAGCAGCCGATCTACAACGAGGACCGAACAAAAGCGATCGTCTTCAACGGCGAGATCTACAACTATCAGGAACTCCGTGCCGGGCTGCTCGAACGCGGCCACAAGCTCTCGACCAAGTCGGATACCGAAGTCGTCCTTCATCTTTACGACGAATATGGTCCGGACGGCCTGCCGCCGCTGCGGGGAATGTTTGCCTTCGCGATCTGGGACGAGCGTGATCAGTCGCTCTTTCTCGCCCGCGATCGTGTCGGTAAGAAGCCGCTGCTGTATTCGCACCAGCCGAATGGCGATCTAATATTCGGTTCCGAATTTCGAGCGGTTCTCGAGCATCCTGCTGTAACTCGCGAGGTCGATCACGTCTCGATCGACGACTACCTAGCATATCTATGTGTGCCGGCACCGCGTACGGCTTTTAAGAACATTCGCAAACTCGAGCCTGGACACTGGCTCCGATGGAAGAACGGCAAGATCGAGACGCGTCGATACTGGCAGCCCGACCCGTCGAAAAAGATCAAGATCTCGGAAGAAGAAGCGATCGAAGAGACCACGCGATTGCTGCGGGAATCTACGCGGCTTCGCATGATCTCGGAGGTTCCTCTTGGCGCATTCCTTTCCGGCGGCGTCGATTCGTCGACTGTCGTCGCTCTAATGGCTCAGGAGAGCGAGCGGCCGGTAAAGACCTTCTCGATTGGATTCGAAGAGCAGGATTTTAGTGAGCTCAAGTACGCTCGCCGCGTCGCCGAGCACGTTGGGGCTGAGTACAACGAATTCATTGTTCGGCCAAATGCGCTCGAGGTCATTCCGACACTGGTCGATCACTACGGCGAACCATATTCCGATTCCTCTGCGATCCCTACCTATTACGTTTCGAAAGAAACACGAAAACACGTCACGGTCGCGCTGAACGGCGATGGCGGCGACGAGAGTTTCGCCGGCTACGAACGCTACGCCGCGATGAAACTTGCCGACCTGTACAAGCGCGTTCCTGCCGTGCTTCGGAAGGCACTCATCGAGGCTCCCGTGTCGCTCATTCCGACCTCGGAACTGAAACGGAGTCGCCCGCGTGACGCAAAACGATTTTTGCGGGCCGCTAACCTGCCGCGAACCGAACGCTATTCTCGCTGGGTAACGACATTTGATCGTGAAACGAAACGAAGCCTCTACACGAGCGAGTTCTCCGCAACCCTAGCGGGTAACGATCCGATCGACCTGCTGGAACACTGGTTTTCGAAGAGCAACGGCAGCGGAACGCTGTCCTCGACGATGCTCACGGATTTGATGACCTATCTGCCGAACGATCTGTTAGTCAAGGTCGATATAGCTTCGATGGCAAACTCGCTCGAGGCTCGTTCGCCGTTCTTGGACCACAAGGTCATCGAGTTTGCCGCGAGTTTGCCCGACAACCTCAAGATGAAGGGCTTCGAAACGAAATCCTTGCTTAAGAAGGTCGCCGCCCGGCTCGTGCCGCGAGAAGTTATCTATCGACGAAAGATGGGTTTCGGCGTGCCGGTCGGCGTGTGGTTCCGCGGAGATATGAAGGATTTTGTGAAAGACGTCCTGCTTTCGCAAACATCGCTAAAACGCGGCATTATAAGGCCCGAGATGATCGAAAAGTACGTCGAGGAACACACCGCCGCCAAACGGGATCATTCATTCCAGATCTGGACACTGCTTATGCTGGAACTCTGGTTTCAGCGGTTTATCGACGTTAACCGAAGAGCATCGTCGTGATAAACTAGTCATTTAGGCTTGGTGACCGGCGGCGACTTCCCCGCACTGTCGTATGATCTGACGCCGCTCGTTTTCGGACGGGACGCGTCGGTTCTGCTGGTCGCCAGTTTTGTTTTATGAAGAAAGAGCCGATCAACAACGCTCTCACTATCGACTTTGAGGATTGGTATCAGGGCATCGAGATCCCTTATTCGGAGTGGGATAATTACGAAGATCGCATACCGTTCGTCGGCGACAAACTTCTCCGCATTCTTGACGAGGGCGGCGTCAAGGCTACTTTCTTCATGCTCGGCTATGTTGCCGAAAAACATCCTGAAATGGTGAAGCGCATCGAGGCCGAAGGACACGAGATCGGCACTCACGGTTTCTCGCACACGCTGATCTACACTCAGACGCCGGAGCTTTTTAAGGAAGAACTTACGCGGGCGATCCATTTCCTGGAGGATCTTACGGGCAAGAAGGTACTCGGCCACCGAGCTCCTTTCTTTTCGATCACGAAAGACTCGCTTTGGGCCCTCGACGTTCTCGGCGAACTCGGGATCAAGTACGATTCGAGCATTTTTCCGGTATTGAACTATCGATACGGAATTCCTGACGCGCCTCGGTTTCCTTACACGATCAAGCGAGAGAAGCACGAGTTCATCGAGTTTCCGATCTCGACGCTGAAGCTTCCGGGCTTTACGATGCCGATATCGGGCGGCGCATATTTCCGGATATATCCCTACCAAGTGACCAAGCAGGCGATAAAAGCTGTCAATCGTCAAGGCCAGCCTGTGACTTTCTATCTACACCCCTGGGAACTCGACCCTGATCATCCTCGCATCGATGTGCCTCGACGCATCGCCCTCACGCATTACTTCAATCTGGGGGCGACCGAACGCAGACTGAAAAAGCTAATCCGCGATTTCAAACTTGCTCCGATGGGCGAGGTGTTGGGCATCGGTTGATCCCTTCGGAACAAAAATCTGCTGACGCATCAAGAAACGCCTACCGTTTTTCTGCATCTTTGCGTTCTCTGCGTTAAAATATAGAGTTTTATGACCGTTCCAACTGTAGAAGAGAAAGTTCGCGATCACTTCCACGACGACGCTGCTCGTTTTGACGCGATTTACGAAGAGAAGAAAGGGCCGCTGGCGGCTTTTATCGACAATTACTGGCGTGGCGTGGTGCAAAAGCGCCTAGAACTCAACGTCGCTAAGTTGCAGCCGATCAAGGGGAAGAAGATCCTCGATGTTGGATGCGGCTCGGGACGATTCTGCATCGCGTTCGCCAAAGAAGGCGCGTCAAAGGTGATCGGAATTGACTTCGCCGAGGGAATGATCAAGATCGCTGATGACCTCGCAAATCGGGCAGGTTACGGGGACGTCTGCGAATATATCGTCGGCACGTTCCCGGCTGATGTCGATCCGGCGGATGGGCCGTTTGACGCGTGCACCGGCAATGGCTTCTTTGACTACGTCGAACATCCCGTGCCGATCATTGCGGCGATGCGAGAGATGACCAAAGGCAAGCTGGTCATGAGTTTCCCAAAGGCGGTCGAATGGCGGATACCGCTCCGACGCCTGCGCTTCTGGCTGAAAGGCACGCCGCTGTTCTTGTACCGCGAGGCTCAGGTCCGCGAGATCCTGGCTCAGGCCGGCGTCACGGATTTCGAGATCATCCACCTCGACCGCGATTATCTCGTTGTCGCAAATGTCTAGACCGGTTCGCGTTCTCCACATCATCACACGGATGATCGTCGGCGGGGCTCAGGAGAATACACTTCTCTCAGTCGTCGGGCTCGACGCAATGCCCGAGTACGAAGTCGATTTCATAAGCGGGATCGATAAGGGCAAAGAGGGCGAGCTACTCTCGCAGGCACGTGAGACCACCAATCTGATCATCGTCCCGGAAATGGGCCGATCGATCAACCCGTTCTCGGATCTCTTAGCATTCTGGAAATTGTACCGGCTGATCAAGAAAGGCCGGTACCACATCGTCCACACCCACTCGTCAAAGGCCGGTGTACTGGGCCGTCTGGCGGCGTGGCTTGCCGGAACGCCGATCATCATCCACACGCTTCACAGCCTCGTCTTTCACGAATACCAGCCGTGGCTCGTCAACCGTGCCTGGTGGCTGGCCAAAAAGATCTGCGCTCCCGTGACCGATTTTTACATCAGCGTTTCCGAGATCATCGTAAAGAAAGCGCTGGCTGCCGGGATCGCGGAACCGGAGCGATATCGGACGATCTACAGCGGAATGGAGCTCGACTGGTTCCTAAACGCCAAGTTCGATGCGGCCAAGGTAAAGCAGGAGTTCGGAATTCCGCTCGACGCTCCGGTGGTCGGCAAGATCGCTCGGCTTTTTCCGCTAAAGGGACACGACCAGTTGATGGACGCCGCTCCCGAGATCGTAAAGCGAGTGCCGAATGTGCGCTTCTTTCTGATAGGTGACGGCGTCTTACTCGAGCACTTACAGCAGCGTGCCCGAGCCTACGGCATTCTCGAGAACTTTGTGTTTGCAGGCCTTATCGATCGAACGCGAATCCCCGAAATGATCTCGGCGATGGACATCGTCGTTCACACGAGCTTGCGCGAAGGCCTCGCCCGCGTTCTTCCGCAGGCCCTTGCGATGGGGAAACCCTGTGTTTCTTTCGATATCGACGGTGCTCCCGAGGTCGTCATCGACGACAAGACCGGCTACCTGGTCAAGGCTTTTGACAACGTCACGCTTGCTGACCGTATCGCTCATCTGCTCGAAGATGACGAGCTCCGCCGCACGCTCGGCGAGAACGGACGCCGGCACGTAGATCCAAACTTTCGCACCGAAAAAATGGTCGCGGATATCTCTGAGGTTTACCAGATGATGCTCGCCAAAAAAGCCGACGCGGTCGCGAAATTCGACCAACGCAATCCCTCACCGGTTGCAGCCAAGACCTCGGTTCAGGAAAAATCAGCTGATTTCTGAGATAATATTGGGCTTTAGGTAGTTACTTGGCCGAGTTCGTGTAGTTTTTTGTGCTCGGTCGCGTTCGATGCAGAGTCTCGTTTCCAACCCATTTTTTGTCGGCACGATCGCTGCGGTTCTCGCGGGGCTGTCAACGCTGGGGGTGCGCGAGTTTGCTCGCCGATTCGGTTATGTCGCAAAACCAAAGAGCGACCGCTGGCACAAGCGGCCAACCGCGATGCTTGGCGGCGTTGCGATATTTCTCGCAACGGTCTTGGTTTTCTTTGCGTTTGTTCCGACGACTCGTGATTCGCTGGTCGTCATTGGTGCGAGTTCATTTCTTTTCCTCGTTGGCCTCGTTGACGACGTGTTCAACATACGTCCGTATCAAAAACTGATCGGCCAACTCATCGGAGCCGGAACATTGATACTCGCCGGCCTGAAGCTGCCGCTTACTGGATCTGAGATCGTGGATATTTGGATCACGGTCTTTTGGGTGATCGGCATTACCAACGCGATCAACCTGCTCGACAACATGGACGGCCTCGCCGCAGGAATCTCGGCCATTGCTGCGTTGTCCCTGGCTGTTAACTTTGCCTCGAACGGGCTTACCAACGAGCTTTTGCTCGCGTCTGCGTTGATAGGAGCACTGGTCGGGTTTCTCTTGTTCAATTTCAATCCGGCATCGATCTTCATGGGCGATTGCGGATCGATGTTCATCGGATTCCTGTTGTCGAGTTCGGTGCTGCTAAACCAGGTCGGCGGGCGCTCGCGTGGGATCTTTGCGGTTCTCGCGGTTCCTGTCCTTATTCTGTTCGTACCGATCTTTGATACGACATTTGTAACGGTTCTCAGAAAAATGTGGGGTAGGAAAGCGTCGCAGGGCGGACGCGACCACACATCGCACCGGCTCGTCGCGCTCGGACTTTCGGAGAGGACAGCGGTTCTCATGCTCTATGGATTCGCGGCGGTGGCCGGCACGCTCGCGATACTCGTCGGGCAGATCGGGCCGGTACGCAGCTTTGGACTGATCGGACTTTTCACCGTCGTTCTTGTGATCGTCGGCGTATACCTCTCGAAGGTAAAGGTCTACGAAGGCGTCGAGGAGGACAAGGCAGTGAGCGAGAACGCGATGTTCGCGTTTCTCGTAAACGTCTCGCACAAGCGAAGGATCTTCGAGGTCTTCCTCGATGCATTTCTGATAATGCTCGCCTATTACTCGGCTTGGGCGATCCTCTATCGAAATTTCGAGAGCTCGACAAGCTGGGATCTCTTCATGCAGACGCTGCCGCTGCTGATCGTGATCAAGCTGGCGGCATTCCTCAGTGTAGGCGTCTACCGTGGGCTCTGGCGATACACGAGCATCGGCGACATCATTACTTTTGCGAAGGGCATCGCTCTCGGCTCGGCGGGCAGCATGCTCGCGGTGCTTGCGATCTATCGTTTCGAAGGGTTTTCACGTGTCGTATTCTTTCTCGACGCGTTGCTTTTGCTCGTCGCTATCGTCGGCAGCCGAATGGGCTTTCGGCTGATCCGTCAGATCCTGCCAGCGGCGGCGCTTGCGGAAGACCGCAGGAAGGTCTTGATATACGGCGCGGGTGACGCGGGCGAGATGGTCCTTCGCGAATTGAATAATAATCCACAGTGGAGCATGCAGGCGGTCGGATTCATTGACGACGATCCGCTAAAGAAGGACAAGCTGATCCACGGCCTGAGAGTATTTGACGGGAATGGAACGCTCGGCGAAATATGTCGTGAGAAGGAGGTTGCCGAGATATTGATCTCGATCCGCGACCTGCCGCTCGAGCGGCTCAAATCGATCCGTGCGGTCTGCGACGACGCAGATGTCACGCTAAAACGAGCACAGTTCAAGATCGAACCGATCGATATCATCTAACCCATTTGGCCACTCGACTAATAAAATTCGACCCGACGATCCTGGGCAAGGTGCTTCTTTCCAGCGTTATGATCTTGACGCTGATCGCGGCGTTCTATTTTGTCAGGTGGAATTTTGCGAACGCCGTCGCTTCGCGGATCGATGTCAGGCAGCCCGAATCTCGTCTGGTTATCGACGGTCTGATCGGAATGGGTCCGGCCGACCCGCAGACGCACTATGCGGCTGCGTCGATCTTCGAAAAGACCTTTGAGGCCGGCGATCTCGAACGTTCGCTTGCCGAATATGAGAAGGCCGTTGCCCTTTCGCCGTACAATTTCCAGCTCTGGATCAACCTCGGCCGTGCCCGCTCGCAGAACGGCGATGATGGCGGAGCCGAAGCCGCATACCGCCGAGCGTTGGAACTCGCCCCGAATTATGCGGCTGTTCAATGGGCTCTAGGCAACTTTCTCATCCGCCAGGGCCGCGTCGATGAGGGATTCTCGCTCGCCGCAAAGGCCGCCGCGGCTAACACCGATTACGCACGAAGCTCCGTAACGCTCGCCCTGCAGATCTTTGATGGAAATGTCGGTGACGTTGCCCGAGTGCTCGGCGAAGGCGAGACAGTCAGTACGGCCCTCGTCTCGTCGCTCGCTGCACAGGAACGGCACGAAGAGGCCGTCGATGCTTGGACCAAAATTTCCGATACTGCTCGAAGCAATCCGGAGATGAGGCAGCTCGGCGAGAAGCTTGGCGAGACGCTCCTGGCAGCTAAGAAGTTCGGGCTCGCACTTCGCGTCACCAATAGCCTCGTTCGCGAAGCCGATCGGGCCGAGATGGGGCAGATCAAGAACCCAAGCTTTGAAGAGCCCATCAAACTCCGCGACGCGGCACCGTTCGAGTGGCGGATCGACCCGGGCAACGAGCCGCAGATCGGCCAGAGCGAGACACAGAAGCGGTCGGGAAAATATGGGTTGTTCTTGATGTTCAACTCCTTCGAAGCATCACAGTTTCGATCATTCTCACAGACGGTGGTCGTCGTTCCTGGCAGCGTGTACCAGTTCGAAGGTTTTTATCGTTCTGATCTCAAAACAGCGACTCAAATGAAGATCGAGATCGCCGATGCGGTGTCCGGCTCGGTGCTCGCGTCGAGTTCTCCGCTGGCACTCGCCGGTGACTGGACGACCATTCGACTCGATCTTAAGATGCCGCCGACGTCCGATGGTATAGTCATCCGGCTGGTTCGCGAGAACTGTCCGGGAACGGCCTGCCGCGTTGCTGGTAGGCTTTCGTTCGACGATCTGTCTCTCAAGGCACTTTAATGGCAGCAAACGATGAACGATCAATAGGTCCGATCACGGTCGCCCCGGCGGCAGGTGAGGCTTCGTCTCTTGCCAGCCGCGGCATGGTCTTTCTGATCGGATTTCTCCCATTGTTCGCGACGGTCGTTTTCGGCGCGGTCGACAATGCGACATGGATCTTCATTTCACTCCTCTGGGCGATCCTGATCGGGGTCTGGGCCGCCGACTCTCTTGTGTCCAAGGGTATCCGCCATTCTGCGAGTTCTCTCCAGTTGCCGATCCTTGGGCTGATCGTGCTCGGGGCGGTTCAGCTGCTGCCGTTTGGCGGCAGCGTTTCGGGGCTAGAAACCGGGACGACCGCGGCACTTTCCGTCGATCCATATGCCACTCGCCTGTTTCTTCTTAAGCTGATCGTTTATCTCTCTTACTTTGCGGCTTGCCTTGCCTTTCTTGATTCCGAAAAGCGGCTACAGAAGATCGTCTGGGTCGCCGTCGTTTTTGGAGCACTTATGGCGTTCTACGGCATTCTGCAGCGGCTCGCAACGCCCGAGGGCATTTACGGTGTTCGCGAGACGTCTGGGGCGACGCCGTTTGGGCCGTTTGTCAACCAGCATCATTTTGCTACGTTCATGCAGATGATCTCGGGCCTCACGCTAGGTCTGCTGTTCGGGCGGGGTTCGTCAAAGGAACGCCGCGTCTTGCTCGCCGCCGCACTCGTAGTGATGGGTGTCGCGACAGCGTCGACCAGTTCTCGTGGCGGACTGTTAGGATTTCTGGGCGTTGTTGGGTTTATCGTTCTCTTCAACCTTTTCGCACGCCGCTCGACAGAAAAGGGGCCGACAGTACAGCGGCTTGCAGGCGTTGCTTTGACGGCGATCGGCTTGCTCGTCGTGGTAGCGGGGATCGCTCTTCTGATCGGGGGAAACGATTCCCTTCTCCGCGGAGTAGGCGTGGTCAACGCAAATCAGGACATCTCAAGCGGCCGGCTGCACTTTTGGCCAATTGCGCTAAAGATATTCTTAGCGAATCCGGTTATCGGGTCGGGTCTAGAGTCGTTCGGTGTCGCATTCACCCAATACGACACGTGGAACGGCCAATTCCGCGTCGAGCAGGCCCACAACGAATACCTCCAGATGCTTTCGGACGGAGGGGCGATCGGATTTTTGCTCCTGATCGTTTTCCTTGTATTGCTTGTGAAGAAAGGGCTTGCGGTCTGCGCAGCATCGACTGGATTTCGGCAGGAAGCGGCTGTCGGAGCGCTGGCGGGATGTTTCGGAGTTATGCTTCACAGCTTCTTTGATTTTCCGCTGCGAACTCCGTCAAATGCGTTCTTCTTTCTTTTGCTATGTGCGATCGGGACCGTAAAGGTCGCCACGCCGGAAGTTCACTCCAGACGACGGCGTCGATCTACTGCACCCTGACGGGTACGACCTTTGATCCGCATGGGGCGTCGAACCTGACCTGGAAGAGCCCAGGTTTTCCGTTCGCCGAACGAATTACGAACAGAGCCGTCCATTTCACACCTGGGAGTGGTTCACGGCGAATGGAAATATCTCGCGGACTCATCGAACTTGCGGCAACGCCGTCAATATCGCCGTCGTCTGTTCGGCGAACTACCACCGCCCGTTCGGCACCCGAAGTCTGAACGGATACTGTGTCCTGATCGAGAGTCAGCGTGCACGGAGTCTCTTCTTTTGTCGGAATGCCGCTGATGATGCGAACGCGATCTGCGCCCGGCACAGGCTTTGGAGCGGATGACTCTTCTACAGCTTCGTCCTTCTTCTCCTCGTTTCGTGCAACCGTCGTTTCAGATACACCTTTTGAAGGCGTAGGCTGAGGTGTCGGGATGCTTATGACAACAGGCGGGAACAGGCCGTTCGAATTGTCGAGCCGTCGTGGCGGCGTTCCTCTTGCCGCCGCCGGGCTCGCTGTGGGCTCGGGAGTAGGCGTAGCCTTCGCGATGATCGTTTCGACCGGCGTATTGCTGGCTGCAGGACTCGACTCGGGAACTGGCGTTGCTTCGGGAGTCGGTGCCGGCGTCGTTTCAGGTGTCGGGCTCGGCTCCGGTGTCGCTTCAGGCGTCGGGCTCACCGCAGGAGTTGTCTCGGGTGTCGGGCTCGATTCCGGTGTCGCCTCTGGCGTCGGGCTTGCAGCGGGCGTAGGATCAGGTTCCAAGGCTGGCGTCGAGCTCTGTCCGGGGGGCGTCTCAGCGACCGGCCGGGGTTCCGGCGTCGGATCCGCCGTCGCGGAAACCGTTTGGATCTGCTCGATAGGTGTAGGTGTCGGCAGAGCTTGAGCCATTGGAACGGCAACGGATGGCCGCGGAGTTGCTTGTGCGACCGGCTCAGCCGCGGTCGGCGAAGGATTAGGGCCGACACGCTGTTCCAAGCCCATCGTATGCCCGTTCACCCGCTTGTACAATGCCTCGATTATCGCGTACTTAAAGGCGTCGGGCTGACCGCTCCGATAGCTGCGGATATACATATCTAACGCATCGGAAGTCTTGCCCTCGAGCGCCAATGCCGAGCCGAGCCGCCACGTGCTTGATCTCCAATACGTAGAATCCACGGGGAGTACGCTGACCGCCCTTTTTAGGTGGACAGACGCCTGGTCAGGTGCTTCCATCTGGAAGTGTGCCCAACCCGCCATTTCCTCGACTCGCCCGCGAAGTACTGATGAGAGCGTCGGCCTCGGCACGCTCGGCACGTTAACGTGTTCGCCTCTCGATGCAGCGATCGTTCGCGGCGCGTACAACTCACTGGCCATCACAGCCGACGCCGGGTCGGGCACCAAGAGACCATCGTCAAGTACTGCCGGAGCCTCTTTTGCCAATTCGACCACCTTTGGCAAAGCGATCTTCTTGTCCAAAAGCTGATTGCCGGCAAAGACGATGCGGTGGATCTTCATCCGGTCGGAGCCTTTTACAAACGCATCCGTGGCCCGAGCGACCGATGCACGATCAGGCGAGGCTTTCTCAAGCTCTTGTTTCAGATCGAGGAGTGCCTTTAGGTGTGCGGCACTCTCGCCCTCATCGGGTGCCGATGGTGCGAAGATACTTGCTCGCCGCTCGTAGCCGATGAGTTCGGAGAGATCGTTTGACCCGCGCTCGACGCGTCCTCCGAGTTTCGTATAAATAATTCCGTTCTTTACCGTGAAGCTCTTGGCGAGTTCCTCCGCTGCCTCGCGGAAAAATCCTGACGCCATCCGAGCACTCGCAAGCTCATATTCAAGTGTCGGGAAGTTGCCATATCGACGCGCGGCGATCAACGTTTTCTCGGCCGATGCGGGGTCACGTTTAGCCAGATAGCCGCGAGCGAGAGCGATATGCGACCAGATGAAACGCGGTTCGGCGGCGAGTGCGGTCTGACCAAGTTGGACCGCGCGTTCACCTTCGCCGTTGGCGGCGTACCAAAACGCGGCCCCAGCCTGAAGCATAATGTTGCCTGGATTCGTTTCAAGTTGTTTTGCAAGTTCGGCTTCGGCCTCTGTGCGTTCGCCTGCTTCGAAAAGTGCGAGCACAAGTCCGGTTTGCGACCCCGGCTCGTCAGCGGTTTTCGCGAGTATATCCTTGTAGAGGGCGACTGCTTCGTCAGCCTTTCCAAGCGACCGTTTCATCTCGGCCAGGCCGCGGCGGGCTGAGATCGACTCCGGATCGAGTTCGACGGCCTTCTGATAGGCAGCAGCAGAGTCCTCGAGCTTGAAATCCATACGCGACGCCAGGCCTAGAGTCTGGTACGCCGCGCTTGAAGTTGGGTCGAGCTTTATCGCCGCGTTCGCGATCCGGCGAGCTTCCGAACCGTTCTCGACGCTCATATAGAAATTCGCCACGCCGATCAACTGCGGGACACTCTGTCTCACCTTTCTCTCGATCAACTTCGCGATCTCAAAGCTCTCCTCGCGGGCCCCGCGGAAAAACAGATTTACGGGAAGCTTAGCTAGCGTTTGATCAAATAGAGCGTCGGGCATCGAAGCCGGCGCAGCGGCGATCGCCGCCTTGTAGCGTTCGAGAGCTCCGGCAAGGTCGGCCGAGGTAAGGCTGTCGTTGCCGACCCGCGTGTGAATGGTCACGATCATCGCCCGCGCTTCCGCCGCAAACGTCGACTCGGGATATGCCTTGATGAATGCCTTTAGAGCGGCGATACGATCATCAGCCCCCTCGACTGCTGCGGCCTTTTCGAATTCAGCCTTTTCGTCGGCGAGTAGCTGTTCAGGGTCCACCGGTGGGGGTTTTACAGGATTCTGTTTTGGCTTTGCGACCGCTGTTTTTTTGTCAGCCGGTGCTTTTGTTGTAGAAGTCTTGGCGGCCGTAGACTTTTTTGGAGGTGCTTTTGCCGTGGTTTTCGCAGCCGCGGGTTTCTTGGCGGTCGCCTTCGGATCCGGTTTTTTCGCCGCGGCCTTTTTCTTGTCGTCCTGAGCCTTGCTCGCAGTGGATTTTGGTTTGACCGGCGGTGACTTCGGGCGCGAAGTCTGAGCATCAACACCGACCGCAGAGACCAAAAAGATAAAAACCGTTACCCAAACTTTCATACAGCTCGATAGCAAAAACAAAAAGCCGATGGCAGAATGATATCACCTAACCACGGGCCTTTCTATCAATGTCAGAACTCGACAACACCTGGTCCGAAATTATCGTCGAGGCGACGGATCTAGCCGAAACTTCCGGCCGACAAGCTCTCGCCGACTACCTCAGACTGAGGGCGTCGAATGATCTGCTTCGGCGAACCGGCGTCGAATGGCTTTTTCGGACGATGATCGACATCGCCGGCCCTACCATGAGCCAGCGACCGAGCCTCTTGGTCGATCGTTACGAGCCGCACAATTTTGTTTGGCACAGCTCAAACATGGTCGGCTACAAGCTCGAATTCCGTCTCGGAGTGAGATGTCTGACGATGGAAGCGGGTTGGGCGCGGAATCCGTCTGATGGGATAATGCGGCGCGGCGCGCTGGCCTTCGCACGTATCTCACACTTTGGCATCTCCAAGGCGACGGGGGAATATCGCCTCTTCCACGGAGATCCAGTTCCGCAATGGCTTGACGATAATGAGTTGGCAGTTTCCAGCGAACACCTCGAAAGGCACTTTTCTCTATTTGCAGAGACGTAGCGCCCAACTTTGCCCTGCATCGCAAATCAGATATCATTGAAAGTTAGTCCTAAACTTGGGGTATAAGATAAGTGATTGGCGAACTTGATAAACTGATAGAGCTTCAGAAGACCGATACGAATCTTCGGAAACTGAAGAAGTCCATTGATACCGCTACTGAAAGGCGTGCCGCGATCGAACAGGAGTTTGAACAGCACGCCTTTTCCATTCGAGAGGTACAAAGCAAACGCGACGGTCTAAAGGCTAAGCGGGCCGATCTGGAAAAACAGATCGAAGATAACAAGAAATATCTCGAAAGGGCGGATCGAAACCTAAAACACGCGCAGAACCAGAAGGAATACGAGACCGCGATGCGTGAGACCGATGCTCTTCAAAAGCAGATCGGAACATTCGAAGCTCAGATCGTTGAGGCGATGGATGAGCTTGAAGGCGTCGAGAAAGAACTCGAAGAGCGTGCCGATGAGATCAACTCGCTCGACGAAAAGCGCGATGGTGCTCTGAGCGAATTCGATGCCGCGATCGCGGGCGATAAGAAGGAGTTCGAATCCGACTCCGCTCGGCGCTCAGAGGTTTTTGCTCTGCTTCCGCCCAGACTCGCATCCATCTATGATCGTCTCGCGCAACGGAGCCGCGATGGGATCGCCGTAGCCGAGGTCGTCAACGGTTCGTGTTCCGCATGCTTTATCCAGCTGCGACCACAGGTTCAACTAAATGTTAAGAAGGGTGATGAGATCATCACCTGCGAGAACTGCACCCGAATTCTCTACGTCGCTCCACGCGAGGCTGAAGCTACCGCCTGATAACCGAGCTCTTTATTTCGACCATTCGTCCGCCGCGTGTACATCGACCTTGATCGGCACGCGGCTGACGAATTCTCTTCCAGCCGATTGCATGGCTCCTTCCAGCTTTGTAGTGGTCTCGTCGGACTCTTTCGCATCGCATTCGACCACGATCTCGTCGTGAACGATATTTACAAGGCGGGCAGAGGTGCCGGCGAGCTTCTCGTGCAGCATCGTAAGCGCACGTTTAAGGATGTCCGCTGATGTGCCCTGGATCGGCATGTTCTTGGCGTAACGCTGCGCCGCCCCGATCGATACCCTATCATTTGCCTCGAAGTTGATCCTCGCCAGGCGTCCCGACAGGCTGCGTGCGGAACGCTCTGTCAGAACCGACCTCGCTTGCCCGCGAAGCCATTCGTCCATTTTTGGAAAGGTAGCGAAGTACTTTCGCAGCGTGTTCTCAGCCTCGGTCTGCGTGATCCCGGTCATCATGGCAAACCGTGAAGCCCCGAGGCCATACACGACTCCAAAGTTCAATCGCTTTGCAAACGAACGTTGATCTTGCGTGACATCGCTGCTGTTGACGCCGAAGACCTGTGCAGCCGTCGCTGAATGAAAATCGAGTCCGGACTCAAACGAGTTGATGAAATTCTCGTCGCCGGAAATATCGGCAAGTATCCGGAGTTCGATCTGCGAATAGTCAGCGATAATTAGCTTCCGGCCATCCGGAGCTCGAAAACAGCGCCTGTATGCCGTTTCGTGCGGTATCTGTTGCAGGTTGGGCTTCGAGCAGGCAAATCGTCCCGTCGGAGCCCCGATCTGTCGAAAATCGGCGTGAATGCGACCTGTCTTTGGCTCTACGAACTCCAGTATATTCTCGCCAAAGCTGGACGACGCCTTCGCAGCTCCGCGGTACTCAAGGAGCTTAGCAATAACAGGGTATTGCTCGGCAAGCGGCTGCAGTTCCCACGCACGCGTCGTCGCCGGCATCGGCACGCCGAGGTTGGTGAGAGCAGCCGACACCTGCGTCTGCGAATCGAGATTTATCTGCGGGGCTCCAAAAAGCGAGACCTGAGCTACACCCGCCGCGAGCATCGACTGAAGCTCCTCGGCCGCAGCATTCTGCGTTTTCGTTACCTCCCCGAGTTGTGCCCGCCAACGCTCAGCGTCGAGATAGAATCCATTCAACTCCATTTCCGCGATGGGCATGATGCACTCATTCTCGAGCTTCAAGACCCGTTCGAGGCCGTCGTTGACGATGCGCTCATTCACCTTCTCGCGGACCTCGGGCATTATCGCCGCGTCTTTCGCGGCGTATTCGATCTGCGAAGCGCTCAGTTCATTCGCCGACCAATCGCTGACCTGTTCGGTCTTGTCGAGCGTCCGGCCGAGGAAGAATTGAACGAGATCGGCAAGTCCGTGTCGCCGCTCGCCTTCGCCTGCCGAGACAAGAACGCTGGCGAGGTAAGTATCGTAAAGCCCGTTGACCTCACAGCCGAGATGATGCCGAACCCATTTCGTGTCGAACTTTGCGTTGTGAGCGATCTTTGTCGTCTTTGGGGATGCAAGCAGGTCGCGAAGCGGCGCCAGTCCGGGCGAATTCCGAAGTGAGTCGCCGGTGCCAAAGCCCCTCAGGTCGATCACTTTGGTACTCCGGCCGTCGCTGAGCTGGACCAGCCTGAGTTCGCCTCGATACGGATCTAGCTCCGTTGTTTCTACGTCGAACCCGAGATATTCCTTGTTTGAAAGCTCAGAGCATGCCGCCGAAAGGGACTCCGGGTCTTTTACGAGCTGAAAGAATATCTCCATAGATGCAGATTGTATCGCGTCCGGATGAACTTGTCAGAGACGGCCAAGATACTATCCGATTGATGCGAACTACTTTTTCGTAGGCGGCGTCTTATCCATTGTTTCTTGTTTACTTTAGGCCGCCAAATTGAATATACTGGCATTGGTTTGCCGCGTCGGTTATTTGCCGTATGGTCTGAGCAGACGTCAATAGAGATCTTTGGACGAATTGGTCTAATTGCTTTCGAGATATAGTTTGGGTTGAGCACAGTTCCGAATGGTATGTGTCGCTCCCCGCAAACGCGATCCGGCGATATTCGGTCGCGTGCTGTAAAGAGTTCCAGCGTGAAAAGAAGTTACTTGCCTAATTGGAAGTCCATTCCAATACCAAGCTACCCGACCATAACGCGTGACGCTCGTCTCGAGTTCTAAGTCAATTCCTAATCTCCGTTTGACGTCCTCGGGCAGCTCCGGCTCCGACTGGCTCCTATTACATTTTTAAGGATCTACAACTAATGGCTAAGGAAATGATAGTCAGCGTCAATGGACGCGAAAAAAAGATCGCCATTCTAGACAATGGCAAAGTCACCGAGTTTTACATTGAGCGTGGCGAAGAAAATTCCGGCGTAGTCGGCAATGTCTATAAAGGCCGCGTGATGCGTGTCCTGCCGGGCATGCAATCGGCGTTCGTCGACATCGGCCTCGAACGCGATGCGTTTCTGTACGTTTCTGACTTCTTCGACGAGGACGAAGAGATCGAACGCATCGTGATGACCAAAAAAGGCTCGCCCGAGGAGGCAAAGCGCGAAGCAAACGAGCAGATCGACCGCTCACGCATCGAGCGTGAGAAACAGATGGACTCGACGCAGGAGCTTGCCGAGCCGATGTCAGATAAGGACGTCGACAAAGAAGATGCCGACGCCGAGGAAGTGTTGTCCGCTCCGGCAGAAAAGGCTAAGCCTAAACGCGGCCGCGGCAGAAAGACCAAAGCCGAGGCCGAAGCCAAGCAGGCTGAGGAAGAAAAGACAGAAGAAGACATCGCTATTGAGATCGATTTCGATAATTCGGGTTTCGAACGGATCGAAGACGATTCAGATACAGGCGACCTGTTCAAAGACGCCTATGTTCAGGAAGCTATCGTCGATCGCGTCAGGGCCGTCGAATTCGATATGGAAACGACGCCTGAGGCCGAGGTAGGTTCGTTGCTGAACGGCGCGCAGGCAGATTCCGGCGGATTCGAGCGCATCGCCGACGAAGACGAAGACCCGGCCCCCAAACCTGCCAAGAAAACGCGCCGCAAGACAAAAGCAGCCGAGGAAGGCGAGGAGAAGCCTGCCCCGAAAAAGCGCGCTCCAGCCAAGAGGGCATCGACAAAGGGTAAATTTTCAAAGACCTCAAAGAAAAAGACTACTAAGGACGAACCGCTCGAAGACGCCGAGGCCAGCGAAACATCCGCTGATGAAACGGCTGAAATGGCCGTTCGCCGCGGCGGTCGAGGCCGTCGGCGTGGCGGCAAGGCCAAGGGCGACGACCAGGCCGACGATAAGCAGGAACAGAGCAGTGAGGACCAGTCGTCTGACGACGTTCAAACTGCTGCTCCGGCCGACGCAGGCGATCCGCCCGCTTCAGACCAGGGCGACGATGCCTCGGGTGACGGCGATGATCGCCAACGTGGTCGAGGCCGTCGCGGACGCGGCCGAGACAGGCAGAACGGCGACCAGCGACGATCTGAACGGAGCGATCGCGGTGGCAAGCAGCCGACCATCTCTGACCTCCTTCGCGAAGGCCAGGAGATCCTCGTCCAGATCGCCAAGGAACCGATCGCTAAGAAAGGTGCCCGCATCACTTCTCACATCGCCCTTCCGGGCCGATACCTCGTGTACATGCCGACGATCGAGCATCTCGGCGTGTCGCGCAAGATCGAGTCATCGAACGAGCGTAACCGCCTTCGCGGCCTGATCCAGCGGATACGCCAGGACGCTGATATTCCCGCGGGAGGCTTTATCGTTCGCACGGCCGGTATCGGCGTTAGCGAGGAAGACCTGCGCAACGACGCCAAGTATCTCGCCAAGATGTGGGCCGAGTCGAAGAAAGGCTCAGAAAAGCGAAAGGCTCCGGCTCTTATCCATCAGGACCTCGACCTTGTTCAGAGGCTTCTTCGCGATCAACTTTCGGACGACTTTGCGGCTATTCGCGTTGATAGCGAAGAGGAATACCTTCGCACGGTCGAGTTCATCAACATGATCCAGCCGCGTATCGTCAAACGCATCAAGCTCTACACGCGTGACGAGCCGATCCTTGACTACTACGGCGTTCAGGAAGAGATCGACAAGGCTCTGAAACCGCGTGTTTGGCTCAAATCGGGCGGCTATCTTGTCATCAACCAGACCGAAGCCCTCGTCTCGATCGACGTCAACACCGGCAAATTCGTCGGTAAAGGCAACGCTCGGCTCGAGGACACGATCACCAAGACGAACATGGAAGCGGTCGAAGAGATCGCCCGTCAGATCCGGCTTCGTGACCTCGGCGGCATCATCGTGCTCGACCTGATCGACATGGAAGACCGCCGCAATCGGCATAAGGTCTCGCAGGCGCTTCAGGAAGCCCTCTCGACCGACCGTTCGCCGACCAAGGTGCTGTCGTTCAACGACTTCGGCCTGATCATCATGACCCGCAAGCGTGTCAAGCAGTCGCTCGAACGCACGATGTGTGCTCCGTGTGCATATTGCGAGGGAGCCGCGTGGGTCAAATCGCCGACGACCGTCTGCTACGAGGTGCTAGCCGAAGCTCGCCGCCTGTCAAAGAGCGTCGAGGACGTTCGCCACACGACGCTTCGAGTTCACCCCGAGGTCGTCGCCGCATTCCGCAGCACCGAACGCGAAGTGCTCGACGAGATCGAGACCTATCTCGGCCACGTCGACCTCGCCGCCGACAAATCGATCCACCAGGCCCAGTTCGACTTCGCTTTTGTCTAAGCGCTAGGCCATTCTTGATGAAACCGATCAAGCCTCGTCACCTGACGGGGCTTCTTCATGCGAAGAAATGGCCGGTTCGTTGTCCGGAAAGGCCATTCTCGGCCTATTTATCCGTGCATCCCGCCGGACGGCGATCTTCGCCTGCACTCAACAAGAGCCAGTAAATACGGGCGTTTGACGACAATTGCGATCAGTTTAACACTTTGCTGTCCGCGCCCTTGTCCGCGCCTGGAGCGGACACGCAAACGCTTGATAACACGAGAGTTCTCAGTTTTGTCCGCTCAAAAACGTCAAAAACTCGAAAAAGTTTTTCGCGACTCGTCGACTCTCGGCGCGCACATTGTGGCCAAACTGGCCACAGACTCCGGCTCGCGATCCCTTTTTGCCTGGTTCAGTTGTCAAATATTGGCCGAATTGCACACTCTAGCGTACGCAACGTTATTGCAACGATAGCACAAGCATCCGAGTACAGTCAATATGTTTTCGTTATATCTAGCGACCAGTGTGTGGAGCGACCAGGCGGCCCCTTGCTTATCGAACCTCGACTTCCAGAGGTTCCGAGACGAGCCTTTTTATGTTGCCATCAGGATCGCGAAAGTGCCGGGCAACTTGAATCGAGTATTTACCGGGCATCGAGAGATCGTACTTGTCGGTAACGAGTAGTTTCGCTTCGATAGTTCCACCTGGCATGAGTCGGATCGTCTTGCGAGAGAACGTGCGAGTAAGATCCACAAGATCGCGACCCTTTCCGGTCAACTCAAGTCTTTTCGAACCATCGTCGATAATAAGTACGTAGTCACGGTCATTATTTCGCGAAGTTGCGATCTCTAACACGCCGGACCCAATATTCTTAATTGATACAAGAACGTGAATCGGTTCGTTGATCGGAAAGACACTTTCCGGACTTGCCAGGACCGCCTCAATTCTAGCGGGCATCGTCGCTGTCTGGGCATACGCGGAATATGCGAACAGCATGGTCAAGAGTAGTGTGGATGGGAGGGTTTTGGTCACAAGTCGTCGCGTCATCATAGATTCTTCGTACTTACGGTGTCAACGAAAATCCTCCTGAGTAACCCTAGAGCGCGCGAACAATGTTGACGTAGAAGAAACTCAACTGGAAATATGAACTTGGACGGAAAGGCGTTCCCCACGTGGCCAAAAAATTCTCCCGAGCGAATCGTCCGGCAGATGATCCTTGGAACCGTCACGGCCAGCTCGCCCGCCTGCGGACCCTCCATCATATCTCCTTTTAACATCCCGGCCCTGGCACTTTAGTTAATTCCCAATTCCACCTTCGTGGAGCATTCGCCTTCTAGATTGGACAGCATTTTTCTATATTCGCGGAAACCTTTCGGGAAACGGAGGCGTAAGTGTACCCAGAAACCTCATTCTTAGTCTTAGCTTTTTTAAAGGAGTGACCCCAGATGAAACGACGTGAATTTCTGATTAATGGTTCCGCGGCATTGGCTGCGGTGGCGGCGAGCGACCTTTGGGTGGGCCGTGTGATGGCGGGCGAGGGGGTGCCGTTCGGCGGATCGCTGCTCGATACGTATTTCCACGTGACCAAGGCCGATATTGGCAAAGTGCTGGCTTCGACCGTCGCAAAAGGTGCCGAGTTTGCCGATGTGTTCTTTGAATACCGAATCACCTCTAACCTCTCGTTCGAAGAGGACATCGTGAAATCGGCCCGCCGCGGCATCGTCCAGGGCGTCGGCATTCGTGCCGTGAAGGGCGACCAGATCGGCTTTGCGTTTACCGAGGACCTTTCGCTCGCGAGCATGCTCGAGGCGGCGAATGCGGCAGCGGCTATCGCGGCGGACAATGTGGCAAAGGCCCGCGTAGTTGGCATCAACAATCAAAAGGTCAAGGATCTGTACCCGATCAAGGAACTCGCCACCTCGACCGATCTGACGAAAAAGCTCGGCTTTATCAAGGAAGCCAACGCGGCGGCCAAGGCATACGATCCCAAGATCGTTCGCGTGACGGTCGGATTTAATGACGAGGTCAAACACGTCGCGTATGCAAATTCGGACGGCGTGTATTGGGAAGATTCGCAGCCGCTGTTCATGTTCAATACATCGTGCATCGCCGAGGATGGCAAGCGTCGCGAGGACGGCTACACCGGCGGCGGCGGCCGTATCGGGATGGAATATTTCAACCAGCGAAAGGCCGCTGACATCGGCCGCGAAGCCGCACGCATCGCGATCGTCAATCTCAAAGCCGTCGAGGCCGAAGCCGGTATTCAGAGCGTCGTGCTCGGGCCGGCCGAGAGCGCCGTGCTGCTCCACGAAGCCGTCGGCCACGGACTCGAAGCCGATTTTAACTACAAGAAACTCTCGAATTACTCTGGCCGCGTCGGGCAAAAGGTCGCGAGCGATCAGTGTACCGTTGTCGACGAGGGACTCTTTGCGAATATGCGCGGCACGATCAACGTTGACGATGAGGGCAACGCTCCGCAATCGACGACGCTCATCGAAAACGGCATTCTCCGCGGCTATATGAACGACCGGATCTCGGCCAAACAGCTCGGCGTCAAGCCAAGCGGCAACGGACGCCGCCAGGCTTACAATCATCCGCCGATGCCGCGTATGACCAACACGTATCTCAAACCCGGCAAATATTCCGCCGAAGAGATCCTCAAATCGGTCAAGGACGGCGTTTATGCCAAGGGCTTTACGGGTGGCCAGGTCGACATCACGAAGGGCGATTTCACCTTCTCTTGCTCAGAGTGCTACAAGATCGAGGACGGCAAGATCACAACGCCGCTAAAGGGCGTCACGCTCGTCGGCAACGGCCCCGATGTGATGACCAAGGTGACGATGGTCGGCAACGATCTCAAATTCACCGACGGCGGTTGGACCTGCGGTAAGAACGGCCAGATGGTACCGGTCGGCATGGGAATTTCGACGGTCAAGGTCTCTGAGATCACGGTCGGCGGCACGAAAGTGAAGCCGCAGATACCATAAGGAGGACGCTGAAAATGACGATGAAAGACTATAGAAATCTAGCGTCCGAGTTGGTCGCGGAATTAAAGAAACAGGGAGCCGACGCGGCCGACGTTTATATCGTCTCGAGCGTCGGGTTTAACACGACCGTGCGCCTCGGCAAGATCGAGCGACTTCAGCAGTCAATAAACAAAGGCCTCGGCTTACGCGTCATAAAGAACGGAGCAATGGCGAATACGTTTACGACGGATTTTGCTGATAAAGCGGTCAAAGATCTCGCCCGCGAGACGATGCAGATAGTTCGGGTCTCGAACGCCGACAAACACAACGGCCTCGCTCCGAAAGAAATGCTCGGTGCTTACGACGGCAAGCTGATGCTGTTTGACGAATCGATCGCCAAACTCACGCCCGAGAAAAAGATCGAAATGGCCCGCACCGCCGAGGAGACCGGGCTGAAGTTCGACAAACGGATCAAGAACGCGAACGGCACCTCGTGGAACGATTCGCGTTCACAGGTGACGCTCGCAACGTCAGACGGCTTTGTCGGCCAGTACCAGGGCACGAGCGCGAGTCTCTCGTGCAGCCTGCTCGCCGAGGATGAGGACGGAACGAAACAGACCGACGGGCATTTCACTTTTGGCCGATACCTTAATACGCTTGCTTCGCCGCAGGCCGTAGGCGAAGAGGCCGGACGCCGCGTGACCGCAAAACTCGGCGGACGCAAGGTAAAAAGCGCAGTCGTGCCGGTCGTGCTCGATCCGCGCGTATCGAGCTTTTTGCTCGGCGATGTTTTTGGCGCGGCTTCGGGAGGCAGCATCTATCGCAGGATGTCTTACCTCGTCGACAAGATCGGCCAGCAGATAGCGTCGCCTTCGATCACGATAGTCGATGACGCGATCATGGCTGACGGCGTCGCGTCGCGGCCTTTCGATGCTGAGGGCGTGCGTTCGTCGAGCGTTGTTGTCGTCGAAAAAGGCGTGCTCAAACAGTATGTCTGCGATTCGTATTCGGCACGTCGGCTCGGCCTCAAACCGACCGGCAACGCCGCTCGCAGTTACCAAGGCAATCCGAACGTCGGCAGCACGAACCTCTACATCAAGAACGGCGACACTAGCCCTGCCGACATAATCAAGTCGGTCAAAAACGGCCTCTATCTCGACCGCGTCGGCGGCCAGGGGCTAAATTCGACGACCGGAGATTTTTCGATGGGAGCTAACGGCCGCTGGATCGAGAACGGCGAGTTTACCCACGCCGTTCAAGAGATAACCGTCGCTGGCAACGTGCTCAAGACGCTGAACATGGTCAAAGCCGTCGGCAACGACCTCAGCTTCAAGCTCGGCACGACGGCCGCACCGACGCTGCTTATTGGCGAGATCACCGTCGGCGGTGAGTAGATTCGTCAGTTAATATTGGACAACGGGCGATGGCCGCGGCCGTCGCCTTCGTTTTTGGAAATAAGAAAGCCCGACGCGCTCTCCCCTTCACGTCGGGCTTCTTTAATATGGCCAGGGTAAATTCCCCAGCCACACTTGTATAACTTTTTAGATCAAGACCGCTGTTTAGTAATCCAACACTGGCAGCACGACCTCTTTTTTCAACTCGATCTCGAACTCCTGGTCTTTCTTCAGGCGGACGTTGCGGCCTTTATTGAGCAAAGCGATGCTCGTTCCGGCTCCTGCTCCGACGGCTGCTCCGATCAGTGCACCGCGGCTGCCACCGCTTACGGCTCCGATCGCGGTGCCGGCGGCGATACCGCCGACCAGGCTAAGCCATGTGTGTGCCCGCGAGGGACGTTCGGCCTGTGGCGTGACGACGAAGCCTTCGATCCGACGCAATTCCCCAGACAATTTGATCGTCTCGAAAACTACCTCGAGGCTGCCTGCCTGGCCGCCGCCCGCGGGACGTTCGACCGATGCCACACGGCCCTCGATCACGGTGCCGACGGGTAGTACGATCGCCTCCCGGACCCTGACAGGTTTCGAAACTACCGCCAGGAATGTATCGTTCACGCTCGAGACCTCGGAATTTATCTCATGGTCGAGCTTGAGATTGATACGCGTCCCCACCGGGAGCTTGTAGATCGTATCCTCAATTTGTCCGCTCGCGAGGAGCGAACTTGCAAAGATCAAGAGCAGAAGTACCGACGGCCTTTCCAAACTCGCGAAGCGGTTCATAGCATGACCTCTTGCGCATCAGACGGCCGGTCCCGCCCTCCGCATCATCAATTGCAACGCTCGTGCCATAAGCCGGTTCGGCACCAGAACCGCGAAAAACGAACCGTTTTCTGCCGCATTCCGAGATGCGGCTTTTCGGGACGTTGTACCACTACACACCGTTTGGAATGTAGGATGCACCAAAAAGGCTGATAGTTGCGCCCACGCTAGTTCAGGATCGGGTGTCCGCCGCCGCGGCTGTGATCGGAAGTTTCGTTATACCGTCGACGGTTGTTGTGATAGAGCACGATGTGTTCGCCCTCGTAGCGAACGACGTTCGAAACGCGGTCGAGGTCGCTGGCGTGTTCGGCGATCATGAACGCAGAGGGCGAGAATGCCACGACGATGCCAGCAGCGTAAATATAGCCGCCTTTGTCATATTCGCTACCCGCGTACTGAGCCGCACCGACGGCGATGTCGGGCGAATAGTTGCCGTCAGCGTTGCGGCTGCGGTCGGGTCGGGCGATGTATATCGTGTAGTCGTAATGATTTAGACGGGTTCGATACCCGTTCTTGCGTGCAACGGCGAAAAGGTCAGTGAGCCCACGATCAATCGCCGTGAGCATCGCGCGCGAAGGTGTTCGGACCGCATACACCGATGCGCCTTTCGGCGTACGTGCGATGACCGAGAATCTGTCGCCGGAGATCTGCTGTGCTCGAGCGAGGACTTTGGCATTCTGAGCATTTGCAGACGGCGAAAGGATAAATACGGCCGCGGCCGCGAGCAAGATCAGGACTGTTTTTCTTAATTGCATAACGATCTCTCCGTCTGAGTGTTATTGCAAGAACGATTCCAAAGCTAAGCCGCCAGCCATGATCGCATCAGCAAAATTGCAAGAATGATCAGCAAAAGGACGGACGCGGCGACGATCTGCTGCCTGGAGAATCGCATCAGTTGGGTCCTATCGGTTTGCTTTCAAAGAGTTGGACCGGATTCATCTTAAACTGAAGCATTTTCGCGGTTTCGCGGCCGCCATCGCCGCCTTTTCGCTGCATGGTAATGCGGCCAAGCTTTAGATTGCCGGCCCGCGTGATCTCGACCTTACCTGCGGCATAAAAACGTGCCGCGTCGGTCGTCGAGCGGATCACCCAACGCGTATTCGCCGTAGCCTTGAGAGCGACCATGATCCAGCCGGCAGAGTGCGTTCCGTCGCCGGCGATCAGATCGGATACGATCTCGTCCTTTTTCGCCGTGAAGAAAGCGAGCACAGCTGCCTGGGTTTCCGTCGGCAGTTCGTTCAGGTACATCCGCTTTGCATCGCGGCCGGGCTTTGTCGGCGGGGTTTCGCCGACGAAGAGTTTAAGTGCGGCTTCGACCTCGGCGGGCATCTGCCACATTTTTGCATACTGGCGCAGCCAGCGTTTATCGATCTGGTTAAAGCCGTTCGGGCTCGAAACGAGCTTGATCGAGATGCCGTCCTTACGGTCGCCGTTCTTTGTGCGAGTTACGACTTCAACGTCGGCCTTTTCGCCGTGCGGCTTTGCGGCGGTGACGGATTCGAGATCGCTGGTCTGAATGCCCATCGCAGCAAGCCAGGCCTGCGCGTCTGCGTCGTTCCGCCAGTTGTTAAACTTGTCGCGGATCTCGTTCTCGTTCTTGAATCCCGCCTTGGCCGTTGCCGAACCGCGAGCCGCGGCCTCAGCTGTCGACTGCGCAAACGCCGGCAAGGATAGTGCGAGCAGCAAGCTGGCAATGAAAAGCGGTCGCCTTAGAAGAATCTTAAAAAGCATGGATTTTTTCCAAAGAATATGTGACTCTAGGCACAATTACAATTTCCCAGTTTCGGAGGTACCTGCAGTGTTACAAAAATCGGGGACAGCATTGCTGTGGATCGCGCTTATTCTCGTCGGGACGACCGCGACTTTCGCACAGTCGGGGCGTCGTGTACCAAAGCCGCCGCCGCCGATGCCGTCGACCGAGTTGGAACCGATCGTCGCGACGCCGACGGAAAAGCCAAAGCCCGATTTCAAACTCCAGATCGTTTCTGACGTTCCGATGGCCGAACCGGGCCTGTTTATGGCCCCTGGCCGGATGCATCGCTGGGCGGTCGAGCGGCTGCGGCGCTCGTCCCTGCTCGATACCGTTGACGGCGGCCAAGCCAATCGAAAGGTCGCGAGCGACCGGGCCAAGGCCAGCAAAGAGGCATTCATAGTCCTATTTGATCTGCAGAGCGATCCGTTCGTTTCGGCCGGCTCGCGGGCACGTCGTGCGACGCTCTATGTAACGATATTTTCGCCGGAGACCGGCAAGATCAAAGCAACACGGGGTCTCGCGATGGGAATGAACTCGACGCGATTACCCGGTTCGCGAAGTGTGCTGCAGGCGTGCTATCCCGACGCGTATCGGGACGATCTGCTGCTGCTCGAAGCGACGGTCGAGGCTGCTGATTTTGTCATGGACCATTTCCGCGTACCGCGTCCGCCGCTGTGCCAGACGGGCGGCCCGTTCTAGATGATACATACGATCACCGACATCGTGATCGGCCTGATCGCGTTGCTTCACGTTTACTTTCTCGTGCTCGAGATGTTCCTGTGGGACAAACCGCTAGGACTGCGCACTTTCGGACAGACTCCGGAACACGCCGCCATCACGAAGAAACTCGCTATGAATCAGGGTCTGTACAACGGCTTTCTCGCAGCCGGGCTGATCTTTGGACTGTTGTACGGCGGTCGTGATGGATTTTATATTCTCTTGTTCTTTATCGCGTGCGTTATCGTCGCGGGAATTTTCGGCGCGATCACCGTCAGTCGAAGAATATTCTTTGTTCAGGCTCTGCCGGCACTGATCGCACTCGTTCTGCTACACATTCCGTAATTCTCGAATGCGCACACGCGTCTGGAGATTAAAGGGCCTGACAGGCAGCGAAGCCGGCACGCTAAGCCTCAACAATGCCCGGTTGACCTATAAGCCGGACGACGGAAACTGGGCGGGATTTGACGCGCCGATCGCCGAAGTAAGCGAAGTCGTATTCCCATGGCATTACTTCAGCGGTGGATTCAAGATGACGTACCGCGGCGACCGGTACCGGTTCTCTTTCGTTGAACCGCACAACGAGAACGCCGATATTTCGGGCGGCCGCGACGCAGGGAAACGCTGGAAGGTCGCACTTAACGCAAAATAACAACGATATGAAAACGATCGCGACCCTGATCATCACAATCCTCCTTGCGAACGGCGTACTTGCTCAAGGCCAGCGGGCCGGCAGCGAGTTTATCCGCGTTAACTCGAAGATGGTCGTTCTCAAGAACGTCCGCATCATCGACGGCACCGGCGGCCCCGCCAAAGAGGATCACGCCATCATCCTGATCGGCGACAAGATAGGCTTTATCGGCCCGGCGGCCGAGGCGACGACGCCAGCCGACGCGAAGGTCCTCGACCTGACGGGTTACACGGTATTGCCCGGCCTCGTCGGAATGCACAATCACCTTTTCTTCCCCGAGGGTGGTTCGCCGCCGATCTATTCGAACATGGCGATCAGCTTTCCGCGGCTGTACCTCGCTCTCGGCGTGACGACGATCCGCACGACGGGAAGCGTCTCGCCGTATACAGACCTCGAGGTAAAAGCGCTCGTCGACAGCGGCCGGATGATCGGGCCGAATATCCACGTCACTGCGCCGTATCTCGAAGGAAAAGGTGCGTTCACGCCGGTGATGCGCCAGCTAAAAGGAGTTGATGACGCCCGAAAGATGGTCAACTATTGGGCAGACGCCGGAGCGACTTCGTTCAAGGCCTACATGAACATCTCTCGCGAGGAGCTCAAGGCCGTCGTCGAGGAAGCTCACAAACGCAAGCTGAAAGTCACCGGCCATCTTTGCTCGGTCACGTACAAGGAAGCCGCGGACATCGGCATAGATAACCTCGAACACGGGCTACTCGGAAGCACCGATTTTGTCGCCGACAAGAAGCCGGACGAGTGTCCACAAGGCGGTTCGGCTAGCCTTCTAAGCCTCGATGTAAACAGTGCCGCCGCGCAGCAGACGATCGCAAAACTTGTAGAGAAAAAGGTCGCGATCACGTCGACGCTACCCGTATTTGAGGCGAGTGCTCCGATCGCGGCGAACGGTATCGGTGCCGCTTCCGCCGTGCTTAATCCGCGAATGATGGCGACGATGTCCGAGGACGCACGGCTTCGCTACCTTTCGTCGAGAGCACGCATTCCCGCAAACACCCCGACGGTTCAATTGATTAGAAGGTCTATGGAGTTCGAGCGGGCGTTCGTAACGGCCGGCGGACTGCTGATCGCGGGGCCTGATCCGACGGGAAACGGCGGAACGATCGCTGGTTTTGGCGACCTTCGTGGTGTGGAATTGCTAGTGGAAGCCGGATTTACGCCCGCCGAAGCGATCAAGATCGCCAGCCTGAACGGCGCGATATTCCTCGGCGAGGATTCGAGGATCGGCTCGGTCACCTCAGGCAAACAGGCCGATCTGATGATCGTCAAGGGCGATCCATCGAAGCGGATAGCCGACATCAACAACGTCGAGATCGTATTCAAGAATGGGATCGGTTGGGATACCGAAAAACTGATCCAGTCGGTTCAAGGCCTGGTCGGCACGCGTTAGCAAACTGAAATGTCCGAACCGCTCGGACTCGAAGGCCTCGGGATCAATATCTCTCGCGCTAGGATGTCGTCTGTGAGTGGACCGCGTTCGGTCTGGTCGTAAACGTAAATACGATCCCTTCCCTGTCGTTTTGCGTGGTACAGTGCTGAGTCAGCGAGCCTGATCAGATCGTTCTCAGAATCCGAAAGGTCCGGAAGTATCGTCGCGATGCCAACGCTTACGGTCAGGAATTCGCTCGTGGGCGATTCGCTGTGGCGGATCTTCATCTGCTTGACGTTCGCGAGTGCTTCTTCGGCCAATTGGAGCGCACCTAAGACGGGTGTTCCGCCAAGCACCATAGCGAATTCTTCGCCGCCAAAGCGCGCCACGAGGTCCGTCGGCCGCTTTATAGTAGCGGCAAAAGCCTCGGCGACCTGCTGCAGACATTCATCCCCAGCCTGATGACCGTATGTATCGTTGAACAGCTTGAAATGGTCGATGTCGAATAGAACGAGCGAGATCTCGGTCTTAAACCGCACCGCTCGATGCCATTCGTCTGCAAGGAATGCCTCAAAACGACGACGGTTCCCGATCTTGGTAAGCCCGTCGCTGTTCGCAAGAGCGATGAGATTCTCATTCGCAGTTGCAAGTTCGGCAGTACGTTCGGCGACGAGGTGCGTGAGCTTGCGCTCGCGGAGCTTTAGCTGGTGAACGCTGATCCGCCATGTGAAGAAAAGAATGGCCGCGAAAGTCAACGCAAGCAGTAAATAGAACAGGCTAGTTTGATAAAAGAACGGCTGCAGTTCGAAGGCAAGTTGGCCGTCGGCCGTGCTCCAGACACCGTCGCTGTTGGCTGCTCTAACGCGGAATGTGTAATCGCCCGGCGGCAGGTATGAATAAAAGGCCGACCGCCGCGTACCCGCATCGATCCAGTCTGGATCATGGCCGTCGAGCTTGTACTGAAATTTGATCTGTTCCGAATGGATCAGACTAATTCCCGTGTAACGGATCTCAAGGTCACGCTTGCCCGGTTCGATCGCAAGAGTGCCGGTCGTTCCCAGGGTCTGACGATCGGCGAGGACATCCTCGATAACGGCCGTCGGGGGAAGCGGATTCGGCCGTTCAGCCGCCGGATCGACGATAGCGACCCCTTCCTGTGTGGGGAACCAGAACCTGCCGAGTTCGTCGCGAAGACTCGCGGGCTGTCGTCCGCCATTGCATTCGTTCGAAAGCATTCCGTCGGCCTTCCCGTAACCGACACTATTGATGCGGGTGACGCCTCCCTCGGCGAATTCATTGAGTTCCTGTTTGCGGACCCGATAGATACCGCGATTCGAACTGATCCAAAAATAGCCGGCCGCGTCCTCTTCGATCGCAAAGACGCCGCTGCTGAAGAGACCGTCCTCTTCTCGGTAATTAACAAAGCGACCGTCGCGGAATCGGCTCATTCCCTCATCGTACGTACCGATCCAGAAGGTTCCTTCCGCGTCTTCATAGATCGAGCGCACGTAGTTACCGGCAAGCCCATTCTTCTTCGTATAGTTTAGAAAGCGCCCGTTCTCGAATCTGCTGATGCCGCCGTAACCGCCAAACCACAGGACGCCGTTCCGGTCTTCGTGGATGTAGGTCATAGCCTCGTTCGGAAGGCCCTGGCCGGTTGAGTACGTGGCGGTAAGCTTGTAGTCGTCGAATTTAAGCAGGCCTTTATTTGTTGCGGCCCACACGCTGCCGTTCTTGTCCGACTTGATCGCTTGGACGTGATAGCCCTTGATCAAGACCTTCGGCGAAAGCCCGTCGATTAGGAAAATGCCGCCGTTGAGGCCGATCCACATCGTGCCGGAACGATCTTCGTGCAACGATTGCACCGACATCCGGCCGGGCCGCCAGCTGTCCTCCAGCGGTGTACCTAAGGGAGCAGGTTCGATCTCGAGCGGAGCGAACTTGCCATCGCGATAGACGCTCAAACCGCGCGTGGATCCGATCCAGATCTCGCCGTTCCGTCGCCGATACAGCGGATATACTTCAGGATGATCGAGGCCGTCATTCGTGCTAAAGCCCTCGACGATCTGAGGTCGCATTCGCTTCAGGCCACGGTTCGTTGCGAGCCAGGTTATACCTTCGCGATCGCGAAAGAGATTAAATACCGACGTATTTGCGAGTCCGTGCTCGGTGCCGTAGATCTTGATCGAGCCGTCCTTGAACCGGACCATTCCGACGCCGCTGCTCGACGCTCCGCCACTCGCGAACCAGATACTTCCGTCCGCTTCCTCCCAAAAGCCGTAGTAGACCGTATTCGAAAGGAGGCCGATCTCTTCGCCAAAGGTTCGAACGCTCCCTTTCTCGAAGACGCTGACGCTATTTGCACCAAGCCAAAGGCGTCCTTTTGAGTCGACGAACGAATTCGGCCTAAAGCTAAGCCGGGTCGTATCGAACGGGATAAAAGTGTTGGCTTCGCCACCCGTACGCTGTGTGACGCCCGATCGCGTTACCAGCCATTCTGCACCATGGCCGCTGACGACAAAGTTCTCGTAATACGGCTCGGGCCTCTCGACGAAAACAAATTGCCCGTCAACGAGGTTGTACCAGCTTTTGCTTTTGCGATCTTCGTCTTCGCTGAGGAATCGAACCCGCCCATCGGGCCCGTCCTTGATCTTTTGGATGTAGTGGCCCGGTACCTGGTCAGCCGGGATGGTCGTGAATTCCCCGTTGCGGTAGATCGTCAGGACGCCGTCTTCGGTCGTCGCCGCATACACGGTGCCGTCCTTTCCTGCGTGGATCGATGTGAACCGATTGTTGAGTATTCCGTCGGTGTTTCCCTTATTGAAGACAGCGAACCTGACGCCGTCGAACCTCACCAGCCCATCAAACGTCGTAAACCACAAATAGCCATCCGGTGTCTGGGTGATCTCACGCACCCCATTCTGAGGAAGGCCATCGTCGGTGGTCCACGATTCAAAGCGGTAGCCGCCGAGCGCAGATACACTCAGCAACAGAATGATCATCAATAATGAGCCGAAGCTTAACTTCATCAAGAGGGGAGCGAGATGAGAGGGAGATCAGGCGACGCGCAGGACTAGCGCCATGAATATTAAACAATGTTGGCCGTGGTTAAGTCAACTCTTTTCTGTGGTCAGATGCGGTTTTTGAATCCGTAAATCCTTTCTTATCAATAGGCTCGGGTAAGCTCGGATCCTTGATAATAGTGTCGGATGATCTCGTCGTATTTGACGCCCATCTTTGCCAGGCCAAAGGCTCCGTACTGGCACATCCCGACGCCATGGCCCCAGCCGCGGCCAGTGAAGCTGTAACCGACGACGTTGGAACCCGAATATCGCTTGTTGATGACGAAAAGCTGTTCGGGCAAGCGCAGGGCCGAGCGGATCTTGCCGCCCTTGAGCGTCTTGACGCCGTTCGAGCCGACTATCTCGAGCTCGATAGCGCGACGCGAATAGCCGACCTTCTTCACATTCAGGTCGTAAAGCGTTCCGATGCCGCGAACGTATCGTGAAAGACGCGACTGCACTTCGCCTGCGGAAGCCGATTTGTTCCACATCGTGAATGGCGACATATTCTCAGCGACGGTCGGGGTCGTCGTGGGTTTGATCTCGAGATACTTGACCGCTCCCAGCGCGTCGAGTTGATAGCTCACGGTCTCGCCGCCGACGAGCGCGGCTTCGCGGACGGGATACATCGTCGAGCCAACTTGGCGGAAAAGGAACACGTCCGGCCTTATGTCGATCTGACGGTCGGACTTGCCGATCCTGAGCACGAGTTTGCCGTTGACCGATGGCTTGGTCGTTGCGGTCTGCGTGTCGGCCATCCACTTTTTCTTGTCGTAGATCTGCTTGATCAGGCGCAGCATTCGGGCTCGTGAGAACGGACGATTCGGCTTGAGCGTCAGGTCGGGATGGATCGAAAAATATCCATCGCGAAGCAGGATCGCGTACTCCGCCCGGCGATCCTGTGGTATCTCGCCAGCGTCGTCAAACGCGAGCTGATAGTTGATATCGGACTCGGTCAGTAGCGTGTCGGCATAGCCCGGAGCATAGACGAAGCTGGCAAGAATTCGCGCAAGCTCGTTGGGCCGCGAGCTATTTTGATCGACATTCGGATAAGTCTTGCCAAAGCGGCCGGCAAGGTTGTTGAGCCAGTTCGACATCTCGCTTGCGGTCGGCACGTCTTCGAACCAGTCGTCGGTCATCTGCCCGGTCGATAGCTGAAAGCCATTCGACGCAAGCATCGACATCAGACGAACGAGTTCGAGATTGCCTTCATCGCGAAGCTTGGCCGGCTGACGCGACGTTTTGATAAGAAAGGGCTCGAAATGACGACGGCCTTCGAGCGAGCACTCGACGCCTTTGAGATATGGTTCGTCACGGTCGAAAATGTGAGCGCCGTCCTCGGTTCGCCCTCCGCACGTAGACGTAAAATAAGCCATGATCGGCTTGCCTTTGTGCGTTGCTATAACGCCCCGCGTCTGCCGAACAGCTTCCGTTCCCATCTTGTTCTCGATCGAAACGCCTTTGTAAACCTGTGACCAAACGGTCGGCACCATGTCAAAGCCCTGCTTGCCGTACGCACCGATGTTGGCGACAGCGTATGTGCGAGCGGCAACGGCCTGGGCCTTTTGAGCTTCCATCTGCGGCAGTCCAAGTTCCGCGGGGACGACGCCGAGCAAATATTCCTCAAGAGGAACGACATTGACGACGGTGAGCGTACCGCGGGAATTGACGAAAACCTCGATCTTGCCGCGATAAGCCTTGCCGTTGTAGCGAACGGGATTCGCACGTTCGTTTAGCGACCCGAAAGCCACGGATTTGAGTGAAGAATACTTGGCCGTCGGGCTCGTACCGTTGACGATAACTTCGCGAAGGTTAGAGGCAAGTGTCGTCGGTCCTGTAGGTTCCGCTGAACCGGTCGGCTTGATCAGGCTTCGTACCTCGCTTGCCCCCGACGTTTTCAATTGCTGTGAAAGGGCGATCGCTTCGGGCGAGATAACTGTCTTCTTCTCGGATACGACAACGGCGTCCTCGAAGCCTTTCTCGGCCAGCTTTTCTTTGAGTTCGTCTGCCTCGAGGCTCGAACCCATGACGCGGCCGACCCATACCTTCCACGCATTTGTCGCCGTATCGAGGCTCGCTATCGCTGTCTCGCCAGTAGCCTGACGGATCTCGTACGCGAGTCCGTTCGCATCATTCTGCGTGTCTAAATTCTGAAACTCGACCCTGAAATCCTCGACCTCAGGCGGCCGATAGCTGCGTGCCGAAACCGTCACGCGAGTTGCCGAAAGCAGGCGCGACGGCTCGTCCGGACTGACCGCCACGAGCGACGAATCGCTGGTCGTGATCGACGCGGACGACACGTTCGTCGACAAGCCGATCCTGATCAGCGGCTCGCCGGCCATCCGAACGAATTCGAACTCGTTCGATGCTTTTATTCCGGAGATAAGAAGGAGGTGAAGGGTCAGTACGACGGCGAAACGCTTCAGACTCATCCACATAGTATAAGCCGAGCCGTCAAGCGACGTGAAGTCTCTCGTTTCACGATGCTCATTTGCATGCTGAAGAAAAGAGGCGGACACCCATTCGAGCGTCCGCCGAAAGGCTCTGACGTTGAAGCTAGAACGAGAGCTTCAATGCGAACTGGATCTGGCGAGCAGGCCCCGCACTGCTGATCGTTCCAAAGTTGGCACTCGTGATATCCGAGTTGGCCGCTGCAAAGTTCGTCTTGTTGAACACGTTGAAGAACTCAGCCCGGAAATCAAGTCGCGTCAACTCCGTAATGGGAAGCTTGAACTGCTTGTGAATACCGAGGTCGAGGTTGAAGTAACTATCGCTTCGTGCGATGTTGCGGCCCGCTGAGCCGAACGGGGCCCAGACCGGCGGACGCGTCAAACACTGCCCGACCGGCAGAAAGTACTGCGTCGTCGGATTCGCTCTAACGCCTCGATTGACCGGATCGCAGGTAACGTTCGGACGCAAAGCGACGCCGCCGAGGAACGACGGTAGATTGTTGGTGATCGGCGACGGGCCGTAGCGGAAGTTGATCGGAGCACCGCTTAGCATCGTGTTTATGCCGTTGAGCGTCCATCCACCGACGAATGCGTCAACGATCGGATGCATGTCGCTGCCCAACTGACGTCCGCGGCCGAACGGCAGTTCCCAGACGAAGCTCGTCGTGTTATTGAACGGCTGATCGTAAGCTCCGATGCCTTTGTCAGCACGGAAATCGTTAACGTTCTGTGGTGTTCCGGTGTTACCGTTCGGCTCCTCGAGCACCTGCGAGCCATTGTCGATCGCCTTGGACCATGTGAACGAGTTGAGAAGATAAAGGCCCTTGCTGAAACGGCGTTCGAACTTCACCTGAAGAGCGTTGTAGGTCGAAAACCCTTCCGGCAGTACGGCCGATATCGAACCAAACCCGACGATCGGACGACGTGCCTGCAAGGAAGGCTGCTGGGCCGCAGGAAGTGCGGCTTCGGCCTCGGTCAGCGGGCGCGCTTGATTGAGGTCGGCGAGCAGCACCGAATCATCGACCTTGTTGCCGACATAAGCGACGTCGAGAACGGTATTGTCCCAGAGTTCCCGCTGGATCGAAAACTGCCAGTTCTGGATACTCGTCGTGGGCTTGTCGCGCGGCACGTAGAGCGTGACGTTGTTCGGCAGGCCGCTCGTCGGATAGCCGAGCTGGGTCGTACGGAAACAGCCGGTCGTAAACGTCGAACCAGCACAGAGAGGATTTAAGACCGGATCGGGGGCCGTTTGAGCGATAGCCGCACGGGTGACGATCGGGAAATTGGTGCCGAGAATATCGGCGCTTCCCAGGCGGTTGAGAAACACATAACCGAGACCGTATCCGCCGCGAAGCACCGTCTTCTCAGTAACGCTGTATGCAAACCCGAGCCGCGGGCCAAAGTTGTTGCGGTCCGGAGCGACGAGTGCACGCTCGTAAATGCCGCCGTCGCTCGCGAGCAGGATCGAGTTCGAGACCGGATCGTAGTTCGAGAGGCGGTTGTTCCTTTCCCAATATGGCGTTCCGTATTCGTAACGCAGGCCGAGATTGAGCGTCAGTTTGCGGTTGACCTTGAAATCGTCCTGGATAAATCCGTAGTGAAAACGCTGCTGCATCTCAGCGACGGTCAGCGAAGCGAGTTCGTACTGGCTGCGAAGGCCGAACATAAAATCGGCGAGGTTGTACAGGTTGCTCGTCGCCGCACCGGCGGGACGTGAGAACTGGCCCGTGTACGTATCGAGGCCCATCAGCGGGTTAGTGTCCTGAACGTCCGTCGAGACACGCAGGTATTCGTAACCAACTTTCAGGCTGTGACGGCCGAGGCTGAACGCATAGCTCGTGCGAATGTTGTGATTGAGCGGGTCCTGATACTGCGGGTTGGTCGCCTGACGTCCGAGCTGCGAGATGCCGCCGATCGTCTGCGTCGTGAGGCCGCCGGTGATCTCAGGATCGGTCGGAAGCCCGGTGATACCGTATAGTTCGAGCATGCTCGGGCCGCCGGTGAGCGGCGGACGCTTGCCCGCATCTATCTGCGAGAACGAGTAGCGAACGTCTAGTACCGACGCGTTGGCGAACGCGTACGAAACGCCGGTGGCAAGCTGTTTGTTCAGGATATCCACGAGGCCGTTCTGATTGCTGCCCGACGGGCCGGGAATATTCGGCCCTTCGAAACCCTCCGAACGCCGATAGCTCCAGCGGCCAAAGATGTTCGTCGCATCATTGAGTTTGTGATCGACGCGAACGTTGTATTTGTCGTTGAACTGGCGGTTTTGAACGAGCTCCGAATAGTTGTTCGCCGTGCCGGAGTTGATCGGCGTTGGGAGCTCGGTCAGCACTCGGCGGGCAAAGGCGGTCATCGGCAGGGCCGTCCCCGCAGGATAGATCGTATTTGTGAACGGATCGCGAACGGCGACTGTCAGAATTCCCTGCCGCTGAGCGAGCGTCGGGATCGTCGAGAAGACGAGATTCTTCTGGATCTGACGAAAGCCCTCGTAATCGCCGAAGAAGAACGTCCGATTCTTGATGATCGGGCCGCCGAGGGCAAATCCGAACTGATTGCGGATCAGCGGCGGTTTGTTGCCGCCTGCTGGCTTGAAGAATCCGGTAGCGTTGAGTGCCGCGTTGCGGTGAAATTCCCAGACGGAGCCGGTAAAGCGGTTGCCGCCGGTCCGATAGGTCGCATTGATGACGGCGCCGCCGGCACGGCCGAATTCGGCACTGTAAGTATTCGTCTGGATCTTGAACTCAGCGATCGCGTCCGGCGAGACCTGGACGACCTGGCTCGAAAAGCTCTGGTTGCTCGTTCCGTAGGCGTTGTTGTCGACGCCGTCGAGCAGGAAGTTGTTGACCGTCGCACGAAGGCCGTTGACGTTGAACGCGGCTTCGCGTCCGCCGCCGCCGATCGCGCTGTTGGTGTGCGATTCACGAACGCCCGGAGCGAGCAGAGCGAGATTGGCGTACGAACGGCCGTTGAGCGGCAGAGCGACGATCTGCTGGCTCTGGACGACTTGTCCGCGGTCGCTCGAAACCGATTCGAGCAGGTCGGCCGCACCGGTCACCGTCACCGTCTCGGTCGCGGCTGCGACGGCGAGCGTGAGGTCGACTCGCTGTCGGGCGCCGACAGTTAGATTGACGTCGGTCGTAGTTCGGCTAAAGCCGTTCGCCTCGACCGCGATCTGATAGTTTCCGATCTTGATATTGACGAACTGAAAGTCGCCATTGGCGTCGGTCGTCGTCGATTGCGAAATGCCCGTCGCGACGTTTCTGAGCGAGACGCTGGCACCCTGAAGAACGGCCCCGTTAGCGTCGCGGATAGATCCGAGAACGCTCGCCGTTTCTGATTGAGCAAAACTGGTGATGGTGAACGCGATCAGCGTCACGAAGATGGTGATGGAATTAAGGATCGAGCTTTTGATCCTGCTCTCAAATTTACGCATATGTACCTCTGTTAAAAGGGCTTACACGTACGGCAGTGCTTCTAGGCCGAGCCGGACGCGGTTCCTGGATCGTTTCGGTTGTTGGCCGAAACAAGGAGGTTAGCCCCGAGTTCTGAACTCGGAGTTGCGCGTATATTTCGTGTGAGTTAATTCTTCTCGATCGAGTCGCGGACGCGTTTGGGGAGCTTTTCGAAAACGAGTTGGTAAGACTTTGCGATCAGTTCGCGGGCCTCGGTTTGGTCGAGGACATCGGGGCCCTCGACCGCTACCCAGTGATACCTCGCGACTTACGGAGCCGGGATGATGCCCGGTCGTTCGGTCAGCTCGGCAAATTTCTCGGGCGTGCATTTTTACGAGAAACCGCCGCCGCCATCTACTCCCGTGACGCAGAACATCTTCTCGCCGACGCAGAAGCACAAGTCGTTTCCCCATTTCACATCCTCGGTGACACCAGGGAATGAGAGGCAGTATTTGCGAAGATGTTCAAGGTTCATGTTTCTGAATTGCGTGGCCGAGGGAGCCGCCATTTTAGGTAGTGTTCGATATCTTCTGCAGCGGCCTCGGCCTGTCCCCTTACGTACCCGCTCTCGTCCGACAAAGCCGACTCCAAGATCGGTTTCACTCGGTCTGCATCGAGTTTCCCATGAATCCTTGCGATATGGGCAAATCCAAGAATAGCATTCCCTCTAACGTTGAAATGTTCGTGGTCAGCCAGTCTCAAACACACGCTCTCCGACCAGACCGGATCACTGGAATATAGCGCGGCCGAAAGAACCGCAATGATCAGTTCGTCAGGCTCATTTCGCGTGATCGTGTCCTCAATCTGCTCACGCTTTAGTTCTTTAACAATCTGGTATTCCATCTCCACTGCGCTTGAGACCTACTTCGTCTGAATTCCGATCGTTCTCGCTCCCGAAATAGACTGACGTACGGCCGCGATCGTCGTTTCGATATCGGTAGTGGAAATCCCATTGTGCGTGACCATGCGGATGACCGAATCCCATCCGAGTGCAAGGACGCCGTTCTCTTTGAGCGACCCGCAGATCTCCGCGGGCGTCCAGCCGGTGCTGGAAACGTCGAAGATGACAATGTTGGTCACGACCGACTCGGGATCGATCGAGATGCCTTCGATATCGGCGAGGCCCTCAGCGAGGCGGCGGGCGTTGGCGTGGTCTTCGTGAAGACGCTTTGGCGATTCTTCGATCGCCAGGAGTCCCGCGGCGGCGAGGATACCGACCTGACGCATTCCGCCGCCGAGACGTTTGCGCCACGCACGAGCCTCGTCGATGAATTCTCGAGAGCCCGCGAGCATCGACCCGATAGGCGCTCCGAGGCCTTTCGAAAGGCAAAACTGGACTGAATCACAATGCCGCGTCAGATCAGCGACGCTCGTATCGAGAGCGACAGCCGCGTTGAAGACTCGCGCCCCGTCGAGATGCACTGGAACGCCGACGGCGTGTGCTCGCTTGCAAATGGCTTTGCATGATCCGGCGGTCCTGACGGTGCCGCCGGCCATGTTGTGGGAATTCTCTATGCAGATCAGCCCGGTTTCGGCCCCGTGATAATCGTGATCGAGATGAAGCTGCGGCTCGATCTCGCTCCAGTTCAAATGCCCGCTGCGGTCTTCGCTGCGAACGGGCCGAACGAGTACTCCGCTGATGATCGACGTCGAACTCATCTCGTGAAGATAAATATGACCGCGGTCCTCGATGATGACCTCGTCGCCCGGACGCGTATGCACCTTAACGGCGATCTGATTTCCCATCGTGCCTGAGGCTACGAAGAGCGCAGCTTCTTTCTCAAAGATCTCTGCCGCGCGTTCCTCGAGGCGATTGACCGTCGGGTCTTCACCGTAAACGTCATCGCCAACCTCGGCGGTCGCCATTGCACGCCGCATCGCATCCGTGGGTTTTGTAACTGTATCGCTGCGAAGGTCGATCATGTCTCTTGTGTCTGAACATTTTACCAGCGCGAGACGTGCGGTTATAATCGGACGTCCGTTAAAACCCAGCAAGGAATTTCAAGGAGAGTTTATGCGTAAGTCTTTGATCGTTGCGTTGTGTATCGCGCTATTCGCAACAGCCGCGTTTGCTCAAGTCACGCATAGGCTAAAGCCGACGGTCGGACATCCGACCTTTGCCGTGCGCCAACCGGTGCTCACCGTGAAGCCCGGCGACACGGTCGAGAGCGAATCGCTGTGGGGGGAATGGTACGAGCGGGCCGGCGGCCGCTGGCCTGGCGAGGTCGGGCCCATCGCTATAGAAGGGGCCGAACCCGGTGATACGCTGGTCGTTCGAGTGCTAAAGGTGCGTCCAAACCGAGACACGGCCGTATCGACTCAGGGCGGAACGTTCGGTGCACTTGTACCCGACAGCGGTACGGCGTTTCTGAACGATCGTTTCCCGAATGGCCGTTATATTTGGCGCATCGACCGCGAGAAAATGACCGGGACAGTCGACCTGCCGACGAGCACTATCAAAACGGTCACGGTGCCGTTGAGCCCGATGCTCGGCCGGGTCGCAACAGCTCCGGCAGGCGACGAGGCCTTCGGCGGTCTTTGGCCGGGCCCGTTCGGCGGTAATATGGACGCCGCGGACGTTCGCGAAGGAACGACCGTTTATCTTCCCGTATTTCATAAAGGCGCCATCTTCTATTTCGGCGACGGCCATGCCCTGCAGGGCGATGGAGAGGTCTGCGGCTCGGGACTCCAAACGTCTATGGACGTTGCGTTTCGTTTTGAGCTGATCAAGGGCGAAAGGATCGCGTGGCCGCGCTTCGAAGACGCAACTCACATTATGGTCGCCGGAAGCGCGAGGCCGCTGTCGGATGCGATGCGGATCTCGTTCGTCGAACTTATCAACTGGCTCGTTACCGATTATGGATTCTCAAAGCCCGACGCATATCAACTTACGTCTCAGGTCGCGACCGTCCGAGTTGCACAAATGGTAGATCCGACATACACCGTCGTTGCAAAATTTCCAAAGAAATTGCTGCCGGCAAAGGTAAAGAAGCCGGCTCAGGAGTAAATGCTAATGTTGCGTAGTTTATCGTTTGTCTTTCTCGTTTTGTCGCTGGCGGCGACCGCCTTCTCGCAGACCGTCGGTGCTCCCGGCGAAACGCGCGGCTCAGGGGTAGTGGTGCTCAAAGCCGCTCGCATCATCGACGGCCGCGGCGGCGAGCCGCTTCGCGATGCGGTGGTCGTTATCTCGGACGACAAGATCATGGCCATCGGCTCGCTCGCGGCGATCACGCTCCCGGCGGGTCACCGAATGATCGATCTGGGCGATGCGACGCTGATGCCGGGCCTGATCGACATGCACACGCACATCACCGGCCGCGTGCTCGGCGATCCTGAGCGAGAAAGTGCGGGCGTGCGCGATTACGATTCGTTTGCCGGAATGCTGGCCGTCGAGAATGCCCGAAAGACGTTGATGGCAGGATTTACGACCATCCGGAATCTCGGCGCGGATAAGTTTGACGACCTCGCACTCCGCAAAGCGATCAACGACGGCTTTGTACCCGGCCCGCGTGTTTTCGGTGCGGGGCATTCGCTTGGGATTACGGGTGGGCATTGCGACGAGAACGGGTACAAGCCCGGACTCGCCGATTCCGACTTTCGCCAGGGCATCGCCGACGGCCCGGAAGCGGTCCGTGCCGCAGTTCGCTATCAGGTGAAGTACGGCGCCGATGTGATCAAGACGTGCGCGACGGCCGGCGTTCTGAGCGAAGGCCTCGCGACCGTAGGCACGACGCAGTACACATACGAAGAGCTAAAGGCGATGGTCGATGAGGCGACAAAGCTCAATCGAAAGGTCGCGGCCCACGCTCACGGTACCGAAGGCATCAAGATCGCAACGCGGGCCGGCGTAACGACGATCGAACACGGTTCGTTTCTCGACGAAGAAGGGGCGAAACTGATGGCGTCGCGCGGCACATACCTCGTGCCTACGATGATGGCCGGCGAGGCGGTCGAGAAACTAGCGCAAGGCGGCTTTCTTAAAGGAAATCGGCGGGAGAAAGCTTTGCTCGCTGCACAGGCAATGCGAAACGCTCTCAAGATCGCGATCGCTAACAAGGTGAAGATCGCATTTGGCACGGATTCGGGAGTGATCGCGCACGGAACGAACGCCCGCGAGTTTTGGCTAATGACAGAGTGGGGCGGAATGCGTCCGATGGACACGATCGTCGCCGCGACGCTCACGGCTGCTACGGCACTTGGCCTGGAGTCGGCCATCGGCTCGCTCGAACCGGGTAAAACCGCCGACGTCATCGCGGTCTCAGGCGACCCACTTCGCGACATCAAGAAAATGGAAAACGCCGTCTTCGTGATGAAGAACGGCGCTGTTTATAAGCAACCGACAAACGAAAGGTAGCCCGTTAGCTCTTACTTCGACTTCGCCTAATCGCGAACAGCAACCCACAAATTTGAATCACCACTCCCGTGACAATAGCCGCGTTGACGGAAGAGATGTAGTACGGATCTGCCCTGTTTATCTGTTCGTATAGGTCGCCATAAAGGTCAAACGAGAACAGGAACGCGAACACGAAGAACACAAGACCGCAAAAAATAAGGAGCGGAATTCCGGCCCACCACCTGAGCGTGTAGCCAGCAATGCTAAGCAACGCGGATCCGATCAGAATAGACCAAACCTGAACGTGGGTCGGGAATTCGCCGAGAAATTCAAGAAAGAGCAGCATTTCCCGTCCTCCGATGCGTTATTTCTTTATCGAATCCCAAAAGTCCTGCGTCTGCTGAGTGTAGTTCGCGTTCTTTGCCTCTTTTGCCCATGCGTTGGCTTCGGCAACGACTTTGAGTGCTTCGTCGCGTTTGCCGGCTTTGTGAAGGATCTTTGCCCGAAGCAGCCCGTAGCGTGAATTCTTCCCGCTCTTTTCCATCGCAGAGAGTATCCACCCATCGGCCTTCGTGAGGTCTTTGTTGTTGTGCAAATAATACTCGGCCGCTAGAAACTGATTCGCATGCGACATCCCGCCTGGAGCGGCAGCGAGGGCGGCGATCTGCCGGTCAACGGCTCCATCGACGTCAAAATCGATGCGGAATTTGACCTTCGTGTTCTCCCACGAAATGCCGATCATGCAAGACGAGGTCGTCAAATCGCTGAACCCGATCGTGAACGTCTCGACAAACGATGAGGTCCGCGTCGGCGTCGCCTTAAATCGGAATGCATCTTCGGCCGGTTTGTACACATCGCCCGCGATCGAACGATGCGTCGTGTTGGTGTGGATGATGATCGTCCATTCCTTCTCGCCCGGGATCGTGTATAGCGCGTAGGTGCCCGCTTTGAGTGCATTTCCCTCGATCTTGACGTCCTCTGTAAATGTGAGCTTGGTCGACGCGTTAGCTCCCGTTCGCCAAACTTCATTGAAGGGCACCAGTTCGCCGAAGACCTTTCTCCCCTTCGCACTCGGCCGCGCGTAGCTCAGCTTCACCTTGGTCAGCGCGACTTCCTGCGTAACTTCGGAAAGCGGGCTGAGTGTCGGAACTTGAAGCCCCTGCTGGCCAAAGCCCGAGATGGCTAGAAAACAGATACACAATGCTAAAACTATAGCTCTCATAACTCTCCTCTTTTCAATAGTTAATACAATAGCGAGCCCGCGAACATTATCGCCGACAGGATGCCGCCGACGGTTCGGATGTGATTCCAGCGGGTCCAACTCTCAAGATATTCATCCCACACGGCACCGGCCATCAGATCGTCCGACTCGGTTTTTGCCAGCCGGTTATTGCGCGGGACATTGAACATTCCGGTCACAAGGATGTTCGTTACCAAATAAACGCCGGATGCAGCAGCGACTAGATACGATCCCGTCGAAACGGGATATACCAACGAATATACGAGCAGGATCGCGCACGCCAACGCAGTACCGAAAAAGATCGCCATGAACGGCGAACGCAGTATCACGACGTTGATCTCTTTCATCGCGTTCATCGCTTCACCGGCAGGGCGAGCCGCGAATGCCTGCATGATGAACGTCGAAAAGGCAAAGAATGTACCCGCCATCAACCCCGAGCCGATCAACGCGAATATCGTGAGTGCTGCGATCAGGTTATTCATTTTGCCGTCATTCGATGTGCCAATCGGCCTTCTTAGAGCCTGCCGCGTAGGCCGATTCGAGAAAATCGAGCACCGCATCTTTCGCGTCGTCTCGATCGCGAATGTCGTCATACATCAGCAATGCCATGTGCGAGCCATTCGATTCGACCCAGCTTGCTTTGTCGGGCGATAGCGGTTCGTCTGCGAGCCCTTTTGGCTCTGGTGCGGTGTATGAATAGAACGCCGGTGCCGGCACATTGTCGTCGCCAAACCAGAAGCCAAAGCTGATCACTTCGTGCGAATATGCTTCGCGTTCGACGATGCCGGCGCCATCCCGTGGCGTTGCCACACGGCCCGAAAATCTCGTCAATGCGAGATCAAAACTGTGCCAAAAAAGATGCACCGGCGTCGATTTACCCTTAAAACGTCCGCGAAATTCCTGAAGGATCGAGTTTACTGATACGAGTATCTGATGAAACCGCTCGACGTATTCTTTGTCATACGAACAATGTTCGCGATCCTCGGCAAACGGAGTTTTCGTCGGGCCTTCGTACGGCACGGCCCATATTTCGGGCTTGATACCGAGCTTTGCAAGATTAGCGATGACACTCTCGTATAGATCGGCAACGCACAATCCATCGTAGAGAGCGAAATCCTCGACTCGGCCGTCGCTCGTTCGCATTTTTAACTCGTGATCGTGAAAGTCGAACTCGATCTCGAAGTTGGATCCTTCGTACGGGATCGGGCCAGTCGTCAACCCCCGCGGGCTGACGTAGAACGGCACGTGCCACCAATGATTTAGCGGCGGATGCGTTTTTAGCCGGATCTTGCCGACGATCTGCAGGAACAAGTGCAGCGTGTTCTTGGTCGGCCGCCAGGCGTCGAGCGGCATTTCGGGAAATTTGAGTTTCGTCGCCATAGTTTCTATTTCACCTCGAGTCTCGAAAGCCATCGAGCCGCGTTAGCCGCGTAATGTTTTATGTCGTCGAGCTTTTCCGGCTCGCGAACAAGCTGATCACCCGGCGGTTCTTCAAGAAACGACGGGCAGCCCGCGCTTGTATCCCAGTTGTAGTCTACAAAATGATGAAAGCTCGAATGAGCAAGCGCACGTCCCTCGATCGGCCCATTTTCGAGGGCGACTACGAGGTTAAAATCGCGTCCAGTCACTTTGCTTCTGCCTTTCGCGAGAACTTTCGATGTATTTCCTGACGCGCCGACGGCACCCTCGTGCGGGTGGGCGGGAAAATACTCGATCGCCGAACCGTCGGGCCGCCGGAACAGCTCATGGCTCGGTTCGATCACATCGACCCTTTGCACGTCGCCATTCGAACCGGAGTGGTAATTGGGAAAATCGATGCTCAGTGTCCGGTCGTCGTCACGGACGTGACGCGAGTCGTCGGGATCTGGGTTTTTCGAATGAAAATAGTGAGCATCGCCGATCCCGCCGAGCGTGCACAGTGACGAGCCCAGATCGAAATGATCGCGCATCGACAGAATGCCGCCGCCCCGTTTTAGAAAACGCGTGATTCCCGCACAATCATCCTCGGTCAGACCATCGCCAACGTCGACCGCAAATAGCCATAGCTGATCGATATCTGACTCGTCGAGGCCGCTCAGAACTGGATCGTTGCCGCCTGGATCGTGTTCGCGGTCGCGCGCCCGCACATCAAACAGCCGTTCACCGTGTTCATCGCAGAGCGAACTCAGGTACTCGCGCAGCAACGAGAACCGACCGACGTGCCAGTCGTCGGCATCGTATCTGATAGTCGTCTGCAGCAGAATATTTGCTCTTGGCATTACACTTACCGGTCAGCGACTCACTCGGCGTTCTCTTCTATCTCGAGGATGTCTCCCTCGGTGAAAAGGTAGGTCCTCATGTGCTCGTCAAAGGTTGGATTGGTCCGCCTGAGCCATTCGAGCGCCATGATCGCATGCTCGATCTCTTCGTCGCGATTGTGTTCAAGAATGCGTTTGAGCTGTTTGTCCGATGTCTGTTCGGCTCGTTGGTTGTACCAATCAACCGCTTCAAGTTCTTCCTGGACCGATTTGATAGCTCGCGAGAAATTTCGCGAGCTTTCGCTCATCTTGTCGTAGTCTTCGTGCCATTCTGCACTTGTCGCCATAATGTTTATAGGTTAACGACTCGGTTGTCGCCGAGCATTCGCATTAGTTTCGTAGTCCGATGGGAATAGTGTATCCAAGGCTATCGCGTCTCACAACATCACGATCTCGTTTGTTGCGTCTATAATACACTTGACAATGCTTGCAAAGCAGAATACGATGGCGCCTCATCAAGATCACAGGAGGCAATTGAAATGGCAGTCAAAGCTATACCCGAAGGGTATGAGGGAATAACCCCGTACATTATTTGCAGGAACGCATCGGCCGCGATCGAATTCTATAAGCGAGCCTTTGGTGCCGAAGAAATATATCGGATCGAAGGCGAAGGAAAGATCGGACACGCCGAGCTTAAGATCGGCTCCGCGATATTCATGCTCGCCGACGAATTTCCGCCGATGGCCCTGAGCCCCGAGTCGACGGCCGGCTCGCCCGTCAGTCTATACATCTATGTCGAGGACGTCGATGCGTTCACCGGAAACGCGATCGCCGAAGGCCTGGAGGTGATCAAGCCTGTAGCCGATCAGTTCTACGGCGACCGTTCGGGGCATTTTCGCGATCCGTTTGGCCACCTTTGGGGATTTGCCACCCACAAGGAAGACCTGACGCCCGAAGAACTGACCGAACGAGCCAAATCGGCTCACGGAGGGTGATCTAGCCTGAATGATCAGATCGGTCGACTGAGCGAGTGCGTTATCTTGCTGAGACAAACACCGGGCCCTGATGGTATTTTTTATCACTCGACCCAGTAACTTTCCTGATCTCCTTTGTTCGGTAGTTCAGGACGTAGATATCATATCGGCCGCTCGTTGCGTCACGGCTATCGAAGGCGAGCCATTCGCCGTCGGGCGACCAATAGTGCCAGCCAGCATCGAGTTTTGAGTCAATGAGTTTCCACTGTTTCCTGCCATCAGGGGTTACGGCGTAGATGCTCTGGCCCCCGGCCTGGTTCGATTGGAAGGTAATGAAATTGTATTTCGCGTTCCAGTGCGGCGGGCCGACTTTGTAACCCGGATCTTTTCCGAGCGGATCGTCTTTCGGATAGGTCGTCAGCTTCCGTCGCCCCGTGCCGTCGGCATTCATTATGTAGAGTTCCTCGATCTCGGCCCGGTCGGTGCGGTTCTTCTTGTAGACGTAGATTATCTGCTTGCCATCCGGCGAGAAGCTCGGATCGCGATACGCCGCAGCAGGCTCATTTGTTAGCTGTCGATAGTGGCCACTCAAGGTATCGACGATGAAAAGCTGATATCGAACACGAGTATCGACGCGTCCGCTGACGATGATCTCGGCGCCGTTATTCCGTGTTCCCATCCAAGAGTCTTCAAGCTGAAGATTTGTGATCCTACGAAGGCCGTTGCCGTCGGCATAAGATTCGTAAAGGAAATAGCAACGCCGGCACGCACCGCGGTCGCTGATCGAGAACAGTCGATCTTTCCATGCGTAGTACGTCCAAGCGACGTCCTTGTTGTTTGTTATATTCTTGATCCCCGAGCCGTCAACACCCATCACGTATATGTCGTAGTCATCGGTCTTGGTGTCTTCGGGTGTATTAAACGCAAGGCGCAAGTTTGAAGGCTGTGTAAATACTGCCAATGTAAATGTGAGGGTTAGGAATATGATGAATGTACTTCGCATGATCTCTATTTCGCATCACTCCATTCAGTGACATCGCGCGTGCGACTGCCTTAGCAACTCTATCAGTTCGCTATCGAAGCGACTTGCATCTGTCGCCACCACCATGTGAGAGATGCGCGGCATTGGCCCGGTGAGCTTCGCCTTTTCAACGCGTTCGTCGAAGGGCCGGTCGCCGAGATCCAGGCCGATCCGCAGTTCCGCTTTTTTTATATTTACCGCGCCAAACTCGCGATTCTCCAGGACGGAAACGTACGTCTTTTTTGGCAAGAAAGTCGCGTCCGGGAAATTCTCTGATATAAAAGCTACGAACTGATCGAACAGCGGCCGCATATCAGCCGCTTTGGCAAACTGTGCCTCGAGCAGGTCGTCCGTACTCGCATAGACCGGCTTGCCCCCGTTTGAATGGATGCCTGCGAGCAGTGACGCGTCCATATGGCGAAACCCATGGTTCTCCTTGAGCCAGGCGATCACTTCGTTGCGTTTCTTGATACCCGACGCGTCGATGGTCTTCATCCACGTCCCGAGGTCGCTGCCTGTCGAGCTTTTCAGGGCGTCCATGAACTCCTTTTCAAATTCTCCTGATGTTTTCTGTGCCATTTTATCTCCAGATTCCCAAAATGAACCCTATAACTGCAAAATAGACGATCAGATACCCGCAATTGATCGCGATGTACTTAAACGAACGCTGCTCGAATAAGGCGATAATGATAAAACTTCCGACGACCCAGACGGCAGCGAGCAGTCCCGCCGCGATCCCCCATTGCCAGGTCGTTCCCGCTGCACCCAGAAAGAACGCGAGATTGTACGACATTATCCAGGCGATCAGGAACGAGAGGCCAAAGTTCTTGATCGGATTCGCCTTAGCGAGCTGCTCGTCGCTCAGGCCGTTCTCGATCTGCCACGGCTTTGCAAACAGCAGCGGCGACCACCAAAAAGCGCCGATGACCAAACTCATCACGGCACACACAAATACAGCGATGTGATTGATGTAAAAATTTTCCATAGTGTGGCTATCGTATTCGAGAGCCGCACCGCGAGTATTGGAAAAAATTTACCTCAAATCAGAACTGCTGGCTGGTTTGATGCAGGACTGCGATCAACGTGCTAGGCAGCCTTAAACCACCCGCTACCGCAGGTGGTTCTGACTAACCGACCGGAACATAGTTTTGGTAGTGCGTATGGATCGACGCGTAGTACTCAGGCGTGAAGCCAGAAAAATGTTTGAAATCGTGAATGAAGTGCGACTGGTCATAGAATCCACAATCGAGCGCGATGCTGCCCCAGTCCGGTATTGGAAACTCGTCGATCGTACGAACGGCTTTCTGAAACCTCATGATCTTGAGATAAGCCTTGGGCGTGATGCCGACCGCTCGTTTGAAAATATCGGTGAAATGCTTCTGCGAGTAGCCGATCTGCGCGTTCATTCTGGCGATACTAAGAGCATCGGGCCGCGCGGTCATCTCACCGATCGCGAATGCAACACACTCGTCGAGTTGCATCTGCGCAGCGAACTGACCCGTCAGAAATTCCTCTAATAAGCGAAACCTGATATCAATGTCGGTTTCAGCCAGCAACTTCTCACGCAGGTCGCCGAACTCCTCGCCCCAGATCAGGTCGGCGTCGACGACGCTGTCAGCGATCTCGTGCATCGGGAACGGGAAGAACGACGCAGCCATTCCCCGTTTGAACGTGATCACGAGCATCTCCGATTTGTTTCCCGCCGGGATCGTGATCGGCTCTGTCCGCAGGCCCGAAGCCCAAACGCGTTGGTACGAGCGGATCTCTTTCAGACTGTGATTGTCATAGATGAACTGCGGTGTGTCGTGAAAGTCGATGATTATCTCGGTATCGCCGTTGGGCAGAAACCGGTCGAAATTGTGCGGATGACTTACGTCCTTAAAATAGACAAATGACGCGATGAACCGATCGAGCGGAAAGCGAGGAATGTGAAATCGAAGTATCATCGCAGGGCTCGAAAAGCGTACTTTAGTTCAATGCCGAGGCGCAAGCGATATCTCGACCCTTTAAAGATCGTCTTTCTCGATATCGGTGATCTTTTCGACCCGGCGTTCGTGTCGACCACCCTCGAAATCGGCACCAAACCATGCTTTTACGATGTCGGGAATGGTTCCCTCGGGCGAAGTTCTTGAACCGACCGCCAGAACGTTAGCGTTGTTGTGCTGACGAGCCAGGCGAGCTGTTTCAGCGTTCCACGCGACGGCCGCACGTACGCCGCGGACCTTGTTTGCCGCGATCGCCATGCCCGTTCCGGAGCCGCATACGAGGAGGCCCTGATCGACGTCACCATGCGCAACGGCCTCGCCGACTTTCCGCGCAAAATCCGGATAATCGACCGAATCGCCTGAGTTGGTACCAAGATCTGTATATTCGACGCCGATCTCATCGAGCGTTTTTTTGATGTTCTCTTTCTCGTCAAAACCTGCATGGTCGGCGGCGATCGCTATCTTCATATATCAAATTTTACGCCTTCGCGGGCCAGCCGCAAAACGTCCAGGATCGAGCAACGATCACGCACTATTTCGGCGAAAAGTTGGTCTCGCATCCTGAAAGAACATATAATTTATGAGTAGTTATATGTATCGTCGGTTAGCAAAGCTTCTGCTTGTCATTGCCGTTTTCGCGTTCTTCGCGGACGAGCACCGAGCGCAGGAGTTTCTTCCCGAGTTGGTAAAACGCATAAAGCCCTCAGCCGTCGCCATCGAAACGTTTGGCCCGCGCGGCGAGGTCCTTTCGCGCGGAAGCGGCTTTTTTATCGCCCAGGATCGAATAATCACAAACCGTCACGTGATCGAAAAAACCGCACGCGTCGAGGTCGGTCTGCTCGACGGCAGGAAGCTTGTTTCACGCGGCGTTCTCGCGATCGACGGCGAAGCCGATCTGGCATTGTTAGCCGTCGACGCGGTCAAAACGGCGGTTCCGCTTCAGATAGTGCGAACCGTACCGCAAGAAGGCGAATCCGTCGTCGTTATCGGCAATCCGTTTGGGCTTGAGGGCTCTGTTTCGAACGGAATTGTCTCAGCGGTTCGCGAGATCTCGGGCTACGGCCGGATCATTCAGATCACGGCTCCGATCTCACCGGGTTCGTCCGGTTCGCCGGTGGTGAATATGCTCGGTCAGGTGATCGGCGTTGCAACGCTTCAGGCCGCCGAAGGCCAAAGTCTTAATTTTGCGGTTCCTGCCGAACGCATTTCTCAGCTCAAGATCGGCTCACTTCAGACTTTCGCCTCGCTTAGCTCAGAAGCTCAAACGAACAAGCGAGCCGCTGCCGAGCGACTCTACGCCCAAGGCCTCGCTCAGCTATCTCGTGACGACTACGCACGTGCCGCTCCGCTCTTTGAGAAGGCCGCCGAGACCGATCCGACCTATGCCGAAGCGTGGTATCAGGCCGGATATTCTTATGGAGCGTTGGACAAGCACGCCGAGGCTCTCAAGGCTTCGAGACAGGCCGCAAAGCTGCGTCCCGACTGGGCTGCAGCTCACATCAACGTCGGAGCGTCGAGCTACGCAGTCGGACAGTATAAAGAGGCCGTCGATGCATTTCGTCAAGCGATCAGGCTCGACGAGAGCAATCCGGAAGCACAGTATTCGCTCGGCCTTTCGCTTGGCAAGCTCTCGCGAACGGATGAGGAAGTGCTTGCCTACAAGCGAGCGATCGCACTTCGTCCGGACCACGCGAATGCGATGGAACGGATGGGCCTCGCGCTTCTAAAACTGAAAAAGTATGGCGAAGCAGCCAGTGCTTTCGAATCTCTAAAGATCTATCGGCCCGACGCTAAGACCTATTCGAACCTCGGCGAGAGCCTGCTCGAAGCGGGCAAGAACGAAGATAGTATCGAACCTCTCAGCACGGCACTCAGCTATGATCCGCAGTTGGATAAAACAAGATATCTGCTTGGACGAGCTTACTTGAAAGCCGGAAATCGGGACCAGGCGATGGCTCAATACGAGATACTGCGTACATCACGCTCTGACTGGGCCGATCGACTTTTGTTGCTGCTTAATCCCTAGTATGGAACTTACTGTCGGCATCACAGGTGCTTCGGGCACTATCTACGCACAGCGGACACTGCAGCTGCTAGCGGCGAGTGGTGTTGTCGATACATTAAATCTTATAATGTCGGGCACCGCGGCGACCGTCGCGCAAGTCGAGCTTGGCATCAATCTCAAGGAGCCAACCGTTGCAAGCATTAATGAGTGGCTCGGTTTGGACGCGGGTTCAAAACTCATCCGCTACTGGCGGCTCGATAACCTCGCGGCGAAACCGTCTTCGGGATCGAATAAGCAGGCAGGAATGATCATCGTACCGTGTTCGATGGGGACGATCGGAGCCATCGCGTCGGGAGCGGGAACCAATCTGATCCACCGTGCGGCCGATGTCTGCCTAAAAGAGAGCCGAAAGCTCGTGCTCGTGCCGAGGGAAACGCCATATAACGCCATCCATCTGGAGAACATGCTCCGTCTAAGCCACGCCGGTGCACGAATCCTGCCGGCGAGTCCCGGCTTTTATCACCGGCCGAAGACGATCGATGAGCTGGTGGATCACCTGTGTTTTCGCATCCTCGACCAGTTCGATATACCGCATTCGAAACGCTCGGAATGGACGGGCGACGAGGTGAAAGATGCAAGCTAGACCGCGAATTGGCGTTCTGATCACGATGAGAATACTAACCATTTTTTCCGTTACGCTCTTCCTTTCGGTCGCATCGCTTGCTCAGGAACGCTTCGTCAAGCCGGTCGATGAAGCCAGCAAGGATCCTTCATTTCTCGCCTTCCGCAATAAGCTGATCGTGGCGGCGGAACGAAAGGATACAAGTTTTCTCCTCTCGATCGTGGACCCAAAGATCAAGAACGGTTTCGGCGGCCGCGACGGGATCGCATACTTTAAGCGTGATTGGAAGATCACTAGTAAGAACAGCAAATTCTGGGCGGAGTTCCTACCAGTGATAAAGAATGGCGGCAAGTTTGAAGACAATGGCAAATCGTTCACTGCTCCGTACACATTCTCTTTCTGGCCTGACGATGTGGATGGCTTCGAGTATAGTGCCATCTTCGGAAGTAACGTGAATCTCAGAAAGCAGCCCGACCTTAGATCAGACGTCGTTACCAGGCTCTCTTACAACATCGTTTCGGTCGAAGCGGAAACCTTGCCGAAGAGCGGCAAGTCCGAATACCCCGGCTGGCTTAAAATACGGACACTTGGGGGACTCGAAGGCTTTGTAAAGAGCGAATACGTGCGCAGCCACATCGACTATCGGGCCGGCTTTGACAAGATCCGCGGGAAGTGGAAGCTGACGTTCTTCGTCGCTGGAGATTGATCGAATAATGAGCGATACAGTCGCACGCTTTACGGATCGCGTGGAAAACTACGTCAAGTATCGTCCGTCCTATCCACGTGAAGCTATTGAGTTTCTTGAACTCGAATTCGGGCTTTCTGCTTCGATGACCATCGCCGATATCGGCTGCGGTACCGGTATTTCGTCAAAACCCTTTCTTGAAAATGGGAATCGTGTGATCGGCGTCGAGCCGAACGAGGCGATGCGTGCCGCGGCAAAGGAGTTTCTCGCTGCGTATCCGCGATTCGAGATCATCGATGGCCGCTCCGACGCGACTAACCTCGACGACGAGTCAGTCGACGCGATCGTCGCCGCTCAGGCCTTTCACTGGTTCGACCCCGAGCCGGCAAGGGCCGAATTTCGCCGCATTCTAAAGCCCGGCGGCTTTGTCGCGTTGATCTGGAACGAACGGCAGCTCGACACTACGCCGTTTCTCGTTGAGTACGAACGGCATTTGCTGAAATATGGCAACGACTACGAACAGGTCCGCCACGAGAACATCGGCGATGAGCAGATCGGGAAGTTTTTTCAAACCGAGTTCTCGAGCATATCGATCGACAATGAACAGGTCTTCGATCTCTCGGGATTGCTCGGGCGCTCGCTCTCGTCATCTTATATGCCAAACGAATCCGACGCCCGTTTTGGCAGTATGAAAGAGGACCTCGCGGCTTTATTTGCCAAACACGCCGAAAACGGTAGAATAAGGGTTTTGTATGACACGCGGGTCTTCGTCTCGCGGTTATGAATATGGCTGTAAAACCGCTCGAAAGCTCCCCCAAACGTACTATTTCCGTCGCTCATTCGCCTGACTCGGACGACGCGTTCATGTTCTACGGCCTGGCCACGAACAAGCTCGAAACCGGCGATCTGAAGTTCGAACACACTCTCAAGGATATCCAGAGTCTGAATGAAGACGCCAGAAATGGCGTTTTTGACGTAACAGCGATCTCGTTTCATGCGTTCGCGTACGTTGCCGACAAATACGCCCTGCTTCCGCATGGCGCCAGTATTGGCGACAAGTACGGCCCTATCGTAGTTTCCAAGGATCCTCGCCCCACAAGCGAGATCGGCTCGCTCAAGATAGCCGTTCCGGGTGAGCTTACGAGTGCTTATCTTGCCCTCAGGATCTATAACAAAGACTTCGATCACGTGGTCGTCCCGTTCGATGAGATCATCGCCGCGGTTCAAAAGGGTGAGGCGGATGCCGGACTCCTGATCCACGAAGGGCAGTTGTTCTACAGCCAGATGGGCCTTTCGAAGGTGCTTGACCTCGGGGAATGGTGGCACGAAAAGACGGGCCTGCCGCTGCCGATGGGAGGCAACGTGATCCGACGCGATCTCGGCACCGAGTTGATGCAGAAGGTGTCAAAGTACCTTCACGCCAGTATCGAGTATTCGATGGACAATCGCGAGGACGCGCTTGCCTATGCGATGCAGTTCGCCCGCGACATGCAGCCCGAGCTTGCCGACAGGTTTGTCGCAATGTGGGTCAACGACCTCACGCTCGACTACGGCGAGCGCGGCCGCGAGGCCGTCCGCCGGCTCCTTGCCGAAGGCCACGCTGCGGGAATCATTCCCCATCAGGTCCAGGTCGATTTTGTCGAATAGGTCAACCATTGACTGCTGTGACGCATCTACCTTTAGACTGGAAAAAAGGAAAATGCTGACCAAAACGATCTTCTCTTCGCTGCTGTTATTTTCTCTCGCGGTTAATTCTTTGGCGCAGGCCTCTGCGGTAACCCGGACCGATCTTTCGCAGGCACAGATCGACCGTATCCTAAAAAAAGTCACTGAGAATGAGGAAGATTTTCGTGTCGCGCTGCGCAGCTATGCTTTTAAGCGTTATGCGACCGTAAATACGATCGGACTCGGTGGCCAGATCACGGGAACGTACCGTCGGGATTCGTACATGACGTTCAACTCAGCCGGTGATCGATTCGAGAAGATACTCTTTGCACCCATCCCGACGGTCCATCCTGGAATGGTTTCGCCCGAGGATCTCGAGGACCTCGGTGGCGTCAATCCATTCGCGCTGAATCCGGCACTCGCACCGCAATACAAATTCAACTACGTCGGGACTGAGAAGATCGACGAATTGAACTTGTACGTATTCGATGTCTCTCCCAAGGTAATGCCGGACGCCAAAAAGACCAAACAGCGCTACTTTATCGGTCGCATCTGGATCGACATCGACGACTTGATGATCGTCAGGTCAAAGGGGAAGGGCATTCCGGAGACCAAAACTAACAAATTCCCTATTGTTGAGACGACCCGCGCTCAGATCGATGGCAAATATTGGTTCCCGATCGATGCCCGGGCAGATGACGAACTCGTCTTCGATAGCGGCGAGGTTCTAAAGATCAGGATGAGAGTTAAATATACGGAGTACGCGGTCGGCCGCTCTGAGGTTAGGATACTCGATGATGTGCCGAATCCTGACCCGACGCCGACGCCCACACCGACGCCTTTACCCTAGCTAAGGGGCCCGCCCAGGGCTGTGGCGATCGCAATTCGAGTTTGCCGCAATAGTTCTGGAATGTCTTCGACCGTAGATCCTGCCGTGTCGATGGGAGGCAGGATCTGCATTTCGATCTCGCCGGGGAACGCGACGCCCGTCTTCTTTCCCATCATCCAGTCAGTATTTCTGATAGCGACCGGAACGATCGGTGCCCCGGTCTGTAATGCGAGATGAAATGCACCCTTCTTAAAAGGCAGCAGATCGCCGGGCATCGCTCGAGTTCCTTCAACAAACACGCCAAAAGAATAGCCCGCTTCCATCACCTCTCGAGCCTTGTCCATAGACTGCCGGGATCGTTCCGCATTCGACCTGTCGATCGCGATGATGTTGACGAAGCTCATTCCCTGCCCCAGGATGGGTGCCTTTAGCAGTTCTTTCTTCGCGACGATCCCCATCCGTTTTCCTGTATATCGAAACAGCGCCGCCGTGTCGAGATATGATCGGTGGTTGGAAGCAAACACGTAGGATCGGTCGGGGTCAAGATTCTCCTTTCCCGTCACCTTCACCGTAGCCCCGCAGGCCTGTAGCCAGGTCTTGGCTCCCCATAGCGCTAGCGGGTATAGTGCGGTGCGTTTGTTGATGATCCAGAGAACGATCAGGGCAGGCATCGCAACGAATAACAGCATCAAAGACGCCGAGAGCCAGCACCACCAGTATCGAAGTTTTCCGCCAAGCCGTGATTTGCTAGACTGCTGGACAGGAAATTTCAGCAATTTATTATTTTTCAGCGCGACCTGCCGATCCGCGTGGGGCTGCGCGACATTCAAGGTATGATCTTTTTCCGCTTTCGGTTGACCCATCAGGTCTACTTTCGTATAACCACGATACTTCTTGCAATTGTTGTCGGCTCTGTCGCGATCGCCAGCCAGGTGCCGTCACCCAAGTCCGTTCTGGGATTTCACCCAACCGACGCAAAGACGATCGCAGATTGGGGCCAGATCACCGACTATTTCGCGCGTCTCGACCGTGCCAGCAAGAAAGTGACGGTAAAAGAGATCGGCCGCTCGACAAAGGAAAATCCGATGATCGTGGCGTTTATCTCATCCGAATCGAATATTCGCGATCTCGAAAAATATCGCTCGATATCGGCCCGTCTGGCCGACCCGCGAACGATCGCTAGTGAAGCGGAACTCGCGAATCTGATCAAATCCGGAAAGACCATCGTATCGATCTCTTGCTCGATCCACTCGACAGAGATAGTCGCTTCACAGATGTCGATGAACCTCGCCTACGAACTTGCGTCTGCAAAGGATCCGGAGACGAAAGAGATACTCGATAATACGATCCTGCTGCTCATTCCATCTTCAAACCCGGACGGCATCGACATCGTTGCTAACTGGTATCGGAAGACCGTCAACACCAAATCTGACGGAGCATCGCCCCCCGAACTCTACCACCATTATGCGGGGCACGACAATAACCGCGACTGGTTCATGCTCAACCTGGCCGAGACGCGTGCGATCACCCAATTCTATTGGAAAGAGTGGTTTCCGCAGATCGTGTTCGACGTTCACCAACAGGGCCAGAACGGCTCGCGGATGATCATTCCGCCATTTTTTGATCCACCAAACCCGCGTATTCCTCCGGCCCTGTTGCGTGACGTTGGGCTGATCGGCTACAAAATGGCCGCCGATCTGCAGGCGAAAGGATACGCCGGGGTTGCGACAAATGCGAGTTACGACACATGGTGGCACGGCGGCTTCCGCTCGGCACCGTATTATCACAACTCGATCGGCATCTTGTCCGAGGCCGCAAGCGCTAACCTGATGTCGCCCGCAAATATCTCGATCGAAGATCTGAAACGTGGACGCGGACGAGGTTTGCCTTCGGTGCTCGAACCAGCAACGAACTTCCCCGACCCCTGGAAAGGTGGCGAATGGCGGCCCGCCGACATCGCCGGAATGGAAATGTCTATGGCCCGCAGCCTGCTCCAGATGGCTGCGAAGTACCGCACGCGTTTTCTGCAAAGCTTCCACAACTACGGCAAAGCAAATCTGCAGCGAACGAAGGGAGACCCATTCGCATTCATCGTCACGGCTGGCCAGCCGAATACGCGGACTATCTCGCGATTTCTCGAGATCCTGATGGCCCAGGGCATCGAGGTCTACGAGATGAAGCAGGAGCTGTGGGTCAAGCACGCAGATCAACCGGACGAATTCCACGAGCTGCCGCTTGGGGGATTTCTGATCTTTGTCGATCAGCCTCAGAAAAACAACGTTCTGAGTCTGTTCGAAAAGCAGGTCTATCCGGACCGCCGCAATGCGAACGGAGAGGCCGAGAGTCCGTACGACGTCGCCGGTTGGACGCTGCCCTTGCAGATGGGTGTTCAGGCCGAGACGATCCTCGAGATCCGCGACCTGGAAAAGGATCGGGCGACTCTTCGCAAGGTCGAGAATATCGACCAGGCACGAGCCGTAATGAATCTGTCGCCACAGAAGGAACCGTTTGAAAAACTGCCGAATCCTCTGAATTCCAGCGTCCGAATAGGGCTCTACAAAGGCCATGCCCCGTCAATGGACGAAGGCTGGACGCGGCTTGTTCTCGATAACTTTCAGATACCCTATCGCTCGATCTCGGACTCACAAATGCGTTCGGGCGACCTGCCGGTCGATGTACTCATCCTCCCAGCCGACAGCGAGAACACTATTGTCAAAGGGCTCAATGTGGACAGATATCCGGCGGAGCTCGCGGGCGGCATCGGCGACGCAGGCATTGCGAATCTAAAGAAATTCGTTAAGAGCGGCGGACGCCTTGTTTGTTTCGACGACTCGTGCGAGTTGGTGATCAAGCACTTCGAGTTGCCGATCAAGAACGTCCTGAGCGGCCTTCGCCGGAACGAGTTTTACAATCCCGGTTCCATCGTTCAGCTTTCGGTCGACAACACGCATCCGCTCGGAAAGGGCCTGCTCGACGAAACGGCTGCGTATTTTATAAATAGCTCTGCATTCGAGATCACCGATCGTTCAAGGGTCAGGACGGTTGCTCGATATGCCGATAGCAAAGCTCTGCTTTCCGGCTGGATGCTGGGCGAGAAATTCATCAACGGCAAGACCGCGCTCGCCGAGGCGCCATACGGCAGCGGCAAGCTGATCCTGTTCGGCTTTAGGCCGCAGCATCGCGGACAGACCTGGGCGACGTTCCCATTTGTTTTCAATGCTTTAACGTACAAATAAGCTCGCGTTCTGATTGCGACGAAAAACAGGGTAAAATCGACTGCAGGAAACGGCGAAATGATCATTGCAATAGATGGGCCTTCGGGTGCCGGCAAGTCCACCCTCGGCAAAATGCTCGCCAAACGGCTCGGGCTTCTATACCTTGACACGGGCGCGATGTATCGGGCGGTCGCACTTGCTGTCTATAAAGCGAATGTCCCGTATCGTGACGTCGACAACATTCGCTACATAGCTGAAACTTCGCGTATCGAACTCATCGGCGAACCGGACGATCTCAAGGTCTTTCTAAACGGCGACGATGTCACGACCGACATCCGAACGCTCGAGATCGCGCAAGCAGCCTCGGTCGTTTCGACGATATCGGACGTACGTCGCATTATGGTCGATCACCAGCGCGAACTCGGTCGATCCTCGGCAAACGGCTGCGTTCTCGAAGGCCGAGACATCGGCAGCGTCGTTTTTCCCGATGCAGATCTCAAGTTCTTCCTGACAGCCGAACCTGAGGCCCGTGCAAAACGGAGATTTGAGGAAGATCGTGCAAAAGGCCGCGTATCGACGTACGAACAAACACTCGCCGAGATCAACGAGCGTGACGAACGCGACGTCTCTCGCGAAGATTCGCCGTTGACGATTTCTGACGATGCCGTAGTTATCGATACGAGTGAGCTCGACCTGGGCGAGGTTTTTGAGCGTATGATCGCCGAGGTCGAGAAAAAGAGAACGGCGACCGCGTAAGCTTTAGCTGAAGAGCTTTAGGGCAAATAAGTTGACTATCCGCAGGCCAATCGCTAACATTCTAGCTTGCTCTTTTGCATGCTCCCGTAGCTCAGCTGGATAGAGCAACAGCCTTCTAAGCTGTGGGTCGCAGGTTCGAGTCCTGCCGGGGGCGAGAAACGAAAAATTCAGAATTCGAGATTCAGAATTCAGAATTTATTATGTGGCGGCTATAGTTCAGTGGTTAGAGCGCCTGATTGTGGTTCAGGATGTCGAGGGTTCGAATCCCTCTAGCCGCCCCACTCCCCAATTCTAATAATCCCAAATCCAACCGACCCAGTATTTATCGCGTCTAAGTCGTTGTTCGTTTATCGACTCAGACCGAGTGAAGCCGTTATGGCTTTTTGCTGAAGTCGCCTGAAATGGTATATTCAGGTTTTGCTCGAAAGGGTCCATTTTTTGCGATGAAAGCTTTCTCGGCGTTAGCCTTACGTTCTTTTTTTGCCGTTGCGTTAGTCCTGTCACTAGCCGCCTCTTTTCATGCCCAACTTAGTCTGCGGGAGGTCATGGACGTCAACGGTGACGGCCGCGCCGATTACACTATTTTTCGGCAGACCAATAATATCTGGTACACGCTCACTTCGGCGAATAACCCGGTTTACACGTTCTTTGGAATTGCAGGGCTTGATTACATGACTCCGGGCGATTTCGACGGCGATAATAAAGGCGACGTCGCAGTGTTCCGTGAATCTGAGGGCATTTGGTTCTGGCTTAACAGTTCGAACGGAGCTTTCAACGCGTTCTACTGGGGCTCGCCGGGTGATGAACCGGTCAGCCGTGACTACGACGGTGACGGCAAGAGCGACATCGCGGTCGCTCGCCGCACTAACGGACTTTTGATCTGGTTTATCTACCGCAGTAGCGACGGTCAGATCGTGCAGAAAGAATTTGGCGCGGCGACTGATTTTACGGCTCCAGGCGACTACGATGGTGACGGTAAATTCGATATCGCGATCCAGCGACCAGGGGCTACTGCCGACAGTCCTGCGGTTTTTCACATCCTTCAGAGCTCTAACAACACGGTGACCGCGACCCAGTGGGGCCTTAGCAGCGACCTTGTTATACCGGGCGATTATGATGGCGACGGGAAGACCGACATTGCGGTTCTCCGCGAGGGTAAAAAGTCGTCGGACAATCTTCAGTGGCTCATTCGTAAGAGCACGGGCGGTGAGATGATCGAGGTCTTCGGCATTACAGGCATCGATTACAACGTTCAGAACGATTACGATGGCGATGGCAAGACCGATGTCGCCGTCTTTCGCAACGAGACCCCCGGGTATTTCTACGTGCTTCGGAGTACGGATCGCGGCGTTTCGGCGATCGTCTGGGGCGGCGCCAACGATTTTCCGGTAGCAAGCTACGACACCCATTAACATTCAACGGGCCGCTAAGCGCCGATGCCAGGCCTTTCAACGACCATCACAGAACGCTTTCGCGACAGTACCGTCGTCATCGTCGGTGACCTCGTCGCGGATCAATTTCTGAACGGGACCATATCTCGCGTTTCTCGCGAAGCTCCCGTTTTCATCCTTCGACACGACGAGACCGTCACCCTTCCCGGCGCCGCGGCCAATGCCGCGGCAAATGTCGCATCGCTCGGCGGAAACGCGATATTGCTCGGCTTCGTCGGCGATGACGCGGCGGGTGAAAAGCTTCGTGCCGCTCTCGCGGACCTCGGTGTTGACTCTTCGGGCGTAATCACTCGCGAGAAAGCTCAAACTACGACGAAGGTACGCGTACTGGCCGGCCAGCACTACGCGGCACGGCAGCAAGTGATCAGGATCGATTACGAAAACACCGAGTTGTTATCTACAGCGGCAGAAGATGAACTGATCGACCGTCTTAAAAAGGTGGCGGATAGAGCCGATGCGTTCATCGTTTCGGACTACAACTACGGCGCCGTCTTTGACCGACTCTATCGAGAGGTCGTCGCCGCGTCGAAGGGTCTGAATAAGCCGTTGATCGTCGATTCGCGATACCGGCTTCCTGAATTCACAGATGCCACATCCGCAACACCCAATCGCGAAGAGGTCGAGCAGATCCTCGGGCCGGAGCCGAACGATGAAAGCTGTTTTGAACTGCGCGGTCGACTTGGACTTAAAAGCCTTCTTATAACGAATGGCAACAAAGGTATGAAGCTTTTTGGCGAGGGCAATGCACCTCATTGTATTGATGCCGTCGGCTCAAAGGAGCCTGTGGACGTTACCGGAGCAGGCGATACGGTCATAGCCGCGTACGCCCTTGGACTCGCCTCCGGACTCGGATACGCCGAAGCCGCGACGCTTGCCAATCACGCAGGAGGTCTGGTCGTAATGAAGAAGGGCACGGCGACCGTCTCGGCCGACGAACTGCTTGCGTCGCTCGGTTCGGCCGCGGCGGCAAACGAAGCATAGCGATGAGCGGAGCGCCGGTTATTTCCATTGATGAGATCGTTCGTCGCGTTTTGCCGGCCCGCGAAGCGGGAGCGACCGTCGTGCTTGCAAACGGTTGTTTCGACCTTTTTCACGTCGGTCACGTGAGATACCTTGCGGGAGCGAAGGAACTTGGCGATCTTCTCGTCGTCGGTATTAACTCCGACAGGCAAACCCTGATCCTAAAGGGCGAAGGCCGGCCGTACATTCCCGAAAATGAACGTGCTGAGATAGTCGCTGCACTTCGTTTTGTCGATTTCGTGACGATCTTTGACGAGCCAACGGTCGAGCATTTGATCCGCACGTTGAGGCCGGACTTTCATACGAAAGGCACCGACTACACGTCCGACAGCGTACCGGAACGCGATGTAGTTCGAGAGTGCGGCGGCAAGGTTGTGATCGTCGGCGACCGGAAGGATCATTCGACTACCGAACTCATCGAACTTATCGGTCGTTAACTCAAGCCCGATGTGGGAAGCTCGAAACAAAACGGACCTGATGATCGAGGTCTGGGAAAAGCTCGATTGCGACAGCGTTGGCCGCGTCGAGATCGAGGCGATCGAGGTCGTGATCGGCGAACATTTTGGTGAGGCAGCGGTCGACTCGCCCATGATGATCGCGCGGATGCTTGCCGACGAAGGAGCGGTCCTTCGTCATTCAGAGATAATGGAACTGTACGTCGAGCGGCATAGCGAACGGCCATACGACGCACCACTCCGCGGTCTATACGAGATCGAAAGCTTTACTCAGGCAAGGCGGAAGCTGGATGATCTAACTAACTATCTTAACGCGCTTCGGACTGCTCGTGACAAGCGCGGTGAGACGGCCGTCAGGCAGAGCGTGATCACGGCTCGCGAACAAAAACTTGCCGAGGCCGCTCGGTCGGAATCAAACGTATCAGAAAGTGGCGAGATGGCTGAGTGGATGCGCATCTGGCTCGAAACACCTGAAATTTTCGGGGTCTGGGTCGATCTGAGAACAAAGAGCGAGGAATTTAAGAAGGCCTTCCCGACGGGATGAGACGATTTTTTGCCGAACCCGGACGATTTTCCGCGACTCAGATCGAACTGAGCGAGGAAGAGTCGCACCACCTTCGCGACGTTCTTCGGCTTTCCGTTGGCGACGACGTATCGGTCTTCGACGGCGTTGGTAGAGAGTTTCAGGGCACGGTGGCTGAGATCGCAAAGAAACGGTCTCTGATCGACGTCGTCAACGAGATCGCCCCCGCCGCCCCCGAATCTCCTCTTCAATTGACGCTTGCTCCGACGATGCTGCAGGGCGAAAAGTATGATCTGATAGTGCAGAAAGCCGTCGAGCTTGGCGTCACTCGCTTGATCCCGCTCGAAACGTTGCGAGGTGACATGAAAGCGAAAGACGCCGCCAAAAGGCTTGCTCGCTGGCGACGGATCGCCATGGAGGCGACAAAACAATGCGGACGGGCGAGGTTGATGGAGATCGGTGAGCCCACGACGTTCAAAGAACTTCTCTCACGAGCCGATACGGCTAAGACGATCCTATTCTCCGAACGCGACGGCACGAGCTTAGAAGGCCTATCAAAAGCGACCGAATTGATCGCGATCATGGGACCAAAAGGCGGTTGGGACGACAAGGAACTGGAACTCGCCAAGAGCCGGAAGATTTGGGTCGTTACGCTTGGCGGTAGGATAATGCGGGCCGAAACGGCGTCTATCGCCCTTACGGCAATACTCCAGCACCGTTTCGGAGATATCAATTAATAGGGATTCGTGTTGCGGGGCTTGTAGAATGCATCGCCTCGCTGCTTCATCTTTGCCTTGTTACCAAGCATATTAATGAACATCACGAGTTTATCCTTATCCTTAAACCTGAAGCTCGCCGTTCCATTCGCCTGAATATCCGGATCTTCAAACGTCATGTTCGCGTACTTCGTACTCTTGTTCATCAGGCCGGCTAGACCCGCACCTGGCAGCGGAAGGGCGCTGATCACCTTTCCCGCCTGAGGCACGCTGTCCTTCGAGTCAGGGTAGATCATTATCAGCGAGTCGTAGGGAATTCCGAACATCTCCTTCCCCTCACGCTTGAAGACGAGCCGCTCATTCTCGTCGTCAAAGGTCAGCACGCCGTTCTCTTTCTTGCTCGCCCCAAATAGGCCGCCTTCATAACGTGCTTCGTAGGAAGTTGGTGCGTTTGCAGGCACCGTGGAAGACTTGTCCGCCGGACGTGGCTGGCCAAAGGCGAGCAGCGCCGAACCGAGACAAACCGCAAACACAAAAAATATCCTTTTCATATGACAACAACCCTTTTGGCAATGTAGCTATTCGGATTAGATGTCAGACTACGGCAGAAGCGTTCGCCCCGTCAACGTATGGGGCGATCCGCTGTTCGGCGATGTCGACGTATTCGAGCGAAACTTCTGAGCCGACCCATTGCCGACCGAGTTGCTCAGCGACCTTCGCCGTAGTGCCGCTGCCCATGAAGCAGTCATAGACAATATCGCCCTCGTCGGTCCACGTGCTGATCTGATCGGCAACGAGGTGTTCTGGGAAGATGGCCGGATGTTTGAATGCGATCTTGTCCCGCGAGCTGGATGTGCCAACGTTGTAGTAAAAGATCTCGGTATCGCCATAAAAGAATATGTTGTCGATCTTGCGTTCTTTCGGGGCCACGTGGTCGTGAGCGAGATCGTTGCGGCCAACCTTGGTAATGCGAAACGACCGAAATGCCTTTTCCTGCTTGATCGTCTGCATTATTGGATTGAAAGTCTTTGGCTGGCCCTTTGCAAAGCAGAACATGTATTCGAAACACTGGCGATACCGCTTGCCGCAGTCGCTTGGTATCGGGTTGTTTTTGGCATAGATCATCGTGTCGTGCACGTTGAATCCCGCTTCCTGAAACGTGATCGCCTGCCTAAAGCTGGACAGAGTTTCGCCTCCGTTCACGGTCCTATCGCCGACCACCCAGATGACCACGCCGCCGGGCTTTGTCTTTGAATACAAGAGCTCCGCGATGCTCACCATCGGCAGGTCGTAGCCGTTATATTCGCGCAGATCGTCGTACGGCGGACTTGTGATCGTCATATCCAGAAACGCGTCATCCATACGCAGCAGCGTTTCGATACAGTTTTCGTGATAGATCTTCCCAAGCTTCATAGGCTATTCGGTCCAAAGGTCAAGGAACTGGGTCAAAAATCTCTTCTCCGGTTTTTCCGTCTCACTTTCCAAAAACTCGCGAAACGATTCCGTCTCGATCGCATACTCTTCTTCCGAGAGATGTCCCGCGAAAAGTACGATCCTCAGCCAGACAAGATATGTGTTGAGCGTGTCGATCTGGTTGTACTCGACGATCCGTGTGATCTCGCGCTCGAGCCACAGGTCAGTGACCTGATCGCCTTTTACGTCGATCTTGCCAGGGAATCCGCACAGCCGCGCAAATTCATCGAGCCTCGGCGTCATTCCAAACTTGCTGGAAAACCTGGTCAGGATGTCGAAATGTGCCTCGCTGTTTCGGCTGTCGAAATAGTCGTATCCTTCCCACGGCTTGGCCGGTCGCTCGTTGAATTTTGGAGCAGTGACCGCGTTGATGATCCCGCGTTGGATCAGCACCTGAATGTCAGATTCAGATGAATTAAAGCCGACGAGCTGCGGCTTTCGTTCGCCGACCATGTACAGGAACCGATCGATCAGGAATGTCTCATCGACGAACTCGTCTTCGATCGGTAGCTTTGGAAGTGAATTCAGAGCAAACTCCGGAACACGTTCGCCGTCGCGGTAGATCATCTTACGCGATAGGAACGCGATCGAGACCACGCGCGAAAACATGTATTTCAAGAACGGCCGCGGATTCTTTTCCGCGTCGTATTGGGGTGAAGCCTCCCAGAGGGCCTGCATCGCCTCTAGCTCGGACGTCTCGTCAGGCAAGTCGAACAAACGCCTCGCACCGGAGGCATCCGGCACCCATTCGAGGTCGTAGAATAGCGTTAGTTCGGGAACGCCTGCTTTTAACATCTATCGATTACTTTGCTGATTCGGCGAAGGGCTTTATTTCTAGGCGCTTAGGCCTGAATACCTGAGATTCTACCACAATGGTGCGCGCCGTTAAACAAATATTTGCGCCGCGGATGCAACACATCGAGATTTCGCACACGATACCGTTGCCGAAAGCGCCGAAATCGTGCGTTGCTGAGTCAACGCTCACTAACAAATATCCGCAAGTGCTTGAAACCATTGATCTTGTAAGATGGTGGCACGGCTCTTGCCGATAGACGAGTGCGACAGACAATATGTCAATCTATTTAAGGGGGAGTATTCCAATGTTTTTAAAGAAATACGTAACAGCGATCGTAATGACGTTAATGTTCGGGGCAGCGATCCCGATGCTCGCTACTTCGGCTGATGCACAGACTCGGCGCTACTACCGGTCAAATCGCTCACAGGTCGTCGTCAAGAAGCCCAACGTTTATCGCAGACACCGCAAGGCCTTTAACATCGGTATCGGAACAGGTATCGGTATGTTGGTCGGCGGCATGCTTGGCGGTAAGAAGGGCCTCGTGATCGGCGGTCTCGCAGGTGCGGGTGGTGGAGCCTTGTTCACGCACAAGCAGAAGCCGAAGAATTACACTCGCTACTACTATCGACGCCCATAACGACCCCTATGACGGCGTCTGTTCTAAGGAACTCCGCTGAGGCTGAATGCTTCAGCGGAGTTCCGCATTTTAGATATACGAAAGTGTAATGCGGCTCTCGATTTTGGTGCACATCGATCGGCGGATCTGAGGTTAATTTAGCGAAAGCGCCCGTATTTTCAGCCTTTCGCTCCAATGGCACGCCCGTTGCACTTTAATCCGGTGACGACGATGTCGGACACCTTTTTGGAGGGAATACTATGATCAAGAAAATCTACACAGCATTAATGATGGCCGCAATGTTCGCGGTCGCGATCCCTGCGTTTGCGGATACGGCATCGGCACAGCGACGTGACAACCGACGCTATGAACGCAATCAGCGGTATGAAAATCAAAATCGCAACTACGATCCGTACTACAACGACGGCTACTATGACGATGATTACAACCGCCCGAACGTTTACGACCGCCATCGCAAGGCGATCAACATCGGCGTTGCAACCGCAGCGGGAGCCGTGATCGGAGCCGTGATCGGCGGTAAGAAAGGCGCCCTGATCGGAGCCGGTGCCGGCGTCGTGACAGGTGCGATCATTACGGCGAAGCAGAAGCCGCGTAACACCGAAAGGTACGAGTATCCTTACCGATACTAACGACTTTTGAGACCGGGGAGATCATGCCCGGAGGTCGATGAGATCTCCGGGCCTTATTGGTTATAGGTCTGTGACCGCTCCGAGCGAGCTTGAAGAAACGAGCTTGGCGTATTTAGCGGCGACCCCTATCGGCTTCTGGTGCGATGGAGGGCCAGCCCACCGAGAGCGTCGGCGTTCTAGTTCATCGGCCGGCAGTTCGACCTCGAGCAGACGCTTGTCAGCATCGATGGTTATCATGTCGCCATCTTGAAGCAATGCAATGTTGCCGCCTACGGCCGCTTCAGGAGCGACGTGGCCGACGACCATTCCGTAAGTGCCGCCGGAGAACCGGCCGTCAGTGATGAGACCGACTGAATCACCTAGTCCAAGCCCGATTATCGCCGACGTCGGAGCGAGCATCTCACGCATTCCCGGACCGCCCTTGGGGCCTTCATAGCGGATCACGACGACATCACCCGCCTTGATCGAGCGTGCCATGATCACGTCCATACAGGCTTCTTCCGAATCGAACACACGTGCCGGGCCCGTGATCGAAGTGCTCTTGATCCCTGTGATCTTTGCGACACAGCCTTCCTCTGCAAGGTTTCCACGCAGTATCGCCAGGTGGCCGTGCCCGTAGACTGGTTCGTTGAAAGCTCGGATGACTTCCTGTCCAGAAGGTGGTTCTGACGGTACGGCGGCGAGATTCTCAGCAACGGTCTTGCCTGTGATCGTAATGCAATCGCCGTGAAGCAGGCCGTTTTCCAACAGCATCTTCATCACCAGCGGAATGCCACCGGCTTTGTGCAGGTCGGTCGCGACGTATTTTCCCGATGGCTTGAGATCGCAGAGTACGGGAACGCGTCCACGGATCTCTTCAAAATCATCGATCTTCAGATCGACTCCCGCCGAATGCGCGATCGCAAGCAGATGCAGCACGGCGTTCGTCGACCCGCCCGTTGCCATGATGACCGCAACAGCATTCTCAAACGCCTTCCGCGTGAGAATGTCGCGTGGCAGCAGCCTGTTCTCGACCGCGACCGCTAATGCCCCTACCGAATCGAGCGTGCTTTGTCGCTTCTCATCGTCTTCTGCAGCCATGGTCGACGAATACGGCAGGCTCAGCCCCATCGCCTCGATCGCGGACGACATGGTGTTAGCGGTGTACATTCCACCGCACGAACCGGCACCGGGACAGGCGTGTTTCTCGACTGCCGTTAGCTGATGATCGTCGATCTTGCCTGCGAGGTACTCTCCGACCGCTTCGAATGCACTCACGACCGTCAGATCCTCGCCGTCCAAGTGTCCGGCCTTGATCGTGCCGCCGTAGACGAAGATCGCGGGGATGTTCAGACGGGCGATGGCGATCATCGCTCCGGGCATGTTCTTGTCACAGCCGCCGATGGCTAAAACGCCGTCCATCTGCTGACCGTTGCACACGGTCTCGATCGAATCGGCTATCACCTCACGCGAGATCAGCGAGTATTTCATCCCGGGCGTGCCCATCGAAATGCCATCGCTGATCGTGATCGTTCCGAAGACTTGCGGCATCAGGCCGACATTTCTCGCCTCGCGCACAGCGGCGTCCGCTAGCAGCCCCAGACTGAGATTGCACGGCGTGATGTTGCTGTAGCCATTGGCAATACCGATGATCGGCTTTTCAAAATCGCCGTCCTCAAATCCGACCGCGCGAAGCATAGCCCGATTTGGCGAACGTTCGACGCCAGCCGTTGTTATCTTGCTTCTGAAGTTATTTGCCATCGTCAAAGAGGTCAGCTGTGAGCTGCGACCGATTCGCCCTGGTGCAGCCTGGCCCGTTTTTCGTACACTTCACGCACAAGGCGTACGTCCTCTAAGAAAGGTCCAAGCTCCTCCATTCTCAAAGCCTGAGGGCCGTCAACTAGGGCTTTGCTCGGCTCTGGATGAAAGTCGACGAGGATCATATTCGCCCCGGCGACGACACCTTGCGCGGTCACGTGCATGATGTCGAGGATCCTGTCCGAACTGCGTGAACGCGTTCCGACCGAGTGCGATGGGTCAATGCAAACCGGCATACGCGTCAACCGCTTTACGACCGGAATGTGAGCAAAATCGACCATATTGCGATGCGGATCGCCAATGTTCGTCTTCATTCCGCGGAGGCCGAATACAACCTTCTGGTTCCCTTCGCTCGCCAAGTATTCCGCGGCGTGCAGCGATTCGTCGAGCGTGATCCCGAACCCGCGTTTGAGCAGTACGGGGAATTCCTTCTGCCGCCCGACGCTTTTGAGCAGCTCAAAATTCTGCGTATTCCGCGTGCCGATCTGGAGCATAACGCCTGTCGCATCGCCGGTGGCTCGAAGCGCTTCAACGATCTCAGCGACGTGCGATTCGTGCGTCACTTCCATCGCGATGACCTTGATGCCGTACTTGCCCGCGAGTTCAAAAACGTATGGAAGACAGTTTTTGCCGTGCCCCTGGAAGGAATACGGGCTCGTGCGCGGCTTGTACGCTCCCATTCGGGTGCATACCTGGCCGTTCTCGCTCAGAGCCTTCATCATTGCCTCAACGCTTTCGGCCGAATCGACCGCGCAGAGGCCCGCAAATACATTGAGATTATCCTGGCCAAAACGAACGCCATTGTACTCGAACTCGGCCGATCGTTTGTCGTCTTTGTGGCGTCCGAGCACACGATATTCTTCAGAAACGCGAACAGCATGGTCGACGCCGGGAAAGCTTCGCATCTCTTCGAGCGAAAGGGCGGCCGTGTTTCCGATCAGATAGATCTCGGTGAGCAGTTGCTCTCGTCCCTGAACCTGATGAATGCGAAACTCGATATTGGTCAGGTTATTCAGATGGCTCTCTAGCCGCTGGTATTCACGGGTTGATTCGTCGATGTTTGGCTTGAGTACTAGGATCATAAAACAAAAAAATTATTCAGCGGCTCCGAGATGCGTGGTCGAATATCGGCCAAGTACGCGAACGTTTTCGGCTTGAGCGGCGATCTCATCGAGTGCCCCGGTCAGATCGCCCTCGATCGCGGGAGCATTTACATCAAGATAAAAATTGAACTGCCCGGGCGTATTGCGTATCGGCAAACTCTCGATCTTTGTAAGGTCGATGCTCCGCCGTACAAACGGCCGCAAGGCGTTGTGCAGCGAGCCCGGCTCATTTCGAAGCCTGATCACAAGCGATATCTTCGAGCCATGTCCATTTGAACCAGGCTCAGGTGAAAGCAATGCGAACCGCGTAAAATTCTCGCTGTTGTCTTCGAGATGTTCCCGCAACACTCTACCGCCATACAACTTCGCCGCACGCTTGCCTCCGATTCCGGCCCGGGTCGGATCACCGCTTTCGATCGCGCGCCGAACACTGCCTGCTGTGTCGTCCGCCGCGACCGTCTGAAGGTGTGGATATGCGTCGAAAAATCTTCGACACTGCGCGAGGGCTGCCGGGTGTGATTCCACTGTCTTTATCGTTTCCATCGTGGCTTCCGGACATGCAACAAGGAAATGGGATACAGGAAGCACCACATCGGCGACGATATGCAACGAACTCTCGAGCAAAAGGTCGACGCACCGATGCACCGAGCCGATCAGGCTGTTTTCGAGCGGAACAAGGATCAGGTCAGCCTTACCATCATCGACCGAGGCAAACAAGTCTTCGAATGTCGGAAACGAGACGGTCTCGCAATCATCGCCGAGGATGCCCAACGCAGCCTCCTCGCTGAACGTGCCTCGATCGCCGAGAAAAGCGACACGCGAGCGGCCCTCGACTTTGAGCGACCCGTTCTCAGGCGAAGAGTTCGAACGCGAATAGGTCTTCTGCTGAAGCAAAAGTGATTCGTCTATTATCCGTTGAAAAATATTGTCGACCGCGTGGCCGTCGAGCGGGCCGGCATTTGCCTCACGCAGTTTTGCAAGCACATCGCGTTCGCGCTCGGCGTCGCATAGCGAGGCGTCGCGACTCGCTTTTGCCGCTCCCACTTCGAGAGCGATCCTTGCACGTCTACTCAGTAGATCAAGGATCGCCTGATCTATCGCGTCGATCTCAGCGCGAGGGTTTTTGATACTTCCGTCGGTCATTAGGCCCCTTTCTCTAAACTCCCCAGAGAAACTGGCCCGGATTTGAATGCAGCGGCTTATCGAGACCCGATTGCCAATCAGGGCGTGCCAACGAACAAATGTCTAAGGCGATCGTGTCCTCAAGAACCTCGGAAGAGTGCACGACACCGGCCGGGATGAACAGCATTTGATCGTCCCGGACAACAACGTCGCCGTCAGGCAGCTTGAAGAGCCATGCACCTTTTATCACGTAGATGACCTCTTCCGAATCGTGCGAATGCGGCTTGGTAACCTCGCCCTGATAGACCTCGACCTTTGCAACGGTAAGCGAGTCACCACCGGCGACCTTTCGAAAATATGCTGAACTTACTTCATCCGTAGCCAGTTCGTTTAGATCAAAAAGCCGCATCGTCTTTGTCCTTTTAGTTCTTAGCCGAGTTTACCAGCTTGTCTTGGGCGAGCCACGGCATCATCGCACGCAGTCGTTCGCCGACTTCCTCTAACCTATGACCTTTCCCAGCCTCTTCGAGCTGCGTGAACTTCTCTTTGCCGCTGTCGCACTCGCTCATCCATTCGTCGGCGAATTGCCCGCTCTGGATCTCGCCGAGGATGCGTTTCATTTCGGCCTTGGTCTCTTCCGTAACGATACGCGGCCCGCGTGTCAGGTCGCCGTACTCGGCCGTGTTTGAGATCGAGTATCGCATATTTCCGATGCCGCCTTCGTACAAAAGATCGACGATCAGTTTCATCTCGTGCAGACATTCGAAATATGCCATCTCCGGCGAGTAACCTGCCTCGGTCAGCGTCTCGAATCCGGCCTGAATTAGCGAGGTCAAACCGCCGCAAAGTACGGCCTGCTCGCCGAAAAGATCGGTCTCGGTCTCTTCGCGGAAAGTCGTCTCGATGATGCCCGCTCGGCCGCCGCCGATCGCCGAAGCGTATGCCATCGAGACCTTTGCCGCATCACCTGAAACGTCCTGGTGCACAGCCATCAGACACGGCACCCCGCGTCCTCGTGCGTACTCACTGCGAACCAAATGTCCCGGGCCTTTCGGTGCGACCATAAACACGTTAACGCCCGCAGGCGGCTCGATCTTCTTGAAATGGATCCCGAAGCCGTGGGCGAACGCGAGATACTTACCGTCGGTCAATGCCGGCTCGACCTCGTTTCGGTAGATGCTCGGCGCGAGTTCGTCAGGCACGACCATCATGATGACGTCGGCTTTTTCGGCCGCTTCGCGCACGAAGGTGACTTCGAGTCCTGCCTCTTCGGCCTTCTTCCACGACTTCGAGTCAGCATGGAGGCCGACGATCACATCGCAGCCGGATTCTTTAAGATTGTTCGCGTGGGCGTGGCCCTGCGATCCGTAACCGATCACGGCGATACGCTTGGATTTCAGAAGGTTAACGTCCGCGTCTTTATCGTAATAAACTTGCATAATTTTTAATCGATCGTTGCGCAATGTCGCCGAGGGCGACCAAGAAAATAGCCTGGGGTAAAGGCTCTGCGGAACCCCAGGTTTTAAGCCCTTTCTCAGACCCCGACCCTGAAGGGGTCGCAAATTGTCGCTCCCCTTCAGGGAGCTCAACGTTTTTTCAATCTCACCTGGGGTTCCGCATGGCTCCACCCCAGGCTATTTTCTTCGTCGCTTTCAGCGACAGAAACGAATCAACCTGCAGCGGCTTCGGCTCGCTCGTCGCTCATCAAACGCGACAGCCTGTTTATCGCGACACAGCCGCTTCGCGTAACCTCGTTTATTTCAAAGGGCTTGAGCATATCGATGAACGTGTCGACCTTGTCCATGGAACCTGATAGCTCAAGGATCATTCGATCGTGCGAAATATCGACGACCTTTCCGCGGAATATCTCAACGAGGCTCATCACTTCCTGACGCTCTGCCCCGGCGGTCACGGAAACGTCGATCAGGGCCATTTCGCGTTCGATGTGAGGCAGACTCGTGACCGCCTTGACCTCGCGAACACGCGCCAGCCGCGAACACTGCTTGATGATCTGCTCGATCGTTCGGTCATCGCCTTTTGTGACGACCGTTGCCTTGGACCATTCAGGCTCAAGCGTTTTGCCGACCGTGATCGTCTCGATATTGAATCCGCGCGCGGAAAACAACCCTACGATCCGCGAAAGCTCGCCAGGTTGATTTGCAACGATGATCGAAAGTGTGTGCCTCATAGATCGTTGGCTATTTCAGGATCATGTTCCGCGACGCCCCGCCTACGGGAACGATCGGGAAGACATTCTCTTCCTTGGTAACGACGATGTCCCAGATGGTCACGCCTTTGTATTCGAGGCCCTGACGCAGAACATCACGCAATTGGCCCGGCGTTCGGGCCCTTAGACCTTGGGCGCCGTACGCCTCAGCGAGCTTTACGAAATCGGGCGAGATCGACAGGTCGACCTCGGAATACGCGCGGTCGTAGAACATCTCCTGCCACTGCCGAACCATTCCGAGATAGCCGTTGTTCATGATCAATACTTTCAGCGGAACGCCGTATTGGATCGCGGTGATGATCTCCTGATTTGTCATCTGAAAACCGCCGTCGCCGACGATCGCAACGACGACCTGATCGGGCAGAGCGATCTGGGCGCCCATCGCCGCCGGCAATCCAAAACCCATCGTCCCGAGTCCGCCGCTGTTGATCCACTGGCGATTTCGTTTAAACGGATAGAATTGCGCGGCCCACATCTGATGCTGGCCGACGTCGGCCACGATAACGGCCTCGCCATTCGTGACTTCGTTGAGTGCCTCGATCACCTGCTGCGGCTTGATCTCGGTCGCCGAATACTCGCACGACAATGGAACAGCCTTTTGCCATTCACGGATCTGTGCCCACCACGACGATAGCCGATGCCGCGGGTCTGTGTCTTTCGTGTCGAGTTTTCGGCTTAAAGCTTCGAGCGCGGTCTTGGCATCGGCGATTATCGGAAACTGCGGCTTTCGGATCTTTCCGACATTCGAGGCATCGATGTCGATATGAATGACCTCGGCGTGCGGAGCGAACTCGGCCAGTTTGCCCGTCACACGATCGTCGAATCTCACTCCGACGGCCACGAGAAGATCGCTCTCAGCGACGGCCATGTTCGACGTGTACGTGCCATGCATACCCAGCATCCCGAGGCATTGCGGATGGCCTGTTGGGAAGCCGCCGAGGCCCATCAGAGTCGGTGTTACCGGAACGCCGAGCTTTTCGACAACCTCGATCAGTGCGTCCGAAGCGTGGCTCGTAACTACCCCGCCGCCTACGTAGAACACTGGCTGCTCGGCCGCAAGAATACGGTCGACAACTACATCGAGCTGTTGGTCGAGGCCGGGATCGAGTTCGATCGACGGCGATAGCCAGGCTCCTTCGCCCTTGTAGTTACATAATTGGGCGGTGACATCCTTTGGGATGTCGATAACAACCGGCCCGGGCTTGCCACTTGCGGCGAGGTGAAATGCCTCGTGAACTACGTGTTCGAGGTCTTCGACATTTCGAACCAGATAGCTGTGCTTAACGATCGGCAGCGTTACACCAAACGTGTCGACTTCCTGAAACGCGTCGGTTCCGATCACCGTGGTCGGCACCTGCCCAGTGATCACCACTAGCGGGATCGAGTCCATGTAGGCGTCGGCGATGCCGGTGACCGCATTCGTCGCTCCCGGCCCGGAAGTAACAAGAGCGACACCGACCCTTCCGGTCGCGCGTGCGTAGCCTTCTGCAGCGTGAACGGCACCTTGCTCGTGCCTGACGAGGTAGTGCGTGATGCGGTCGCGGTAGCGCCACATCTCATCATAGATGTGGAGCACCGCGCCGCCCGGCAGCCCGAAGACCGTGTCGACTCCGTTATCGACGAGTGCCCGCATCAGTATCTCGGCACCACGGATCGGTTCGTCCGATGACATGATCGCCTCATCGACCGTGATGGCATGTGCTGTTGAAACCGCTTCTCGCATAACTTGCCTGTTTTCCTGTACTTAAAAGGCCATCACCTCTTTCGATGATGGCCTTTCCGAATTCCTGCGATCCAGTCAGCCGTCACTTCTCTACGACAAAAATAATGCCGTATACACCTACGTAAAAAAACGAAAATGCCGAACCGCCGAACGAGTTCGGTTCAAAGTTCAGAGCATTTTCATTCTTTGCGTGCATTAACAAAAGTTTTGATACTGGGGAAATTATAATGTTTAATTATTCGATGTCAACTATTTTATGAGTGCCGATGAAAATTATTTATTTCATCGTCGGACGGCTTCCGATCAGATACCGGACTGGTTCGTTGCCGACTACTCTCGCCGTATGGAACGTTCCCGCAGGCATACGATCGCGATCGCCGGGGCGAAGGATAAAGACGCCTTCGCCTTCGACGTCGAGTTCGATCTCTCCCGAAACGACGGCATGCGACTGATCGTCGGCGTGCTGATGCCGCGAATAGACCGCACCGGGATAATCGGCCCACTCGAAGACACTGTAACCCTCGGCCTCGAGCGCAGCCCTCAGTTCCGATGCGGTCGGCGGATGAGGATGGTTCCAATGTTCGACGTGATAACTCATTGAACGCAGAATGTATACTAGAGCCCGACCATGATACAAACGACCGCCGGCCAGACCGAGCGCTTTAACAACGCGGTCGGGATCAAATTTCAGCTTTACAACAGCCTGTTCCTCTCGCTGCCTTTTTACGGCATCGACCGCACAGGGATCCTGCTTTCGCTTTTCAGCAGCGAGTGCGAAGACGGCCTTGCTAACGGCCGCTCTCCCATTGAGATCGTCGAACGATTCAGCGCCAACCGCCGCGATACCGATCCGGTCGATCTGCTTTTCAGGTTCGTCCAATACGTCGAGCGGCAGGTAGTGCTTTTTGACGCACTCGAAGATGCCGCCTTTGCCGAGATCAACGATCTGAGCGGATCGGGCACGCTCGCCCAGCTTGAAGGTGCCGCACAACAGAACAACAAGCTCGACGAGTTTCGCCGAAGAATCGATGAGTTCTCGGTCCGTCTGGTCCTTACAGCTCACCCGACCCAGTTCTATCCCGGTTCGGTGCTCGGTATCATCAACGACCTCGACACCGCGATCAGGGCGAATGACGTTTCAACGATCAACACGCTGCTCAAGCAGCTCGGCCGGACGCCGTTCTTTAAGAAGCAGAAGCCGACGCCGTTCGACGAGGCCCAATCACTCGTCTGGTATCTCGAAAACGTCTTCTACGACGCGGTCGGTGAGATCGCGGCCGAAATGCGGCGGGCGTTTGGCGATCAGACCGACCTTTCGAGATTTGTACGAATGGGATTTTGGTCGGGCGGCGATCGCGACGGGAATCCGTTCGTAACGGTCGAAACGACGCTGAAAACCGCCGATTCTCTGCGGCGAGCGATACTTCGCTCGTACTATCGCGACGTCCGTCGCCTGAAGCGCCGTTTGACCTTTGCCGACGTCGAAACGCTCGTAGCTGATCTCGAAGATCGCCTTTACAAGCATGCGTTTACCGAAGTCGAGAGCGAGATCTCGCGGGAGAGCCTCCGCGAAGACCTCGCCGATATCCGCACTCGCATCGTCAACGACCACAACGGCCTTTTCGTCCGGCTCGTCGACGAACTGATCGACAAGGTCGAGATCTTCGGGCTCTTTTTCGCCTCTCTCGACATCCGCCAAGAGGCATCCGAGCACGGCAAGATCCTCGACGAGATCGCCAGTCGGGGTAGTTCGCTTTCAGCCGGATATACCGAACTGACCGACGCCGAAAAGGTCGATTCGATCTTCAGGATCGAGACGCCGGCCGATGTCAAAGATCTGGAAAGCCCGCTAGCTATCGACACGATCAACACGGTTGCCGCCGCTGCCGATATTCAAACGCGAAACGGCCCCGAGGGCTGTCACCGATACATCATCAGCCAGTGTCAGAGCGAACTTCATGTGATCGAGGTGATCGGCCTATTCCTGCTCGGCGGCTGGCGGCTCGATGAATTGACCGTCGACATCGTGCCGCTTTTCGAGACGATCGCCGACCTGCAGAATGCTCCCGCGATCATGCAGGCCCTGTACGCTCGGCCCGAATACCGCCGCCATCTCGAACGCCGCGGCAACCGCCAGACGATCATGCTCGGCTTCAGCGACGGCACCAAAGACGGCGGTTACTTGATGGCCAACTGGAGCATCTACAAGGCTAAAGAGGAACTCACCAAAGCCTCGCAAGCCGCGGGTGTCGAGGTCGTATTTTTCGACGGCCGCGGCGGCCCGCCCGCGCGCGGCGGAGGTAAGACGCATCGTTTCTATTCCTCGATGGGCCGCGACATCGCCGGAGACTCGATCGAATTGACCGTCCAAGGCCAGACCGTCAGCTCGAACTTCGGCACCGTGACCGCCGCGCGCTACAACATTGAGCAGCTACTGCATGCGGGCGTCTACAACGACATTTTCGGCGGACCGTCGACGACTTTTACGCCCGACGAGGAATCGCTGATGCGGGAACTCGCGGAACACAGCTTCGCGGCCTACGACGAGTTGAAGAATCATCCTCAGTTTCTGGATTACCTATCGGCCACAAGCCCGCTGAATTACTACGCCCAGACCAACATCGGCAGCCGTCCGGCGAAACGCGGCACCGCGAAACTGACGCTCAAGGATCTGAGGGCGATCCCTTTCGTAGGGGCGTGGAGCCAGATCAAGCTCAATGTTCCGGGCTTTTACGGTGTCGGCACGGCGCTCGAAAGAATGGCCGGGCGTCGCGACGAGATCGCCGCGATGTACGCTTCAAATCGCTACTTCAAGGCCCTGATCGACAACTGCGAGATGGCGATGCAGAAGACGAATCTCGCTCTGACCGCATTCCTCGAGAACGATCCCGAGCACGGCGTGATCTGGCGAAAGATCCGCGACGAGCACGATCTGACGCGTCGAAACCTTTCGGCCATTTCGGGCAATACCGACCTAATGTCCGAGTTCCCGGTCGAGCAGGAATCGGTCAAGACCCGCGAACGCATCGTCGTGCCGCTGCTCGTCATCCAGCAATACGCCCTCGCACGGCTGCGGTCGGCCGAACTCTCACCTGACGACCGGGCGACCCTGGAAAAGCTAGTGATAAGATGTTCGTTCGGCATCATCAACGCCGGAAGAAACTCAGCTTAATTTTGTGGACGGGAATGACTGGACCGCAAGCGTCCCGCTTGCCAACGCCGGTTCCTCCGGCGTGACGAGCGGGCAAGCTTGCCAAGGTCCGCGGTTCCGGATCTTAGTCAGCCGCATTCGCGGCTTTGCAAGCGGGACGCTTGCGGTCCAGTCAGATAATCCGGTCAGATCAACCTACGTAAGTATTAGCGGCGATCAGGGCGTCGGCGATCCGCTGGCGGGCCGCGACGGTGTTGATCGGCGAATTATTTTTAGTAAACCGCTTGAGTGCGACGAGCAAAGTACGCATCTCGTCGCCCTCGGACATGGCGGCGATGGCGTTCTTGGCGTTCGCTTCGACACGCTGGATGGCGTCGTTGCAATAGACCTGAGCCATGTCGGCATAGCGCGAACCGCCGGGCGAATCGGCGAGTTTTTTCGCACGCAGCACCGCCGTTTCCATCGCGTATGCTTCCATGATGATGTCAGCCGAATACATCAGCAGCTCCTGCTGTTTTTCGAGCTCCATCATGTATTTCTGAGCCGCGGTGCCCACGACCATCAACGCACATTTCTTAGCGTTTTGAGCGAGCTTGAGTTCGGTCGCGAGCGGCGTATCGTCCTCGTCGAACGAAAGCTGTGGATTGAGGATCTCGTCCATCAGAGCTTTTGCCGCCGGGATCAGGCCGATCTCGCCCTTCATCGCACGCTTGAGAAGCATTCCCGGAATGAGGAGCCGATTGATCTCGTTGGTGCCCTCGAAGATGCGGTTGATACGAGCATCGCGATAGGCACGTTCGGCCGGATAATCGGCCGTGTAGCCCGCACCGCCGTAGATCTGGACCATCTCGTCGACGACGTAGTCGAGCACCTCGGAACAGAAGACCTTGTTGATCGAGCTCTCTACAGCATATTCCTCGATCGAGCGAAGCTTCGTCTCGTTGTCGGTTCCCGAGCCGATAAGCGTATCGATCATGCCGACCGTGCGATAGGTCATCGCCTCGCCGACCCACGTTCTCGTCGCCATCTCGGCGAGCTTGTGCTTCATCGCCCCGAACGACGAGATCGGCACGTTGAACTGCTGACGCTCATTGGCATAGCGAACTGAGTTGTGGATAGCGAGCTTGCAGCCGCCGATCACCGAAGCACCGAGTTTGAAGCGGCCGACGTTGAGAATGTTGAAAGCGATCTTTGCTCCGTCGCCGACCTCGCCAATCAGATTGCCGACCGGAATACGTGCGTCTGACAGGATGATCGGTGTAGTGGATGAGGATTTGATGCCGAGCTTATGCTCTTCGGCACCGGGACGGCAATTGTCGCTGCGTTCGACGACAAAGGCCGAGAATTTCTTCTTCTCGCCGTCGACCTTGGCAAAAATGATGTAGACGTCGGCGAACGAGCCGTTGGTGATCCACATCTTCTCGCCGTTCAGGATCCATTCGGTGCCGTCTTCGCTCAGGCGGGCGTTGCATTTCGCACCGAGAGCGTCGGAGCCGGAACCGGCTTCGGAGAGGCAGTACGCGGTGACCTTTTCGCCCGAAACGATCGGCGGTATCCATTTTTTCTTGAGTTCCTCAGAACCGAAATAGAGTATCGGAAGCAGCCCGATCGACGTCTGCGCGCCAAACGTAACACCAAAGCCCGAGCCGCGGCCCATCATCTCGGCCACGACGACGCCGGTCGTCTGGTCGAGCTCGAGCCCGCCGTATTCCTCGGGGATAGTCGCCCCGAGCACGCCGAGTTCGCCGGCCTTTGCGATAAGCTCACGCGAGATCTCCCAGGCGTGCTTTTCCATCGCATCGATCTGCGGCAGTACCTCGTTGTCGATGAACTCACGAGTCGTATCGCCGATCATCCGCTGCTCGTCGGTCATGTCCTCAGGCGTAAAAACCTCGGCCGGCTCACGCTGTTCGATCAGGAACGAACCGCCCTTGATGTAATCTTTTTGCATCTGTGCTTCCATTACTTTTTTCCCCTATTTTTGTTAGATGTATCATACTGAATGAATGCTCATTCAGTCAATTAAACTAATTAGTGAGTTCCCATTATCTCGACCTACCAACTGGAAGAAAAGGGTGGTTTTAGTCGAGTTTCTTCATTGCATCGAGTTCCTCAAGAAATGGAGGAGGCAGATCAATTCTGCCTCGCGTTTTCCATTCACGAACTGCAGTCTTCCCAATATGTACGACGCTAATGAAACTCTCTGAAACGCTTATGAATATCACGTACCGGTTATTGGCGCAGTTATCGCGGTCACAGCCACTCAACATTAGAATGTCGCCAAATTTCTTGAGCGGTGTCTCGGAATTCCAGAACTTCAACATCCTTGCATATTCGGACCCCAGCAGAGCTTTCAGCCGCTGAGTGACGACTTCGTGCTCCCACAGCTTTATTTCGCTCGCAGTCTTTCCGACCATGTTTTCCAATGGCGCAAGGTCCACATCTCTTTGAGCGAGACGGTAGGCATTCTCGGTTTGGGAATACGGCACCTTGTTAACGGCATTAACGTTTGTCTTAGCAACGTTGCTCACCGTCGGCGAGCCGCATGCGATAGCGAGCAAACTGAGGAGAGATAGTAGGCACGGCCATCTAGGCCGCGATCGCCTCGGGTCCATAGTGCAAAACCATCAACTTTGACGGCTCGACTGCGAGCAATTCGTAAGTGCGCCCGTTGAGGTCGGCAAACTCAACCTCGAAAGCCTTGCCATCGTTGAACACTTCGACCACCGTGCCGACTTGTCCGCGGTGAAGATTATATTCCGGAATGTCTTGCGTCAGAGCTACGGGGTCTAGCCGTTCGATGCCTTTCATTTCATCACCTTGGTTCATATGCCGTCGTATGTGCGGTGCCGACGTGTAGGCGAACGACAAGACACAAGTAAGCCCCTATGCGGCAATCTTATGAATGCGGCGATAATCCTCAGCATTCTTTAGGCGCAGATCGTAGAGGTCCACGGCCTGCTGCATCCTGAGCCAGATCTCAGGCGCCATACCGAGAGCAAGGGAAATACGCTGAGCCAGATCGGGCGTAAGTCGAGAACGCTCGTTGAGCAGATCGCTGATCGTTCGCGGCGAAACGCCCAGCCGTTTGGCAAACTCCGCTTGCGTCAATTCGATCGCCGGCAAAGTGTCCTCCCTTAGTATTGCTCCGGGATGTGTAGGTCGTCGGGTTTTCACTCTCGTAATGCTCATATCTCTAATGATAATCCTCCAAGTCAAGATTTACAGCATTTCCGCTTTCGAATTCGAAGGTCAACCGCCAATTCTTGTTTACCTTCATCGCCCAGCGACCGGCGCGTTCTCCCTTCAATTCGTGAAGATCATAACCTGGAAAGTTTAGCTGCGAAGGATCGTCAGCCTGATGAATTGCGTCCATCTGCCGCATGAGCTTAGCGCAAAAGTCGGCGGGGATCTGTTTTGACTTTCCCGTCTCGAACAACTGACGCAAGCCCTTGTGCCGGAAGGAAACTATCATATTTAACTAGTCGATCCGCTCGAATATCCCCGCCGCGCCCATGCCGCCGCCGACGCACATCGTGACCATGCCGTAGCGAGCGTTGCGGCGCTTCATTTCCTGCAGGATCGTCGCCGTGAGCTTTGCGCCGGTGCAGCCCAACGGATGGCCGAGGGCGACGGCGCCGCCGTTGACGTTGACCTTTGACGGGTCCATCTCCAGCACTTTCATGACCGAAAGGCCCTGTGCGGCAAAGGCTTCGTTAAGCTCGATGACATCGATCTGATCGAGCGTCAGGCCGGCCATTTTGAGGGCTTTCGGGATCGCGTAGACCGGGCCGATGCCCATTTCTTCGGGCAGACAGCCGGCAGTGGCGAACGAAACGAAACGAGCGATCGGCGTGATCCCCAACTCTTTTGCCTTGTCAGCCGACATAACTACGGCAGCCGCAGCGCCATCAGACATCTGCGACGAATTTCCCGCCGTGACCGTTCCCGCCGCGTGAAACGCCGGTTTGAGCTTCGCCAGGCCTTCCATCGAAGTATCGGCGCGAACGCCTTCGTCCTGCGCGAAAACGACCTCTTTGCGGCGAACGCGGCCTTTTTCGTCAAACTCATCGACGTGGACCGTCACAGGCACGATCTCGTCGACGAACCTGCCCTCCGCGATAGCGGCTGCAGCTTTGTGGTGCGACTGCATCGAGAATTCGTCAGCCTGTTCGCGAGTGATCTCGTATTTTTTCGCGAGATTCTCGGCCGTAAGGCCCATGTTGAGGTAATAGTCGGGATACGTGTTGACGAGCGCCGGATTTGGCCGCACGACGTTTCCGCCCATCGGGATCATCGACATCGTCTCGAGGCCGCCCGCGACTATCGCGTCGGCTCCGCCGGTCATGATCCGCTCCGCCGCCAGGGCGATCGTTTGCAAACCCGACGAGCAATATCGATTCACCGTCATCGCCGAAGTCTCCACCGGCAAGCCCGCCGCGATCATCGCCGTGCGAGCCACGTTCATCCCTTGCTCCGCCTCAGGAAACGCACAGCCCATGATCACGTCCTCGATCAACGACGCATCGACGCCCGCCCTCGCGACCGCTTCCTTGATCGCCGCCGCCCCGAGATCGTCTGGACGTGTATTCTTTAACGTTCCTTTCGGAGCCTTTCCAACAGCGGTGCGCACCGCCGATACGATTACTGCTTCTTTCATAGTGTTCACTCGCCAACAAACTCCCCATTCGGAGAAATAATAAAGTCACTCGATACCGGGAAAAAATCTGTCCATCCTGAATAGGAAACACTTCCGGCCACTCGAATGTTTCTAGTCACCTCATCATCGTAGAAAAACTCAAATTCTATCTGATAAGGGATCTTGTCCCTTGTCACTCGAGAAAAATGTTCCGTTTCTCCGATCTTTCGACTCAGTTCCGAGTAGGAAAGTCCACGATAGAAGTTGAGATCATGCTTGGCGATCGCAATCGCTCCAACCTTACCTAACCCGCCCTTTCTGTAGGGCAAAAGAGCAACGCTAAGTTCCCAGAGCTCGCCCATCTGGTTTAGTCGGTGAGTCACGGCTTGCGGAGACATATCAACTCTCATCAAATTCCTCTCGCAGTTGCTTGATATCGATCAGGTCTCGGTCTCGCCCACTGATCTCCTTGAGCTTGATCAATCCGTTTCGTGATACAACCGGGGTTTTCCCCTCCGACCACTCGATCATCTCCCTTTCCCGCCAGATCGGAAGCAACTGGTCCGTCACTAACAGGAAATCGAGCGTATAGATCTGCTTTGGTTCGCCCGCAAGCTTCGAAATGCGACGAATTTCCACTGGATCAAAGTGCAGGGGCAATCCTTCGATGTCGTAACCGAATTTCTTCGCGATAGACCATGCCGCCTCAAAATCGTCCGCGAGCACCAGTAGATCGATATCCATCGTAGCTCGTGGCAGGCCGTGAATCGCCATCGCCCAGCCGCCGCATACGGCATACTCGATCCCGGCATTATTTAGGGCCAGAGAGATCGCTTTAAATTCATCGAGTAACGTCGCCACTAGATCGCCTCTGCTTTCCTCTTTATCGCCTTCAACATCTCCATTCTGATCAGCCCACTAAACGGCTGAACGAACGTCCAATAAAATCCAAAACTCTGCCGGCTCGATCCATCCAGGCATTTGATGCGTGTCTCGGTCGTCAGGTGCGAGCCATCGGCGCTCTCGGCTAACGAGAAGTTCCACACGGCTTTGGCGTATCCGGCCTTGTCGAACTCGCGAAAGTTCCCCGCGTCGATGTCCTGCAGATCGCCCCAGGGCGTCCAGAATCTGCCCGCGAGACCGATGAGAAGTTCTTTTCCCGGGCTCTCGCCGAGGATCCTGAACTTCGAATATGAAAAGTTCTCGAGCGTCAGCCGCGTGGTACTCATTCCCCTTAACCGCATCAACCAGCGGATAATGAACAACTCGCCAAAATCGACCGACTTGGCCGCGCGATAAACGTCATCGGCCGGAGCGCCGATGTCGATCGAATGCCGCTCGTCAAAATCGTATTCGGGCAAGAACTCATCGATCAGCATTCTCTATGGTCTCCAATTTTCGAACCACTCGGCTCACCTCTGCCATGCGTGCTGTTCCCTCGCCGCCGCTCGTTGCCCAGGAAGCAAAGATCGAGAGATATCGGATCGCCTCATGATACGCTTTCTCAGCCTCGACCCGGGTTCGGGCAGCATCGCCCCATTGTTCGTAAAACTCGGCCCTTGCGACAATTATTTCGCCGAAAGGATCGTCCATTTCTGTACCGGCGAGCATCAGCGGTTCGGCTTCGGCAAACCTTTGCAGCGCCACAAGCAGATGCCACGGTTCGCCGTCGAATTCGCTGCAGCGGCTCTTCGCATACTGCCACGCAGAGAAACCTGCCTCGTCGCCTCCAATGATGTACGGATCATCGCCAAAAAGGCAGTAGTACTCGTACAATTCTTCGCCGGTGCGGCCTCGAGTCGCAAATTCGACCAGCGACCGGTCGACCATTCGCTTTGCCGTCTCGATAGCCTTATCGAGACTTTCGTACTCGCCGGCCGAATATGGCGAACCGTCCATATAACGCGAATTCGACGCTACCATCAGGCGATATTTCATATGGCAACGTGGACTTCTTCCAGGTTCAGCAGGGATTTTAGTCGTGCCGCTTCGATCTCGACAAGAAACCCGCGTTTACCTCCATTGATGTATATCCGCTCCAGATAGAAGATCGTGCCTTCGACATAGACCGGCATCTGCGTTCTCGTCCCGAATGGCGACGTCCCTCCAACGAGGTAACCGGTCCATTTCGAAGCCTTTTCAAGCGAAGCGGGCTCGACCGATTTGACGCCAATGTGCCGAGCGAGATTCTTTGTCGAGACCTGTTTGTCGCCATGCATCAACACTACCAAAGGCTTCTTTTCACTTGTTTCAAAGATCAACGTCTTAACGACCGCGTGTTCATCTACGCCTAATTGTCTTGCCGATTCCGCCGTGCCGCCTTTCTCGACGTAATCGTAAAGTCGCGGCACGAACTCGACCTTCTTTTCTCTCAATAATCTGACCGCGGCCGTAATCGGATAGTCCATACTACTTCGAAACGAAACGGTGCAACGCAAGGGCGATCAAAAGGACAACAACGGCACCGATATCAAACAACGCAACTCGCCCGAGTTCGGCATTCGCTCCCGCTGACGAGTAAACGAGAAACAGAAACGCCGCTTTTCCGATCAGCGCCGCAAATACTACCGGCACGACAAACTCTTTCTTAAACGCTGCATAGATCATGGCCGCTCCAAGCAAACCAAGCAAAACGGCCCGATGCCGCATCACGATACCAAGATTCGGCTCGGAAATGTCGATCGCGTATAGCGAAATACTCTGCTGCGGTGCGAATAACACGATAGCTGGTGTCAAATTCAGCAGCCCGACCAGAACCAGCAAACCTGCAACGATCCATCGAATCATTTGACCTGCTTATACCTAAAGCACGACACGAGATGATCGTTCACCATTCCCGTCGCCTGCATGAATGCGTACATAATGGTTGAGCCGACGAACTTGAATCCGCGTTTCTTCAGATCCTTCGACATCGCGTCGGATATCTCGGTCTTTGCCGGAACATCGCCGTGGCTTTTCCGTTTTCCGTCGATCGGCTTTCCGCCGACGAACGACCAGATATATTTATCGAACGACCCAAATTCCTTTTGCACTGCAAGAAAGGCCTTCGCGTTAGTGACCGCAGCCGCGACTTTCAGGCGATTGCGAATAATGCCCGGGTTTTCGAGCAGCTTTGCACACTTGGCTTCAGAATACTTAGCGACCTTTGCCGCGTCGAAATTATCGAAAGCCTTTCGGTAATTCTCACGTTTTACGAGGATCGTATCCCAACTCAAGCCGGCCTGCGCGCCTTCGAGAATGAGGAACTCGAACAGCGTTCGGTCATCATGCACCGGCACGCCCCATTCCTCATCGTGGTAGCGGAAGTTAACCTCTTTTTGCGACCAATCGCAGCGTTTCATATCTAAGTTGAGCCTTTAGCTCGGCGGGCAATTCCCGCCAATCGAGATCGAGTAAGGAAGCTTCGATCGCGTATACCAGGTTTAGCGAAGCCGGAATTCCCGCGGCTTTTAGCCGCCGATGGATCTCGATCGATCCGATCTTCTCAAGGTCGTCGCGCGTCCTGATGCCAATACTTTCCAGCCATTCGACGGAACGCGGGCCGAGATTCTTGAGTTTCGCGAGCGGAAGGTTCATCTTTCGCGTTTAACGACCAGCCCAAGCTCAGGACGCAAATTGTCATACTCAAGGCGAATCCTCCGTTCATCGCCATAATCGACGATGAGTCCCGACCGCGATCGCGTGACCCGGCTGTTGCGATAGTTATACGAACACGATTCGTATATCTCGCTCTGCACCTCGCGTTTGAGCAGCGTCTTATCGGCCTTGATCCAAAGGATCGCTTGCGGAGCGTCGCCGCCGCACGGGGCCATAGGGTTCGAGATCGGCGACCGGCTGCGAACGTTCGCCACCAAGTACAAAAAGCCGTTCTTCTCCGTCGAGAAAAGAACTTTATACGTGTGCGGAGCGCTCCCCGGCATGCTTCCGTTTGCTCCCATCAGTTCTTTGTCCAAGTCGAAGATCACGGAGCGCTTGCCGTAAACCAACTCGACCTCGGCATAGCGTCGTGCAACTAGCTGCGGCCCTGTCTGGGTCAACACGATCTCAGGCACGACAAGGGTGCAAAGAACGATCGAAACTAAAACACCAACACGGCTCATCTTACGGTCTCGCGGGTCATCCTTGACGCTCGATCTTTTTGACAGTCAAGTAACAGGCGTCGGTGTCGGTGCTGCCGACCTTCGAAGCTTCGTCAAAGACCTTCACGTCGGCCGTTATCTTCACCTTTTGAGTGTTTGGAACGAACTCGCCGCTGGCATCCTTGATCTTTAGGCCTTTTTCCTCCGGATTATCGATCGAGTTCGGGCCGGTGCCCTTGTCGATATAGCCTCGAAACTTCTTCTCGCCCCCGGGTGTCGGTGCAATGTCGACCGGGCAACGCATTGGCTCGTTGCCGCTCTTTGAACACATCGCGCTTCCGGAATTATTAAAGTAGGCAGCGAATTCCACTCGTTGGCGGTCATTCGCTTTGTCGCATACTGCGGCGTATTCCACCGGGGTAACGGAAACGTTGGTATCACAACCGGCCGCAATTGCAGCACACAAAAGCATCGTCGATAACGTAAGTCTTCTCATCAAGCGTCTCCCTCGCATCTATTGGATCTGGTCGTACTTTCGATAGAACGCACAAAACGCACCGATCTTGTAAATATCTTCGGAACCCGTGGGCAGTTCTCGTTTTCCGCAGTAAGAACCTCGTACATTACTTCTTCTTCGCTATATACAAAGTCTTTTCGATCGACGTATGAATGGTTCCGTTCTTATCCTTTAGTTCGAACAGATAAACGCGGTCGACAGATCGCTCAGTCTCAGCGAGCCGCCGGATCTCTTCGATCTCAGCGTCGTCGAGCTTGAATTCACCGTATAACGTTTCGCGACCGGGCTTCTTGAATCGGACATTTGCCGCCTTGTCCCAGACGGTGTATCCATCGCCCAGAATGTGCATCAGCATCAACATGTAGATCGGATCGATCGATGCGTACAGGCTGCCGCCATAGATCGTGCCGACGTAGTTGCGCGTCCGCCACGAAAGCGGAAGCCTCATTCGCACTTCCCGCCAATCGCCCGCGATGTAGGTGATGCGACCTCCTGTTCCTCTGTAGGCCGGAAAAAAGTTGAAGAACCAACGGAAAAGCCTGGTCTTGACGTTCTCGGCCATTTGTCAAATATCTATTTCGGGAAGCCGTCCGCAGCCATCACGCGTTTTGCCTGACGAATGTGCCGCTTTGTGTGTTCGACGAGGATCGAAAACGCGTCGTCGAGCCGGTAAGTGATCACACTTAGAAATGGCGAAGTCAGTACGGTTTTGTGCAAGTCGACGCCTTCGCAACCGGCAATGTAATTGTTCGTCTGCTCGATGTTCGCTACAAAACGCTCGACAATGTCGGGTTCGGTCTCGCTCGGCGGCACGATCGACTTCGACGGGGCTTTGGATTTGCGCGAATCTTTTGCGAGCGAACTCGCCAGGAATCGCCCAAAGAATCCTGTGAGCGGCGACCAGTTCTCGAGGAACGAATTCTTTCGGTTACCGCTGAGCAGCTTTGGCCATTCGTCATCAAACTCGACGTTTGACCGGATCAGATGGTCGAGGCACTGTGCGACGCTCCAGCCCGTCTCCGACGGCTTCCAATTGAGCTGCTCGTTTGAAAGCGAGCCGAACGATGCACGAGCATCTTCGGCGGTCTCACGAAGCTGCTTTACTACTTGTTCGATACGTTCGCTCATTTCTCAGCCCCAAACTCACTCTAGTTCCGAAGCGGCTTTCCTGTCTTGAGCATAGCCGCGATGCGTTCCTGTGTTTTTCGCTCACCGCAGAGCGAGATGAATGCTTCACGTTCGAGGTCGAGCAGGTATCGCTCGCTGACCTGAGTCTTATGATTGATCGAACCGCCCGCCATGATGTGGGCGAGCTTTCCGCCGATCTTCTGATCGTGGTCTGAGATGAATCCGCCCTGCTTCATCATGTGAAGGGCGAGTTTCATCGCGGATTCGGCGGCCTCGCCAAAGACGGTGATGTCTGTCCGCTCGACTGGCTGTACGTAGCCCGCGCTCACCAGATTTAGCACTTCCTGTTTCGCGTCCTGGATCAGGCGGTCGCCGTTCATTGAGATCGCGTCACTGTCGCGAATGAACCCGAGTGCTCGGCCTTCCTGTGCCGAGGTCGCGACCTTGCCCATGCCAATGGTCTCGAACGTCTTTTTGAGGAATGCGATCGGGTCAGCATCGGGAGTTTTCGCCCAGGCATCCGCGGCTCTAAGCGTCATTTCCTTGGTGCCGCCGCCCGCCGGAATGACACCGACACCGACCTCGACGAGACCAATGTAAGTTTCAGCCGCGGCCCGGACCTTATTGCCGTGGATGGCGATCTCGCAACCGCCGCCGAGCGTCAGCCCGTATGGAGCCGTGACGACCGGCTTTGAAGAATATCGCAGCCGCATCACGGCTTTCTGGAGAGCGGCCACGATCAGATTGATGTCCTCCCACTCTTCTTCCTGTGCCGCAAGAAGCAGCATCATGATGTTGGCACCGGCCGAGAAGTTGCCGCCCTGATTGCCGACGACGAGGCCGGCGAAGTTCTTCTCGACCTCGTCGATCGCGAAGTTCATCATCTGGACCGTGTCGCCGCCGATCGAGTTCATCTTCGAATGAAATTCGAGACAAGCGACGCCGTCGCCGATATCGATCAGCGAGGCCCCCGGATTAGATTTGATCACGCCGGTGCGGTCTTTTACCGATCTAAGCAGCAAAACGCCCGGACGCTGCGGCATCGGCTTATATTCCACACCGACGAGATCAAAGTAGAAGTCTTCTCCGTTCTCGCACTTGTAAAAGCTAGTCGCTCCGCTCGCGAGCATCTTCTCGACGTTCTCGGGGATCGGCTGGCCTTCCTTTCGCATTCGCTCGACCGACTCGGCGACGCCGATAGCATCCCAGGCTTCGAAAACGCCGATCTCCCAGCCGAAGCCCCATTTGATCGCGTTATCGATCTCGACGATCGTGTCGGCGATCTCGGGAATGCGGTTGGCGGCATATCGCGAAACACGTGAAGTCGTCTTCCAGAGGAATTCTCCAACTCGGTCCTCGCCCCAGACGAGCGTCTTGACGCGTTTCGCCTTATCCTCGATCGCTTTGGCAGCGTCGAGCGACGCAAACTTGGTCTTCTGCTGCGGTTTATATTCGAATGTTTCGAGATCGAGTTCGAGAATGACGCGTTTGCCCTCGGCGTCCTTCGATTTCTTGAAGAATCCGCCGCCGGTCTTGTCGCCGAGCAGCTTCTTGTCGAGCAGCGAAGTTATTACCTCAGGGATCTGAAACACCTCGCGGTCTTCGTCGTCCGGAACCGCGGGATAGAGATTGTTCGTGACATGTGCCGTCACATCAAGTCCGACGAGATCGCTCGTCCTGAACGTCGCAGACGAAGCGTGGCCGATCGCCTTGCCGGTCATCTGATCGACCTCTGTGGGCGTAAAGCCCATCGCGATCATCTCGTGGATAGTGGCCATCATGCCGAATACGCCGATACGGTTTGCGATGAAATTCGGTCGGTCCTTGGCAGGCACAACGCCTTTGCCAAGACGCTGATCGAGGAAACCCGAAATGGCACACGCGATCTCGCCGCGCGTCTTCGAGCCGGGAATTACCTCGACGAGCTTCATGTATCGCGGCGGATTGAAGAAGTGAATGCCGACGAAGTGTTCCTTGAAATCGTCCGAAAACGGCTCGGCGATGGCATCGATCGGAATCCCGCTCGTGTTCGAAGCGATAACGGCTCCGGGCTTGCGATAGCGGTCGACGTCTGCGAAGAGCTTGTGCTTGATATCGAGATTTTCGACCACAGCCTCGATCACGAAATCGCATTCGCCGATCTTTTCGAGGTCGTCGGCGAAATTGCCGGTCGTGATGAGCTTCGCGTTATCGGCGAGCATGAACGGGGCCGGCTTGAGCTTCTTCGCCGCCTCAAAGAGCGAACCGACGATGCGATTGCGCACCTGGGGCGAATCGAGTGGAAGGCCCTTTTTTTCTTCCTCGGGCGTCAGTTCTCGCGGTGCGATGTCGAGCAGCAGCGTCGGAATTCCCGCGTTCGCCAGATGCGCGGCGATGCCTGCGCCCATAGTCCCCGCGCCCAGCACCGCGGCTTTTGAAATGTTCATCTTCGTCTCCGAACCTTTGTCGGCGTCGTAGCCTTTTGCTTCTCCGGTCGTGCTCATATTTTTCTTTGTTCAGTATTCGAAAATTATAACTGAATGAACGCTCATTCAGCAATGCGTCGCGACGTATTGGTAATATAAGTCTATCTTATGCTATAATTACGATGTTTCATATCCCCACAGGATCGGCGTGCGTAGTTTCACTGGCGGATCGTTCATCCGGAAACTGCGCGGAGCCTGTTTCGATCGGCAAGTTCGGTCATTGAAAAGGAGGTAACAATGGCATGCGAAATGTTGCGCAGGGCTCAACGCTGCGCAATTCTCTTCCTGACGGTCGCGATAATTTATGCAAACGGATCGTCCGCTCAAATAACAAGTTCTGCGACAGCTAAGGCGGGCACCCCAAAGGCCCCTGCACCCGTCAAGCTAAATGCTCGAAACGACGAGGAACGTCGGACAAGAAAGGACCTCGCAGCCCTCTTAAAAACTCTCAACAAAAAGCCCAACGACGCGATTCTGTTGAATAATATCGGCGTAGCTTACCACAAGCTCGGGCAACAGGATAAGGCTCTCGAATTTGTCAAACGCTCGCTTGCCAGAGACGGCAAGGCCGCCAAGACCCATCTCAACCTAGCGATAGTCTATGCGGTATTGAGCAGAAAGGATGATGCCCTCGCGGCAGTGACCCGGTCGATCGATCTTGACCGCAAACGCAAGGAGGCTCGCGTCTTTCAATGCGATCTTTTCATGCAGCTCGAGAGGTTTGACGATACGGTCGAGTGCTTCGAAACGGTGCTCGACGAATTTGGCGATGAGCCCTGGATCCGTGTCGCGATAGGGATCGCGCTGACCAGCGACGGCGACCCCGAACGCGCCAGCCGTGTTCTAAAAGACGCGGCCGAAGACCTGCCCGACGATCCGATCGCTCAAAATGCCTACGCGATCGTGCTGTATCAGCGGAACAAGTTTGATGACGCCATCGACCATCTCGAACGAGCCGTCGAAACGATGCCCGAGGTCGTTCAGCTGCGATTCAATCTTGCGATGGCGTATTGGGCCGACGGACGTAAAGAAGAAGCCCGCGAGGAATACGACGTCGTCAAAGAACTCGACCCGGATCTCGCATACAAACTAAACCGTCAGTTCTACAGCGACTTTCTGCTCGACGCGTCAGTGCTGGCTAAAGATAAATGATCGAACCGGTCGATGACCGTAACGCCGCCTGTCGAGAACCGCTCGTCGGCAAGAATTTTGGCTCCTTCGTCGAGTGTTACCGTCGCACCTATCAGTCTCGCAGGCTCCAGGTGGCTGTCGCGGATCATTCGCAGCATTTCCGGATAGCGATGGGCCTGCATTCCGTGGCTTCCTAAGATCTCCAATTCGCGGCCAATGACTTTGTCTATCGGGATCGGCGGCGAGTGTTTTCCCGCTTCCATTATCCCGATCTGAATGTGCTTGCCGCGTTTGCGTAAACCTGAGATCGAATCGAACAGTATCGCCGGATCACCGAGCGCATCGATGGAGATGTGCGATCCACCTTCGGTGAGATCTAGGATGGCCTCGACAGTATTACCGTACGTCGAGTTGATCACCGTTTCGGCACCGATTGAGCGGGCGAATGCGAGTTTTTCGTTGTCGATATCGATACCGATCACCCGCGCACCGAACGCAGCGGCGATCATGATCGCCGAGAGTCCCACACCTCCGCAGCCCCAGACCACGACCCATTGTTCCGCAGCGACCTTTCCCTGGTCGACAACGCCGCGAAACGATGTAGCAAAGCGGCAGCCGAGACTCGCCGCCGTTACAAAGTCGATCTCATCCGGCAGCCGCACGAGATTGTTATCGGCGTAGTCGATCGCCACGTACTCGGCGAAACCGCCCCAAGCCGTGAATCCCGGCTGAAACTGGCTGTCGCACACCTGCTGATCGCCTTTCAAACAAGGCTCGCATATTCCGCAGCCGCAGACGAAGGGAAGCGTCACACGGTCGCCGATCTGGAAATTCGAGATCTGAGATCCGACGGCCACGATCTCGCCGGCGAGTTCGTGGCCGGGCACATTTGGAAGTCTAATGTCAGGATCGTTGCCCATCCAGCCGTGCCAGTCGCTGCGGCATATTCCGCAGGCGCCGACTCGCAGAACGACGCCGTCAGGCGTCGGCGTCGGATCGGCGACCGATTCGACCGTTATCGGACCTTTGAATTCGTGATAGATAGCGGCTCTCATCCCTTTAGAAAGAAGACCTTAGCCCAAAAAACGCTTGACACAAAACGGGAACCGACAGATAATCACCTTAAAGCTAAAAGCTAATTACGGTGGCGTTTGCCGAAAACGGAGGGTTTTCCGAAAGGGCCTTTTCTGCGGTAGGCACTCCCCATCTCTACGGAGAATATAATGTCAAAACTCATCTTCCTGATCTTCGTTCTGGTTCTCGCACTTTCCTCGGCCGCATTTGCACAGGGCACCGGCTCCGCGACCGCGACAGCGGACAAAACGGCGACGACCGCCAAGAAACCCGCTCCGTTCCGGCCGACCAAGGCCCAGATCGAAGAGGTCCAAACCATCCTGAAAGAGAAGAAACTATACAACGGCGAACCGAGCGGCAAGTACGACGACGGAACCAGGGCCGGGATCAAGAGCTTTCAAAAGGACAACGGGCTCGCAACGACCGGCACGCTGAATCGCGCTACGCTTGAGAAATTTGGCGTGGAATTGACCGATAGTCAGAAAGCGTCGCCGGTGCTCGAAAGCTCATTCGCCAAAGCGGACGAAACGAAATCGACGAAGACGACGACCGCGAAAACGTCATCCGGCCCGTCAGCGACATCGGGCGATCAGCCGAAACGCCCCGCTCCGTTCCGCGCGAACGTCGACCAGATCAAGGCCGCACAGAAAGTGCTCGTCGATGGCAAGATGTACTCGGGCGATCAGACCGGAAAGCTCGACGATGCTACACGCGATGGGCTGGGCAAGTATCAGGACGCCAACGGCATCAAGGTGACCAAAACTCTAAACGCTGTCACGCTAGAAAAAATGGGTATCGAACTTACCGACGCTCAGAAGGCGAACGTGGCCGCCCAGGCCGCTTACGACGCGGCGAAAAAGAACTAGCTGCGGTTCACAACCAGTTCTCTTGATCTGCCGCACGGACCGATGGTTTGTGCGGCAGCACTATTTTTACTATGAAATACCTTGCCCCAATTATTCTCTTGCTCACGATCAGCCTCGGCACAGCCGCGCAAACTTCCAAAGATGAGACCGCGATACGAAAGATCATGGACGACCAGGCCGCGGCGTGGAACCGCGGCGATCTCGAAGCATTTATGTCGATCGGCTATTGGCGTTCGGACAAGCTCCGGTTCATCTCGGGCGATCGCGTCACGTACGGCTGGCAGCCGACGCTCGACAACTATCGGAAAACGTACAGTTCCCCGGGCCAGATGGGCAAGCTGACCTTCTCCGGTCTTGACATTACGCTGCTCTCAAAGGACGCGGCGTATGTCGTCGGCAGTTGGCAGCTTGAGCGTGAAAACGATGCGCCAAAGGGCAAATTCTCGCTCCTCTGGCGCAAGTTGAAAGAGGGCTGGCGGATCGTCGCCGACCACTCGAGCTAGTTTATTCGAGCCCGACAAAATCCACGTTGTTCAGTGACGTCGTGATATTCAGCGTTTGCGCGGTAAAGCGGTAACGCTTCGACGCGACGCTGACGATGTAGCCGGATCCCGGCGTCACGTCCGCGAACGCATAGATCCCAAAGGAACTCGTCGTTGCGATCCGCCTGACGCCGAGAGCATCGATGAGCGCAACCTGTGCATTGCGGAGACCTTGTCCCGACGGCGTAGCCACACGGCCCGAGATCGTTATCGGGATAGCGTTCGGCGAGAACGCAGGTATCTGCCACATTCCGCGGCCGTGCGTTGCGATGCGGATCGTATTGCCCCCGGCCTTAGCCATATCAAACACCGCGACTCGCGGAAATCCCGTGCCGAACGGCTCCCACGTCGTACCGCCATCGGGCGAGACATAAACGCCGATGTCCGTCCCTGCATAAAGAATTTCCGGATTCGCTGGATCGACGATGAACGCACTAACGGGCACGCGCGGCAGCGTACCCGAGATGTTGACCCAAACCGGAGCGCCCGAGTTGAAGTTCGTCGTCTTGTAAACATTGTTCACGCCAAAACTGGCGAGCGTCACGTACGCCGTCGATGTGTTCGTCGGATCGAAGACCGCGCGGGCAACAAAACCGGAGGGGACTGTGTTCAGCGGGTCAAGATCGACAGGTGCAGAACTGCCCGTCGTCGTTCCAAAAAGCCCGCCGGTCCTGAGCCCAAAGATGCGGAAATTGTCATCCTGCGGCGAGATGCCGATCGCGCTCACCGCCACGCCGCTGGTGATCGGAGCCTGGCTGACGACCGTATGCGTCAAGCCAAGGTCGTTGCTGCGATATATCCGGTCCGTGCCGTAATAGATCGTGTTCGGATTGCCCGGGCCTTGTTCGAGCGGTGCGTAGAATAGCGTGGTCGTATCGTTGCAGTTGATGCCGTTGTTGGGCGTCGTACCGTTGCCGCAGCCGCGGAACGTCCACGTCGCGGTAGTCGTTCCACGCGTCTCGTATCCCACCAGGCTATTCACCCGGTTAAAGAACGTATGATACATCCGCACATTGGTCGTGTCAGCCGCATTGGTGTCGATCACCGAGTAGCCGCCGTCACCGCCGCGGACCATATTCCACGCGGTAGCGCCGGGGTCCAGAAAGTTCGTGCCGTTGTCCTGCGTGCCGCCGAGCGTGAAATTCGGGTCGGTCGGATGCACCGAGAGACCCATGAACTGCGTAGCCGAGAACTCGGATGTATTGAGATGCGTGTAGCTGGCGCCGCTGTTCGTCGACTTATAGATGCCGCCGTCGGTGCCTAGATAAATGATCGCCGGATTCGAAGGCGCTACGGCCAGGGCCTGCGTGTCGACGTGAACCCCGCCGCCCGATTCCGTGAAGCTCGTGCCGCCGTTTGTCGAAAGTCCCGCGACCAGCGTGGGCGAACCACCCAGATACACGCGGTCGGGATTCGTGACGTCAGTCGCGATCGCGATGTTGTAGAAACACTGCGGATTGCAGAAATTGTTATCGACCTGCTGCGTCCATGTGGCGCCGCCGTCGTTCGAACGAAGTACGGTTCCCGTACCTTGGCCCGAAGCCGCATAAAAGATGGCGTCGGGAGCTCCGGCCGGACGAATGGCCGCAAATTCCGTTGTCAGGTCGCTCGTCGAGGTCCCGGTGTATGAACGGACCTGAGTAAAAGTCGGTGCAGCCGATAAGGCATTCGTCGTTCGGTAAATACCTCCCGTAGGCCCGCCTGCGACCATTCCGGCGACCAGAATATCCGGATTCCCGGGGTCGATCGCGATGTCGCGAATGCTCGCGTCGATATTGCCGGCAAGGCCCGTCAGCCGCGTGAATACCGGCGCCGCCCCTGCAGCATTCGTAGACCGGTAGATACCGCGGGCTGGCAGCGGCGATGTCGCGACACCGCCAAGTCCGCCAAAACCAGTTGTGGTCGATACAAAGATCGTATTGTTATCGGTCGGATGAACGATGATCTCGCTGACGGAACGGCCGGTGAACAGATCGGTGCCGATAGCGTCGCGATTAAGCGGCCCAACTAGCGTTGCCGTGGTCGATGCGTTCTCGATGCGGTAAACGCCAACGCCAAAGAAGCTGTCAATAGCAAAATTGGGTTCGCCCGTTCCGACATAGACGGTCTCGGGGTTTGAGGGCGAGATCGCGATGGCACCGATCGCTAGGCTCAGTGCATTGTCCATTATCGGCGTCCACGACGTACCGCCGTTGGTCGAGCGGTACAGCCCGCCCTGTGCAGCCCCGGCGTATACGATATCCGGATTGGTCGGATGGACGGCGATCGAGATCACGCGGCCCGAATAACGGGGCGGATTGTTCGGATTTACTGCCTGCGCGATGATCGGGGCCGGGCCGATTGCCGTCCAGTTAGCAAGCAGCGCGTCGCGGTACGCCGACTCGGGCATTCGCTGCTGGCGTTCCTGTTTCTCTTCGAGGTCCTTGATCGCCGAGATGCGCATCTGCGGATCCACCGGCTCTTCATCACCGAGTCCGCGTAGCAGTGCGTGGCCATTGGCACGCTCTTCGAGAAACTCTTCCTTGGTCATCGTCGACTTGGCGTTGGCCAGCATCTCGGGGATGTCGGGCTCGCGTTCGAGAAACCGATCGGAAATATCGGCAACCACGGACGATGCAGGCGTAAAGATAAATACAGCGGTCACGACCGCAGCACCTGCAATAATGGCGAGAAACGTCTTTTTCATAGCGATAAGAGAGTCTATTCTATCCGGCCCCGAGCGCGCGAATCAGCGTCCGTACGCGAAGCAAAAAACAAAAAAAGGCCGCACCCGAACGGCGGCCCTTGCGTTTACTACCTGAAACGTTTGTTAATCAATTCCTAACTCGAGACTTCCGGTCGCGCGGCGCTGACCGCGATTGCCGCGGCGTAAGAAGGTCTCGTAATTTTCTTTGTCCTGGCCCGTCAGCGACAGGATATTCGCTCCCACGAGAAAACGCTCGGTCGAGATGTGCATACCGACCTTTTCATAACGGCAGCCGAGCACCTTCATACAGACCTTCCCGGTTGGCAGTTCCATTTCGACATTCAGGGTCAGCTGATGGCCGACGAGGTACTTCTCTTTTATCCGGATCGAAGGAACAACTAACGCGACGCCGCTGCGGCTGATATCAAAGGTCTCACCGAGAACACAGTTGTTTCGGGCAATCTCACGGGCCCGCTCAGAATTGATATCGGGCTCGATCCAGATCTTGACCGGAGCGGTATGACGGCGCCGTGCCGAGACCATACTTTCGGTCAACGACTGATTGAATTTATTGATCAGCCTACGTAGCATTGTGTTTTCCTCTTGGGGATAGAACCAACAAAGTAACAGGTATATCCTTTTTTATCGGGAATATCAACAGGTTTTATGCATTTTTTTGGATATTTCAGTTCGTAAGTGGTTTTCCCCCAACGTCTTTGCCGCTCACGCGGGCCCGTCCCTTGGCATCAAGCTTCAGGATAAATGACTGGCGCCCACTCTTGCCGTATTCGGCCGGAGTCGCAGTCGCATAGTAGGTCTTTTTGTCCGGGCTTAGCACAACGGCGTAGTTGTAGCCGGTCGATTCGCTGGTTTTCGCATCGTCGGGAAGAAAGCCGCCCGCGACGAGAGTTTCCATGTCGCCGATCGCTCCGTTGTTTTTGAGCGAATGCATGAACTGGGCCTTTGAGACGCGTTCGAGCATCTTCTGAGCCTCGCTTTCGTGCGTTTCGATCCTCAGGTTGTAGAAATACTGTTTTCCCTCTTTGGCGATCTTCTTTGCGGTCTCGTCGTCGGTGGTCTGGATGATCCAAACGTCGCCGGACTTCCGCAGGTTGATGGTCTGAAGCTTCAATTCGCCGTCATCACCGGGCAGATTTGCCGTCACGTTGGCATTCTCGCCCGAGACGACCTCGCCATTGATCTGGATCTCAGCCGGGATCTGACCGGCGAGAGCAGCAAAATCGACGGCGAAATCTTTGAGTTCGGTGTCCGTCAGCCCTTCAAATGCCGGCCGTAGATTGGTGAGGAATATTGCCTCGCGAAACTTCTTTTGGCGTAATAATGCGTAAAAGGCCCTGACCGTATCGGCCGGGCCGTTTGGCGTGATCTCGATCGAAGAACTGCTGCTCGTCTCGGCCGTTTTCGAATCGGCCGCTGTCGTACTCGACGCAGGCGGATTCGCCGTCGCGGCGATCTTAGGCTCGGCCACCGAGCAGCCGCTGAAGCCTAAACAAATGACCGTTAAAGCCGCAGCTAATATTCGATCGCTCAAAGCCCCTTTAAAACCCATCTTGCTTGTTCCTGGAGACGGCCGCGGCGGTTGAAGATGAATAGAAAAAACGCGACTCGCCTAGGTAACTTATAGCACGTCACGTTAAAAGAAGTAAAACATTTTCTTAATTGCGCATTAAGCCTATCGACGCATCGAATGGCCGTGGGCGGCCTGCATCGGCGCGGTATGCTAAAGTATCGAAATACTACAACTACTTTTGTGAGGTTTTGATGGATCGATTCTCGTGGGTCAAGGTGTCGTTTTGCCGCTCGGTAGTGCTTCTCAGCGGCGTTGTTTTCGTATTTGCATTCAGTGCTTTGGCGCAGAGCGTTCCGCCTCCGAAGGACGTCATCGGCTTCACGCCCGGCGACGATCGCAAGCTCGCAAGCTGGGCTCAGGTCGTTGATTATTTCAAAAAAATCGACGCGGCCAGCGACCGCATGATCTTCGAAGAGATCGGCAAAACGACGATGGGAGCTCCGTTCGTGTACGCGACGGTCAGTTCGCCCGCGAATCTAAAGAAGCTCGACCATTACCGCGAGATAAACGACAAACTGGCGGATCCTCGTAGGATAAAAGGCGGAAACCCGACCGGTAGGGAGGGTGCCTCTTCACGTGACGTCGCAGCCAAGAAGCTCATAGCTGAGGGCAAGACCATCGTCCTCGTCACCTTCGGCATCCACTCGACCGAGGTTGGATCGACGCTCTCAAGCATGCTCATCGCCCATCGCCTCACCTCGAGTAACGAGCCCGAGATCAAGAAGATCCTCGACAACACGATCGTCCTACTCGTCCCTTCGCTCAACCCCGACGGCGTGGACATCGTCAAAAATTGGTACGACAAAACGCTCGGCACGCCGTACGAAGGCACCACTCCGCCCGAGCTCTATCACAAATACGTCGGCCACGATAACAACCGCGACTGGTACGCATTCACCCAGGTCGAGACGCAGCTCACGGTCGATAAGATCCACAACGTCTGGCACCCGCAGATCGTCCATGACGTGCATCAGCAGGGAGCGAACGGCGCGCGGCTCTTCCTGCCGCCGTACATGGACCCAGTGGAACCGAACGTGCCGAAACAGATCGTCGAGGGCTATACAGAACTCGGCAATGCGATGGCGAACGACCTTCGTTCTAAGGGCTTTCAGGGAATAACCACCGGCACGACCTACGACGCATGGACGCCCGCGCGCGCCTATTCGCACTATCACGGCGGCGTAAGGATATTGTCTGAAACTGCCTCCGCACGGCTCGCCTCGCCGATCACGGTTCCGTTTGAAAGACTCGGCGGAGCATCGGGCGGCCTCGACGCAAAGAAGGAATCGGACAAGTTCGGCCCGCTCTGGAAAGGCGGCGAATGGAAGCTCAGCGATATCACCCACTACATGAGCGGCGCCGCGTTTTCGCTCCTCAACCACGCCGCCGACAACCGCGAACGCTGGCTGTCGCGGTTTTATGAGATCGGGAAAGAAGCGGTTAGGCCAAGAGCTAAGGGCGAGCTAACGGCCATCATTCTGCCGCGTAAAAACACTTACGCGACCGAGGGCGACCAAAGTGTCAGAGAGGTACTACTTCGCGCAGGCGTGGAGTTTGATGTCACGCCGGGCTTTACATTCCAGGGCCGAAAGTTTCCAGAACGCACGGTGGTGGTGCCAATGTCTCAACCTTATGGAGCATTCGCTAAAGCACTGTTGGAAAGCCAAACATATCCAAATCTACTTGACGCAAACGGTAGCCCGATTGCACCTTACGATGTAACCGCACATACGCTCCCGCTGCTAATGGATATTGAAGCTGTTCAGGCCTTCGAACCCGTTCGGTATTCGCGACCAAAAAACATTTTGGCTGATACAGTTTCAGACGTAGGTTGTATTGCGAAACGGCACGAAGTACAGCTCTATCGGTCCTCTGTACCGTCGATGGACGAAGGCTGGACCCGCTGGGTCCTTAAAAACGAAAGAAGTGGTCGTCATCCGTTTGTTTATCAATGCGATATGTTCCGCTATAGTTCTATCGACAATAAGCAGATCGTCAACGGCGAGATAGCGGCAAAGTTTTATCCCGGATCCTCAAACACCCCGCAACCTGGTGCAATCATCTTCCCCGACCAATCGGCCAACCAGATCCTCAACGGCTATGCGAAAGGCTCGATGCCGGATGAGTATGCAGGCGGCGTCGGACAGGAAGGCGTCGAGAATCTGAAAAAATTTGTCGTCGACGGCGGGACGCTGGTGTTTATGAACGAATCGACGCGGTTCGCGATCGAGCAGTTCAAACTGCCGGTGATCGACGTGACGCGCGGACTCAACCGCCGCGACTTCTACATTCCGGGCTCGATCCTTCGCACGAATCTCGACACCTCGCACCCGATCGCCAAGGGAATGCCCCGCGAATCGATCGCTTGGTTCGAAGATTCGCCGACATTCGAGATACCGCGGACATGGACGACGACGGGCGACGATCCGGGCACTCCGTGGCAGACGATCAAACCCGAAGACGTCCGCGTGATTGCCTCGTACCCGACCGACCCCAAACAAGTCCTCCTCTCCGGCTGGGCCCTCGGCACCGAAAAGATCGCCGGCAAAGCCGCCCTCGTCGAGATAAAGGTCGGCAAAGGCAAGATCGTCCTCTTCGGCTTCCGCCCGCAGTACAGAGCACAGTCATTAGCGACGTATCCGCTGCTGTTTAATGCGATTAGCCAATAAGCGATCAGCGATCCTTGCCGGCGACTCGAGACGAAATGGCCGCCTCAAAGAACTTGTTGACGTCCGTGATGATCGCGGGCGTCATCGTGTGATCGATGCCCGGATATAGCTTGAATTCGGCGTTGAATTTTGCGTCCGAATAGAACTTTTGGCTAGATGCCCAACGATCGACCGGAAGCTTGCCGAAAGTCGAGAGCACGAGTTCCTTGTCTTCGGGTTCGTAGCTATCGCCAAAGATCACCGAGTCGTTATCGTCTTTATCTCCGAGGAAGAGGAAGAATCGAACCTTTCTGAGTGTTTCCAGATCGAGCTTTTTCCCTGAAACGGTTTCGAAGTCGCTGATCCCGATGGGGTATCTAAGTTTCTTTCCGTTAAACTCAGCGCTCGGAGCGAGCGGCCAGCCGCCGGGCGAGCCGACCGCGGCAGCAAGTACGCGGTCCGGATGGAGAAATGCGAATCGATTAGAGAACATTCCTGCCGCTGAAAATCCATAGATAAGCACACGGCGGTCAGTCGCGACCTTTTCCTCGCCGAGCCTGCGGCGCGCATCGTCGATCATTGCGACCAGCTGAATGTCGAAACGCGAGAACTCCTTTTTATCTGTCAGTAGAGCATCCCGATCGAGCGCGTGCGTGTAGATCTTCCAGTCAGTGCCCGGCCGTGGAAACACCGGCATGATAGCCGGAACATTGAGGTTGCCAAAAGCGAATGGCACCTGTCCGATCTTGCGCTTGACGTTCGCTTCATGAACCGAAAGGTCGTCGTCGCCCTTGCCGGTGTTGTTTGGCAGGACCAGCAAATGCCGCGGAACCTCGACGTCCGACTTCGGCGGAACATACAGGTAATAGGGATAAGAAAACCCTTTAGACGGATCGGCGTCGACCTTTCGTATGTCCGGAGCCGTCGGCTGCGCGAATGCAGCAAAACTGAAAACAAGTGTGATCGCGGTTATTAACAAGATACGCATGGCAGCCCAGTTTACGGTCGCAACGCAGCTATGGTTCCAGGAAAATGGTTACGGAACCGTCGATGACCGTGCTAGGCACTATGCGTTTCCGCCTTTTTATTCATTCGATGTAGAATATCGCATCGCATTCGAATAACGCCTGGAGGCGCGCTGATGGACTTCCTCTCAAATATCGATCTGCTAACTATCTTTGTCGCTATCGGAGCCATCGGTTTCATTTTTCTCCTTGCCTCGCTCGTGCTCGGCGATATATTCGAAATGTTTGGCGCTGACGCCGATATCGGTTCGGGCGATGTCGACTTTGGTTTTTTCGATAGCCGCGTGATCGCGGTGTTCATCACGGCATTTGGCGGATTCGGTGCGATCGCGGTTCAGGTCGGCTACGGTGCGTTTACGTCATCGCTTTTCGGGCTCCTGGGCGGCATTTTCTTTGCGCTCGTCGTTTCGTTGTTTGGCCGGTTCCTGGTCGGGCAGCAGGCGTCGAGCAGCGTTTCGGACGTCGATCTCGTCGGCAAAATGGCTCAGGTTTCGGTCGCGATCAAGCCCGGCTCGGTCGGGCAGATAACCGTGCGGATCGGCGATGAGCGGATCGACAAGATCGCACGCTCGACCGCTGCCGACGAGATAGCGGCGGGAACTTTGGTCAAGGTCTCGGGAATAGCCGGCGATTCTGTGATCGTTGAGCTGGAAGGGGGCAGCAAGTAATGGATCTTTTAGCCAATTACACGAGTCTGATCATTCCGATCATCGTCGTTGTCATCGTCATTGCGGTACTCATCGCTCTGATGCTGATCGGCCGAAACTACATCAAGGTCTCGCCCAATCAAGCGGCGGTTATCTCGGGCCGTCGCCGCAAACTCGCCGACGGCAGCATCGCGGGCTATCGCTTGGTTCGCGGCGGTGCGACGCTTGTTTTCCCGTTCCTCGAAAAGGTCGAGTACCTCGATCTGAACGTCATCACCGTCCCCCTCGCCACGACGCGTGCGTATACCGTACAGGGCGTTCCCGTCTCGGTAAAGGCGGTCGCGAACGTCAAGATCAAGGGCGACGACACATCGCTGCGCTCTGCCGCCGAACGCTTCCTCGGTATGCCGCAGGAGCAGTTTCATCGCCTCGTCTTTCAGACGCTCGAAGGCCATCTTCGTGCCATTCTCGGCACACTCACCGTCGAAGAGATCAATAACGACCGCCAGAGTTTTGCCCAAAAGCTCACGACCGAGGCCGCCGGCGACCTCGAAAAAATGGGCATCGGGCTCGACGCCCTAACTATCCAGGAGATCTCGGACGAGGAAGGCTACCTCGACGCCCTCGGCAAACGACGCACCGCTGAAGTAAAACGCGATGCCGAGATCGGCCAGGCCGAGGCCAATCGCGATTCCAAGATCAAAGCCTCGCTCGCCCTGCAGGAAGGCGAAAAGGTCCGGCTCGAAACCGAAGCGCAGATCGCACAGTCGCAACGCGAGACTGAGATCCAAAAAGCTCAGGTGCAGGCCGAGATCGAGGGAGAACGCGCAAAGGCGAGCCAGGCCGGCCCGCTCGCCGAGGCCAAGGCACAGCAGCAGGTTACTGCCGAAGAGGTTCGCGTCGAAAAGGTCCGCACGCAGGAGCAGATCGCGGTGCAGGAGCAGGAAGTCCTGCGAAAAGAGAAGGAACTCGAAGCAACGGTCGTCAAACAGGCCGAAGCCGAGCGACGAGCTTCCGTCCTGCGTGCTCAGGGCCTGCAGGAAGCTCAGATCCTCGAAGCCGAGGGCCGCAAACAAGCTCAAATGGCCATCGCCGAGGCCGACGCCAAGACCCTCGAACGCGAAGGCCAGGGCCGGGCCGTCGCCATCGAAGCCGAAGGACGAGCCGAGGCGGAACGCATTCGCGCCGTCGGTCTTGCCGAAGCCGAAAAGCTTCAGGCTACGGGGCTTGCCCAGGCAAAAGCGATCGAGGCCCAGGGTCTAGCCGAAGCAAAGGCGATAATGGAAAAGGCCGCCGCATGGCGCGAATTCAACGACGCCGCGCGCCTTCAAACGATCCTCGAAAAGCTCCCTTCGATCATCGAATCATCCGCGCCCGTATTCAAAGCGGTCGCCGAACCACTCGGCAACATCGACAAGGTCGTTATGATCGACAATGGTAACGGCGATGGCAAATCCGGCGGCATCAACCGCTTCGCACAAACAACGCCGCAGCTGATCTTTTCGATCCTCCAACAGCTCGACGCCCTCGGCCTGAGCGTGCCGGAGGTCTTGGAACAGTTAGGCATCAAGCAGGATGAAAAAGCTGTACAAGCGGCAAAACCGGTAGCGAAAGACGCTCCACCGGTGAAGAACGACATTCCGCCCGCGGCTCAACCACCGAAGGCAGTCTAGGCTCTTAATTCACAGGGAAACGCCCGAGACCGCCGTACGGATTTGTGAGATACATAAGGAATGTCAACAGGATGAAATACGGCACGAGGACAGCGGCGCCGGCGTAGTCTTTTGCGATACGCTGGCCAAAGAACAAAGCCACGATCGACAACGCCCCGAGCGACGCTCCGCAAAAGACCATCGTGATCAAGCCGGTCACGAGAAAATAGACGATCGCCCCCGCGCTCGTCAGCCCGGCCGAAAGCTCCATCAGCGTGATCGTCGCGAGCATCATCGGCACCATTCCCGAGAGAAATGTCTTGGAAAAATGGCCCCTGAGCCATTCGAGATTGCCCTTCCAGTCAAAGACCTTGTCGAGGCCCGATTGGATGAACAGGATCGCGACGAATAGCGCTCCGACAAGAGCGGGGAGGTTTTTGATGATCGATTCAACGCTCATCCTCAAGCCTTCTGCTTAGCCGCTTTCTTTCCAGAACCGTTAGCCATCAACGCCTCGATCTCGTCCGGATCTTTCGTTACGGCGGAGGTCAGGTTGATGTTGCCGGTCTCGGTGACGACGACGTCGTCTTCGATGCGGATGCCGATGCCGCGGTATTTTGCCGGGGCCGATTTATCGTCGGGAGGAATGTATAGTCCGGGCTCGACCGTCAGCACCATTCCGGGAGCATACGGCCGCGGCTGTTTAGCTTGCTGATCGGTGTAATATCGCCCCGCGTCATGCACGTCCAGGCCGAGGAAATGCCCGACACCGTGCATGTAGTATCTCAAATACTCTTTTTTCTTGATCAGGTCCTTGGTCTTGCCCTTGAGCAGGCCGAGCTTTTTCATGCCCTCGGTCAGCAGTTCGATCGAGAACTCCTGCCGTCCTTGATGTGTGTTGCCAACCTTTGTGTACTCAACACACTGTCGCTGCACATCTAAGACAACATCGTAAACCTCACGCTGGGCCTGCGTGTATTTGCCGTTCACGGGAAAGGTGCGCGTGATGTCGGACGCATAACCCTGATACTCGGCTCCGGCGTCGATCAGGATCAGGTCGCCGTCTTTTAGCGGCATGTTGTTCTCGACGTAATGCAGGATCGTCGCGTTGTCGCCGCCGCCGATGATCGAATTATAGGCGACGCCGCTCGCTCCTTTGTCCTTCATATACGCTTCCATCAACGCCTCGACCTGGCCTTCGTTCATGCCAGGCTTGACCTTTTTCATCGCCAGAATGTGGGCCTCTGCCGCGATGTTGGCGGCCGTTTGCATCAACTCGACCTCTTTTTCGGACTTATGCAGACGCATGTCGCCAATGATCGGCGTCGGGTCGATAATGGTGTGCGGCGGGTAAGCATTCTTCAGCCGCTGAACGCGCTGCTCGGTCAGATAACCGAGTATCTTCTGATCAAGTTGGGGATCAACGGCGAAGCGGTAATAGAGCTTTTCGTATCCGTTGAGAAGCTTTGGCAGGTCTTCATCAAACTTCTCGATCGACGCGGCCTTGTCCACGCCGAAGTTCTTCTCTGCTCCCTCGACGCCCTGGCGCCGCCCGAACCATGTCTCCATCAACGGATCGCGCGGGCGAACGTACAGCGTGTACGGCTTCTTGCCGCCTTTTGTGATCACGGCGATCGCATCCGGCTCGGGAAACCGCGTCAGGTACCAAAAATCCGAATCCTGGCGAAACTTGAACTCAGTGTCGTAGCTCCTCTGCTTCTCGTGGGCGGCGGGAATGATGGCGACCGAGCCATCCTCCATCTTGTCGATGAAACTCTTTAATTCTTCTCGCATATTGCAAAGATTTTATCCCAGATCGTTCAAACGAAAAAGTTGTTATAATGCGGGCGCATAGCCCGACAGCCAAGGAGAAACCAGATGAACAAAGTACTTTTCGTCGCCATGATCACCGCGGCACTTGCCGTCAACGCGTTTGCCGACATCGCCCCGCAGCCCGGTAAGTCGCCAAATCGCGTAAAGAAACCTATTTCGATCGCGACCGATATGGAGATCAGGCTCGACCCGCTCGCGACCGAGGCACGGCTGCAGATACCTGCGTCACGGCTGAAGGAACTCCGTGCCGAGCTCGATTCGCTCGACACCGATCCGACGGCGGCGGGAACTGCCGGCAGCGGTTCGGCTCAGATACCGACCATCGTTGCCGGAACGCTGCTTAGCCTCGCATTCGTTTTCGGAGGGTTTTGGATCGTGCGAAACCGTGCGATCACGATCAGCCCGCGGGCCGTCGGAGCGATCGCTGTGGTCGCGGCCGCAGCCGCAGGGGCAACGCTCGTTTACGCGAACGTCGGCCCGCCGGCCGAAGCTCGCTCGATAACGGGCAAGATGTTCACGCAGGCCGTTCACATCTACGGATTCGGTTACGGCAAGGTCAAAATCGAACTCAGCGATGACGACCGCATAAAACTGATCGTCCCGAATCAGAAGACCGAGACAAAGCCGGGCGAATAGATGTATCGACTGAGCATCGACAGGCCGTCGATCACGGGCGCACAAGTATTTTTTGGCGCGTTCGTGGCGTCGTGCGCCGTCGGCGCGGCGTTGATCGGCAGTTTTCCGCTCGGGGCGTCGATCGTAACGATCTTTCTTTTCGCCGGCGTTCACAATCTGATGGAATTCCGGTACTTCGCCGCCCGCATGCCGCTGCGTTGGGGCCGTTCCAGGCTATATTACTCGGTCGGGATCGGCGGCGTGATAGTCCTCACGACGGCTTATCTAACACTCTATTTCGCAAGCGGCAATTGGCTGTGGAGCGCTGACAGCTGGGCTATCTTCGCCTCGGTCTGGAATACGACGTTCGTGCTCTGGCTCGCATCGCTTATTTATCTTCGCGGCAGGCAGCGACCAAAAAGCGACTGGTCGTGGGCGTTTCCTGCGGCTCTGCTTCTCGCCGCTCTCGCGTGGGTCGTGCCGCAATACTGGAGCCTCGCGCTCGTCTATGTCCACCCGCTGATCGCTCTTTGGTTTCTGGAACGCCAACTTCGCCGCACAAAGCCCGAATGGCTGCGAGCCTATCATTATTCACTGGCGACGATCCCGATCTTCCTCGCGATCATCTGGGTGACGTTCGCATCGCGGCCCAGCCTGCCGGAGGAAACGAACCTCTTCTGGCGGATCGCCCAACACGCCGGCAGCGGCATCCTGCCCGGCGTATCGAGCCATCTGCTCGTCGCGACGCACGTCTTTCTCGAATCGATCCATTACTTCGTCTGGATCCTGATACTGCCGCTGATCGACCCGCGAGCCGTGCCATGGCGCCTGGAGGGCATTCCGCTCTTTTCAGGGAAAGGCGGTTTCCCGCGTTTCGTCGCCGCGGCCGCGGTGGTTTCGCTGATGCTCGCACTCGCACTGTGGGCAGGCTTCGCGGTCGATTACACGACGACACGCGACATTTACTTTGCATTTGCGATCGGCCACGTCCTCGCCGAGTTCCCGTTTCTCGTTAAGATGCTCTAAAGGATAGCTATTCTCAGCGTCTCCGCGTCTCTGCGGTGATGATCTCCCCGATCTGAGAAATCTACGCATTCTGTGCAAAATCATACAAACTGAGAAATCTGCGCTCACACCCTCTCGCGATTCGTGCTAGCGTCATAGGCGGAGGCGGGCTTCGGGCCCATATATGTTGCTTTTCGACGAGGTCGACTTCATTCAGACGCAGAATTTGCCGATCTCGGAGCTTTGGTATTTTCTGCCCATCGGCTATCTCATCACAGTCCTGATCGAGACGCCGGTGCTGCTCGTCGGTTTGACTCGCAGGCTTTCGCTCAGGCAGCGGTTCTTTTGCGGGCTGTGGCTTACGGCGTGCACATATCCTATCGTTGTGATCGTGCTCGCCACGATATTTTTTGGCAGATCGCGAACGGCATATTTGATCGTGGCTGAGATCTTTGCGCCGGTCGCGGAATGCCTCTTGTTTTGGTTCGCTTTTCGTGCCAAGGGTTTCACAGCCGGCGAATGGACGCGCTCGTTTGCGGCTATCGTCGTCGCAAATCTGGCATCCTTCGGCATCGGGCAGGTCATGGGACACTTTGGCTGGTTCGGTCTTTTCTAGCTCAGAATATGTCGAGTAATTCGTGATATTCGTGTTCATTCGTGGCTAGTTTCCTATGGAGCTTCGCATCACAGAGATCTTCCTTTCGATCCAGGGCGAGTCGTCGCACGCAGGCCGTCCGTGTTCTTTCGTGCGGCTGACCGGCTGCCCGATGCGGTGCGTCTGGTGCGACAGCGAGTACACATTCACCGGAGGTGAGAAACTTTCCTTCGAATCGATATGTGAGAAACTCGATGAATTCGGCTGCAAGCTGGTCGAGGTCACCGGCGGCGAACCGCTGGCCCAAAAGAACGTCTTTCCTTTCATAACACTGCTCTGCGACCGCGGCTACGAGGTGCTGATCGAGACCGGCGGCTACGTTTCGACCGAGGACGTCGACCCGCGTGCGAAACTTATTCTCGATGTAAAATGCCCCGCGTCCGGCGAAGCAGAGCGTAACCATTGGCCAAATCTCGAACGGCTGCGGCCCGAGATGGACGAAGTGAAATTCGTAATCGCCGACCTGGCCGACTGGGAATTTGCCAAGCAGATCGTGAGAAACCACCGTCTCACCGAACGGTGCAAAGAGGTCCTGATCTCACCCGTCCACGGAGTGAGAAACCTCGCCGAGATCGCCGAAGCCGTTGCGGCAAGCGGCCTGAAAGTTCGGCTGAATATGCAGCTGCACAAATACATCTGGGGAGCGGACGCCCGCGGAGTGTGAAACAAACCACGCGGGATGAAGGGAAGTGAGAAATACGGTTTTCTTCAGTGAATAGTCGTTAGTGATTAGTGGATAGTTAAGAACCCCTTGGATCGATCTTCGAACCGTGAGAACAAAAACTATTCACTATCCACTATCGACTATTCACTGAAGAGAAAGTAATAACGTTCATTAACATGCAATTAGCCATCGTATTAGTCTCGGGAGGAATGGACAGCTGCGTTACGGCGGCGATAGCGGAGCATGAGAACGACCGCGTTGCCTTTCTCCACATCTCGTACGGCCAGCGGACCGAGGCTCGCGAGCGGCAGGCTTTCAATGACATCGCCGATCATTACAAAGTGAGAAACCGCCTCGACATTTCGATCGAGCATCTTGCAAAGATCGGTGGCTCGTCGCTGACGGATGAGAACATCGCCGTGACCGAGGCCGATCTCGCTTCGAAAGATATTCCGAACAGTTACGTCCCGTTTCGGAATGCGAACATGCTCTCGATCGCGGTGAGCTGGGCGGAAGTGATCGGGGCGACGGCGATCTACATCGGAGCCGTTGCCGAAGATTCGAGCGGCTACCCCGACTGCCGGCCAGAGTTTTACGATGCGTTTCAAAAGGTGATCGACACCGGGACCAAGCCTGATACCCACGTTGAGATCCGCACACCTATCATAAAAATGTCGAAAGCCGAGATAGTCGGAAAGGGTATTCATCTCGAAGCTCCGCTGCACCTAACTTGGTCGTGCTATCGAAGTGAGAAACTTGCCTGCGGAACGTGCGATTCGTGTGCACTAAGGCTGCGAGGATTTAACATCGCCGGGGTCAACGATCCGATAGAATATGCTCGATCGTGAAACTGCAATTTGTGTTCACACCGTCCGTTCAATGTGAGAACCCTCGCGGGTCAGAACCACCTGCGATAGCGGGTGGTTGAACTGGGAACTGATCAACTTAAGGGCCAAAGAAGACCAAATATGAGAAACCGAATCATCTTGCCCATCGTTCTCGCAACTCTGCTTGCCTTCAACGTCGCGGCTCAGAAAAAGCCTGTGTTCACATCGACCTACACCAGCCTGACCGGAAAAGCGTGCAAGATCCTGCGAGGCCACGAAGGACAGGACGATGCCAAGCTCTGTCAGGGCTCGGGCCGCTATCAGGTCCGCATCTATTCGGCAGCGACCTCGACCTACATCGTCGCGGAGTTGAAGGGCAGCGATGAATCGTACGGCTTCGGAAAAGTGAGCCTTGCGTTCAACGAGAGCCATGCAAAGGTCGAGTGGCGTCTGGCCGACGGCAAGCCTTTCGCGGCGATCCTGCGGCTTCCGACCTACGCCGATTCCGGGACCGACGACGGCATGCCCGGCAAGGTCATCGGCCAGGAACTAGTCGTCATCGGCCTAAAAGGCCACGACCAACTCGCCGAAACTATCGACGCAAAGACGTCGAACGCGAATCAGAAGGCTAGAGACCTTGCCGACGCAGGTTTCTCACGCAAATGATCATTCGGAGGGCTCAGTAGGTGGCACGCTCGCCTTTTTTGCTTCAAGCTCGTCAATCCGGCGTCGCAACACTTCTATCTCGGCATCGATACTCGCAATGTCGATCCCTTTGTCGCTGAGTTTATGAAATACAGGAGTGACGATCGTAAGTGCAGCGATGATGATCGAGAGCACGCCGATGATGCGGCCGACAATGTCGCTGGAGCTATCGGGCTCGAACCAGAGTATGAAGAGCAGTATCGCCGCAAGTGCAATATCGGCGACGTACAAGAGCAGCCGCGACCATAAAAATCGGCGGTCGAGCGTTGCAAGCGATATCAGCGAGAGATGAGCAAAAACAGTGGCCAGGATCGCGGCAGTCGCACCGCTCTTCCAGATGGCTTCGACGCCCCAGTCGCCAACCCACGTTTGGTAGATGGCAAAAAAGCACGCCAGCACCGAGAAGGCAATGCCCGCCAGCGGAAACGCCTTTGCACGGCCGGTCTCGTAATATGCACCGTTCGCGAGGCCGAGAATGCTCGTGCATGTGATCGAAAAGGTCGTAACCAGAATTCGAGCCTCAAATTCGCCGAACGAGCCGAACAGGATCACAAAAATGCCCAAAGCCGCACTGATCGCTACGGACCCGATCAGCGTATACAGAAACAATCGTCTGACGTTCATATGGCGAGGCGGCCGCGGTCGATCTCAGCGGGGCTCAGATCGCCCAGAGCGGCAAAAGCTACATTCTCAGTACGAAAAAATTCTTCGGCAAGATCTTTGATATTTTCGGTCGTGACAGCGTCGAGATTGGCGAGTGTTTCCTCAAGCGGTATCTGTCGCCGGTGGATCATCTCGGCCTGGGCCAGCGTCGCCGCACGCGCGGCAGAATCTTCGAGCCCGAGCAGGATCGATGCCACGGTCTGCTGCTTTGCAAGCTGCAGTTCGTCTTCAGTAACGCCTTCTTTTACAACGGCTCGCATCTCCTCGATGGCCAGGTCGACAACCTCGCCGACTTGCTCAGGCGACGTTCCGGCAAATACGGAAAACAGGCCGCAGTCGTGGTACATCGCTGCGGAGGCTCCGACGCTGTACGCGAGGCCGCGTTCCTCCCGCACTTTCTGCCACAGGCGGCTCGAAGTTCCACCGCCCACGATGCCCGCCAGCAGATCGGCCGCATACCGCCGGTCGTCCGGGGCCGCGACGAACGGCGTAGCTATGATCAGGTGAGCTTGTTCGAGGTCTTTTCGTTCTTTGACAACTATCGGAGCAGCGGTTTTCGGCGCGGCGTTAGGCAGCGACTCAGCCGGTCTGCCGTTCTCGCCAAAATATTCGCCGGCAAGTTCAACGATCCGTTCGTGTTCGATATTGCCCGCGGCGACGACGATGAGATTCGTGGCGTTGTAATGTCGCGAGTGGTAATCGATCGTGGAATCGCGGTCAAAGCTCTTGACCAGCTTTGGCGTCCCGGCGATGTTGCGGCCGAGCGGATGGCCTGGAAAAAAAGCCTCGTTAAAGATCTCGCTGAGGTATTCTTCGGGCGAATCCTCGACCATCTTCATCTCTTCGATGATCACCTTTTGCTCGCTCTTCAGGTCTGCCTCGTCAAATCGCGGAAGGGCAAGCATATCGCCGATCAGGTCAAATGCGAGCGGCAGCTGATCGTCGATCACCTTGATCGCAAACCCGGTCTCTTCGTGTGTAGTAAACGCATCGAGATTACCGCCGAGGCGGTCCTGTTCGATCGCGATGTCGAGAGCGGAGCGTTTCGAGGTGCCTTTGAATACGGCGTGTTCGATGAAATGCGATATGCCGGAAAGGTGTTCAGGCTCGTGCCGGGCGCCGACACGGAAAAAGAATCCGAGCGTCGCCGATCTGACGCCCTGCATCTTGTCGGTAAGTATCGTAAGGCCGTTAGCCAGCCGCGTTTCTGTGATCTCTTCCCTCATTCAAAGGTGTAGAGACTAGCACGGATGCTTGATGTTTGAAAGCTCATTTTCCCGGCCGCTCGACCGTAATCGTCAGAACGCCGGGTTTGGTGCTCGAGAGGGCGGCAAACCCAATGCGGTAGCCGAACGCTTCGGCCTCCTTTGCTCCGACATTGTCATTGAGTTCGATCGCCGTACATTGTTTGCCTTTCGAAACGATCAGCTTTACCCGAGCATTACCGGCCCAGATGCACGCGACGCCTTCCGGACAACGCGAATCTTCGACGATCTCCGTGAATTTGATCGCTACACGGCCCTTGTCGGCAAGTACCGAACTACCGAGTTTGATCTTGAGCTGCTCCGGGTCTTTCGCGTTGATCGAAAGCAGCGTAAGTGCCTGCAGCAAAACGATAAAAATGCTTTTCTTGAACATCGTTTCAACCGGCCAGATTTCCGGGCCACCATCTATAGAACGGCTGTCGCTCGGCTAGTTTGCAAATATTAGATCATGCTATTGACACATCTGATATGCTAGGAGGCGCTAATTTACTCATCGACGGGAGGCTTTCGGGATCATGACAAAGCGGATCTTCCTATTGGCTGCGGCGGTTTTCTTATTTGTCGCTGGCATTCCGGCGCAGTCGGGCGGCAATTTCACGATCACTAAATCGGTGATCGCGGGCGGAGGAGGCAGTTCCTCGGGTGGAGGTTTCACTGTCGACGGCACGATCGGGCAGGCGGCGGCCGGAACGACTTCGACGGGCGGCAATTTTTCGCTTACTGGCGGCTTTTGGGGCGGCTCAGCCGCTACGGTGACCCCCGTTACGATCTCGGGCCGCGTCACGACGTCGAGCGGCCTCGGCCTCAGGAACGCTATCGTTAATCTGATCGACGGGCAAGGGATCCGTCGGATCGCGACAACAAGTTCCTTTGGTATTTATACTTTCGAAAACGTCTTAACCGGTCAGTCTTACACGATGACCGTCACGTCAAAACGCTTCCGTTTCTCGCCGCAGTTCGTTGCGGTTCAGGGATCGCTCGCGAATGTAGATTTCGTCGGGCTCGAATAGTAACCCCTCAACAGAAACGCGAAAGCCGGCCAGCATCTCTTGCTGACCGGCTTTTTAGTTTTCGGAATGGGTTACCCGAGTATCTTTTCCTCGATGGCCCGTGCAAATTCGTCGGTTTTTGCCGTACCGCCGAGGTCTCGTGTTATAGCCTTGCCTTCGGCAAATACCTCGAGCAGTGCTGACTCGACTTTATCGGCAGCCTCGCGTTCGCCAAGATGCCTCAGCATCTGAATGGCCGAAAGCATCAGCGCCGTTGGATTTGCGATTCCCTGCCCGGCAATGTCCGGTGCCGATCCGTGAACGGCTTCGAAAACAGCGCCGAGTTCGCCTATATTCGCCCCCGGTGCGAGTCCAAGCCCGCCGATCAAGCCGGCACAAAGGTCCGAAACGATGTCGCCGTACAGATTTTCCATCACGAGGACGTCAAACTGTTCGGGCCGCATCACGAGCTGCATACAGCAGTTATCGATGATCTTGTCGTCTGCCTCGATCCCCGAAAAGTCCTTTGCAACCTTGTAGAAGCACTCTAGAAACAGTCCATCGGACTGCTTCATGATGTTCGCCTTGTGGACGGCGGTGACCGTCTTCCGGCCGTTGTCCCGAGCAAATTCGAACGCGTATTTTGCGATGCGCGTCGATGCCTTCTCGGTTATAACCTTCAGGCTTTCGACCACGCCCGGAACAACGACGTGTTCGAGCCCGGAATATAGCCCTTCGGTGTTCTCGCGTACGATCACCAGATCGAGATCTGGGTTGCGGCACTCAACGCCGGGCAATGCCTTGACGGGACGGACGTTGGCATACAGATCAAGCGCCCGGCGCAGGCCAACATTCACAGATGTGAATCCCTTGCCGACGGGCGTCATCTGCGGCCCCTTGAGCGCGACGCGGTTGCGTTTAATTGATTCGATCGTCTCTTCGGGCAGGGTCGTACCGTACTTTTCGAGCGCCTGCGATCCGAGGATCTGTGTCTCCCATTCGATATCGACGCCGGTCGCTTCGATCACTTTCACGGTCGCGGCAACTATCTCGGGGCCGATCCCGTCGCCCGGGATCAAGGTTATCGTGTGCTTCATACGCTGGCTCTATGTTACGACATCGCTCGGCGCCGGGTAAATCGTAGAGCCCGATAGAGTTTCGGCGCACGTTGCCATCGCTTATAATTGAGTTTTGTCGCGATGAAGCATAGCGAGATATTGATAATCGGCGGAGGCGTGATCGGACTTTCGATCGCACGCGAACTGCATCGCCGCGGGGCCGGACGGATAACCGTCGTCGATCGGAGTTCTTTCGGACTGGAGTCTTCGTGGGCCGCCGGCGGCATGCTCGGGCCGCAGGCTGAGGCCGAAGAGACGGGGCTGTTCTTTGACTTCTGCAGTGCTTCGCGTGACCTGTATCCCGACCTGGCGGCTGAGCTGCTCGAAGAGACCGGCGTCGACATCGAACTCGACCGTACCGGCACGCTCTACGTTGCACTGACCGGCCATGATGCCAACGCACTAGAACGTCGTTTTGAATGGCAAAAGGCTGAAGGCCTTAGCGTCGAACCCCTGTCAGCGGAAGAGGTTCGCCGCCGCGAACCTTTTATTTCGCCCGATGTTCGTTTCGGTCTGTACTTTGCCGACGACTGGCAGGTCGATAATCGCAAGCTCGTTTCGGCATTCAAACGCTATGCCTATCTCAACGGCATCACGCTCGCCGAGAATACCAAGATTGACCGCCTGATCGTGGACGGAGACCGCGTTGTCGGAGCTGCGGGCGATCAGGAATTCCGTGCTGGCCACACGATACTTGCAACCGGGGCGTGGACGTCGCTCATCAAGATAGGCGTGGGCGAGATGCCGTTTCGCGTCGAGCCGGTCCGCGGTCAGATGGTCGTCTTTCAGCTTGCCAAGCGGCTTTTCAGTCATGTGATCTATAGCACGCGAGGCTATATCGTGCCGCGACTCGACGGCCGCGTCCTCGCCGGATCGACATCGGAAAAGGTCGGCTTTGACAAGTCGACGACCGAGGAGGCCGCCACTGGCTTGCGGGCGATGGCGTCCGAGATCGCCCCGAGTACTGCGGGGCTGCCGACGGCCGACCACTGGTCGGGCTTGCGGCCTTATGTATTCGATGGATTTCCGGTGATCGGCAACTTGAGCGGACTCGATGGCTTGACCATCGCGACCGCACATTATCGGAATGGAATTTTGCTGGCACCGCTGACCGCTCGTTTGGTCGGGGACTCTGTTTTGAACGCCGACAAAGATGGATTGCCGCGGGAATTCGCACCGGGCCGGTTTCGTTTGAGCGGTGTCGTCGCACGCAGTTGATTTTTATGCGTTTCGTTTTTCTGATAATTGTACTTGCGACCGCGGTTCCTTTGGCGGCTCAGTCGAACCACGCCACGCCCGGCCTAACGCTCGAGCCGGCGGCAACTCGTGACAAGAGCGTAAAAGACCTGTTCGACGAGGCGAACGGATACATTCGTCAAAAGGCCAGTGAGTTCGACGCCAAGAAAGTTCCATTCAGCGAGAGTCTTTTCGAACGCACAAAGATCGAGCAGCGTCAGCTAGCCGCAAAGTACGCAGCGGCCGCTTCGACACGCACTGACCTCTCGGCCGACGACAACTATTACCTCGGGATGCTCCACTGGATCGCCGAGAATCTGCACGGTACTGAAAAAGCTCTAAAGAGTTTCGTCAGCTCGGAGACAGGTGACGCATCCCGCCGCCAGACTGCGCGTTCGGTGCTGATCGTCGTACTTGCCAAGCAAGGAAAGCTTCCCGAGGCCGAAAGCCTCTTCGCGGACTATACAAAGGGCGAGCCGACAAAGCTGACCGAACGCTCGCGGATCGGCTCGGAGATGGCGAAGGCCTATCAGAAGGCGAGGGATTTCGAAAGGATGGCTCCGCACGCCGAGGCCGCGTACGAATCGGCCAAAGCGTTGTTAAGTAACGCCGCTTCGCGGGCCCGCGGGCTAGACGAGATCCTCGATGCGGCGATGCTCGTTTTCGAATCACATCGCGATTCGAGCGATCGGAAGAAGGCTGACGCGGCACTCGATGACATGCGTGTGACGGCCGCCCAGATAGGTTCGGCGAGCTTTTATTACTACGCGGTCGACCAAAAGATCCGATACTTGATCGAGACCGGGCGTAAGCCCGCGGGCCTGGCTCTCTACGTCTCGGCAAAGACCGATGTCGAACGCGAGCTCCTGCCGCGGAGTGCAGCTGCCGATGTTGCCTCGCGTTTACAGCGACGCGAGGTGCATTACAAACTCCTTGGAAGCACCGCTCCGGAACTGCCTGTACCGGATCAATGGTTCCCCGGCACGTCGAAAACACTTGCCCAGATGCGGGGCAAGGTAGTTCTTCTCGACTTTTGGGCGACTTGGTGCACGCCCTGCTTCGAGGCTTTTCCGGCACTGACCGAGTGGCACAATGACTTTCAGCGGGACGGGCTCGAAATACTCGGCGTCACCAGATATTACGGCGAAGCTGGAGGCGAACAATTGGCGCCGCCTGCCGAGATCGCTTATCTGAAAAAGTTTCGACAAGATGAACGGCTGCCTTACGATTTCGTCGTGATGAAGGGGCAGACGGCCCAGTTCCTCTATGGCGCAACCGCTCTGCCGACAGCGGTTTTGATCGACAGAAAAGGAGTGGTACGTTACATTGAAGCTGGAACCAGTTCGGCCCGCATCGCGCAGCTACGCGAGATGACACTAAAACTCCTGGCGGAGAAATAATACCGGCATGCCGATCGACGGCAAGTCTGCCAAAACAAAGACGCAGGGCCTGTACGACCGCATCGCCGACGTACAGCACCTGGCAATGAAGGTGAATGGCTATCGCGCATCGGTAGCCAAGTATCTGCGCTCGCTAGATCTTAATATCGAGCCGGACTCGGTCGTGCTCGACGCCGGCAGCGGTACGGGGATCGTGACCAACGCCTTTCACGATTGCGGATGGACCAGCTCGCGTGTCATTTCGCTCGACCTCTCGTTCAAATCGCTTAAGGTAGCTCGTGATTCGATCCGCAGACGAAAAGAGCCTGCCGGCCCGACCGATCTTGTCCAGGGAAATGTGCTTTCGCTGCCGTTTGCTGACGATACCTTCGATCTCTTGCTGATGTGCGGAGTACTTGAATATACGCCGCTCGATGACGGGCTAAGCGAGGCGGCCCGCGTGCTCAAACGCGGCGCTCCGCTCGTCTTTCTTCCGGTCAAGCCTTCGATCGTCGGATCGGTCCTCGAACTGCTTTACAACTTCAAGATCCATCCGCTCACAAGCGTTCGCGAGGCGGCGACTCGCTATTTCAACATCGTCGGTAATTATGAATTCCCGATAACCGAACCGATCTCGTGGTCAAAAACGATCTTTCTTCTCGAAAAGAAATAGGCGACGGCTCACCGCTTATCATCGGGCATCGCGGTGACAGCGCCCACGCGCCTGAGAATACACTCGTGGCTTTCGAACAGGCCCTTGATAAAGGCGCAGATGGCGTTGAATTCGACGTTCAGTTGTCGAAGGACGGCGTGCCGGTCGTCATTCACGACCATGATCTGATAAGGACCGGCGGGGTGCGTCGGAAGGTGGCCCATATGACGGTGGCTGAGCTCTCGCGAACGGACGTTGGCTCATGGTTTGGCGAGAAGTTTCGCGGCACGACCGTACCAACGCTTGAAGACACGCTCGGGGTCGTGGCGGATCGATGCAAAAGAATATACATCGAGCTCAAATGCGGCGAAGAAGATCCGCGGCGTCTGGCCGAAGCTGTTTGCTCATTGATCGCCGATTCACCTTATTTGGATCGTATGATCGTAAAGAGCTTCAAGCTCGCCGCCGTCGCCTCGATCCGGCATTTTCTGCCCGACGTAAAAACGGCCGCGCTGTTCGAGCCAGGCATTCTGATGCTCGTTCGCCGCAAGAAGCATCTGATACCGCTTGCACGGGAATTTGGTGCACACGGCCTCTCGCTTCACTATTCGCTCGCTTCCAAACGCCTAGTCTCTCTCGCGTCGGACGCGGGAATGCCTGTCACCATATGGACGGCCGATCACCGTTCGTGGGTCCGAAGGTGCCGTGAACGTGGCGTCGCGGCGCTGATCACCAACGAGCCCGCAAAACAAATGGCGAGACGAGATAAACTCTCGTCCCGCCAAAAGCCATGAATAACTGAAGTTCCCTAGGGAAGTCTGCCGGGCGTCAATGGCGCGCCTGCGGCATCGAGTTCCTTCTCGAGCTTCGGAATGTCCACATCGACCAGTTTTCGCAGCCGTGCGAGCACCGGAGCGAATTCCGAGTTCGCGAGGTCATAGTTCGAGGTCTGCGTCTGTGTCGGCCGGATCGTCGACAGCCGTATCGTGCCAGCGACATTATTGATCCTTGAAAAGATCGATGGCGGTGGTATCTCGGTATCCGCGCGGCCACCGCGGATCGCGTTGATCAGCTTGTCGATCTCGTCGTCGAGTGCATTCGCCTGGTCAATAAACCTCTTGTTATCGACCGGAGCTTCGGCGGCCGCCCGCTTCAGCAGCCCGATGCTCGTTTTGGCGGTCGTGGCAACTCCCGACGCAACGCCGACATTGCGTTGAAGCAGCGACACCTTTCGCTGGAATTCAGCGAGGGCTTTGGCATCCGCGGCGGAGATATTCTCCTTACCTTCCACTACAACGTTGAACGATTGCGATCCCGCGAGAGGTGTTACGTTACCGCCCGAGCGCAGAGCCATCGTGACGGTATATTTGCCCGGCATGACAAGCGGCCCTTGTGCTCCGCCGCCGAAACCGCCTCCGCCGCCTCCACCGAAGCCGCCTCCGCCTCCACCGCCGCCGCCCGGCCCGCCGCCAGTCGGCGGAGCCGTAACGATCATTGGCATGTAGCGCATATCCCAGACGGTCCGCTGCAATCCCGGAGCGGCCGGTGCATTCAGACGCCGGACTACCTTGCCTTCAGAATCCGTGATCGTGAAGATGATCGCTGAAGGTTCTTCCTCGGTCTCCGCACGAAGCTCGGCGATCGACGGATACTTGAACGGCTGGCGGTTGCGTTCGGCCGCCCGCTCGGCTTCCTGGCGTCGCTGCCTCATACTTCGCGGGGCTTCTTTCAGGAAATACGTGAAGACCGCTCCGTAAGCCGGATTTGGTGCCGTGTAGAACGACGCCCCCTGCGAACTCGCGAAGGTTGCGTTCGACCGAACGTACATCAACGCGTCTTTGATCGGAAGCAATGCCGACGCTTGCTGTACGACCGCCGGCGACATAGTCCTCAGCGGTGAATAGTCGTCGAGCACATAGATACCGCGCCCGAATGTGCCGAGAACGAGATCGTTCTCCTGCTTCTGAATCGCAATGTCCGCCACGAGTATCGTCGGCAGGCCGCCGCGAAGCTGGATCCATTTACCGCCGCCGTCGACCGTGAAAAACACACCAAATTCCGTTCCGATGAACAGCAGATTCGGATTCACGTGATCTTCGGCGATCGCGTACGTTGAGCCGCGTGCCGGGAGGTTCGCCGCGATCGAGGTCCAAGTTCGTCCCGCGTCCGTGCTCTTGACCACGTACGGTTTGAAATCGCCGTTCTGATGATTGTTGAAGGTCGCGTAGACGGTGTTCGTATCGTGCTGCGATGCGAGCACGCGTTTGACGTAGCTGTTTTCGGGAATCCCCTCGATCTTTTCGACCTTGCGCCAGCTGCCGCCGTCATTCTCGGTCACCTGGATCAGGCCGTCGTCAGTCCCGACGTAGATCAAGCCCGCTTTCTTAGGCGATTCGGAAAGCGAAGAAGCATTTCCGTAAAGCGCCGTCGATTGGTGCTTGGCGATAGCATCAGGCCCCCAGATCTTGCCCATCACGGGGATCGCGTTTCGGTCGAGCCCGCGCGAGAGATCGCCCGAGATCACTTTCCAATCGTCGCCGCGATTATCTGACTTGAACAGCTTGTGCCCGGCAAAATATATCCGAGTGTGCGAATGCGGGCTGATGATGAGCGGCGAATCCCAATTGTAACGCTGCGATTCGATGTCCTTGCCCTCCATCGGAGCGATGCTCACGCGTTCGCCGGTGCTCTTGTCAAAGCGCACGAGGCCGCCGTTCTGGCTTTCCGCGTAGATGATGTTCGGATCGGTCGGATCTATTCTCACCTGAAATCCATCGCCTCCGTTGACCATGATCCAGTCCGAGTTGACGATGCCCGACGTGCTGCGGCTCTTTGCGGGGCCGCCGAGCGTGTTATTGTCCTGCGTCCCGCCATATACGTTGTAGAACGGAAGGGCATTATCGACCGCGATATCGTAAAACTGCGCGACAGGCAGATTTCCCTTGAAGTGCCAGTTCTCGCCCCGATCGAAGCTCTCGTAGATACCTCCGTCGCAACCCGCGAGCAGGTAATTTGTGTTATTCGGATCGATCCAAAGAGCGTGATTATCGACGTGTTTGAAGCGTTCGCCGAGGTTGCGTATAGTTCGGCCGCCATCGTCAGAGACCTGATTTTGAACGTTCAGGATGTAAAGCCGGTCGACGTTCTTCGGGTCGGAAACGATCTGACCGTAATACATCCCCTGCGCGATCTGATTGTTCATCCGCTCCCACGTCGCACCGCGATCGCTCGAGCGAAAGATGCCACTGAGCTGGCCGCTCGCTTCGACGGATGCGTAAACAACGTCCGTATCCGCAGGTGACATAGAAAGCCCGATACGCCCCAAGTCGCCCGGCGGCAATCCGCTGCGGGTCCGCGTCCAGGTCTCACCGCCATCGACCGATCTGTAGATCGCGCTCTCGGGGCCGCCATTGATCAGCGTGTGATAGTGCCGTCGACGCTGCCACGTCGCCGCATACATCACGTCAGGATTTGAAGGGTCGATGATCACGTCCGTCGCCCCGGTGTGTTCGGTGCCCGGAATAACGGCCTTCCACGTACGTCCGCCGTCCGAGGTCTTGTAAAGTCCGCGCTCGCCGCCGCCGCTCCAGAGCGGGCCTTGGGCGGCAACAAAGACCTTGTTGCTGTCGCGCGGATCGATCACGATGCGTCCGATGTGTTCACTCGTTTTCAGGCCGACGTTCCTCCAGCTGCGGCCTCCGTCATCCGAACGGTAAACTCCGTCACCATACGCGACGCTTCGCTGGCTGTTTCTCTCGCCGGTGCCGACCCAAACGGTCGAAGAATTCTTCGGGTCGAGTGCTATAGCGCCGATCGAGAACGATGCCTCGTTATCGAACACTGGCGTAAAGGTCGTTCCGGCATTCACGGTCTTCCAAACCCCGCCCGAAGCTACGGCGACGAAGTACTTCCCTCGATCATTCGGATCGACGGCAAATGCTATGACGCGGCCCGAAGTGACCGCAGGCCCGATCGACCTGAAGCGCATTCCGCCGAATACTTGCGGGCCAAAGGGATCGGGCGGCGTCTGCGCCCCGGCCGGTCGCTCCGAGGGCGATGGGCTTGCCGCCGGTGTCGGCGTCTGTGCCGAAATGGAGGTCGAAAAGAGAAAGACCGTTAGGGTCAGAACAAACAACAAGCGTGATCTTTGCACTGCAAAAACTCCTTTGATTTTATGGTTATCTATTGAAGATTGATGCGAGATTATCGCCTTATTTCAACGCGATTCTCAAGCGGGAACGAATGATTTGCTACGCCTGAATCGGCTGGTGCTATAATCCTTGCGAAATAATCCACATCCCGGAGGTTCCCTGTCTTGGTTAAGAGATCTTTTCTGTTGGCCCTTGTTGCCCTTCTATTGGTCCGGATCGCCGTTTCGCAGCCGAATGTCGATGCCTTTGACGCCTACGCCGAAGCCGCCCGGAAGCAATGGAATGTGCCCGGAATGTCGCTCGTTGTCGTCCGCGACGGCAAGGTGATCTTGTCGAAAGGCTACGGCGTAAAGGAGCTCGGTAAGAACGATCCGGTCGACGCAAAAACGCTATTCGGTGCGATGTCTACGACCAAAGCGATGACCGCAGTCACGATGGCGATGCTCGTCGACGAAGGCAAGGTCGCGTGGGATGACAAGGTCGTAAAACACCTGCCCGATTTTCGCCTCGGCGACCCCTACATAACGGCCGAGCTGCGGATACGCGATCTATTCACGCACAACGGCGGCATCGGGAATACTGACTTCCTGTGGGCCTTCACACCGGAACTCTCGCCGGCGGATGCGATGAAGCGTATGCAGTTCGCTCGTCCGTCCTACCCGTTTCGCGGCGGCTACACGTATCAGAATGTGATGTACATGATCGCCGGACAGGTGATCGAACGCATCAGCGGCCGGACGTGGGAGGCTTTCGTCACCGAGCGGCTGTTTGCCCCGCTCGGAATGCAGGCGACATTTGCCAATCATACGCTCTCGAAAAACTATGCTAACCGGTCGTCCGCCCATTACGAGATCGACGGAAAAACGACCGTGATCCCGGAAATGCTCGTCGATTCTGCAGCTCCGGCCGGTGCGGTCTGGTCGACCGCTGACGACATCGGCAAATGGGTCGCGTTCATGCTCGGCGATGGCACGGCGAACGGAAAGACGCTGCTCAAACCGGCGACGTTTCGAATGCTCACCCAACCACAGATCGTTATCCCGATGGCGCAATTCTATCCGACGTCTGCGCTTACCAAACCTCACTGGACGACTTACGGCCTCGGCTGGTTTCAGCACGATTATCGCGGCGGGATGGTAAATATGCACACCGGGAGCCTGGCGGGCCGAACAGCGATCGTTGGATTGCTCCAGGACAAGAAGTTCGGCATCTACATCTTCGGAAACACTGATCACGCCGAAGTTCGGCACGCATTGATGTACAAGGCCTTCGACGTTTTTGGATTCGACGACAATAGCCGCGATTGGTCGACAGAGGCTAAGACACTCTACGACGGCATCGCCGCCACCGGAAAACAGCAATCTGATGCGGTGATCGCCCTGCGGGCTGCGAACACCAAGCCGTCGCTGTCGATCGCGTCGTACGCCGGCAGGTACTCCGACGCCTTGGTCGGCGATGTGGACATCACCGCCAGGGATGGACGGCTCACCCTTACGATCGGCAACCGTACTGCCGATCTCGAGCATTGGCATTACGAGACATTCCGAACCAAATGGCAGCAGAAATGGCTCGGCGAAGGGCTGGTTTCTTTTCAGTTGAATATGGCCACGGGCCAGGTCGAGTCGATCTCGGGTTTTGGCACGCAGTTCAGGCGAGTATCCAGATAATATGAAGTATCTATCTACGTTTCTATCGGCGGCGGTGTTCGTCCTGCTTTCTTCGACAGCGATCGTTGCTCAGGACTTCAACATCATCATTCGCGGCGGCACGCTCTACGACGGCAGCGGCAAACGGCCAGTTAAAGCCGACGTCGGAATCAAAGACGACAAGATCGTCCGCATCGGCGATCTGAGCCGTGCAAAAGCCGCCACGATCGTCGATGCAAAAGGCCTCGCCGTCGCTCCGGGCTTTATCAACATGCTTTCGTGGTCGACGAATTCGTTGATCCAGGACGGCCGTTCGATGAGCGAATTGAAGCAGGGCGTTACGACGCAGATATTTGGCGAAGGCTCGTCGATGGGCCCGACAAAGGTCTCCGACCGAAAGCCCGAAGACCGTTGGACGACGCTCGCGTCCTACCTACAATTCCTTGAAAAGAAGGGCGTCTCGCAGAATGTCGCTTCATACATCGGAGCTACGACCCTGCGCCTAAACGTCATCGGCAACGAAGACAAACAGCCGACGCCCGAGCAGATGCAGCAGATCCGCGATATCGTGCGCGAGGAGATGGAACTTGGTGCTCTCGGCATCGGCACTTCGTTGATCTATCCGCCGGCCTTCTTCGCAAAGACCGAAGAGCTGATCGAGATGTGCAAGGTCGCTGCAAAATATAAGGGCAAATACATCTCGCACATGCGCAGCGAAGGCAATCAACTGCTCGAAGCCGTCGATGAACTGATCCGCATCTCGAAAGAATCCGGCGTCCCCGCCGAGATATATCACCTCAAAGCCAGCGGCGTGCCAAATTGGTCGAAGATGGACAAAGTGCTCGCCAAGGTCGAAGCCGCCCGCAAACAAGGCCTGAAGATCACGGCGGATATGTACACATACACCGCGGGCGGCACCGGCCTGACAGCGACTCTGCCGCCGTGGACACAGGAAGGCGGCAACGCAGAGCTACTCAAACGGCTTAAAGACCCCGAAACCCGAAAACGCATCATCGACGAGATGCGCACCCCGACCGACGAGTGGGAGAACATGCTCCTTCTCGCCGGTTCCCCTGACAAACTCATCCTAGCCGGATTCAGCGCCGAAAAATGGCGTCCGATGAACGGTAAAACACTCGACGAAGTGGCCAAAAGCCGCGGCACCGATCCTCAAAATACGATCATCGACCTCTTGATCGAGAACAACGGCAACATCGGAACGATCTACTTCCTGATGAGCGAGGACAATCTGAAGAAGCAGATGCGTTATCCGTGGGTCTCGTTCGGCTCGGATGCCGCCTCGATGGCACCCGAAGGCTCTTTTTTGCGGTCAAATCCCCATCCGCGTGCGTATGGAACGTTCGCCAGACTGCTCGGCAAATACGTTCGTGAGGAGAAAGTGATGTCGCTCGAAGAAGCCGTACGCCGCCTGTCCAGCCTCCCTGCCGGCAACCTCGGCCTCGACCGCCGCGGTCTCCTAAAAGCAGGATATTTCGCCGATGTTGTTATCTTCGATCCGGCGACGATCGCTGATAAAGCCACTTTCGAAAAGCCGCACCAATACTCGGTCGGAGTTCGCGATGTCTTCGTCAACGGTGTTCAAATGCTCAAAGATGGAGAGCACACCGGCAAATTCTCAGGCCGCGCACTCTGGGGCCCCGGTAAGATCAAGTAAAAGGAATGAAGTAATGAGAACGTTAAGAAACGATGCCGACCGTACGGCACTGATCGACCGGGTCAACCGGCTCAAGGGTGACGAAACTCCGAAATGGGGCAAGATGACCGTGGAACAGATGATGTCGCATCTCGTTCAGGCTGGCGAATTACCGTTCGTTGCGTCGGTCCCGGACCGCTCGAATTTTTTCGCCCGAACCGTGATCAAACCGCTGGTCCTTTACGTGCTTCCGATGCCCAAAGAAGTAAAGGTCTCTGCTGAGATGGACCAGCAGCAGGCGGGCCGGGCGTCGCAGGGTTTCGAGAACGATCGGAATTCTTTTCTAGAGCTGACCGAGAAGCTCGCGACGCTGCCGACCGATCACGCTTGCCTCGATCACCCCTTTTTCGGCCGAATGTCGGCAAAGGAATGGGCCACGATCGCTCACAAGCATATCGACCACCACCTCAAGCAGTTCGGCGTTTGATACTTAGCCAAAAAGTCGCGGCAGGCGCCGCTGAAATGTATTTGGAAGCAGTATCTCCATCGCATCATCGACGGTGACGATGCCGGCGATGTCGCCTTCGTCGTCGATCACGGGCAGAGCGAGCAGATTGTACTCGGAAATGGTCTGGGCAGCTTCGGCGGCGGAATCCGACGGGTGCGCGAAACGAAATTCCGTTCGCATCACTTCCTCGAGCCGCTTCATCGGATCGGCGAGGATCAGCGAACGCAATGTCAAGACACCGGCGATCTTCCACGAATCGGCTTCCTCGACGATGTACATGTAATAGATCATGTTCGGCGTCTCGGCCATTTCGCGAAGGCTCTTGATCGCCTCGCCGACGGTGAGCGAACGCGGAAACGTCACGAATTCCGTCGTCATCAGGCCGCCGGCCGTGTCGTGTTCGAAGGCCATCAGCTCGGCCACGTCGGCCTTCTCATCGTCTTCCATCAATGCGAATAGCTGCTCCGACTTCTCGTCGTCCATCTCGTCGAGCACGTCGACGGCGTCGTCGGGCGACATTTCTTCAAGAATGTCGGCGGCGCGTTCCTCGTCCATGTCCTCGAGAATTCTTGCCTGCGCTTCGGTCGACATCTCTTCGAGCGTGTCCGCGGCGATCTCGTCATCGAGACTCTCAACGACCTCGGTGCGATGAATAGGCGAGAGCGATTCGGCCAACTGGGCGATCTCGACGGGATGCAGCCGCGAAAGCTTATCTTTCGACGACTTTAACTGCACGGTCACCGTCGCCGTGTCAGTCGCGAGATATCCTACGTCGGCCCAGTCGATCACTTCGACGGGACGATCCGTGCCGTAAAAGCCTTTTGGAAGCAGGCGCCGCACAAATCCCTGCAAACTGATATCGGCTCCTGTGACACGCCATTCGCCGCCTGTGTCGATAAGCTGAACGTCGTTCACACGCACGACTCGCTTCCCGTCGACGTCGATCAGCTGATTGTCCAAAACGTCCTTGCCAAGCAGCACTTCGCCGTCTCGCCGGTCAAAAGGCGTGAGATCGAGGACCGCCGAACTTAATGTCGCTCCGCTCGGGCCCAGATCGACCAGATCGCGGCTCGGCATAAAGAAATTTCGCCTGCGATACCGGGCGACAAGGCCGATAACGGGCGGATGCTCTTCCTCGCCATATTTGACGATGACGTCGTTGATCACGGCGATCTTTTCACCGCGCCGGTCGAGGACCGGGCGATTCAATATCTGCGAAACGTAGAGCATCAGCTAGAAGATAGCACAGGTACGCGACAGCCGTACCGATCGCCGCAAAGAGCGAAAGTTTTGCGTTAAAACTGTTTGTATTTTTTGGAAACTGGGCGGCGTTACCAATTTTTTGATAAATAGGCAGGCGAGAAACCGAAGAAGGCGTCTTCGGTTAACGACCCGCCAAATGTCTGCCGCTATCCAACCTGCATGAAAAGATCATACCTCTTTGCGTTCTGCATTCTTGCTTTTTCGACGGCAGTCTCCGCCCAGGATAGGCCGCGTTTCTTCGATAATTTTGATACCGCTCGCGGTGTCCACGTAATAAAGCCGGCTTCCGCAAAACCCACAGTTCAGGCTTCCAATACAGCTTCGCCGATCAGCTATTCGACGCCGTCGGGCAATACGAAGGTGATCAACGGCAAGCGCTTCCTGATGCCTGCCGGAATGTCGGAAGGGACGACCGCTGCCAAAGCAAATCGTTCGTCACGCGTCACAAAGACCGGCTCGACCGAGCTTCTCGCGGCAAGGAATTCGCAGCCGCATATGACGATGGGAACGGTTGCGGGACTTCGCGGATTCACGACCGGCAGCGTCATGCACGACACATACATCGTCGAATCGAGCCGCAAGTACGGTATCGATCCGCTGCTGATCTATGCTCAGATGCACCAGGAATCAGCATTCAAGATCCGTGCGACCTCGCACAAGGGTGCCAGCGGCCTGATGCAGCTAATGCCGGCGACGGCACGGCGCCTCGGCGTTACAAATATCTACGACCCCAAACAGAACATCGAGGGCGGCGTGAAGTACATGCGAATGCTGCTCGATATGTTTGGCCAGAACGTGCACCTCGCACTCGCGGGCTACAACGCCGGCGAGGGCGCAGTGATGAAATACGGCTACTCGATCCCGCCGTACAATGAGACGCGCGAATACGTCCGCCGCATTTCGGCCCGGTACAGTACTATCTCAAATCCATCGCTCGCCAGCTCTACGCCGAAAGTCAGTTCGAAGACCGCTGCCAAGCTAGCCGCAAAAGAGACTCCGCCACTTTCGCTGACGCAAAACGCGATGACGATCAGGCTTCCTGACGGCAGAATGCGGCTCGTCAACTAGCAATCTTTGCCGCTCGAGCGGCAACCCGCTTCTCCAACTGGTCGGAAGACACTCCGCGGCCGGACGCACCGGCCGCGATTTTTTTTGTCCCGGATATCGGATATGATGTGTCCGAACACGACATTGCGCTATGTATTGCATCAGCTGCGGCGAGGACAACCTCGAAAAAGCCAAATTTTGCCGAAAATGCGGAGCTTCGATGACCGAAGAAGAGACGCGTGTCGCGGTTCGGGGTGAAGAGGCTGTCGAGAAGGAAAGCTCGGATGAGCAAGTCATCTTTGCCACCGGCCCGACCCTGATGTTCGTCAAGATCGGCTATCTCGCGACGGCGGTCGGCGCGTTGATGCTGGTTGCGTTGACGAGCGTGTTCCTGTCGGCGTTCGTTTCGATCGGGCTATCGGTGCTGCTTGGACTGGCGCTTTTCGCGATCCCTGCGTTTTATCACGTCAAAAACAAAATGGTCAGCTATAGGCTGACCGATTCTACGCTCGAAATAGACAAAGGATTTATTTCGCGGACCACCAAGAGCGTTCCGATCCGCCGCATTCAGGACGTTACCGCCTCAGCGACGCTATTTCAGCGGCTGCTCGGTTTTGGCGACCTCACGATCGACAACGCCAGCGATGACACCGAAAAGATCGTCCTCGCCAACATCAACGACCCGAAAGGCTACGCCGAGACGATCCTCAAGCAAATGCGCCGCTTGGGCGCCTAAGCCTGACGATCGTCGCGATCAATATCTTCCATTCTCGGCGTCGACCCGTCGTCTTCCGCCTGCGAATAATAATTGTAGTAGCCCGAACCGTAGTAATAGTACTCGGTCGAATTCGCCTTGATGCCGTTCAGCACGACGCCATAGATACGTGCGCCGATGGCCGAAACACGCTGTTTGAATTGCTTCATCAGATGGATCGAGCTCTTGTTCGCCATTGCGACCAGCACGACGCCGTCGACCAGCGTCGAGAGGATTGAAGCGTCAGTGAACGAGATCGCCGGCGGCGAATCGATGATCACGTGCTTGAACTTGCCCGAGAGGAACGTAAGCAGATTGCGCATCTCGTTCGAGCTGAGCAGTTCGGCCGGGTTCGGTGGTATCGGGCCGCTGGTGATGATCTTGAGCTTCGGCAGGTCTTTGTACGTACGGATAAGGCCTTCGGTCTCGCGATCGCCCGAGAGGTAATTTGTCAGACCGCGCGTATTCTCGAGCCCGAAATGCGTATGCAGCCGCGGCCTGCGAAGGTCGCAGTCGATGATAACGACGTCCGCATCGCCCTGAGCGAGTGTGATAGCAGTGTTGATCGCCGTCGTCGTCTTACCTTCCGAAGGCTGTGACGAAGTGACGAGGATCGTCTGCGGCGGTTTGCCCGCACTCGAAAATAGCAGCGACGTACGCAGGTGACGATAAGCCTCTGCCATCGGCGAAGTGCGTTCGTCGAGAGTTATCAGCGATGTGCCGGGCGGACTGAGAGCATCGCCGCGTCCGAGCAGTTTCTTCTTGTTATCGGTCGTTGCCGAATGCGGTATCAGAGCCAGCGTCGGCAATCCGAGATGCCTGCTGATATCGTCCGAAGTCCTCACCGAGTCATCGAGGAAATCAAGCAGGAACGCCAATCCGATCCCCGCCGCGAACGACAGAAACAATGCAACGAGGATATTTCTCCCGCGCGCCGGCCCAGTCTGACTTGCCGGACCTGCGGGCGACTGCTGTTTTATGTTGTTCGGCCGCTCGATCGCAAGTGCGAGTTCAAGTTCCTTCTGTCTTTGAGTATAGCTATCGAGCAAGAGCTGGTTAGCCTCCCACTCACGCTTGAGGGTCAAAAGCCTCGTTTCGTTGACACCCTCGATATTGGCCTTGACCGCGGCATTTTCGAAAGCGGCCTTCTGCTTTGCTTCACGCTGACGTGCTGCCGCAAGCTGAGATGCCAGACTGGCGATCGCCTCTCGGCCTGCATCTCTCTCGAGTTTTTCTCCGTCGGCTTTGATCTTGTCGCCGACCTCGCCCTCGATCCTCGCCTTCTGGTCACGAAGTTCCTTGAGCTCGGCATTGATGGTCATTACATCGCGGTGGTTTTCGGTCTTCGTCGCAAGCAGTGATTTTCGTTTTCCCTCTGCCTCATCGATCTTTCTGGATACATCTTCAACTCGTTTGCGATGATCTGCCTGGGCTTTAAGGTTTTCTTCCCGGAGCTTAAAGATAGCTTGATTGTCGGGCATGATCGCGAGGATATCGCCGCCCTTTGCATTGCGAACTGCGTTATATCGAGCCTCGATCTGAGCTGTCTCTTTCTGCGCCTCGCGCCACATGGTCAGCAGACCTTCAAGATTGCCGGCTCTAAGTTCGCCTTGCTTATCGCCCATTCCGAGCTCGCTCGAACGCATCTCGCTAATGTAGTTGTCCTGCTGCTGGGCGATAGTCGTTCGGATACCGGCTATGGACTCACCAAGCTCGTCGTAGGCCTGCCTCGTGAAGCCCTGTTCACGCTCTTCATTTTCCTGAATGAACAAGGCGGCGATCTTGTCAGCAACACGCGGGGCGAGGTCTTGCCGGGTGGTCGTTACACTGACAGTCACGATATTCGTCTGATTCAGCGGTGCGACCGCGACACCAAACCCGGCAGCATAGGCCGAGGCCCGTGCGTCTTCTTCGGGCGTCAACTGAACGGCAACCTTATCGCCTTCAGTCATGGCGGTCTCGGAGATCACCGGAATTGTATTTTGAGGCGCTTCTTCGGCCCTCTTCTCGCCGTAGAAAAGCGATTGAAATCCGGCAATTATGCCGCGATTCTGGGTTCCGAATAGGTTAGGTTCGCGGTGCAGCCCTAAAGCGATAACGACGCGTTTCATCAGGTCGCCGCTCTTAAGCAACTCAAGCTGGGTCTTGTAGTACCGATCATCGTCACCGAGATTGATCGTGACATTGTCTTTCTTCGACTGCGGAGCCTTTCGTGGTTCGATGATCACGTTAGTCTCCGCCCGATACATCGACGGCTGGCGATACGAGTAGATCGCTGCGGCAGCGGTCGCGAGAATAGTGATCGCGACGATCAGCGGCAGGCGTTTTAAAACGACCTGAAAATACTGCTTGAGCGATCGCTTGCTGTCCGGCGAATCCTCGTAAGTCGCGGCGTATCCGCCGCCACCCGAATAATCGATGTGCGTATTCGGCTGAATGGTTCTCATGCCCGGCAAGGGCGTTAATCGCTGATCGTTTTCCATACTACTCCCGTCGCGAAAAGCTCACTTCAACCCTTTTTTATACCACATTTTGCGGGTCCGCGTCCTGATTCCGGGTACCCTCATCTTTTTACGCCACGGCGGCGAATGTTATATTTGTGGTTTGGCCTTACCGCAATTTTCGCGGCCTTATGACTATGAGCGTTTCTTCGAATGACATCCTCGCCGAGTTAGGGATCGATGGGTTTAAGTACTCGGACCTGTTTGAGCCTGCACGCCTCGGCGAACTGGCTGAGCGTTTCTATGACGATGTTGAGAAGCAGGAACCGCTACTCGGCGATGCCTTGAAAAAGTACATCGCGGCAAAAGGCGAGGGCTTTGAACGCCGTGTCGAGTCAAAGATACTCACCGACGCGGCCCCGCACCTATCGCAGTTTATCGCCCGTCTTTTCCGTATCGACGGCGAACGCCGGGAGCTAGAAAACGACATCACCGTCCAGAATCCGGTGTGGAAATACAAGTTCTTCGTCCAGCGTCGTGCCGCAAAGAAATACAAGCCTGAGCAGCTCGCCGACCTGCACGAAGGCAAGCTATGGATCGCCGTCACGCAGCTTGGAAACAACGGCTTCGACGAGGCTCTGGTCCGTGACGAGGAACTCTCGATCGCCGAAATGACCGCGCGTCTGATTGATGCGGAAGAGGAACTCAAGAAACCTGGCGAAGAGATCTCAGCTGCGACGAATGACACGGTCAACCGCGTCCAGCGTGCGTTCGAAAAGCTAAAGGACGAAGAATTCGGCCGTCTTTTCACCGCAAATGTGCTCGATGATGAAGCGACCGGCGATCTGCTCACGATCTCCGCCGCACTCAAGGTTGTCGAGGCGTGGTCGGCCGTCGCTTTCGCTAATAAGACACGGAAATGGCACAGCTTCAAGGTGCCCCACGCGCTCGATTACCAGAATCTCGTCCATCTCATCCATCCCGAGCCGAAGCTTCACAACATCATGCGTGGCCGCGAGAACGAACTTCGCCGCCGCGACGGTTTTAAGCTGACCGACGACCGCGGCTCCATGCGTGACGCGCTCTACGAGATCGATTACTGCATGATCTGTCACGAGCGTGAAAAGGACGCGTGTTCGACAGGTCTTCGCGAACCCGACGGCACCGCAAAACGCAATCCGCTCGGCATCAAGACCGAAGGCTGCCCGCTCGACGAACGCATTTCCGAGATGCATCTCGTAAAGAAACAGGGCGATTCGATCGGGGCTCTGGCGATCGTTGCTATCGACAATCCGATGTGCGCCGGCACGGGCCACCGCATCTGTAACGACTGCATGAAAGGCTGTATCTTTCAGAAGCAGGAGCCCGTCAACATTCCGCTCGCGGAGACGTCCGCACTGACCGACGTCCTCAAGCTGCCGTACGGATTCGAGATATACAGCCTGCTTACACGCTGGAATCCGCTTAACGCCAAACGGCCGTATGCGTTGCCCTACAACGGCAAGAACATTCTCGTCGTCGGCCTCGGCCCGGCGGGCTACACGCTCGCCCACTATCTGATCAACGAAGGATTCGGCGTCGTCGGCATCGACGGTCTGAAGATCGAACCGCTGCCCGCCGAATGGACGGGCTCTACTTCTACCGCTCCAAAGCCTATCAAACACATCTCCGAGATCACCGAGCCTCTCGACGAACGCATCCTCTCGGGCTTTGGCGGCGTCTCGGAGTATGGCATCACGGTCCGTTGGGACAAGAACTTCCTGACGATGATCCAGTTGATGCTGACTCGCCGCTCGCATTTCCGGGCCTACGGCGGCATCCGCTTCGGCGGGACGCTGACGATCGAGGACGCTTGGGATTTCGGCTTTGACCACATCGCTATCGCGACCGGTGCCGGCCGTCCGACGATCGTTCCGATGAAGAACAACCTCATCCGAGGCATTCGTCAGGCGAGCGATTTCCTGATGGCTCTTCAGCTAACTGGTGCGTTTAAGAAAGATACCCTTTCGAATCTTCAGGTACGTCTTCCGGCCGTCGTCATCGGCGGTGGTTTGACGGGCATCGACACGGCGACCGAGATCTTTGCGTATTATCCGGTCCAGTGCGAGAAGATGCTCGCCAAATATGAACAGGTCGTCGAGGAATTTGGCGAGGAAAAAGCTGCCGAGCACTTTGACGAAGAAGAAATCCGTGTTTTGCAGGAATTTCTAGAGCACGGCCGCGAGATCCGTGCCGAACGCCAGCGTGCTGCGGCCAAGGGCGAAGAGCCTAATTTCGTTCCGCTGGTCCGCGGTTGGGGCGGAGTCTCGCTGATCTATCGCAAGCGTTTACAGGACTCGCCCGCGTATCGGCTGAATCACGAAGAGGTCCAGAAAGCTCTCGAGGAAGGCATAGATTTCGTCGAATGTATGTCGCCGACGGAGGCCGTACCCGACGAATACGGTGCGATCAAGGCGATCAAATTTGAACGACTCGACTACGTCGCCGAAACGGGTAAATTCGATAAAACGAACGAGATACACGAATTCCCCGCTCGAACCGTCTGCGTCGCCGCAGGTACTTCGCCGAACGTGATCTATGAGAAGGAAAAGCCCGGCACGTTCCAAATGGACGAATGGAAGCAATTCTTCCAGCCGTATCGACTGACGAAGAACGGCGACGGTAAATTTCACGCGGTTCCTGCGAAAAAAGGCGAAGCTGGATTCTTCACCTCATACGAGCACGACGGCAAATTCATCTCGTACTACGGCGACAATCATCCCAAGTACGCCGGCAACGTCGTAAAAGCCATGGCTTCGGCCAAACACGGCTATCCGAAAGTCGTTGAGCTTTTTGCGGGCGCCGCCGGACCGCAGGCGGCCAGCCTGCGAGTGTCGGACGCGCGTTTCCAGGAACTCGTAGCCAAGCTAGATGAAGAACTCCGTGCCTACGTCGTCAAAGTAGACCGCCTCACGCCTACGATCGTCGATGTCGTGGTCAAAGCGCCGCTGCAGGCTCGCAAGTTCGAACCCGGTCAGTTTTATCGCCTGCAGAATTTCGAAACCTCAGCTCCAGTCATCGACGGTACACGTCTGATGATGGAAGGCCTCGCGCTCACGGGAGCGTGGGTCGATGAGGAGAAAGGCCTGCTTTCGATGATCGTTCTCGAGATGGGGACCTCTTCGCGACTTTGCTCTCTGTTGAAAGAGGGCGAAGAGGTACTCGTCATGGGCCCGACCGGCACGCCGACCGAGATACCCGAGAACGAGACCGTAATGCTCGCCGGCGGCGGACTAGGAAATGCGGTGCTCTTCTCAATAGCCAAAGCCTTAAGAGAGAAGAACAACAAGGTCGTCTATTTTGCCGGATATAAGAACGGCTCTGACCTCTTCAAACGCGAAGAGATCGAAAATGCGACCGACGAGGTCGTCTGGGCAACCGATTACGGGGTCGACATCCAGCCTCAGCGGCCTCAGGACGCGCATTTCCGCGGCAACATCGTCCAGGCAATGATCGCCTATGCCGAAGGCCGTCTTGGCGACCAGCGCGTCGACCTAAAAGACGTCGACCGCATCATCGCCATCGGCTCAGACCGCATGATGAACGGCGTACGCGAAGCTCGCCACACGGCCCTGAAGCCGTACCTGAAACCGGAACACACTGCCATCGGCTCGATCAATTCACCGATGCAGTGCATGATGAAAGAGGTCTGCGCCCAGTGCCTGCAACGCCACGTCAATCCGCATACGGGCGAGGAATTCTTCGTCTTTTCCTGCTTCAATCAGGATCAGCACTTGGATTTTGTCGATTTTAAGAATTTGAACGATCGGTTGAAGGCCAACAGCGTGCAGGAAAAGCTGACGAATCTCTGGCTCGACCGAACTCTGAAAGCCGCCGCGGCAGGTCAATGATCGCGGACTGACGTGTTGCTCTGATCGAAATTCATTTTCTTCATTAGTTCGACGAAACTCGGCTCTTGTCTGAGGCCATCCCACTTGAGGTCGACCTTCAGGAAGACCATTAGCGCATCACGCTCGGCAAACGATCGTTCGAGCAGGTTCAAGGCTTTTGACCGCTCGCCCAGGCCGTAATATGCGGCCGCGAGACCGTAAGCCGGAACGTAGCGGTCAGCTACCCGCTTTTCGAGTTCTGCTATCGTAGCCCTTGCTTCGGAAGTCTTTCCAGCTCTTGCCTGAATATAAGCGATCGTGGCAATGGCCTCGGCATTTCCCCCCGACAGGTCGCGCGCTTTCGCCGCAGACGCCAGAGCCTCGTCCCACATTTCGCGCTTGATAAAGACTCGCGTTTTGAACAGCTCTGGCAGCCAGAAATTGCTATCCATTTCCGAGACCGCATCGAGGGCCCGAAGAGCCTCATCATCTCGCCCGGCAAAAAAGAGGATCTGCCCCTCGAGAGCGTTGGTCACGAGACTCGCCGGGTCGATCTCGCGTGCACGCTTTATCGCCACGAGAGCCTCGTCATGACGGCCCGTATTGGATAAAAGATGAGCGTAGCCGAAATGAGACTGCGGGCTTCGAGGATCCAGTTCGAGAGCTTTGAGCAGAAGCGATTCGGCCCGCTGCGGATCAAACTCGTACCAGAATGCCGTCAGGGCCAGAGCCGAATGGGCCTCGGCGAGCGTTGGATCAAGGTCGGCGGCTCGGCGTGCGGCGATCTGTGCCTTGGGCATGATGTCGTGTGGCCTGACGTCACTCGTTAACACGAGCGCCCGGCAAGCATTGGCAACCTCGACATAGGCCAGCGCGTAATTGGGATCGACCGCGATCGCTTGTTCGAAATACGCGATGCCTTTTTCAACCTCAGGCCGGATGAGCCTCAGCGAATGGAGCCTTCCCTTGGCAAACAGCTGATAAGCCTCGACGTTCGAGGTGTAGTTCTTGCGCGACGTCGCGGCCAGGGCGACTGGCAACGCCGCGGCGACCCGCTCGGAGATCGAATCCTGTAGCGAAAAAATATCGTCCGAATCGGCATTGTACTGGTCGGCCCAGAGCTGCTTTCCGTCGCTAACTCTGAGCAGTTTAGCCGAGATACGGACGCGGTCATTCGCGATCTGAATGCTTCCATCGAGAACGGCCTCAACGCCAAGCCCGCGGCCCGCGGCGAGCGGGTCCTGATCGATATCATTAAAGCGCCGCACCGCTGCGAGCGGCCGAACGGTCAGTACACCGCCGCTTAGTTTAGCGATCATTGAATCTGCCATGCCGAGTTCGAGCGATTCATCGCGTGCCCCGTCGACGAGCGGCTTGAACGGAAGTACCGCCAGCGTACGGATCGGTTCGTCGGCCACCGGCGATCCGTCGCCACGCCACACCATCACGCCGACGGCCCCAAGTCCAAGGATGACGGCGGCGACCAACAAGATGATCCGGGGTCGTGGGGAAGAGATTGGGCGGCTGTCGGCCTTGAGGCCTGACGAACTAGTTGCCGTGGCATCGTCCGTTGCATCGACGACACGTACTTCCGCCACGAACTTGTACCCGTGTCCGGGGATCGTCGCGATGTACCGATGCTCTTCCGGTTTTTCGCCGAACATCCGCCTCAGAGCTGAAATGTGCTGGGTAAGATTGTTCTCTTCGACGACCGTATCGGGCCATATCGCGTTGAGCAGCTCTTCCCTTTCGATCACACGGCCGGGATGCTGTACGAGGTAGAGCAGCGTATCAAATGCCTTTGCCTTGAGCGGCAACACTTTACCTTTATCCGAATAGACAACCCGTTTCGCGACGTCCATTCGGAATTGGCCAAACCCCAATAATCTCTGCCCTTGCTGGTCCATCCCCTCAATTCACAAAGATTCACAACAATTCACTGCCATATTAACTACATTCACAACCGGCCTGCAGGATCATGTTACACATCGGGCGGATCGATTTCGACCTCGTCTGAAATCTGAATAGAAAAAGAGGACACGAATATGAATAACAAACTCGCAAGATCATTAGCAATGCTCTCCCTCGCTCTGCTCTTTGCCGTAATCGGCGTTAGCGGACAGAACCAATTGGGCGGCGGTCGTCTCGCCGGCACATGGGAAGCCGTCGTCACCCTGAGGGCCTGTGATACGGGCACGCCGGGTGGAATGTTAAATTCGATCGCCAACTTCGACCGCGACGGGACGTCGATCGGGTCGACAGGCGGCATACCGCAGGCCTTTCGGACGCCCGAGCACGGCGTGTGGCGTCACGTTCGGGGCAACCTCTACAAATTCAAGTTCAAGACGTTCAGCTTTCTTCCGAATGGAGCCCCCAACGGCTGGACCATCGTCGAACACGACCTCGAACTCGATCCCGACAACAATTCCTACACATCGGCGGGCACTGCACGGTTCTATTCCTCAACAGGAGGCTTTCTCGAACAGCGATGCTCGAGCGCCGTGGGTACACGATTCGAACTGTGAATATTTTTATAGCCGGATACGAGATAGTCGATGTAAACGATGCCGAGAACATTTTTCGACACGTTAATTCGATAGACGTATGAGCGAGGATCTTTCGCATACGGAGGATAAAGGGCAACATGAAAAATCTACAGATCGTCTATTTCTGCGTTCTGCTGCTTGCCGGCATCACGTTCGGCCAGACTACGGCGTTTAAGTATCAGGGCAGTCTGACCGACGGAGGCTCTGCGGCGACCGGGAATTTCCAGATGCAGTTTCGCATGTTTGACTCGCAGTTTGGCGGGAGCCAGGTCGGGGCGACGCTATCGGACGTCCCGGTAACCGCCACGGCGGGGATATTCTCGGTTTCGTTGGACTTCGGGACGAATGCATTCGGTGGCGGCCCTCGCTGGCTCGCGATCAGCGTTCGCCGCAGTGCGGGCGAGGCGTATACGCTGCTTAGTCCTCGCGAACAGATAACGTCTTCGCCGTACGCGGTCAAGACGCTTTCGGCCAGCCAGGCGGACGCCTTGTCGCCCGCCTGCGTTGGCTGCGTGCAAAACTCCCACATCAGTTCCATCGACGGTGCGAAGGTAACGGGCGCCGTCGCAAACGCTACAAACGCGACAACCGTCGCCAGCTTCACGGGGCCTCTGGCCGGAGACGTGACCGGTAACCAAGGCTCGAACGCCGTCACCCGGCTCCAAGGAAGAAACGTGGCCGGCACCGCCCCGAATAACGGCCAGGTGCTCAAGTTCAACACCGCGAACAGCTCCTGGGAACCCGCCAATGATGAGACCGCAACTTCCGGCGGCGGCGGCACAGTCACCGGCGTGACAGCCGGGACCGGCCTGACCGGCGGCGGCACGAGTGGGAGCGTAACTCTCGGTATCCAGAACGCCGGTGTCGGCACGACTCAGCTCGCCGACGGCTCTGTTTCGACGGCCAACTCGCCGACAGCTCAGTCTCGACACCCAAACTCGGCGATGGCAGCGTGACAAATCCGAATGTCGTTTCGGTCGACGGGGCGAAAGTGATAGGAACTGTCGCAAATGCCACGAACGCCGCTACCGCAAACAACTCGACACAACTCGGAGGAATTGCTGCAAATCAATACGTACGGACAACCGACTCGCGTCTAACCGATGCTCGCAATCCCCTGCCCGGAAGTGCGAACTACATTCAAAACAGCAGTTCGCCGCAGCCGGCGAGCAACTTCAACATAACCGGGAACGGCACTGTTGGCTCGCTCAATTCTAATGGTGCGATCTCCTTTGCCGGGATCGGCGCACCGCCGGTGGCTCCCGCCGGGCAGGGCCGCTTTTACTACGACTCGGCAGCAAACAGATTCAGGGTTTCAGAAAACGGGGCGCCATACGTGAACCTGATCGGCGCGGGTGGACTTTCCGGCAGCGGTTCACTCAATCGAATTCCGCTGTGGACCGCAGGTTCGGCACTGGGCGATTCTGCAATTTCCCAACTCAACTCCAATATAGGTATCGGCACCACCAGCCCGCAGGGACGGCTGCATGTAAACGGCACAAGCTGGTTTCAAGGAGACTCTACTCCGCTTCCTGCGGCGGCCGGTAAAGGAATCGCAGCGGGCTTTGCGGCAGAACAAGGCTACATCTTTGGCTTTGACTATAATGCTTTCACGCCTAAGAATCTTATTCTAAACGGCCCTGGCGGTCGCGTGGGGATTGGGACCACGACTCCGACAGCAACATTGCACATTAAGGCACAAGAATTCGGAACTGGGGCTCGTATCGACGCATCCGGCACCAGTATTGGCCTGATCGCATTCGCACAGAGCTCCGCGGCAGTAGCTGGTGATAGTGTATCTGGAGCAGGCGTCCAAGGGTATTCGCAAAATTCACGGGGCATCTTTGCGCTGAGCGATAACGGTACAGCTCTTTACGCTTCTAGCGTGAGTGGATTGGCCGGCGACTTTAACGGCGCCGTTCATCTCGGACGGGCCACCCCAGGCCAAGTCCAACTGACTGTAAGATCGATTCCAGGGCTGCCATCAGTTGCATCGGTCTGCTTTAACAATGCCGGTGACATTCTGGCGTGCGGAGCGTCCAGTTTGAAGCTCAAGCAAAATATCCGGCCGTTCCGTTCGGGGCTCGATATCGTCGGTCAGCTGCAGCCGATCATCTATGATTGGAAAGAGGACGGCCGCGCCGATTTTGGCCTTGGGGCCGAGGACGTGGCAAAGATCGCGCCGCAACTTGCAATGACCAACGAAGCTGGTGAAATTTCTGGGGTTAAGTACGAAAAGCTTCCCCTCCTACTCATCAACGCCGTGAAGGAGCAGCAGGCAATGATCGAGAGGCAGCAAAAACGGATCAGATCATTGGAACGCAGGCTAACAAATGCCGAAAGACGGCTAAAGGCTCGAAACAAGTAGAGCGAAGCTTATCGCCGAGATCACGAACACACCTTCTTCCTCAAAGGGCAGCCTTTGCAGGCCTTTCCCTTCTTTTTCCACTTTTTGCAGCACTTCTTTTTCTTGCCGTAACGCATTCTTCTTGAAAATTAGTTTCAATAAAAGAATAGGGCTCAAGGCGTTCGGTGTCAATTCGTCTCGATCGCGAGGAGCTCGCCGGAAAACGCGACTGGACAATTTTTCGAAACGGGGGCTTACGCAGATGTGCGGCTTACCATTTTCGTCCGTCGATACAATTGCCTCACTGGATCCCGGCTCGTCGCAGACCGTCTTGGTAATATGCTACCCACTGCTGAGCGAGCTGTATCTGCTGATCACATCGTGCATATTCGGCTCGGGCCCATTGATAGTAAACGCCATTGTTCAAATAGGGAGCGACACTTTGATCACGGTAATTGATCCATCTCGTGCGGAGCTCGGCATAGTATGCGATCGACTGACGGATCGCAGCTACCTGTTCCGCCGTGAATCGAGGCATTCTTCGGGGTGGAGTAACCGATCCGGCCGTTTGCGGCTGATTCCCGCTGGTGGGTGACGAGTCTACCGGGCCGGCCTGTGCCCCGCCGCCATCCTTTCTCGTCGCCGCGACCTTGATCTGCCAGTCCCGGTTAAATTCGCCCTGCTTACCGCTACATGTGATAGACCGCGGATCGACATCGCACTCCGCGGCCTGATTGAAAGCAAAGTTGCCACGGTTACGGCCGTAATACCACTTGCCCTGATCCTCGCGAAATTCCAGATATCCATCGCTCCACGTCTGGCCGACCAGCTGCTGACGCGGCTGTTTCGTCGTGTTGAGAAGCGTGGTCCTGATGCTCCAATCGATCGTCGACGCCGACCGCCCGGATGTTACCTGCCACAACAGCTTTTCAGTACCGGATGGATCCGAGATCGTCGCATCCCACGTTCCTTCGAGGGCGAACGCTGCTCGGCCCTGAGGCTTCGCCGGGTTTGACCCGCGTCTCCACACTTCTAGCGAGACCAGCGGGCCGTCGAGGATCGGGCGGCGTAGAAATCTCGAGAGACTATCGCCGAGAAACAGACCGCCCGGCTGACCGCTGCCATCGACGAACCTCGGAAGGTCGTTAGGTGAACGCCGCACCCCGATCTGACCGAGCAGTTGTAAAAAGTGATCGATCGTATAATTCGCGTTCACAAATCCCGAATGTGCGTCACGGAGAAAAAGCACGTCGCCCGGTTTCAGCAAAGAACCGGCAAGCTCGGGATCGCTAACCGCTGTCGTTGTGATCGGAAATGGTTTATACCCAAGGGCGGTAAGCGCTTCGCGAAGGCTGCCGGACCCGCGAGCCGGGAGATCATTTGCATCGCGGCATTGCCCATTCGAGCACGTGACCCGATAGTACGTGTAGTCGTGACAAACTACGATCGCATGACCCGCACTCGCAAGGAATAACGACAGCAAGCAGGTCAGACCAACACGGATCCCAAGACGCTGAGGACGTTCCGCAGCGAAATCAACGGGACGCAATCGACGGAGCCTTCCTTCAGGCAACATACCGCACCTCGCAAATTCGAATTGGTTAGGTCATGAAGAGTATCACGGAAATCGTCAGAGCGCGAGAGCTTTTACGGAGGCTTCGACTCGCCCGACAACGTCTCCACGCCGGTTTTTGATCGACATTGGCGAGAGGTCACGTAGATCGTCGCGGACGAGGATATCGAGCTGGCGCAGGATCTCGACGGCGATCACAGGGCGGCCGCGGTGGTCGTCGCCGTCTTCGACCTTGAGTGCAACGCCGAGGCCCGAGGGGAATTGCGTAGAGGGCAGTACGCCGCAGCACCAGACGCCATCGGCTCCCACCTTTGAGATGATCTTGCCCGCGGCGGCTTTCATCAGCATGGTGTCGAGGCGTTCGCTTCCGCCGATCAGTTCGGGGTAGCGGACCATCGCCTGAACGACGCGGCTGGCCGCCTGCTGGACCGACGCATGGAAGTTGAGCGGGAAGACGAGATTTGCAAAGCTTCTGGCCATCGCCGCGACCGAAACAGCGAAATTCGGGGCCGCGCATCCGTCGATGCCGATAGCGATCTGCTGTTCGGCAAGGCCTGTGAAATCGGCGATACATCGCAGAATGCGTTTCTGCACACGATGCTCGACGCGATCGTAGTCGGCGATATCTGCGCCGATGTGTTTTGCGAGCGCGAGCATTCCGACGTGTTTGCCGCTGCAGTTGTTGTGAAGTTGTGTGGGCGATCCCCCGCTGCGAAAAAGCTCTTCTCCCGCTTTCGAGTTGAACGGCGAATGCGCGCCGCATCGCAGGTCGCTCTCCGTCGCGCCGATCTTCTCGAGCATTCGACTGACGATCTCGATATGCATCGGCTCACCGGAATGCGAAGCGATCGTCATCGCGATCTCGTCTTCAGTAAAGCCAAAAGCCTCCGCCGCGCCGCTGGTGATCACGGGAAACGTCTGAAAGGGCTTCGCCGCCGAGCGAAAGTATGTGACCATCGACGGATCGCCGACGGAGATCACAGTATTTCCTTCGCCATCAACGGCAAAAATGTGCCCGCGATGAACGGACTCGACGGTCTCGCCGCGGATCACTTTGGCTAGGATCTCAGGTGGCATAAAGAGGATTTAACCACAGATGAACACGGATGGACACTGATGGAAAGAGGAAGATGATTCTCTAAATTATCCTCATTTATCTGTGCTTATCCGTGTTCATCTGTGGTCGAAAACTATTTTCCGGCGAGCATCGCTCTCGCATTCTCGCGGGCCGCTTCGGTGATCTGTTCACCGGCCAGCATTCTAGCGATCTCGTCGACGCGCTGTTGTTCGTCTAACTCACGCAAAGTAACGCTCGTCGCTTTCCCGTCAGTCGCTTTCTCGACAATAAAATGCCGGTCGGCGAGCGAAGCGATCTGCGGCTGGTGCGTAACGCAAAGCACCTGACTGGTCGCAGCGAGTGACTTGAGCTTACGTCCGACTGCTTCGGCAACGCGGCCGCCGATGCCGATATCGATCTCGTCAAAAACTGCCGTCTTGCCGCCCTCGTTCTTGTGGGCCACCGTCTTGAGCACGAGCATCAGCCGCGAAGCCTCGCCGCCCGAGGCGACCTTAGACAAAGGCTTTGGAGCCTCGCCGGGATTCGCTGAAAACAGAAACTCGACCCTATCCATGCCGCGGGGCGAAAGGCGACCGGCGTCTTCGATCCGCACTTCAAACTTCGCCTTATCGAGGGCGACAGCGTTTAGTGCGGCTTCGACCTCACGGCCCAGTTTAGCGCCCGCCTTTGCCCGAACGGCACTCAAACTCCCAGCCGCCGTGCGATACGCGGCATCAGACCTCGCAAGTTCTGCCCGCAGCTCTTCCTCGCGAAATCCCGCGGTCTCTATGCTCTCGAGTCTCGCTCGCGACGTTTCCAGATGGCGGAGTATGGCGTCGATCGACTCGCCGTATTTGCGTTTCAATCGTGCGATCTCAGCTAGTCGATTTTCGATCTCGTCGAGACGTTCGGGCGAAAATTCGAGCGCAGCACCAAAGTCTCTCGCCGTGGACCCAAGTTCGGAGGCCACGGCCCGTGCTGCATCGAGGCTTTCCTCAAATCCGCGAAACCTGGCGTCGTACTGCGCAAGTTCCTGAACGAGCTTCGTCGCCCGGTCAAGCGTCGCTAGCGACGAAAGCTCGTCATCGTAAAGCAAGGCCTGAACCTCAGCACTTAGAGTCGAAAGCCGTTCCACGTTGTTTAGTTTTAGCTTTTCTTCTTCGAGTTCGGCGTCTTCGCCCGTCACGAGCCCGGCACGCGATATCTCTTCGACTTGAAACTTAAGTATGTCGATGAGCTGAAGTTTTTCCGATTCGTCCTGTTCGAGCGAATCAAGCTGTTCGCGGATCGCCGACCAATCGGTGTATGACTTCGCGACTGCCGCCAACTCTTTGTCATCGTCGGCAAAATCGTCGAGCATCGCCAGATGCGACGACGTGTCGTAAAGCGTAGCCTGTTCGCCCTGTCCGTGGATGTCGGCGAGAAAACCGCCCAGACGCTTCAGAAACCCTTGGGTAACGAGGCTACCGTTGACGAACACACGGTTCTTTCCGGCGAGTGAGATGTCACGGCGAACGATCAGCTCGATCTCATCGCCAGCCTCCGTGTCGATCCCATTTTCTTCGAGAATTGCGAGCAGTTCCCGCTGCGGCGAGAGCGTAAAAAGCCCTTCGATCTTTGCGGTATCCGCACCTTGCTTTATCAGATCTGTCGATGCACGATCACCGATCAGCGTTTCGAGGCTGTCGACGATGATGGACTTGCCCGAACCGGTTTCGCCGGTAAGCAGATTGAGCCCTGTGCCAAACTCGATCTCGAGTTCAGATATTAGAGCTACATTCTGTATCCGCAGGTGCGATAACACGCTATTTTTGGGGGACTAGCTTGTCGCCCTTGATGAACTTGCCGGCAGAGAATATTGCATCAGGCGGCGACGTCTTTTCCAGTTCCGGAGACGTCCAGTCGATGCTTCGCTCCTTCTTATAGAACATCAGCTCGCCGAGTTCGCCGGCCTTGACCGCGGAGTATCGCTGAACAACATTAAAGCCGCTAGCATCATACTCCTCGAGGCCGGCGACCTTAAGCTGCGGCCCGACGGAACGGATCCTGACCGACGGAATAAAGCTCGCTCGGCGGCGTTCGAAAACGGCCGCGATGTCGCCGGTTTTTATGGTCGTCGGAGAGTTTCTTTCAACGATATTAGCGTTACGAAATACAAGATGGACCAAAACACCGGAGGCATTTTCGGGGAGATTCACATAAGCTGCAGGATCATAGTTTCGCTCGCTACCCGTAGCCAAAACATTCAGCGCGGTCAAATACGCTACGAAGTTCATCTTGATGAGATACATCTCGTCCTTGCCGTAGAGAGCACCGGTCTCGACCAGGATCGTCGGCGTTCCCCAAGCCGAAAAATTGTCGCCAAACGCCGTCGGAGTCCATTCGTCGCTGTATCGCCCGATGTGGCCCGGGATGAACTTGTTCAGCGCACCGACCATAGCAGATGCGATACGCTGATTTCGTTCGTGTCCGGGAGTGATCGTCTTCGCTTCGTCACCGAATACGACGAGCAGCGATATGGCTGCCTGTCGCGGCGTTCGCCCGGCCGTCGTCAACTCTTGCTGATTGTGCAGATTAAATCCGATCGCCGGCTGCCACTCGTCGCGGAGTCGCTTTAACAAATTTGCTTCGGGCGTTTTTAGATCGATCGCGTCGCGATTGATATCGATCCCTTGAAGGTTACGGCGTTGATAGAGCTCAGCGCCGTCAGGATTGAGCATTGGCACGCCTCGGATCGTCATCGTCTCGGCGATACGCTTGACCCAATCCTTGTCACGATGTTTTTGCAGGATCGCGAACATATCGATCAGCGTCGGCGTCGCCGTGGGCTCGTCACCGTGCATCTGCGACCACATGAATACCTTCAGCGGCCCCTTGCCCCATTCGATCTGATATATCTCGCGGTTCGAGTTAGAAAAGCCGACCTGATCGACATTGAGACCCGACGACTTTAGTCGCTCAAGGTACTTTTTCACATCGGCATGCCGCGTGTCCGACGGAAAGATCGACGAAATGTGGTCGTCCTCCCAGAGCTTCGCAAACTGTTCTGCTGTCTGGGAATGCACTTTCATCGAAGACACCGCTATTAACAAGAGAGATAGGACGAAAACCTGACGCATGACAATAAGATAGCCCGTCGAACGGGGACGTTCAAGGCAGGCCGGCTGCCTTGTCGGTAAGCCGGAAGTAAAGCTGTTCTGTGGCGTCGACCATCGCATCAAGCCCGTATTTTGATGTCGCAAGCATGCATTGCTGTTCGCCGAGAGCGCGAGCCGTATCGGGAGCCTCGAGATACCGCGAGATGCACTCGGCGAGAGCGAGCGGATCCTTGACCGGTACAAGGGCACTGGCGTCGCTGATCAATTGCCGCGCCCCATCGGTCTGCGTTGCGATAACCGGCGTGCGGTGCGTCATCGCCTCGAGCATGGCGAGTCCGAAGCTTTCCGAATGCGATGCCGAAACAAAAATATCAGCTGCGGCAAATAGCGGCCCGGTGTCATCGAGCCAATCCAGCCATAGGAAGCGTTCTTCGTGCCCTAGCACCCGCACTAACCGCCGCAATTCGCGGCGAAAACGTTGATCGATCGAATTATCCTTGCCCGCTATAACAAATCGGGCATCGGGTACCCGTTTTAGCACCTCGTTTGCAGCGAGGACGAAGTCGCGCTGGCCCTTGAGCACTTTCAGTTCACCGAGTATTGCGACCAGCGGTTCGCTAGATGGGATCGAGTGCAGCTGCCTGAATCGATCGCCCAAGCGTTTTCGGACGTCGGTGGAAATATCGGCAAAACGGATCCCGTTCGGGATCAGATGCACCCGATGCGGAGCCAGGACACGTTCCATCTCCCTTGCGACCGCGGGTGAGACAGCGATAGCCGCTCCAACATTCTTTAGTGCAAAACGATAAAAGGGCTTTAAGGGAAAAACGACGTGGCGCGTGAGTACGAGCTTCGGACGGCCCGCGATCCTCGCCGCAACACTCGCCGCCAGATAATCCCGGGCGACGTGTGCGTGCACGATATCGATATCGTGTTCGCTGGCAAAGCGCCCGATCGTTTTTGCGCTGAACATCCCGAACGAATTTCGGATCGAGACATAAAGAAACTTCTCTCGCGGGATGAAATCGAGTCGGCTTTCCCACTCGTTCGTCGGTCGCAGGGCTACAAAGACCTGATGTCCGCGTTCGACGAGTGCGCGGCACAGATCGACAAAGTGCCGCTCGCCGCCGCCAAACGTCCGCGCCGATGAGACCTGGAGTATGCGCATGCTCCTAAAGATTCTAGCAAAAATGCCAGAACTGCCCTCGCCGAGAGGCGGTGGTGCTTGTCAATAAAAAACCGCCGGCCCCGAAAGGCCAGCGGCTGTAAATAGCTAAACCGAAATCGGCTTAATTAAAGAAGTAACGAACACCAAGCTGAATTCGCCACACATCATTGGTACCTGCGGTCGGCGTGTACGAGTTTGAGATCAACTGATTGTTGATCGTACGCAGACAATAGGTAGCCGCGGTCGTCGCTCCGGCTGCACGGCAAGTTGCCGTGCCGCTGGTGCTTGTGGTGATGAGCGGCTGGAACGAGGTGAAAGCCTGTCCGACGCCCCAATTCTTGTTCAGCAGGTTTCCAAAGTTCAGGACGTCGGCCCTGAACTGGAATTTATGCTGCTGGCCACCGAGGCGGAAGAACACGTCCTGAGCAACGTTGAAATCCATCCTGTGAAGGAACGGCAGGAACGCCGCACCGCGTTCGGCATAGCGGCCGCGATTCTTCGACAGATAAGGATCCTGCTGGATATATGCATCCCACGCGGCTGCCTGCTGAGCGGGCGTGAAAACGACCGTTCCATTCGAAGAGGTAATGTTACCGAAGTTCATTTCGGAAACGCCGTTCGGAATGTAGATCAGGTCGTTCGTCGTTCCGCCGTCGCCGTTGAGATCGCCGCTAAAGACGTAACTCGAATTCGCACCCGTCCTCGATTCCCAGAAGGCCGATACGGTCGTCGCACCGAACTTGAAGTATTCGAGGCGATAGGTCGCTGCCGCAAATACACGGTGCTTCGGCGTCGCAACGCTATAGCCCAGACCCGGAAGGTTCGGATTGCTGGAGTGCTGGTTGTTGTTCCACGAACCGAACGCGATCGAACCGGGATCAACCGTATTCTTCGCTTCGCCGTAGCTGTATGCCGACTTGAAATAGAGGCCCTTCGAGAAAGGCTTCTCGAGCGTAAATGCCACGTTGTACGAACGGCCAACGTCCTGATTCTTGAGAACAACAGCGCTCGAGATGTTGCTGTTGATGCGATTCGAAGTCGTCCAGCGAGGGCGATTGTCGGGGCCTGTGAACGCAGTATTCGGATTCGCGAGGTTTGCGTTGATGTAGTAAACGCCGTTGACATCACGCGAATACAGATACTCTGCACCGGCGATCATGCCAAAGAACGGCAGTCTATAATCGACAGCCGCGCTCGAGCGCCATAGCTGCGGGAACTTGAAGTTGGGATCCGAGAACGCAAGCTCATACGAGCTGGCCGGCGCACCGGTTACGGTCGTCGGCTTATAACGGTTCGGATCGGGATGCCACGGGCGTAAAGTCGTGTTGTCGAGCTGTTCGAAGCCCGTCAGGATTCCGTTGGCACCGATCTGATTCGAGATCCAAACATAAGCCGGACGGCCCGAGAACAGACCCGAACCACCACGGAACTGCAGCCGCTGGGTCGGGCTCCAGTTGACACCGACACGCGGCGACCAGAGCAGATTCGGATCGGGCAGCTTCTGGGTCTGATACTGGACCGTTTGGCCATTCTCATCGCGGAAATTCAGGCTGTTAGCAATTGGATTCGTAAAGCCCGTGTCGCCAAAGAAGGGAACGTCAGCACGCAAGCCGTAGGTCAGCGTGAAATTGTCCCTGATCTTCCAAAGGTCTTGGCCGTAAAAGCCCATGTACGTGACCTTAAGCGGCTGGAGCGGCTTATCGAGTCCCGGGACATTTGCCCAGCGGACCTGGAATCTGCGAAGCGTGACTGGCGAGGTCGTGCGGTTCGGGTTTGCGAGATACCCGTTAGCGTCTGTGTAGAAATCCTGGAGCGAGTTGTAAACGTAAGCGCTCTGCGAACCCGGGAAGAACACGTTCTCAGAGTTGTAGCGTTCGAAGCTTACTCCGGTGGTGAAGGTGTGAGCACCGTGGAAGAACGTCAGGTTGTCCTGGATCTGGAACGAATCGTAACGAAGCTCATTGTTCGGCGTGAACGGCTCGGAACCAAAGCTCGTGTAGACCGTACCGGCATCGAGAATATCGACGAACGGGAAGAGGCGGTCGAGCTGGCCACGGCTCTCATCCTGTTTCGTAAATCCAACGATCAGGCTGTTTGCGACCTGACTCCCGTAGCTCGACGTCCACTCACCTACCCACGAACGGATGTTCTCCAGGATCTGATAGTTCGATCCCTGGAAGTTCAGGCCGAAAAGGTTTGTACGACGCGAACCAAAACCGAGCGAAGACGAGTTGGAAAGCAGAACATCCGTGCTCGAATCGAGGTGCATGTATCGCATCGTCAGGCGATTCGTATTGTTGATGTTGTAGTCCGAACGGAAAAGATACTTTTTCGCCGGGGTCGAGAAGTCGTAGCCCTGATAACCACCTGGATCGTAGCTGAAGTTCGTACGCAGGTAGTTGCCCAGAGCGTCGAGGTCCGACGCGAGTACGCGGGTGACGCTTCCGCCCTGGGTCTCGCTGGCCGTTCGGGCCCTGAAGGTCGTTCCCGGGCTCGTCAGGCTCTCGTCTTCATAGTTAAAGAAGAAGAACAGCTTGTCACGGCCCGAAATAAAGGCGGGTCCGTTGTTCTCGCCAAAGTTAAAGAAAGGCATCGGGCCGCCGACCGTGAAACCCCACGTGCGGAACTTAAAGTCGCCCGGGTTGAAGGTGTTGTTGCCGGCTTCGGTGCCGACCATGCTCGGCGTTCTCCAGAGGTAGTAGGCCGAGCCGGTATATTTGTTAGTACCGCTCTTGGTTACGACGTTAACGTCCGCACCGACAAAGTTACCGTGGCGAACGTCGTACGGGGCAACGCTCACCTGAAACTCTTCGACCGCAGCAAGCGAGATTGGCGAAACGCCAGTGCGTTCGCCCGGCTGGCCGGCGAGTCCGAACGAGTTGTTGAAGTAGGAACCGTCGACCGTGATGTTGTTAAGACGATTGTCCTGACCGGCGAACGAGCCGCTGCCGCCATACTGCGGCGTGAGGCGTGAGAAGTCGGTGAGCAGGCGGCCGATCGTCGGCATTCGCGATACGACCTCGTTACTGATGTTCGTACTCGCACCCGTTCGGGCCTCGCTAAAGATCTCATCGTTCGTGACGGTCACCTCGACGCCTTCGAGCTGCACTTCAGTGCTCAATTCGAAGTTGGTCGTCGCCGTGGTTCCGAGGGAGAGCTGGATGTTTTCCGCAGACCTTTCCCTGAATCCAGATCCATTTGCGATGATCTTGTAGGGGCCGCCGACACGCATCAGCGGGATCGTATAGAAACCCGAGTCGTTGGTGACCGCGTTGTATCTAGTACCTGAAGGCTCGTGTGTGGCTTCGATCGCAACCCCCGACAAGGGAGCCCCGTTCTTATCCGTGACACGACCACTGACCGATGCCGTCGTTACCTGGGCAATGCCCGTGGTCGCGAGCAGAGCCGCGAACGCGACAGCAAGCATCGATCGAAGAATATTCTTTTTAGTCATAGTCGTTTTTGACCTCTTTGTTAACCTAATGATTCGTTGATAAAGACATCCCGCCAATGGCCGGGAATTTTGATTTTTCGGATTTTTGTATTGATTTTTGGATATTAGCCTCAACGATCCCGCAGCTTTGGCCCCGTACAAACGTCTACTCGTGCGACGTTAGTCGCCGTAACCTGTTGCGAACAGAACGCTAAGCAAAACACGTCGCTCTCACCTGCTCGCCAAACTCCAGATCGTACCCTTCCAAAAGGCAATTTGAGTTCCAATAATCCTGAAACCAGATCCCTCACTATCGCGAATGACAGATGTTACTCAAGGCACGTTAACGAAGTGTGAACAGATGTTGAATTTGGCTTGAAAATCCGCGCCGCGTCGTATATCAAGTTCAATTCGCCGCAACCTTTTCGGCTCGGCAGCGTTAAATTCTTTGTTTTGTACCTTTTTCGGTTACAGAATTGGCTCGGAACTGCGGTTCATCCACAAAATGCCCAAATTATGGGCATTTCGATGCCGCGTTGAAAACTTGACTTTTTTGTAATTTTGGCTTACGTTAGTCTCGCATTCTTTGGTAAGTGGTTACTCACCTCCGAGAATGCTTATTTTATTGATCATAGATAAGGGGAAATAATGGCACAGGTAGATTTTGCTACTTCATCATACAAAACGCCATTGCATCATCGCATCATCGCGAGCATGCCGGTCAAAGCCAGCTGGGTCGATTCCAGCAGCGGCGAGACGGTTAATGTTGAAGGGTTGACCGAGAACGTCGGTGAGACGAGCGCTCTAGTCAATCTGGACAGATTGCCGCCGGTCGGAAGCGAGGTTCGTCTCCAGATACTTGAGGAGAACAAGACCATTATCGAGGTTCTAACTCAGGTGATCAGGGTCGAGCGCGATCCGAGCAAGCCGATGGCCGCTCTTTCGGTACTTGATAACATCAAGAAATGGAAGAATACTGCGGTATCGGCCGCTCAGCGATGGGTGACGCGTCATTGGCAGCTTAACTACGAAGAAGAGTGGGTCAATTAAGGCCCGACACCGATTCGTCATCTTTAACCGGCGGGAAGATCATTGAATTTTCCCGCTTTTTCTTTTATTTTTCTGCTACGGCCGGGGCACAACGATTCGAGGCGGCCGAGCATCTTTTCAAGAGATGAGATCTCTGTTCTTCACGGCCCTGCTCACTTGTTTTTTGGGTGCGAATTCGTTCGCCCAATTGCCGCCGCTTACGCAGGCGGAATATGTAAAGCTTCTGTACGCTGCAGCCGCCGCACCGGGCAAAAAGGCCGAGTTGATCGACACGCTGAGGCGTCGCGGGATAAGTTTTGTGGTCACCGATGGCGTCCGCAGCCTGACCCGCTCGAAATCCGCGAATGACGACGAACTAAAACGTGCTCTCGAAGAGGCCGAGCGCCGACGCCGCGATCCGGAATCGACAAAGCTGCCGCCGCCGATTGAGGCCGCCGGCGTGATCGAGGACGCCCGCAAGAAAACACTCGACGCCGTCGCGGAAATGCCCGATTTCGTCGTTAAGCAGCTCATTCAGCGAGCCGCCGCGTATGCGGGCACGAATAATTTTCGCAATCTCGACCGTCTCGTCGTGGCCGTCAGCTATAAGTCGAGCGGTGACGAGAGCTATCGCGTCCTCTCGCTAAATGGTTTGCTCCAGCCTGCTTCGGAGGCCCGCGGCTCGTACGAGAGCGTCGGCGGAACGAGTTCGACGGGCGAATTCGTGACCATGCTCGCGACTATCTTCAAGCCTGAAAGCCAGACGCAGTTCGATCTGATCCAGACCGACGTGATCCGCGGGTTTAAGACATTCGTCTACGAATATTCCGTCGAAAAGGACCGCGCCAAACAGATCATCACCGCTGCCGGGAGCGTTTCGAAGTCGACGATCACCGGGATGAAGGGCCGCATCTGGATCGACCGGGACGGCAGCCGCGTGATACGCGTTGAGAGCGAAGCGACCGAGATACCCGAGAGTTTTCCGATCCGCACCGCAAAACGATCGATCGACTACGACTGGGTCAGCATCGCCGACGGAAAATACCTGATGCCCTCGCTCTCGGACGTCCGGCTCACTATGCGTGAAGGCTCGAAGGTATTCGAAACACGAAACCTGATCCGCTTCCGCGAATATCAAAAGTACGGTTCCGAGGTCCGCATCCTCGACGACGACATCAAGCCGGAACCTGAGCCGGAGCCTTAGGCCGCTCCATCCAGTCGCGAGGGGGCGGCAATAGCCTCCTTCCTCGCGGCCTAGCCGCTAACGCGTCCAGACGAGGCTTGCCTCGGCGCCGAAAGCACCCCTATCTAATCCGTGTTCTATCCTCCTTTCGCGCGTTCAACCACCCGCAACCGCAGTTGGTTCTGAGTCGTTCCCGCGTCGAGGTTGTGGAAAATGGGAAACCTGATCTTGGATTCGGACTAGCGTTTGAGAAGGTCGACGAAGCGCTCGAAAAGATACTCGGAATCGTGCGGTCCCGGGGCGGATTCCGGGTGATACTGGACTGAGAAGACAGGAAGGGTCTTGTGTCTTAGGCCCGCCACGGTGTTGTCGTTGAGATTGACGTGGGTTACTTCGACGTCGGCGGGTAATGTGCCAGCACCGACCGCAAAGCCGTGATTATGCGACGTTATCTCGATCTTTCCGGTCGTCAGGTCTTTGATCGGCTGATTGCCGCCGCGGTGTCCGAACTTGAGCTTGAACGTCTTACCGCCAAAGGCTTCGCCGATCAGCTGATGGCCGAGGCAGATGCCGAAAACTGGCTTTTGCGAAGACGCGAGTTTGCGGACCTCTTCGATAACCGATCGCATCGACGCCGGATCGCCCGGGCCATTGGAGAGAAAGATGCCGTCAGGTTCGAGAGCAAGCACCTCAGCCGCGGAAGTCGCCGCCGGCACGACCGTTACGCGGCAGCCAAATCGGGCAAACTCACGCAGACTGTTCGTCTTAACGCCGAAATCGTACGCTACGATATGGTAACGTTCTTCGCCGTCCGCAGCGTAACTGTACGTTTCATCAACAGATACGGAGCTGGCGAGTTCGCGATTTGCCATCGCGGGCGAGGAAAGAACACGTTCGAGCAGGGCGTGAGCATCGGATCCGACGGTGGAGATCCCGGCACGCATCGCACCTTTATCCCGGATATGGCGGACGAGGGCTCTGGTGTCGATCCGTTCGATACCGACGATCCCGTTGTCTTTGAGATAATCGGAAAGGGAGCCGGAGGCTCGGAAATTCGAGTGGACACGACTGACTTCTCGAACGACGAAGCCTTCGACCCACGGCCTGCGAGACTCAACATCCTCGGCGTTCACGCCGTAGTTGCCGATCAGCGGGTACGTCATGCAAACGATCTGGCCTGCGTACGAAGGGTCGGTCAGGATCTCCTGATAACCGGACATCGACGTGTTGAAGACCATCTCGCCGAACGTCTCGCCCTCGGCCCCGAAAGACCGGCCGCGGAACGTGCGTCCATCCTCTAGCACGAGTAGTGCGTCGCTCATAACCGCTAGATTTTAACAGAAAGGAGAGGCTAACCGCAGGCGGCGCCGAGGTTATTTGTCGTCGTTGGGGGTGTCCTTGGTCTTGGTGGTTGTCGGCACGTCGGTGCCGTACTCGCCGTGCTCGAGGAACCCGATGCTGGCGGGCTTCCAGTAGCGGAAAAAGGCCTTTCCGTAGATGTATTTCTCGGGAACCAGGCCCCAATACCGCGAGTCAGACGAGTTATCGCGGTTATCGCCCATCACAAAATAGTGATGCTCGTCGACTTTCTTGGGCGGAGCACTGGGCACGGTCTGGTTGTACTCCTTGTCGAGGTAGTCTTCGTTGAGCTCTTTGCCATCGACATAGACCTTGCCGCTGCGGATCTCAACAGTCTCGCCCGGCAGGCCGATGACTCGCTTGACGTAGGATTTATCCGGGTCGTTGGGGAACCAAAAGACGACTATGTCGCCGCGTTCGATATGGCCCCAACTGACGCTTTGGATACGGTAATAGACGAGCTTGTTGACGAGCAGGCGTTCGCCGTCATGAAGCTGGGGCAGCATCGAGGTGCCTTCGACAACGACGGGCTGGACGAAGAAAACGCCAAAGAGTATGAAGACGACGATGATCAGGAAAATATCGCGGATCAGCTTGAAGCCCTCGGTCCAGAGACCCTGGCGAGACTCCTTTGCAAGGTGCGTGACCTCGATGTCCGTATCGTCAAAGACGGAAACAAGGCCAAACTCGATCTGATTCTTCTTCCTCAATTCCAGCATAGAAAGGCGTCTGGCGGTCAGACCCCCAAACCTTTATAATCCGATTTATCAACAAAGGTTGTCAAAGAAATTACGATGAACCCCGCGATCCGCAAACTCTTTAAGGCGACAGAGAACTACGCGTATCTGAATAGTGCGGCGGTCTCCCCTATCCCGTCGACTGCGATCGAGGCGATGAACTGGCAGCTTTCGGACGTGGCAGCAAATGGCACTTTGAACTTCGCCAAATGGGTCGCGACGAAGGACCGGTGCCGTGGTTTGCTAGCCGAGCTGCTCGGTGTCAGGCCGGAACAGGTCGCCTTTACACGCAACACTTCTGACGGTTTTGCATCGATCGCTGCAGGGCTCGACTGGCAGCCTGGCGACAACGTTGTGAGCTTTGAGGCAGAGTTTCCCGCCAATTTCTACGCGTGGCGGCGGGTGCGGGATCGCTTTGGCGTCGAACTCAGGCTGGCTCCGGAACGGAACTGCCGCATCGATGTAGACGAGCTGATCTCTATGATCGACGCGAACACCCGCGTCGTTTCTATCTCCGCGGTCCAATATGCCTCGGGGTTTGTCGCCGATCTCGAACGCATCGGCCGTGCTGCTCGGGCTGTCGATGCCTTATTCTGCGTCGACATTATCCAGGGCCTGGGGGCGATGCCGTTCGACCTGCCCAGTCAGTACGTTGATGCGGCCTGTGGAGCGAGCCACAAATGGCTTTGCGCTCCCGAGGGCTGCGGCTACATCTTCCTCTCGGACCGAGCCCGCGAACGTATCGAACCCACTCTCATCGGCTGGATCAGCGTAGAGGAACCTTGGGATTTTGCCGATCGTTCGCAGCCGCTGAAATCGACCGCTCTTGCGTGGGAAAGTGGTACCGGTCCAGCGTCGTTGTTCTACGGTCTCGAACAGAGCCTCAAGCTGCTCCTTGAAGCCGGGCCCGCGAATACCCAACGCTACCTGGCCGATCTTACCGACGGCCTCTGTGACAGCCTCGGCGGTAAGAACTACGACATTCTTAGCTCGCGTGTTCCCGGCGAAGCGTCCGCGATAGTGTGCATCAAGCACACTGGCGGTATGCCCGCGAATGAGGTCTATGCGTCGCTGGAGGCCGAAAATGTGATCGTTAGCCCGCGTGGTGACCGCGTAAGGATCGCACCGCATTTGTACAACGATGGGAGCGATATCGAGCGGCTGATCGATGCTCTGCCCGCGTAGAGAAAGGGCTTACTTGCCGAGCAGCCGTTCTGGGAGCACATCCGGCGTCAGACCGTCCAGATTCAGCCGAGTCATGCCGCCCGCATCCGAGTACATATCGAGCTGGGCTCTTCGCCGGTCACGGAAATTGAAGTAGACCCACCCGACGATGGCTCCGACAACGATCGCAAAACTCGCTCCGATGATAATGGCCAGAAGCGTAGAAAAGAAGATCTCGGTCGTAGTGATCACGAAGGCCCGTTCGGCACTGATCGCGAATGGATTGTTGCCTAGCCACGTGATCTGCTTTTCGTATTTGACCTGATCGATCAGAGCCTCGGCCGCACGTCTGCTGGTCGCGTCAAATACTACGACGTTGTAGTTCCCGATCCGTTTGTAAAACGTACGTCCGTCATTCGCCGCCGCTATCGCTCCGTTTATCGCGGTATCTGCCTCGACCGAATTCTGGGGGCTTGTAAACTCGACGATCAACAGCTGGCCTTCATCGTAGGCTGCCGTAGCCGCCTCAGTTCCGGCTGTAAAGTCTATAAGCTCCGCAATCGGCCGTTCCCCGATCGCCTGTTTCAGTTCAGGCGTCGAAGTTGCGAATCTGATCGATCCGCGGCGGTTCTCCCAGTCCGGTAAATGCTTGACCAGTACGGGGATACCGTCTGCTTCCGAGAACTCCTGGCTTTTGTATTGAACCTGACCGAATGTAGCGTGTGAGAGGGCTACGCTTATAGTTACCAGTAGGAACGCTCGGAACACTCGTTTACCAAACGAGCTAATTTCATACTTCGCGATCATTGCTCTCGGGCCGGAACCGGACATACTGCTTTTTTCACCTGAATTCTACCATTTTCCAGCCCGATGACGCGTAGGACTCGTCTCCGCGGCGAATACACCAAATCGTGTAAGCCCGTACTGATGGGAATAGAAACGGCATTACTTTGCATCTGGTATTTGATGAAAGGCGAACAACAAAATATGCCCATTAATTGGAACAAACCACGGTTTTTAGGCGTCTAAATAGCACTATCGGCATTGAACAGAGGGTTTGGCACGGCATTTGAAGATGTCATAAGCGAGGGGGGAAATCAAATGACCACAGAGACATTAAATTTTCCGGTTTTTCATAGCGACCAAGGCGTTAAAACTGACGACGTCATATTCGGCTCTGATACCAAGACTATAGACCTTAGGACAGCTAAGGATTTTGACCTGACACAGCTTGCTTCGAAGGGAGACATGGCTGCATTTGAAGAGATCTACTCACGGCATCATCGCCGCGTTTATTCGATCTGTCTCAGGATGCTCCAGGCCCCTTCAGAAGCGGAAGACCTGACTCAGGACGTTTTCATACAGCTCTACCGTAAGGTTGGCAGTTTCAGAGGCGACTCGGCGTTCACGACCTGGCTGCACCGGATGACCGTTAATCAGGTACTTATGCATTTCCGTAAACGGAGCGTGAAGTACGAAAAGACAACTGAGGAAGGCGAAACGCCCGATCAGGCCGTCGTAGGAACCGCCGATCCGAGCAAGATGAGGATCGTAGACAAGATCGCACTCGACAATGCGATCGACCAGTTGCCGCCGGGATACAAGAACGTTTTTGTTCTTCACGATATCCAGGGTTTCGAGCACGAAGAAGTTGCCCGCATCCTTGGCTGCTCGGTCGGGACATCAAAGTCTCAGCTGCACAAAGCTAGGCTGAAACTACAGAAGCTCCTTCAGAAGAAGGCAAATCCAAGGCTCGTTGGCATCTAATGCCTAAGCAAACTGGAAAGATCCGAAGCCCCGGCTCTACTGTCGGGGCTTTTTGTTCTTGAAGAACAGGCCTCACCGCATTATTAACTGTCAAATATCTAAGACTCGCGGATGGCGATGTTTCGCCGTGCAAGTTCCGCAACGAACGTATCGGCATCTATCGCTTTTTCCTGTGGTGTAGCTCCGCGCATGTTGACGTCGCCGCGGGCCATCATCTGGGCGATGATCGAAGCCGGGAACGCCGTTGTACGCATCATCGCCGACATTCCGGTCGCTTCGTCCTGCTTATCGACGATGTCGTACCGCAGCCGCTTGCCACCGTCGCCGACGAATTCGAGCCGGACGAGCACGTAGTCGGGCCCGTCGGCCGGAAGGTGCCGCTGCAGGAGTTCGCCGAAGACCTTTCGCGGTTTGACCTTGACGTAATCGGCGACGATCTCTTCGCTCGAACATAGGCCCAGATCTATCATCGTCTTGAACTTCTCACAGTGGCCGGCATAACGGATCGTCTTGTAATCAAGCTCCTTTATTGAGCCGAGAAACGTGTCGGGCAGCGTCGACGTACCTCCGCTGGTTTGAAAGGCCTCTAGCGGCGGAAAACCTTCGAATTCGAGCGATTCCAGCTCGGTCATCGATGGAACCTCGACGATCTTGCCTTCGCGAATGACGCGCGCGACCTCGATGTATTCGTTTATCAGCCCTTCGACCGAGAACACGAGCTGATAATTGAGCGGAGGCTGCGGGTCCTGAGGCAGGCCGCCGACGCGAATGTGGATCTCATCGATCTGCTCAAAGCGCTTCGCACCGTGCATCGCCAGGATCGAGACCATCCCCGGTGCCAGCCCGCAATCCGGAATGATATTGATGCCTTTCGCCTTGGCATCGACGTCGAGCGCAAGCTGCTCATCAACGACATAGTTGTTGCCGCCGAGATCGCAGAAATTCGCCCCGGTCTCGATCGCAGCTTTCGATAGGGCGACGTTGTACCAGTAATTGACGCACGAGATGACGCTGTCGTGCCCTTTGAAAAGCTCGACTACGTCATCGTACTTCGAGGCATCGATCTGCTTCGCCGCGATCCGGTCCGTGCCGACCGCCGCCTTTACCGCTTCGGCCTTGTCGAGATGAAAATCGGCGACAGTCACGCCGGTCACGTCAGGCGAGTTGTGTATCAGATCAAAAGCCGCGCCGTGCCCCATTCGCCCGGCCCCTAAAACAAGTATCTTCATAGGTTTGCTTACGAAATATCTTTCGAGAGTCCGAGCTGATTGTCAAAATCCGAGTGGAAGAAATGGAACACCGATCAACTGACTTTCGCCGCAGAGACGCTTAGCCGCTGAGTCAGAACCACCTGCGGTAGCGGGTGGTTGAACTCTCGAAAGAGAATGGAACACGGATCCACACAGATAAGACAGACGAACACCGATCAGAAAGGCGGAAACCCGACCGGTAGGGAGGGTGCGTTTCTAGCCCGATCGACAATCGACCGACATCGGAAATCTCAAGCCACAATTCCCGATTGATGCGCCCAGGACATCGGCACTTACCTTCTACGAGTTCTCTCCCTTTGGATTCGGACGGTATAGGAACTGAATAATGTCCAGTATGACCGCGGCAAGCAAGACAGGAAGCGTGGCAAAGTCAACGATAGTTAGCTCCCGCAACCATGGCCCGGAGAACTCCTCAGCTACGGCTTGTCGGGTATCGGAAATATCGTAGTGCTGATAGAAACAAATTCCAACGAGCAGAACCCGAACGATCAACGCTACCCTGGACTCCGATATGTGTGCGAGCGCTAGCGTCACGATGAGGACCGCCAGCACCAGAAGATGTCTCGACGTGTAGATCTGGAACCCGAGACCTACATCCGGAAGGTGGAGAAAGAATCCGCGCAATAGGCCGCCGGCATAGGCCGTAAGTACCAACGCGATGAGCACGCAAACCTTAAAGAAGAATCGAGAAAACCTCATAAATCCGTGACCAATTGGCCACACTTATTCGGCGTCCCGAACTGCGATTAACAGTTACCATTCGTCCGGGCCATCGGGTTGCTGGGCGGCTATAGTCGCGCCGGCGACTTCCCAGACCTTCTTCTTCCATTCGCGAAGGCCTTCGGTGAACATCAGAGCGGCCTGGGGGTGGGAGGCGTTGCGTTCGAGGCGGATGACCTCGCCGACGACCGAGATCTCATTGTGCGGGTCTTCGGTGACGGTCAGGTGCACCTTACGGCCCACATTTGGCAGCGTGCGTGGAAGGTAAACGAGAGCTCCGTGCGGACCGACGTTGTCCGTCAAACCGTCCTGAACGATCTCCTTTCCCGAGTCGTCCTTCCACTTGATGCGGATCGGATACGAGATCACGTGTCGGGCACCCTGACGTCTTTCGCGCATAAACTATTGCTCTCCAACTGCGGTGTGTGGATCGGTGAGTCGAAGCGGCAAACTGACGCTCCGCAGAGAAATACTATCAAAAAAACAGATTTTTTTGAACGCCTAAGCGCCTTAGAAATCAGCAATTGCAAGTAAAACAAGGAGTTGCGGGCTTTTCAGTAATGGACAATACCGACGCTAGCTGGTAATCTCTTCTGAAGTTCCGCCGCGTGTTGGTAGGAAACAGGCCGAAATAAGTCGGCCGACACAGTCTTCGTTCGATACGAGTAGTGGCTGATAACAAACGATCAGACACTATTTTTGCGTTTCGGGCGAGGTACGTTTTTTTGGAGTATGTTTGATGAAAAATCTCGTTAGAGGAGCCTCGATCATTGCAGTGCTAAGCATGTGCGTTGTTTTTATTTACGCAAATGTTCCTGCAGGATCGACACTCGCCATAGCGAATGATTCGCTCGAAATAATCGATAATAGTTTAACGGATATTAATAATAATCTAGCTATTGTATCTGAAGAAGTTGTAACCGAAACCCCAGAAGAAGTTCTTCCGGAAGTCGTTGTAAGCGAAACGCCTGAAGTCGTTCAAAGCGACGACGAAGACAAAAAGTCGAAAAAACTCGTCAAAACCACGGGTTCGTCAAAAGCAGCCGGAGCAGGTGCGAGCCGCGGTTCGTTCTCGGCAACGGCATACTGCCTGAAAGGCCGCACTGCAATGGGCCACAGCGTTCGCCGCGGTATTATTGCCGCCGATCCGCGAGTGCTCAAGCTCGGTTCGAAGGTGGTCGTTAACGCCGGCCAGTGGAGCGGCACCTATCTGGTGTCAGACACCGGCGGTGCGATCAAGGGCAAGAAACTCGATATCTGGGTGCCGAACTGCTCAGAAGCACGCCGCTTCGGACGCCGTACGGTACAGGTTTTTTCACCACAATAATTTAAAACTGATCTATATTTAGTAACGGCCGCTTCGATACGAGGCGGCCTTTTCAGTTTTCAATCGATAAAGCGTTTCGTGATGTCGCCATACTCATCGATGCGGCGGTCGCGGAGGAACGGCCAGTGGCGGCGCACTTCCTGTACGCGGGACGGGTCAACCTCGCCGATGACGATCTCTTCGTCTTCGCCCTTTGCTTCAGCGACGATCACGCCGAAAGGATCGCTGAGAAAGGTTCGGCCCCAGAATTCGATACCCGGCGTGCCTTCGACGGTGACCTCGTGGCCGACGCGGTTGACGCCCGCGACGTATACTCCGTTGGCGATTGCGTGCGACCGCTGGATCGTCCGCCAAGCGTCCTGCTGCTGGTGGCCGAATTCGTCTTTCTCGGCCGGGTGCCATCCGATTGCCGTCGGGTAGAAGAGGATCTCTGCCCCGCGAAGAGCCGTCAACCGCGCACCTTCCGGATACCATTGATCCCAGCAGATGAGCGTGCCGATGCGGCCGACCTCGGTGTCAAAGGCCTTAAATCCCATATCGCCCGGCGTGAAATAAAACTTTTCGTAATAAGCAGGATCGTCCGGAATGTGCATCTTGCGATAGACACCTGCGACCGGCTCGCCGGGCTTCACGATCACGAGGCTGTTGTGATAGAGGCCGAGCGCGCGCTCCTCAAAGATCGGTGCGATGATCGTAACGCCGTGTTCGTCGGCAACCTTGCCGAGTGCCTGCGACGAAGGACCATCGATCGCCTCGGCCAAGTCGAAGTTCGCGTGTTCCTCTTCCTGACAGAAATACTGCGAGCGAAACATCTCGGGCAGGCAGATCAGCCTCGCACCTTTCGCCGCGGCTTCGCCGCAGGCTTCTACCGCCTTTTTCAGGTTGGCATCGACGTCGGCACTCATCGGCATTTGCACCAGGCCGACCTTGTATCTCTCACGCTTTTGCATAGCAACAGGATACAATCTCGTCCCACGGAAAGGTAGTTGCCAGCCGCCAAAGCAACCATCCGAAAAGCTCGCCGCATCTAGGGTTTTAGACCGGTCAACACGCGGGAAACACTCCGTTGTAATCCCAGATCCAAAATTCGCTTTGAAAGGCGTAAGTGTTGCTTCTACAGGCACTTTCGCGGAGGTACAACTATGTCAAAGATCAGCTTTATCGATCAGTTGGAAGTGAAGGAGCCGTGCTCTCAGAAGTGGGAAGAGATGAGCGGCTCGGACGAGGTCAGATTTTGTTCTCACTGCGAAAAAAGCGTGAGTGATCTTTCGGCGATCACTCGCAAACAGGCCATGCGGCTGGTGCGAAAGTCGGGCGGGAAGCTTTGCGTTAGATACATTCAGCATCCGGTGACGCAGCGGCCGCTTTTCTCGCGGCAGCTCGCCCAGATAACTCGGCGTTTGCCGCAGATCTCGGCCGGGGCGATCAGCGCAACACTTGCATTAGCGACGAACGCTCTGGCCCAGGAACCGGCACCCGCGGCGACTCCCATGCCTGCCGCAGAACGCCCGGTTGATGACGCGGCAAAGAAAGCTACCGAACCAATCGAGCCGACCGGCCGCGGTCGGCTTTTCGGAACGGTACTCGATCCAAATGGGGCAGTGATTCCGGGAGCGACCGTGGCGGCGATCAGCATCGATGGTACACGCGAGGTCGTGACGAACGAAGAGGGCAAATATGAGCTTCGCGATCTGAAATTTGGGCGTTATCGCGTCGAGATCGGTGCGATGGGATTTGCCAAGCAGATCCGCGAACTCACGCTCGAACGGGATGCCGACGAAGAGGCGGACGGTTCGCTTGAGGTCGCCGGGCCGGATGTCGTGGTCGAAGTCTCGGCCGGGATCGACTCGACGCTAAGCGTTGCGACGACCGGTGTGGTCGCAATGACCGTTTCGTACCGAACCGAATTAGCCAACGCCATCGCCGAGGAAGATGTCGATCGTGTCCGCGAATTGATCGCCAACGGCGCCGACGTCAATGAAAAGGAAGATAAAGAGACGCGTCTGACGCCGATCTTTATAGCTGTCGAGACCGGCGACGTCGAGATCGTACAGATCTTGCTCGACGCGGGAGCAAAGGTCACTGCACGCACCCGTGACAAGCAGACGCCGCTGATGCGGCTCGACGAAGACGCTTCGGCCGAGCTCGTCGATCTGCTGATCAAGCACGGCGTGAGTCTCGATGCGGCCGACGAAGACGGTGACACGGCGCTCATTCGGGCGGCCGAGTTCGCCCCCGCCGCAGTTATCAAAGCCCTCATTCGGGCAGGTGCCGACGTAAATGCGGTCAACAAAGCCGGCCAGACCGCTCTGATGAACGCCGCCTACGCCGACGACGTAGAAGCAGTCAAGTCACTGCTCGAAGCTGGTGCAAAGGCCGATCTCAAAAACAGATCCGGCGAAACCGCCTGGGACCTGACCGACGACGCCGAGATCGAAAAGCTGCTCGAGTCGTACGGAGCCACACCGAAGGAAAAAGAACGCGCGGAAGAGGACGACGAGCCGGATTCCGATGGGTAGGTTCGACTGGACCGCCGGTTGCCCTGGGCAACACTGGCAAGTCTTTTTTGCCAGAACCGTCCCGCTTGCATAGCCGCGAATGCGGCTGACGAAGATTCCGTCTTCACAGCGTTGATCAGATCGAGCGACGATCACGCCGGAGGAACCGGCGTAGGCAAGCGGGACGCTTGGGGGTCCAGTCGGGCTTTTCGTGCTAAGATGCGTAGAGACCTCATCTGCTCGGAGTTTCGACGCATATTTCGCCTATGAAGACTTGCCCGGTATGTGACGCCCGTTACGACGAAGAGATAATTCGTTTCTGCACAAAAGACGGCACGCCGCTGATCGATGAAAAGCAGCCGAGCTTTACGGCGATGCCGAGCGAGGCAGCCGAGGACGACGAGGGCGAGATCGGGCAGGAGACCATCGTCCGCCGCAAGCCGCTCGTACCGCCCGATCAGCCTCTCGCATTTGACGAACAGGGCCGCTCCGAAAGGATCGTTATCCCAACGCAGCATGCCGAACCGCCGCCGCCAAACGGCCCGAATGTTCGCGCACGTTCGGCACAGGGCTACAATGTACCGCCACCGCCGCCCAATACTGCGAAAACGGTAGTATTGACGGTACTAGGCACGCTAGCAGTGCTCGGCGTTGGTGTGGCGATCGTCTGGTTTTTGCGCAAGGATACGCCGTCCAATATCAACGTCAATCTCAACGCAAATCAGAACCTGAATCTGAATTCGAACGTCGGATTTGATTCGAATTTCAACTTCAATCTAAATTCGAATTTCAACGCGAATTCGAACGCCAATTTCAACGCCAATCTTGGCGTCAACATCAATACCAACACAAACGCCAATACGACGCGGCCGTCACCGACGCCTTCGCCGCGTTTGAGTCCGTCGCCGTCGCCAGACGATCCCAGCCCAACGCCTGCCAACACGGCAACACCGCGACCGACCGTTTCGCCAAGGCCGAGCGTCACGCCGCGCCCGACAAATACTCAGCCAGCCCCGGTCGGCACGCCGCGGATCGGCCCACGTCCGCCGCCGATCAACCGTCCCGGCAACGCAAACAATTGATCGACCGCTCGACCCAGCTTCTTACTTTTCCGGGCTCGGTGAAGCGCGACGCAGCTGTTGAGGCGTGGTTCGCTGCTCGTGACGGCGAACTGGGTAAAATCGCCGAGTTTTGGTTCGACGTGATCCGTTCGTGCGGCGACGACGTGACCGAACTTCTTCACGACGGCCATCCAACAGCGTGTCTTGGGGATGCGGGCTTTGCGTACGTAAACGCCTTTCGCGAGCACGTCAACGTCGGATTCTTTCGCGGTGCCGAGCTTGATGGTCCCGACGGATCGCTCGAGGGAACAGGCAAATTCATGCGTCACGTCAAGATCCGGCCCGGCATCGAACCCGACGTATGCGCTATTACTTCCTTGATCCAAAATGCTTACGAGGACATGAAACGGCGGTTAGACCTACCTGAGTGAGACAGCGAGTTCGACCGCTCGACGCGGATCGATCACGCCCCAGCCCTGGCGATCGACCTGATAATGAGGCAGGCGTTCCGCGGTCGAGATGAGGATCTTCTTGACCTGACTCGGCGTGAGCGACGGATTTGCTTCGAGCATCTGAGCGACGACCGATGAAACGATCGGGGCAGAGAACGACGTGCCGTCGACGTATTTGTAATGCCGCGTGATAACGTTCTCGCGGCGTATCTTGAGCAAAATTATTTGTCTGATGCTGTGCACCGGACGATCGAGCGCGGCATCAAGCTCCGGATCGACACCCGGATATTTCAGGATCAACGCGTGCAGCTGATCGTCTTCTGCCTTGTCGAGCTTTTCGAGGAGCTTGGCCTGCTGAGCGGTCGGAGTATTCGGCAGGATCGGCGCCGGGACCCAGATCGACGAAGCGATCACCTCGGGCTTCTGCAGTCCGTCGACCGTCGGGCCATATGACGAACGGTACATTCCCCGCTTTGCGCGATTTATCGAATTATTGTCATCGAGCCCACCGACCGCGATGCTCGACGGAGCACTCGCCGGGGGGACGACCGGATGATCGGGCAGGTGGCCCGAATTGCCTACCGCGCACACAACAGTGATGCCGAGGCTCGAACACCGCTCGACGGCCTGCGAGAGCGGATCGTGAAGATAACTCAGCTCTTCGTCGCCGCCCGCCGAGATGTTCACGACTCGAATGCCGTACTGCTCGCGGTGTTCGATGACCCATTCGAGGCCTTCGAGAATGTTTTCGTCGGTGATGCGGCCAGTGCGGGCGAGCTTGATCAGAACGACGTCGGCCTCGGGAGCGATGCCCCGGTAAAAGCCGTTCGAGAGCGAGCCGTTCCCCGCCGCGACGACCGAAGTCATCATTCCATGCCAGCTAGCAACGTCGGGCTGGAATAGCGACGAGAGATCGCCGTCCTTATCGAGCAGACTGCGATAGGCGAGGATGCGATTGCGAGGCGTTGTCAGATCGACGTGCGGGTAAAAGCCGGAATCGAGGAACGCGATCGTCACCCCTTTGCCCGTAAAACGCTCGTCGGCGTCGAGCCTGAGCGGTGTCGAAAGCACGTGCGAACCGTCTTTCTGCATCGCCGCGTCGGCAACGATGTGGTCCTTTGCCCGCTCAAAGAGCCTGATGCACCGCGCACAGACGGCTTGGAACTCGGCTGTGTTCGGAGCGTTGGCACGGATCAATTTTGCGAGGTCTTCGTCAACGGAAATAAGCGGTACGTATTCGTCCTGCGTCTCACGCGAGCACACCGGACACGTCTTCTCGCCCGCCGCAATATCGGCGATCGTGCTCGGACGCGGAAATGAAGACGATTCGTGCAGGGTCACTTCAGGCGTTTAAGTTTTTCACAGTGAATAGTTAAAATCAATCCCGTTTGATGACGAGAAAAAAGGTAGGACTGGCACTTTCAGGCGGCGGAGCGCGCGGGTTTTCGCACGTCGGTGTGCTCAAGGTGCTCGCCGAACACGAAATCCCGATCGACTTTGTCGCCGGAACCTCGGCGGGTTCGATAGTCGGCGCGGCTTTGGCATCGGGGATGTCGATCGACGAGATCGTCGCGATGGCTGCGAACGTCGGTTGGACCGATGTCGGCCGGCCATCGTTCTCGGCGATGGGATTGCTCTCCAACGCTCCGCTCGGACGTTATCTGGCGAAGCACTTCCCTGCAAAGCGTTTCGAAGATCTGAAAATTCCCTTTGCGGCCGTCGCGTGCGACCCGATGAGCGGCGACGAGGTCGTGCTCCGCGACTCGGGCGATTTGATCTATGCTGTGCGTTCGAGCTGCGCGGTCCCGGGCATTTTCGTGCCGCCGACGGGCCGCGACGGACGCATCCTCGTCGATGGCGGAGCGACCAAGCCGCTGCCCTGCGACATCGTCCGCGAAATGGGAGCCGATATCGTCATCGCCGTCGATCTGCTCGCGTGCGGATCGACCTTTCGCTCAAAACCACGCACCGCACTGGGCGTCGCCATCATGTCAGCCCTGACGCTCGTCCGAATGGCTTCGATGTTCCAGCACATCCACGCCGACGTCGTCATCGCCCCCGAGATCGCCCACCTTCGACCCGACGAGATCGGCAAACGTGACGAATTTATCGAACTAGGCGAAGCCGCGGCCCGCGACTCGATCGAGTCGATACGTGCCTGCCTATAAAAATCCGCGAACAAGCTATGTTTAACGGTTGCAAGTTGTTAGGAAACCGTGCATCATATTCTACGTTAATCCTGCTCTCGCGCATCAACGGTGATGCGCCCGACCTACACGGTTTGTTCGCTGGCGTAAGTAAGTTCGAGGGTTGGTTGGTTTATTGGTTCTGAAGTAGTTCTCTCGAGACTCGCGAAGGCCCGGATCTCTTAGAAGCGACCGTTTCTGCTAAGTACTTAATCCGAAATTCGATACTTCTCTGAAAAGCTTCCCTAAATGGGAACGACGATATTTTTGTATGGCTATGAAACTGTATGTAGGTAATCTCTCGTTCAAAACTTCGAGCGAGGATCTTGGTGATCTTTTTGCGTCGGCGGGCACCGTCGAGTCGGCTTCGGTCGTCGAAGACCGTGAGACCGGACGTTCGCGTGGCTTCGGCTTTGTCGAAATGGCTTCGCAGGCTGAGGGTGAAAAGGCTATCGCCGATCTCGACGGCCAGGAATTTGCAGGCCGCCAGATCAAGGTGAGCGAAGCAAAACCGCGTGAAGATCGCGGCCGCAGCAACTACGCTGGCGGCGGCGGTGGCTACGGCGGCGGACGCGAAAGCCGCTGGTAGAGCGAGAGGGTAACCTCGATCAAATAAAAGACCCGCGAGCTGCGTTTTGCTCGCGGGTTATTTTTTGTCCTGAGACCGAGTTGTTAGAACGGCTTTTTCTTCGGCGGTCTCGGGGCTTGGAAACTCTTCGCGGCCCCATTCGCTCCTGCCGCGGCGGCCGTGCCTTTTATCTCGAACTCGACCTTGCGAGCAGGTTTGCCGTCGACGAATATGTCCACTCGATACGAACCAGGAACCCAACGCCCATCCGGCTGGCCGGTGAAATTGATGCGATTTTGCCGTTCGCTCGTCGTGTAGCTTGAAGATACGACCTTGGTCTCGGGCCTGACGCCTGCGACCTTTACGGCGACGAAATTCATCTTCACCGTCATCTTTCCGTTTCGATCGAGCAGTATCACGCAGTGGATCGGAACGTCGTTTACGCCAAATTCCGTGACTTCGTCGCCGGCGCGGCCTTCGCCGTCATCTTTGGCAAGATATACCGTCTCGATCACCGGCGGGCCGATAGGTTCGTCCTGAGCGAACGCAGCGGTTGACGCGCAAAATATGGCAAAGATAATGGCGGCGAACTTCACAGCAGATTCTCCTCTATTCCTCACGGTGCCAATAGTTTGAAACCCGAGACGTCCCAATAGTTGCACCGCGGTACGAATATTTTGACCGCTCGACGGGTGCTATAATCTCTCCACAAGATGCGGTTCGTCTTCTCACTTCGCACGTACATCCTGCTCGCCCTCGGGCTCGTGCCGCTGTCGCTCGCTTGGGGTAATGCGTGGCTCGTCTGGGCAGTGGTCGCGTTCGATGCGGCGGTAGTTATCGCTGCGATCATCGACCATCGCCGAAGCCGCGTCCTGCCCGACGGCCTCACCCTCGTGCGTTCGTTCGACCGACGTTTTGCCATCGGTGACGCGGTAAAGGTCAGCGTCAATGTCGAGAACAACACCGCCGAGACCTTCACGCTCAGGATAAAGGACGAATACCCCGCCGAACTTGAACTTAATGAACCTCGCGAGGCCGTTTTTACTCTGACGCCGCATCAAACCGCGGAGTTCTTTTACCACGTCACGCCGCATCGCCGCGGGCTATATGAATTCGGCCGAACGGCTGTTCGTTCTCTCTCAAAATGGGGTTTGGTATGGTGTCAGGCTGAGCTTGGCGAGCCGCAAGCCGTAAAGGTCTATCCGAACATGCGTCGTGCACGCGAGATGGAACTTAAAGCTCTCGGCGCACGCTCGTTTCTCGCGATCCAAAGGCGTTCGCTTCGTCGCGGCGAAGGGCGTGAGTTCGAATCGATGCGCGATTACGTTCGCGGCGACGAACTTCGGCATATCTCGTGGACTGCGACGGCACGGCGTTCGAAACTCACGACGCGGCAGTATCAGATAGAACGGGACCAGACGATCATGATCGCCCTCGACGCCGGACGCCTGATGACCGGGCGCATCGAGGACGAGACGAAATTCGATACCGCATTGCACGCATCGCTCGCCCTGATGTCGGCTTCGGCGCGTGCGGGCGACAACTGCGGCCTGATCGTATTTGGACGCCGGATCAGGCGATTCCTGCCGCCGAAACGCGGCCTCGAACACATCGACGCCGTTCTCGAAGCTCTCCACGATGTCGAACCCGAGCTTATCGAGCCGTCGTACGCCCGTGCATTTCAATTCATCGCATCAAACACAAAGAAGCGTTCCTTCGTCGTCATCCTCACCGATCTCGTCGACAAAGACAGTTCAAAGGAACTGATCGCTTCGCTCAAGCTTCTGCGTCCACGCCATTTACCGCTCGTTGCGACCATCGGCGACCGCGACCTGAACGCCGCCGTCAGCGAAGTACCGAAGGACGTGCAAGAGATGTTTCGCCAGTCTGCGGCCGAGGAAGTGATCCATCAACGCGAAGCCGCTCTTCGCTTGGTCGAAGGACTCGGCGGCCTCGCCCTCGACGTTACCGCAGGCTCACTCGCCCCACGGCTGCTTGAGACATATTTAAAGGTAAAGGAGCGAGGACTGCTATGACGCAAGATGAAAAGACCGAACTTACCCGCAATTGGCGCGCTATCGGAGACGCGGTGAGAGCTTCGCTTGAAGCTCTTGGCGAGGATGAATTGGACGGTCGACGTACTCCGGAGGCGATGACGGCCCGCGAGACCGCCCATCACATTGCCGAGTCGAACATCATTGCGTGCAGCATGATCATCGCCGCACTCGGCGCCAGCGGAGCGACGTACGACTGGTCGTGGCTGTATCCGAACACCGAATGGGTCGAGCGAATGCTCTACGCCGATCTCGATGTCGCCCCCGCGATCGAGGCTCTCACCGCAATGAACGGCCAAGTCGCAAACATGATCGAGGCGCGCGAGGATGCACTTGCGTGCGAAGTAACGCTGTTCGACAAGCCCGGCGGCGAACCGTACAAGTGGACCGTCGAGAAGATCCTCAGTCACGAGGTCGAACACGCTCGCGGCCATCTAGCCGAGCTTACAGAGGCGTCCGTTTGAAATAAACCCGGCCGCCATCTACTGAATCTAAACGAGATGCACGCCATACCTGAGCGAAGCGCTCTCGACCATTTTCCCGACACGATCTCGTATTCCACCCTTCGCGAAGCCGCCGAGGGATGCAAAGGCTGCGACATTTACAGGAATGCGACTCAAGTTGTTTTTGGCGAAGGCCCGGTCGACTCGCCGCTCGTTTTTGTCGGTGAGCAACCCGGCAACGAAGAAGATATCAAAGGGCATCCGTTCGTTGGGCCAGCAGGCAGACTGTTCGATAAGGCCCTGATCGAGGCCGGCATCGACCGCTCGCGGGTTTACATCACCAATGCTGTGAAGCATTTCAAGTGGAAGCCGCAGGGAAAACGCCGCCTGCATGAACGTCCAAAAGCAAGCGAGGTCGAGGCGTGTCTGCCTTGGCTTGCTGCCGAACTCGAAGTCGTCGAGCCCTCAATACTCGTGCTCATGGGCGCGACCGCCGCTCAGGCTCTGCTCGGGCCGGATTTTCGCGTGACCAAAGAACGGGGCGTCTGGCTCGCTACGCCATTTGCCGGACGAACGATCGCTACCGTGCATCCATCGTCGATCCTGCGTGCGTACGACTCGGATGCTCGGGAGACTCAGTATGCCGAGTTTGTCGCCGATCTGCGGGTCGTTGCCGAGGCGTTCGGTACCGTGCCGAAATAAGATTTGGGGCCGCGATCGCACAGCTAGATGTGCTACCTTACCTCTGATGTCGACCCCTGACGTTGTCCTGATCATCTACACGACCAAATACCGGCTCGGCGGGCATCAGTTCCCTGTCGTGGCCGAAACGCTCGCCGCCGAAAAGCGTGGCAATGGCGTCGAGGTCGTACCACGTGCCGTCGAATCGAAACGCGATGTGCTCAAAGCGATCGCCGAGGTCCGCGATAGCGGGAAAAAGATCAAGGAGTTCATCTTCGTAGGGCATTCCGGCATGTACGGGCCGATGTACGGTACGGTCGCCTTTCCGGAACAATTCTCGCCGTACGAATGGGAACAGATGGACATTCCGTTTGCCGCAGACGGTTCGGCATCGTTCTATTGCTGCCGTTCGGCTCGCTGGTTCGCCCCGTTCTTTGCGAGGACGTTTGGCGTCCCGGCTTACGGATTTTTCTGGTATACGACGTTTTCGCGAAGCAAGGAAAAGTATGTCGCGGCCGGAGACAGCACCGACAGGCCACTCTATACGATCGGCTGTAAGGGCCGCAAGTCTCACGGCTATCTCGCTGCCGCACAAAAGCGCCTCGGTATGATGCCCGCCGAAGAGATGAAGCGTTTCGAACCGCGTCCGCCGGACGGCGACACTTCGTATGATCACGTGGCCGAACTTTACGATGACGTTTTTCTCGACATCCGCGTTCGTCGTGACGAATGGCGGTGGCTGAGCGAGCATTTACCCGACGAGAGATTCGAGATGCTCGACATCGGCTGTGGAAATGGAGCGTTGCTCTACGCGCTGCGCGACCGGATCGCCTCCGGTGTTGGCGTTGACGAATCGGCGAACATCATCGAGCGAGCAAAACGAAAGAATGCTGAGAACGAACATATTTCTTTTGAGAAGATCGACGGCCCCGCGCTGCCGTTTCCGGACGCTTCCTTCGATGTCGTCACGTCGCTGATGTCGTTCCGATATCTCGATTGGGACCCGCTGCTCGCTGAGATAAAGCGTGTCACGCGGCCCGGCGGCAGGCTTCTAATTGTTGATATGGTTACGGTTCCACCGAAGTTGGGCGAATACCCTCGGCTCTTGTCTGACAAGCTGAAGACCATGCGAAGCCAGCGTGCGAACGCGCAGTTCAACGCCGCTCTCAACCGCCTGGTCTCGCATCCCGATTGGAAAAAGATGGTCGAGTATAACCCGATCCGCTCGGAGCACGAGATGAAATGGTATCTCGAAAGCCGCTTCCCCGGACGCAGGATCGAGATCCTGAACATGGCCTACCACTCGCGGATCGTCGCCTTCGACAGCGGCCCGGTCGAGAACGGCGTCGAGGCGAAGCTGACTTATCCATAGGATGGGAACCACGAAATGACACGGAAAAGCACTAGAATTGACAGGAGCATGTTTGTGTCCTTTCGTGAATTTTCGTGGTTACTTTCCTATGTTTAGGCTGAGGCTGGGCATCATCGACTGGGGAATAGGCGGTGTCAGCATCTATAAGCTGGTGCGGGAACGGCTTGGCCTCAGCGTCACGTATCTTTCCGACACCGGCGTGACGCCGTACGGCAAGATGACGCGGCCCGAGTTGACCGCTCGTTTGAACGCGGTGATCGCTTATTTGAAAAGCAGGGAGGTGACGCATCTCGTGATCGGGTGCAACGCCGCTAGCACGGCGGTCGGCGAGATCGATGCGCAAGGTCTCATCGTCGAAGGAATGATTGACAACGCCGTGCGTTTCGCCTCGAAGCTAAAACCCAAGCGTTTAGCCGTTATCGGCGGACGTCGGACGGTGCTCTCGGGGGTTTATCGCGAGGGCTTTCGCGAAAAAGGAATCGATATCGATCAGAGGATCGCCCAGCCTTTGTCCGGGTTGATCGAAGCCGGCGATGTCGGTTCTGACAGGCTCAACGCCGAAGCTCGCCGCATTCTCGCACCGATACGCAATTCGTCGCACATACTGCTCGCGTGTACGCATTACCCGGCAATAGCGCCGGTATTGTCACAGTTCGTCTCGCCAGCGACAGTTTTCATCGATCCGGCGGAATCGCTGCTGCCAAAGATCGCGAAGTGGAGCATCGATCCCGGCGGTAACGATATCTTCTTGACAACTGGTGACGCAGCCGCGATGCGGCGTTCAGCAAAACTTGCGTTCAGCGTGGAAACGGGCGTCTGCCGACGCGTTGAGATCCTTTAAGCCGATGCGGCGTCTTGCAGAAAGCCTTTGCTATCGAGCATCGAACGAAGGAACGCGTTGATCGTCGCCGAGTTTGGCCCTTTCAGCGAGATCATCGAGACGGGGCGGCGGATCGCGTGGCCTCGGATACGCAGCTGGGTGAGCTTGCCCGCGGCGACCTCTTCCCTGATAGTCCACGATGGCATTAGCGAGATGCCGAGCCCGTGCTCGACCATTAGCTTTACGAAATAAGTGTCATTGGACTCCAGGGCCTTTTCCGGGTCGACCTTAACTTTTTTGAAGAAGTCGTCGGTGGCTCTTCGGATGGACGCTCCTCGTTCGAATAGCACCCAACGCTCCGCGCTCAGTTCCTTGGTCGGCACATTCGTACCCTCGGCAAAGCGATGCTTCGGCCCGACCACCAGAAACAACTCATCGTGGAAAAGCTCTGTGACCTCGAGCCGCGGCGAATAAACTGCCATCGATGCGAATCCCACGTCGGCGATGCCATCGAGAATGTCTGAGATCGTCTGCTCAGTGTTTGCCGTGGTACGAAAGATCAACTCGACACTCTCGTGGCGGTCCATAAAATCCTCGAACAGCGGCGCGAAAATATATACAAGTGCCTGGGTAGCCGCGGCGACCCGAACTCGGCCGTTGAGCACCATCTCTTCGCCGGCGACGCGTTGTCGCATCAACTCTGCCTCGGCGAGGATGCGGCGGGCGTTCTCGACGGCCGAAACGCCAGCCTCGGTCAACTTCACTCCGCGCTTGCCGCGAACGAAAAGCCGCACGCCCAGTTCTTCCTCAAGCGCCTTGATCTGATGGCTCACCGCGGACTGCGTCAGGTGGAGCCGCTCAGAGGCTTTGGTAAAGTTCAGTGTCTCGGCGACCTCGCAGAACGTTCTAAGCTGCCACAATTCCATAACTTAGGTGAGGCATTAATAGCATTCATCACTGTGATAAAAAATATGAGTTGGAATTAATGTCTACACGCCAATTATACTTAGAATTAGTCAAATTGGAACAACTTTGTTCCGTTTGGCTCAACAAGGAGGAATACGATGATGAATCTATTCAAACTCGAATTTGTAGATGAGAAATACCTTAGAGAAGAGCCGGCCGAGCACGACCTTTTGCGGGTCTATACGGGCCGAAATATATCGACGCTCGAGGCCGACAGGCTGCTGCAGCGTGTGACCGACCACAAATGGTTTGTCAGCGAGAGCCTTCGGCGTGACGTCGGATTTCACGTAGCGGCGATCGATTATGTCGAGAATTTTTATGAGCCGCAGCGGGATGCTCTGCGAATGGGGTTCGACTGGCGTGGTGCAGCGAGCCGCGTTGGCGATGTGTTTCGTAAGTACTTCGAGCTTAGAGGCGGGCAGTTTCCGATGTAACGCCGTCGGCAGTACGCTCATTGCCCCCGGCAAAACATAGATAGCCGTACATCGCGGCTCCCGTTCCGACACCCGTCGCTATCTTGACGGCGGCGGGAAGGTCTGACGGCGACAAAAATCCTTCGATAATTCCCGCGACCACCAGGAAACACGCACAACCGATCACGATCCGCGCGGCTTCGATGCCCTTCTTTTTCAGGGCCTGCCCGCGGGTCAGATCGCCGGGGTTTATCAGCGAGTAGCCGAGCATCATGCCAGCCCCGCCGCAGAAGAAGATCGTCGAAAGCTCTACCACGCCGTGCCCGACGACGAATGCGGCGAGTTCGTTGCCGAAGGGCGGATTGAGCTTGTAGCAGGCGGCGAAGACGCTCCCGAGCCTCGCCCCCTCGAACGCCAGGTCATAGAACGCCCCGATGCCAAAGAACGCTCCCATCGCAAACACCCGGAACGTAACGAGGATGTTATTCGACAGGATGTGTGTCGCCCCGATCTGATTTGCGTCGTTGAGGCTTTTCCACCAGTAGTTGTTGGCATTTATCTCGGTCGTGATGCCCGAGAGCATCACGAAATGCGTGAAATCCAGATCTCGCCACGTGGCGATAAACCCAAAGACCGCGAACGCCGCGTAGACGCCGAACGCGATGGCCATATAGCGCCAATTCTTGCGAAATGTCCGCGGAAGCTCCTCACCAAAGAACTTTGAGATGATGCCGACACCTTGGCCGTCGGCTCGGTAGATTCGGCCATGCGCACGAATGACCAGGCTGTTGAGATAACTGATCAGCTTGGGATCGCGAGTCTCGGCCCGGGCGATGGCCAGATCCGCCGCAGCACGCCGGTACAGCTCGCCAAACTCTCGAACCTCGACACGGGAAAGCCCACGCAGCCCCGAGCCGCCGACCATCGAGAGCAGGTCTTCGAGACGTTCCCAATTGCCTTTGTTTTGCTCGAGAAAACGATTCATCGCCTACTTCATTAACAGCTAGATTAGCATTGAAATCGTGAGGCTGAATATATGGAGTATCTTGAATTATGGATCCGATAGTTCTGAATGCGCATTTCGACGGCGAACATATATGCCTGGACGACGACTATCCGCTTTCAAGGTCTGCGAAGCTGTATGTCACTATCGTTGAGAATGGCGTTCCGAGCGATCTCGATGAGCTTTACTCCCTGAGCGAATCCGGACTCAACGCTGCGTACGGCGATGACGAGCCGGAATACACCGCTACCAACATAATCGAACACAATCCTGATTATGAACGAAGGTGACGTCGTTCTTGCGGCTTTGCCGCAATCTGACGGCAGTCAAAAGAACAGGCCCGTCATCGTCCTGCGGCAAATGCCGGGATTTGGCGACGTTCTAGTCTGTGGCATCAGCTCCTAAGTCCATCACTTGATTGATGGGTTTGACGAACTCATCAGTTGGGTCGACACCGACTTTGCATTAAGTGGGTTAAAAGTAGATTCTCTGATCCGCCTCGGATTCCTTTCCGTCCTCCCGAGAAAGCGGATCCTGGGATCGATCGGCTCGATATCCGAGCAAAGACGCGAAAGACTATTGGCCACGCTAATTCGATACCTACTCGGACAATAGAATGCGCCTTTCGCGATTGATTGTTAAACTAACAATCTGTGTCCGAAGAGGTCCGCAAATATCACGAGGAAGACGCGATCGGCAAGACGTATGATCTGCGGATCGCACGGCGTCTGCTTTGTTATCTCAGGCCGTATTGGCCGCTTGCGGCGCTCGCTCTTTTTCTAACATTTCTCACGAATATCTTGATCGCGTCGCAGCCGTATTTTACCAAGATGGCGGTCGACGATTTTATCACGCCGCGGCGCATTGACGGTATTTGGCTGTTTGCACTCGCTTTTTTCGGCGTTTTCCTCTTCAGGCTCATCTTTTCATACGCTCAGGAAGTACTGCTCAATCACGTTGGCCAGCGAGTAATGTTTGACCTCAGGACGGAGCTTTTTACAAAGCTGCAGCGTCAGGAGGTGGCGTATTTTGATCAGTATCCGGTCGGCCGAACGATGACGCGGCTAACGAGCGATGTAGATGCACTCAACGAGCTTTTTACATCGGGGGTTATCGATGTGCTGGGCGATCTCGTGATCATTTTTGCGATCGTCGGGATAATGTTTTGGCTGGATTGGAAGCTGGCCCTGATCTCGCTCGTGACGATCCCGCTTTTGTTTGTCGCGACTAACTGGTTTCGCAAACACGCTCGCGAAGGCTTCGATCGCGTTCGCACCCGAAATGCTAGGCTCAACGCCTTTCTTCAGGAATACATCTCAGGCGCACAAACCGTTCAGCTCTTTAACGCTGAGGCCAAGGCGAAACGCCGCTTTCACGACATCAACGACGACTATCGCCATGCGAATATCGATACGATCTATTACTACGCGATATTTTACCCGCTGGTCGACTTCATCGGCTCGGTCGGGATCGCGGTCGTAATCGTAGCGTTCGGCTATATGGTGATCGGCGAGCCGTCGGCGATCGCCGCGGGACTAACGGTCGGAATTCTAGCGTCATTTATCCAATACTCGCTCCAGCTTTTTCAGCCGATCCGCGATCTGTCGGATAAATTCAACGTGCTGCAGGCGGCGATCGTTGCGTCGCACCGCATCTTCATACTTCTTGATCGCGATGTCGAGATCACTTCGCCCGCGGAGCCGAGACGCACCGGCCGCGTGCGCGGAGAGATCGAATTCGAGAACGTCTGGTTCGCTTACAAAGGCGAAGACTGGGTGCTCAAGGATGTCTCGTTCAAGGTCTCGGTGGGTGAAAGCATCGCGCTCGTCGGGCACACCGGCTCGGGTAAAACGACGATAACGAATCTGCTGATGCGCTTTTACGACGTGCAGCGAGGACGCGTGCTCGTGGACGGTGTGGACGTACGGGACTGGAACCTGCACGATCTGCGGTCGAATTTTGCCGTCGTTCTGCAGGACGTCTTCCTATTTAGCGGAACTATCGAGAACAACATCAAGCTCGGGAAAGACACGATCGACCGCCGCCGTGTCGAATGGGCCGCAGGCGAGGTCCATGCCGACGAATTCATCAAACGGCTCGACGCCGGATATGATTCGATCGTCAAGGAACGCGGTGCCGGGCTGAGCGTCGGCCAGAAGCAGCTTATCTCATTCGCACGAGCACTGGCTTTTGACCCAAAGATATTGATCCTCGACGAAGCGACCAGCTCGATCGATACGGAGACCGAACAGCTAATTCAACAGGCGGTCGACCGCGTGATGGATGGACGTACTTCGCTCGTCGTCGCTCACAGGCTGTCGACCATCCAACGCTGCGATCGCATCATTGTGCTGCATCACGGGGAGCTTCGCGAGATCGGTTCGCACGCCGAGCTCCTCGAGCTCCGCGGCCTTTACTGGCGTCTTTACCAACTTCAATACTCTGACGCGCCGCTGCATCCGCTCGCCGATCCGAGTTCTGCCATTCACCGCAGCCAGGAACCGGGATTTGCATCGTAGTCTTCATCCGAAAATGCCGTTCGAGCGAATAACTCTACAAGTTCTCGCTTCTTTGGGGGTATAATTTTGTTTACGGGAACATCGATGCTTGAGAAGACCGAAATGCCTGACGGCGGAGCCGATTGCTCGTGGCAACCTCGCGAGATAACCGTCGAGCGCGTTGCCACGGCAAAGCTGCCGACCATCGTTGGCGAATTTCAGATCGCCGGGTACCGTTCGCTCACCAGCGATGAGGAATACGTGGTGCTTTACAAAGGCGATCTCGACGCCGATACGCCGACGCTGGTTCGCATACACTCGCAGTGTCTGACTGGTGATGTGTTTGGCTCGGTCAAATGCGACTGCGGGCCGCAGCTGCACCGTGCGATGGAGCTGATCGAGGCCGAAGGCCACGGAGCGATCGTCTATCAGCAGCAGGAAGGCCGCGGCATCGGCATCATTAACAAGATCAAAGCCTACGCTCTGCAGGATCGGGGAGCGGACACCGTAGAGGCCAATGAGGCACTCGGTTTTGCCGTCGACTCGCGTGATTACCGGCAGTGTGCCGAGATATTGTTCGACCTCGGGCTTTGCAAGGTCAAGGTTCTCTCGAACAACCCGGATAAGCTCGCTGCTCTCAAGGAAGCGGGGCTCAATGTGGTCGCCCGTGTTCGCATTGAGATCGAGCCCGAAGGCCCGTCCGAAAATTACTTGCGCACTAAAAAAGAAAAACTCGGCCATCTGCTGGTCGAGGTGTAAGATCTATAACACATCGAAACCCGATATAGGATGTCTGGAAAGCGGCCCCTTCGATCTTAGCTCCATGGGAGCGAACTGTTTGTAGAAACGCGGAATCCGAGGACGCGAGCTCCGTAGGAGCGGCATTAATTGACGCGCGTTGGCCTGGTGTCGCCCCTAGCGGGGCTTGCATTTTCGATCCTGCATTCGTGGGCTACAAACATGCCGCTCCTAACGGAGCTAAATCCAGAAACCCGACCTTTTCACCCGCTCTCCTTTTCTTTCTTAAACTCTAGGCGCAAAAAAGAGGCTACCCTCGCGGACAGCCTCAAAAGGTCTTTCGACAAATTTTCAGTTACTAGAACTGAAGCCTGAAGCCAAAGCGGACGCTGCGCGGTCCCTGGAATCCATTGTCCAGATTGAAGAGCGGGCTGCGAAGGTTGTTCGCCTGGATGTAAGCATTAGCAGCGGCGGCAAATGCCTGACGCTGATAAAGAGCTTCCTGCTGGAGACTCGAGAGCCCCGCCGGCATGCCAAGGTTAGTGCCCGTGATACCAGTCGTCGAGATGACTTCGACTCGGCTGATGACCGTATCCTGATCAAGTAAGTTTAGGATATCGACCATCGAAACGAGCGTGAAGCGGTTGTCAGCACCGAAGCGGTACTTGTGACGAACACCAAAATCGGTCTGGCTGAACCACGGAGTGCGGCCCAGATCGCCACGACCGTTCAGGATCTGACCACCGACACCGAAGACCGTGTAACGCGTCGTCAGCGGCGTACCGCTCTGGATGAGCTGGAACGCGGTCAGTTCGAGAGAGTTCGTCTTACCCATCGGGATCTCGTAACCACCGTACATCTTGAAAGCATGCGGACGGTCGGTCGGAAGTCGACCGTTATCCGGTGCACCCTGACCCGAGAATCCGATGAACGGCAGGTCGAAGTTACGGTTTACGTTTGGCGACGTACGTCCGTTCTCATCCGAGCTGGCGAGACCGGCATAGTTACCATAGAGACGGCTCCAAGTGTAGTTGGCGCTGAAGAAATAGTTCCTCGAGAAGCGTTTGTCGAGGCCGATCTCAACGGCATCATAGTCGCGGACAGCCTCGAGAGCGATGAAGCCATTTGCTTCGGCGTTCAGCTTGGCAAGGCCGCGGCCCGGGTTACCGATGATGTATGCTTCGCCGCCATCGGTGGGAATACCGATATCCTCAACCGCTACGTCGACGACCTTGCGGGTGTAACGACCACGGACGAGGTAATCGTTACCGATCGCATGCTCGATACCGAACGTGTACTCACTCTGTCGGAATGCTTCGATGTCAGGATCGACCTCACCGAATTCCGGCTGACCAGGAAGGTTCGAAGGAATACGGAAGTCGAGCTGGCACCGAGTCAAAAACCCGGCTGCAGGAGCGATCGGGCACTGGCCGCCGATCGGATCAGGACGGTTGCCGATGATCGTGCCGCGGGTGAACAGGGTCTGCGACGTCTGCGAAGGGAAGATCTCGAAGTAGTCGTTACGGAAGAAGTTGCCGCCAAACGAACCGCGCGGCAGTTCATACTTAAAGCGGTCAAAGAACCGGCCATAGCTACCGAAGATCTTGGTCTTGCCATTACCGAAAAGGTCAATAGCAAATCCGAGGCGCGGAGCGATCTTGTCAGCAAAATCAAAGGTGATACCGTCGCCCTGATCGTTAAAGCTCGGCGACTGCTCACGCTCAGTACGGACACCGAGGTTAAGCGTCACGCGGTTCATGATCTGCCACGAATCCTGGATGTAGAATGCGAGGTTATCGGAACCAGCCGAACCGAATGCACCGAAACGCTGCATCCAGCCTGCGCCGATAATGCCCGGGCTGGTTGGAACTGCACGACCAGTGATGCTAGCGATAGTGTGGCTCGGGCCAAAACGCATGACGATCACATCCTCACGCGTGCTGTTGATCGAGTTGCTGATGCCGTTGAACTGGACACCGCCCTTGAACTGGTGACGTCCACCAAAGTCGCTAACGAGGTACGACGCATCGCCGTCAAACGTTCGACGACGCGAAACGTCAAAGAGCGTCTGCGTGATACCACCGAAATTCTGCGTACCGCAGGTCTGGAAGCCCGCCGGAGCAACGACGCCCGTGTCGCAGGTCTGTGTTAGGTAGCGAGTGATCGCACCGCCCGCGATGTTCGGTATGCCGTAGTTTCCGAGCTTCTCGTTAAGGAAGCTGTAGCCGGCACGTGCAGTGAGAACGAGGTTGTTCGTCGGCGTCCAGGTTAGCGAACCCGTCGCGTTGCTCGAGTTCTGACGGCCACCCTGAAAATTTGCCAGATCCGGACCCGAAACGGTGCCGCGACCCGGCCAAACAAGTGACGGGATCGAACCGAACGGACTGGTTCCCGGAGGATTACCGATCACCTCGATCGGGTTCCAAAGATAAGTACCGCTGAAACGAAGACGCGTGAACGGCTGCCAATCGAGGCGTCCGAATGCGTATTCGTTCTTCTGTTCCTGACGGTAGCGGGTCGAGCTGACGAACTGGCGATTAGCCGGGTTACGCGCAACGGCACTCGTTCCATACAGGTTGACAGTGCGGTCGGTGTTGTAGAACTGCGGAGCGTAGCTCGCGAAGAACCACATTTTATCCTTAACGATCGGGCCGCTAATACTGAGGAACGGGAAGTAATTGGTTCCTCCATCCTTTGGTACCGGAATGTACTCAGTAATGACCTGATTGGCCGCACCAGGGGCGCCAGTATTAAAGGTGGTCTGGTTAAGAAACGGACGCGGATCGCCCTGCAGTTTCGGAGCAACGAATTCGATACCCGCTTCACCGCGGAATTCGTTACCGCCGCCCTTGGTCGCCACGTTAACAACGCCGCCGGTCGCACCGCCGAATTCAGCTTCGAAGCCCGAGGACTTGATCTGAACTTCCTGGACGAACTGGAACGGAATGTTGTTATTCGAATTGAGAGTACCGGTGCGGAAGTTGCTCACTTCCTGACCGTCGATGATAAAGGTGTTTTCCGAACCCGAAGCACCGTCGATCTGGAAACCGCCGGTGAGGGGCTCCTGACGAACAGCCGGAGCGATCTTCAGAAGGCTCGTAAAGTTGGTGCCTTTCGGAAGAAGCTCAGCCGTGCGGGCCGTGATATTTGTTTGGATCTTGGTGCCGCTCGGGTCAATAGCGAGGGCATCGGCCGAAACGTCGACCTCGACGTTAGTCCCGCCAGCTGCCAAGGTAAAGTTGACCGGAGTAGCCCGACCGAGAACCACGAGAACATTATTGTTCGTCGCCGTACCGAAACCAGCCGTAGCCGAGGTAGCAACGTTGTAGTTTCCCGGAGGGATCTGCTGAAGACGGTAAAATCCGTTCGAGTCGGTTGTAGCCGTGCGGCGCAATCCGCCCGTGCCGCCGCGCGAAGTGACAGTCACTTCAACGCCAGGCACGACCGCCCCATTCGGGTCGGTAATGGTACCTTCGATCGAACCGGTCAGTTCCTGTGCAAAGACGCTAACGCCAAAGCAAAGGACCAATGCGAGCATCGCGACCGTTGATCTGATGATGTTGTTCATAATTAACAAACTCCTAAATGATTAATTCGCAAAAGAACTCGGGAACCTAAAAAATCGCTTCCCGAATTGTAAGCCTTGCATCTTTTTAGACTATCGGCTCCGGTGAGCAATAGCCGTTCATACTGCAACACTCCTATTTATTGCAAGAATCGAGCCAAAGAAAGGGCGAGTACCCCGGTGCGCGGGAAAACCCGCTTATAGAGGGTGTTTAACACGAATGGTCAGACCAAAACAGGCGAATGCCTTAAGAACAAAGACGCAGAATAAATTCAAATTTTCAGATAATATTCAGAGCGTCGGACGTGCAGCGGAAGTGATCGTGTGCCGGCATACACAACGCGCCCTGAGCTATTTCTTGCGAAGCGAGGCGACGATGTTCTTTATCTCGTCGGCGTTTTCCGCATCAGGCTTAAATTTCAGATAAAGTTCCAGTTCGTCGGCGGCCTTGGCAAACTTTCCCTGGTCCTTGTAAACCCGGGCGAGCTGCCAGTGGACTTCGCCTGCAGTTCCACCCGAAAGTTCGTCGGCCTTAAGCAGAGACGCCAGAGCTTTGTCGTAAGCTTTTGTACCATGTAAAGCGATCCCGAGCCAGAGGTTGGCGTTAATCGAATTGCCGTCAAGCTCGACGGCCTTTGTAAGGCTCTTGACCGCCAGGTCCGGATGAGAAAGCCTGAATTCTGAAAGCCCGAGGCCGAAATGACTCGAAAAGCTTTTCGGATTCACGCCGATCGCCTTCGTAAAGAGGACGTACGCCGCTTGATAATGTCCACGCTGCAGATACTCATTCCCAAGCCGGTCGAGCGCTGCGAAATACTCAGGAAACGCCTCGATCGACTCTTTGATCTTCACCAGCCCGGTTTCGTTCTTGTTTTCAAGATCAGAGACGCCGCTATCAAATAGTGACTTGGCTTTTTCCGGAACGTTCTGCGCGAAGACAACGCCCGGCGGGCTGGACGGGTTCTGACCTTTCTGCTTTGTCTCGCGCAAGTAAAAATCAACCTGTTCAACTCCGACCCGCGCACCTGCCACGTTTGAAAATGACACTGAAAGGGACTGAGACTGAAAATTGGTCCCGACGGTAAGCACCCTCACCGTGTATTGACCCGCACTAAGCCCTGCGAATGAATAGAGCCCGGTCGGATTTGTACGCGCGCGCCGTAGCATTGCATAACCTTCGTCGAGAAGCTCGACCCAAAGCTGTCCGACCGGACGCCTCGCTTCATCGAAGACGAACCCGTTGATCCTGTTAACATTCTGAGCGTTGCTCTGCGAAGTCCCGACGAGAGAAATGCCAAGAGCGACAAGGAAAAAAAATACTGCCTTCCTCATAAAACCTCCTACACCTTGCAGTTCGGCGTCGATTTGGGTGTGGTGCATCGATTATACTCACGATAGCTCGAAAATCACAACAATTCTCCGTTTACGATCACTGAGTTCATCGTGGCAGAACGAATATATCGCGACTCCGTACACAATATCATCCGGGTCAATACCGACTCGGCCGAAGGGCGTTTGACCGTTTCGTTGATCGACACGCCTGAGTTTCAGCGGCTGCGGCGGATACGCCAGCTTGGGCTCGCGTATTTCGCATATCAGTCGGCGGAGCACTCGCGTTTTACCCATTCTTTGGGTGCGTTTCATCTCGCGACTCGGATGATCGCCAAGCTGAGGCTGAAGTACGAGATACCTGATCGAACCCAGACCGCGGTGCGAATCGCGGCCCTTTTGCACGACGTCGGGCACGGCCCTTTCTCGCACGTCATCGAATCGATCCTCGGGTTTCACCACGAAGAGTTCACGATCGAATGCGTGCTGAGCGATGAGACCGGCGTGGGCAAGCTGCTCGCGGCCTATTCTAATGATCTGCGGACCGACATTGCGGCGATAATTCGCGGTGAATTTCGACCGCGTGCCCTCGCTCAGCTCGTCTCATCACAGCTCGACGTCGACCGCATGGACTATCTGCTCCGTGACAGCCTGATGTCCGGGGCAAAGTACGGTGTCTATGATCTCGAATGGATCATAAAGAGTATCGAGATCGACGAAGCAGACGATCATCTTTTCGTTTCGACACCGGGCATTTACGCCGTCGAGGACTATCTGCAGGCTCGGTATTATATGTATCGGCAGGTGTATTTTCACCGGACGCTTCGTTCGGCCGAAGCGATACTGCGTGTGCTGCTTGCCCGCGCATTATGGCTGTACGCCAACGGCTCAGAGATCTGGAACGCCGCGGGGACACCGCTGAACAAGATACTCGCCGGCGTGAAGCTGTCGCTCGGCGAACACCTCGCTCTAGACGATACGGACATACTGTACGCCATCAAGCAGTGGCAGCATTCAAGCGACGAGATCCTCGCCGACCTCTCGAAACGGTTTCTGTCGAGGCGTCTTTTCAAGGCGTTCGATCTCGATATGCCTGAGCGCGAGCGGATCGATTTTGTCTCGCGTGCGCGCGAGGCCGTCGAGAATGCGGGGTTTGATCCCGAATATTACTTTGTCGAGGACAAGGCGATGAACGCTCCGTACTCGTTCTATGCTCGCGGCTCAGCCGATCCGAAAGACCTTATATATGTTCAGGATGGTTATTCGCGGCCCGAGGTCCGCGAGATCTCGGCGGTAAGTTCGGCAGTGCGCGGCCTGCAGGAAGGCTACCGCATTCATCGCATCTGCTTTCCTGCCGAACTAAAAGGCGAGATCGGCAAGCTGTACCACCGTGAATAGACGACATCCGAAAGCAGTTCTTCTTTTCGCAGTTCTTTTCGGAGTTGCATTTGTCGGGACGGCGTTCTCTAAAACGATCGCAGTGATCGTGCCGCAACCAAACGGCACCGCCGACATCGTAGCCGCCCGATTGGCCGACGGATTCGACAAACATCTAACAGTTCTCGACCATGACCTCTCTCGCTCCGCGTTTGACGCCGTAAAGCCCGAGACGCCTTTCAACATGTCCTGCGAGGAGGCGCGTATCGTCGGGCGTACGATCGGATCTGAAGCTTTCGTACTGCTCCGCGCTGATACCGTCCGCCGCAGCTCGTTCGAACGGCCCGAGTACTACGAATCCTTCGCGGCGTTCTTCGTCGTCAGCAGCCGAACCGGCCGATTGGTCCTATGGAAACTCCAACGAGCCGAGGAAAATGACGCTGCGTCAGCTCGAAATTCGCTCGAACGAGCGATAGCCCCATTGGCGGCCGAGATCGCCGGAGCATTAAAAACAGCCCTCAAAAACGAACTCGGTGAGCCAGAACCGCCGCGCTTCGACGAACCGCCTGCTGATGATTCGCCGGCCGCTAAAGGTTTTCGGCCGCCCGTTCCCTATCGCCGGATCAAACCCGCATACACGGCGACAGCGGGACTTTACGACGTCACGGCGACGGTAGATCTGAGCATTTACCTCAATGAAAAAGGCGAGATCGTAAGAACGGCCGTCGAACGCTGGGCGGGCTACGGCCTCGACGAGTCGGTTGAGAACAACGTGCGTTCGATGAACTGGCGGCCCGCCGAACGAGCCGGAAAGCCCGTCGCGATGAAATTCCTCGTACGTTATAATTTTAAGAAAGGCGAGTAATGAGGACGATCCGAGCTTCGATAAGACTCCCGCTTTTTTTCGCATCGTCGATCGGCGCGTATTTGACTTGGTTCGTAACGTACCGCTTTGTACCGAACAAGATCTTTTGGCGCCAAGTTATATTTCGGACGTGGTCGCGTTTCTTTGTGCGGATGTCGAACGTTCAGATCGAGGTCCGCGGATCCCCGCCGAAACCCCCGTTCTTCCTGGTTTGCAATCATTTGAGCTACGTCGATATACCGGTGCTTCGAGCCGTGGTGAAAGGCGTTTTCGTTGCAAAAAAGGATGTCGAGGACTGGCCGCTCGGCGGCCGTATATGTCGCGATATGGGGACGGTTTTCATCGACCGCGAAAATCGTCGCGATATCCCGCGGGCCGGCGACGTGGTTCTGGAACGCCTCGGCCAGGGCGAAGGCGTCATCGTTTTTCCCGAAGGAACTAGCACGAAGGGCGAGACCGTTCTTGCGTTCAATTCGTCCTTCCTGGAGTTCGCTTCGCGTGCCGAACAGCCCGTTTCTTATGCGTCGATCAGCTATCGGACGCCCGCCGGTGAACTCCCAGCGAGCACAGCTGTGTGCTGGTGGGACGACACGGAAATGATCCCGCACATGTTTCGACTCTTTAAGCTGCCGTCTTACACAGCGACGATCGAATTTGGCGACGAGGCATTGATCACGAAAGACCGAAAGCTGCTTGCACGCGAACTTCACGCACGTGTCTTAGCGAGCTTTAAACCGGTCGAGTAGACGAAAAAAACGGCCGGACCCTATTAGGCCGGCCGCTTTTCTATGGATCTTGCCGTCGGTCTTACTGCTGTCCGACAAAGTCGAAGTCGGTCAGCGTATCAACGATCTGGATGACGCGCGGCGTAAAGCGATACTGTTTTGACTGCACAGCGATCGTGTAGGTATTGCCCGCCTCAACGTCTCGGAAGTTGTAGAATCCGAACGAGCTCGTCGTAGCGATCCTTTGGGTTCCGGTCGTGTCCGTGATAACTACACGAGCATTGCGAATACCACGGCCATCCGGAGTTACCACGCGGCCCGACACGTCGACACCGGCTGCAGTTCCACCAACCTGAACCACGCCGTTTACGTAAGTCGTCGGGAGCAGAGCACCCTGATTGCTCGAGACGCTCCGAACCGTCGGTGTGTCGCTGAACGCCACGGGATACTGGATCTGCTGAACACCCGCAGGAACAGTGAACGTGACCGCGATCACATTACGAGTTCCGGCCGCATAGGTGTTCGTTGAGTCGACAAGGACACCGAGATTACCTTGGGGCACCCCAGTCGTATTGAGGCCAAGATTCGAGCCGGTCGGCACGCCGTTTCCAATTACGACCTGCGGATTCGTTAAGACCGCAGGATTGAACGTCAAGCTAAAACTCGTCGATGACTCATTACCCAGCGAATCGAGCTGGACATTGAGCGTCACCTGGCCACCGGTCGACGGAACCGACCCATTGGTCACACGCATTGTGCGGGTCTGCGCAAAAACGGAACCAGAAATTGCGAGGAGCATCATGGCCCCAAAAATTAGAAAGGTCCTACGACCATAAGCAACGACAGATCCTGCGGGATTACACATTATTTTCACTAAGCTCCTCTATAGAAAATTAAATTCCGGCGCGGCCCAGAGCACAACATATTGTGGCCCGATTTGATCGGCCTACGACGGAGCAGAGATGTCAGATCAAGTCTCCCAAGTCACTGAAAAACCAACACTAGGGAATGAAAATTGTAGTTCAGAATTTAGCCCAATGTCAACGATTTTCAGTTTTAACATATTTAACAGGGAACGCCCTAAAACGGTAATAGAGCGCTCCCCAAATGAAAATTTCAGGTCATTGAAGGCCGACCATGTCGATACCCGTCAAATTACCCGAAGCGGTCACACTGCGAGCGGCGAACCGGTAACGCTTTGAAGTAGCCGCGAGAGTGTATGTCACATCCCGAGGAACGCCCTCAAATGTAAATACCCCAAACGAACTCGTCGTTACAACGCGTACGCTGCCATCTGGAGCGATCAACCGGACTGCGGCGTTACGAACACCCTGTCCCTCCGGCGTTAGTACCCGGCCCGTGACTGAGAACTCGCTGCTCTCCGAGCTTAGGGTGACAGATCCAGCCTCGTAGCTCGCCAGCAATAGTGCCCCAAGCGTACTCGAAACACTCTGGAATGTAGGCGTGCTAGAAAACGTGATGGGATAATTGCCAGGCTCAGCGGCCGCATTTACTGCAAACGTTACGGTCATTACCTGGCGGGTCCCTCCGGCATAGGCCTCTGTCGAATCAACGAGAACGCCGAGTTTTCCGTTCGCCGTTTGCTGCGTGTTAAGCCCGAGGTTCGAACCGGCGGGTGTACCGGATCCGAGCGAACTCGACACGTAAGTCAGGACTCCAGGGTTGAAGTTGAGGGTGAAGCTCGTCGACGACTCATCCCCTTTGGCAACAAGCTCAACCGGGATCGTAATGCTCTGTCCCGCGATCCCTGAGGTCGAACCGGAACGAAGGATCCGAGACGAAAGATCAGCCCGAGCGGGCTCAGCTTCGGTCGTGGTCGGACCTGTCGGGCCGCACACCGGTTTCTGCGGGAAGACACCGAGTAGATAACCACCGATGACAGTCGCGTCTCCAGCGTCGATCGCTCCGTTGCCGCATTCATTGAACTGCGCGATGCGGTTGACATCACCCGCCTGGAATTGAGTTCCAGCCGGGATCGGAGGCAGGTTGCCAAGCACGACCTGACGAATGTATGTGAGGTCATTGGCGAGCACCTGATTGTCGCCATTCGGCCCTCCGGCTGCGTCGACGACATCACCCTCGACGCGCTGGCTAACGCCGCCGTCATCGTTGAGTATCGTGCCCGTTCCGGTCGCGGTACCAACGAATCCGTTAGAGACGCCAGTGATATTCATTGTGAACGTCTCATTCGGCTCGACCACGGTGTCGCCGACAACATTGACCGTAACGGTCTTGGTCGTCTCGTTCGGAGCAAACGTCACGCTGCCTGTCGCCGCGGCGTAATCGGCCGGCGAAGTCGCTGTGCCGTTACCGGTCGCATAGTTGACCTGTGAACTGAAGGCGGTCGGATTGCCTGTTCGCGTAAACGTGAACGTGAACGGAGTCGTACCCGAATTGCCTTCGTTAGCGCTTACGTTATTGACTGAGAATGTCGGCTCGACATCGTCATTAAAGATGGTGCCGATACCGTCGCTCTCGATAACCACTGCATTGACCCAATTCGACAGTCGAACTATGAACACCTCGTTCGGCTCGAATGTGATGTCGCCGTTGACCGTAACGTCGATGAACTGAAGCGTTGGCGAGTTCGAATCAAAAACGATCTGGCCTGAAGTAGCAACGAAATCGCTTCCGGCAGTCGCCGTTCCGTTGACCGTAGAAAACGTGACCGACCGTGCCGGCTGGCCCATCGCGGGCAGCTGGTCGATCGTCACCGAGAACCGGAATATCGACGTTCCCGCATCGCCCTCGTTTCGCGTCACGTTGTTTATGCGTATCTGCGGGCCCGCCGGAGTCGGCGTTGGTGAAGGTGCCGCCGGATTTGGGAAGGCGATCGCACGATTATCCGCTTCCGAAAGCTGGTCCTCCATTTCGCCGATAAACGTACGTGCCCCTGTGGCGATATTGACGCTGTATAGCTTGGAATCGATGTCCGAACCATACAAGACACCGTCGTCATAGTTGTATCCCATGGCAAAGCTCTCACGGCTTTGGGTTCCGAGCGGGGTCACGATCTGCGAATCAACATTTATCGACTCGAACTCGGCAAACGTATTACCCGACGAGTGATAGAGCAAACCATTGGCGTGGAAAGCGATCGTCTCGCCATCGTTTCCGTTTCCGAGAGCGAAGGCCGGCGTCAACGCTCCCGTCGACGTCGATATCGTGTATAGCGTCTCAGGCGGAGAACCTCCATCGCCGCTCACACCATAGAGCGTCCCGTTGGCCCGGAACGATATCGACGAGATCGCGTTGCTCAGCGGACCTACGTCGGTCGCGACTCCGGTCGTCGGGTTCAAAGTGACCAGCCGGCGGTTTGTCGGGCTGCCGCCCTCAGCAGCGTTTTCAAGGCTGTTTCTCTGGATCACCGCAAAGAGGACGCTGCTGCCCGGTCGGAATGCCATCGAAAGACAGCGTCCAACGCTAAACCCGGGCATCGTGATATTCACGAGCTCGGACAGATTGGCATTCGCCAGATCGATCTTATAGACCAGGGTAGTTTCCGGATCTCCATAGCCATTCGAACATCCGTACGCAAACGCTGTTGGCGGCGGTGTCGGTGTTGGCGTCGGCGTAACCGTCGGCGTAGGTGTAGGCGTCGGCGTCACCGTCGGAGTCGGTGTCGGCGTTGGGGTCGGGGTCGGCGTCGGTGTCGGAGTTGGGGTCGGCGTCGGCGTCGGATCCGGTGTGCAGGTCTGTGAATACCTGACCGCCGTTCCATCAGGAATGCCCTGATTTCCTGCGAAGAACTGGCTCGCGAGTAAACCCGACTCGTTCTCGATACCGGCCACAGCTCCATCGAAGCCTTTACCGTCAGGCCGCTGAACGTTTGGCTTAGCCGGCCTGTCGGCTCCACCACTCGGTTGAACGTCCTCGTAGTGGGCTTCGATGTTGTTCGATCCTTCAAAGATCTTGATCTGGAAGGTATTCGTCGGCGAGTTGCTGCAGCAGAATGGTATCGCCGAATATTCGACGATGAAGACTCGGCTGCCTGGCGACCCGATCGTCTGGTAGTAGACGCCGCCCTCCAGAGCACCCGGCGGATATAGGTCATCCCAGTAGCCTGCGATCACACCGTTCGGATCACTCGCATTGGGCATTGGAACGCCGCTGCAGCATCCGCTGCTTTCGGGCGGTGTGACCGTCAGGAAGCCATTCGAGCTTATATAGACCTCTGAATACTCATATCCAAAGAAGTTGAATGTAAATCCGAGCGGGATAGCATCACTGACCTGATCGTCCTCGAGTTCGACAAAGTTTCCGCCTGAAACGATCGAATTAAAGCTGTACGGCGGCGTACTCTGGACGTAGGTCGTCTCGCAAACGGGCGGCGGAAGTGGTACTTCGACCGATCCGATATCTGAGCCATCGCCTTCGACAGCATTATCGAGCAGTGGGTCGTCTATGGGCCGCTCGACCTGCCTCTGATCCTCTTTGCTCGGGGAATTTCCCTGATCGATCGCCGGACTGCCGTATATCGGCCTGTGTGTACGCGTCAATCCGCCATTATTTGCGAGAGGGCCGAGGAGTGGATCGATCGGTGTTTCAAGGTTACCTACCTGATCACCGGTCGCACCAAACCCCGAAAACGGACCATCGATCCCGATCAGGTTGTGCCCCTCTGACGTAAACGGACCGTCAACGTCCGGGGTACCACCGTCTGGGCGTTGCGGAGGCCCGAATTCATCATTTCCGGCAATGATCGAACTCCGAACCCGGAAGCTTCCAACCTCACCCGAAGGGGCCGTCTGGTTCCCAAGGAATAGATTGGCAATGCCAGAACCGGGTATGCCGCCCGTAGAATTGTTTGTAACGGTCACGTTGACGAGCGAAACGGCGCTGTCTCTGCTAAAGATTCCGCCGCCCTGAGCCCCGAGACCGAGGTTCGGAGTCCCGGTAGCGCTGCCGATATTATCCTGGAACGTAAAGTTACCCGAGACTGTTGAATTCGTGACGTTTAGGTAACCCGAAAACGATCCGCCACCGTTCCCCTCAGGACGCGCGATGAGCGGCGAGGTATAGATGCCGCCACCGGGACGGTCCCCGGTAGAATTCCGCTCGATAGTCGAGCGGTTGATGTAAATATCGCCGCCAAAGTTCGAAATACCGCCGCCCTCGCCGCAGCAGCCCTCGGGTGCATTCCTACGGTTATTGTTAGTGAATCGTGTCGTGTTGTCGCGAACGGTCGAATCGACCATGTTGATCGTACCGGGGAGTGTTAAGCCTTCACCGCGCGCACTGATCCCGTTGAGGAAGCGGATATTTGCGATACCGCCGCCATTTCCGCCGTTAGTCTCATTATCCTGGACCAGAGACCTGGTGATAGTGACGATGCCGCCATTGTTAAGCAGGCCGCCGCCGGGTTGACCGAACGTTTGATTGTCCTCGATCGTGGTATCGATAATATTTGCGAACGAACCGTAGTCGACCAGGATGCCGCCGCCGCCGCTAAAGCCTTCGGGAGCATTGACTTCGGCCGGCCTATCGAGAAACACCTCGCAATCATCGATCTCGCTATTCTCGACATTTACGGTGTTCGGGCCTCTGACATAAACACAGCCGCCGCCCCGGAAACTCGATCCCTCTCTCATGAATAGGGAGCGAAGTGTAGCCGTGATCGCAGGCAACGGGCCCTCTGACAGCATCATGGAAAGCCCGCCGATCGCGAATACACGCGACGAATAGTTCGCATCGATAATGACGCCGTCACCGCCTTCGATCGTCAGATTCTTATCGATCACGATCTCGCCTGAGTTCAGCTGGATGAACGGAAACGGATCGCCGTTAGGCCGATTTCGCGCTTTGTCCGTAACTGCCGGACGCGGCGGCGGCGGCGGCATAGTATTGAACGTGATCGTACTACCGTCGCACGCATCTATAACCGCCTGACGTAGCGAACCGGCTCCCGCATCGTTTTCGTTGATCACGATCGGATCGACGATACAACTCGGCGTGGGTGATGCGCTCGGTGATGGCGACGCGCTCGGCGAGGCCGAAGCTGTAGGCGAAGGCGATGCTCCAGTCGACGCGACAGTACCTAACACTCTTACGTTCTCAACACCAGGAGTTGTTCCGCCCTGATCAAAGCCACCAGTACCGCCAGTTGCCGTACCGTTCCACCCGTAGACACGGAAGGTCGTCGGTGTCGTCCGGTTGTTGATGGTCGAGATCGGAATGAAGTTCATGACGTGCGTACTCTCGGCAATGCCGGAAACAGTACCGAGATCAGTTGAAAATCCGTCGACAGAAGATCGCAACGTCACATTTGAAGGGCCCGTGCTCGACCTGCCCCACATGAAGTTGAATCCGGTAACGCTGACCGAAAATCCTCCGCTAGGCGTCACCGTAAACTCTATATAGTCATTTCCTGAGATTGACTCTGCGAGTGTCGTAGGATTCGTGTCACCCGTATCGAACCAAGCACTCCCCCCGAAGCGGTTCCCATTGGTTGCAGGCGTTACACCGCCAGAAAGCACAAGATTGGCTGCCGCAATATTCGCGGCATTAAGGACGCTCGGCTCTGTCGTCTCAGTACCAGCGTTTCCGAATGTGTTCCACGCCAGCAAGGTTGGATCTCCGAGCGGCCGGGCGTCGTCGGCAGCCGTAGAACCGCCGAAGAATGACCGCAATGCATCTCCGAGCGTCGTATTGGCGGCACCGGCACCAACGCTAAATATCAATGCGAATGCAGACACGAATACGAAAAGACCCAAACTGATTACCAGACGGCGAGAGTTATTTTTGGCTGACATGATCCACTCCTTGATTAAGAACGCCCAGTGCGGGCAAATACGCGGACGGACGGGAACGCCGACACGTTACCGCTCAGATTAACTTTAGAAAAGGTAGCTTGTCCGTGAGTATAGCGCAGTTTTGAGATATTCCAAGCCCGAATTCCCGGAATTAACAGAAATGAAATGATTTAGCGCCGCTGAGGCCCATTTTCCGGCCGGTTGGCTGCACCCGAGTCTGGTTCTCGGGGTCCGCTGTTTCCGAGCAAGGCATCCTCTGCCGGTTGTTGTATCTGTTCGTGCTATCCGTCGACAAACCTCAACCGTTTGCGTAGGTTTTCGCAGCCGTTATGCGAGGCACAACTGCACTTCGCCACCGATCTACGCAATCTGCATCATTTTACGCAATCTGAGCATTATATAGCATTCTAGGAAATCTGGCATTCCAGGTTTTTGAAAGCTGATCTAGTCTCGAATCAGGTCGGACGAGACGCAAACCGGCGAAGAAAGTCTCAGCATCGCGTCGCCTCGTCATCGTCCGACTATTCTATTTTCTACAACATCTGATAAATATGGCATTCACCGACAAAGACAAACAGAAAGCACTCGCCATCGTGCACATTTTTGAGACCGGAAAGCCGTTCGGCGACCCTTCGGCTTGCGTCGTACTTAACGACGGGGCGGGCATTTCGTACGGCATTTCGCAGTTTACACATCGCTCGGGTTCGCTCGCCGCGGTGGTCAGCGAATACCTCGCCCGCGGCGGCCAGACCTCGCGCCAGATCCTGACCGCGCGGCTCGGCGACCTGACGGACACGCGAACCGCCGTCATAGACCGCCTGAGCCGGGACACCGAACTAAAGAACGCACTGAAAGCCGCCGGACGCACGCCCGAGATGCTCGCCGCTCAGCACGCTGTTGCCGAACGCCGTTACCTGCGGCCCGCGATCGCCGAATGCGAACGCAGGTTTTTCGTCACGCCGCTCGCCCTCGCGGTCGTATTCGATTCGTTGACGCACGGCTCCTGGGAAACCATCTCGACCCGTGTGAGAAACCTTCCAGTCAACGCGGGCTCGCCGCTCGAACGAGAGAAACGCTGGATCACGGAATACGTGCGTGCACGCCACGCCTGGCTCACCAGCGTTCGGCGGCTGAGTGTGACGAATTACCGCACGCGATTCTTCCTCGCACAGATCGCCATCGCCAACTGGACGCTCGCATTGCCGCTCGACGTTCACGGCGTGCGGCTCACGCAAAAGCACTTCGAACAGCAGAACGAACTCGCCCGTGAGAACACAGCAGAACAACCCGAAGCTCCTTCGTTGACCGACGCCGCTGGAACGTTAGCGTCTGCTGCGGCAAGCGGCTTTGACCGGCTCGACGGATTGATCCAGACAGCCATCCGCAGGACCGACTCGGCGAAATCGCTTTGGACGACTGTCGGCGGTTCGATCTCGCAGGCGGCCTGGGCGATGCTCGCATTCGTCGCGGGCCTGCCGCGATACGTCTGGCTCGGTGTCGCGGCGATCGCCGGGGCCCTGATGCTGCTTTACCTCTACCGACAGATCGTGCTCGGCCGCATTCGCGAGCTGCACACAACCACAACAGAAAAATGAACGACACAAAGAACATCCTCATCGCCTGGATCAGTTCGGCTTCGACGCTCGCCGCTGCACTCGAAGCCGCCAGCCTGACGACCGTCATCTCGGCCATCGTGCTGCCGATCCTGTTTTTCGCGATCGGAAAGACGATCGACGTCGCCCTGCAGATCTACTTCAAGAAGCGAGAACGCGACCGTGAGAAACCACTATGAACCTTTCGAGACAGACAATTTATATCGCCATCGCGGCCGTCGTTCTGCTGGCGACGATCGCCGGCATCGACACATTTCGTCGATATCGTGAGAACCGGCTGGCTTCGGCGGTTAGCAAGGCTTCGGCCGCGGCCGCCGAAAGTGAGAAACGAGCGAACGCTCTCGCGATCGAGGCAGTCGCCTACCGAGAAAAGATCGGCTATCTGGAATCGCAGCTCGCCGATATCAACAAGATAGCAAGGAGACAAGATGAAGAAATTAAACAACATAGCCTTCGCAGCAGCTCTGCTCGTACTGATGTCGAGCGTGCCCGCCGCGTCAGCGCAATCGAAACCACCGTCGACGAACTCTGCACCAAGCTCGGCGAACTCGGGCACGGATGCCGGTAAGATCGCGAACGCCTGCATGGCCGCCGCGCTCGAACTCGAACAGTCGCGCCGTCTGATCTCCGCTCTCGAAGATGAGCGTCGTGCTCTCACCGACCGGCTCGAAACCGAACGCCGTGCCACAACTCTGCTCAACGAACTCAATGAGACCCGGAAGAGTGAGAACACGGCTCTGACCGCTGCGCTGCGAGCGAAAGATGAAACCGTCGCCGCTCGCGACACTGTGATCGCCGCTCAGCAAAAACAGATCGATTCGCGCAAGCCATCACTGCTGCGCCGCGTCGGCGACATCCTCGCCGGCGTCGCCATCGGCCGAATCCTGAAGTGAGAACACAACGTCGCCGCGGCCTGCGTCCTGTTAGTGCCACCTACGTAAGCGGGCGGCAAGCACTCCAGGGCAGAACCACCTCCGATAGCGGGTGGTTGAACACAAAACATCGACACACCAAACCTATGAGCAAAGACATCGAAAGAGCCCTCAGCTCTCTGCAGCAAAACCAAATACAAAGCGACAAAGCCCGTCGGTATCACGAGGGCAAGCACGACCTCGCATTCGCGACCGAGAAGTTTCGCAACACATTCGGCGGGCTCTTTCGCGAGTTTGCGCTGAACCTCTGCCCGATCATCTCGGATGCGGTCCGCGACAAACTCCGCATCAACGGATTTTCCGTCGACTCATCTTCAGCTGGGACGGATCGCACGACCGAAGCGGCCCGAAACATCTGGTCGGCGAATCGTATGGACATTCGTGCCGGCGAGGTTCACAAGGAGACCTTAATATCCGGCAATGCATATATATTCGTCTGGCCGGATGTGAACGGCCGTCCACGGATCTATCCGCATCCGGCGGCGAACGTCGCGGTCCGGTACGATGACGAGGACCGCTTCAGCGTCAAATGGGCGGTGAAGTCATGGACAAATGCGGATGGCCGCATGCGTCTAAGCGTATATTATCCCGACCGGACCGAACGCTACGTTGCTCGAAAGAACTCAGCGGCATTTCCGCCGCCCGACGACCTTGATCTGATCGAGGACGCGGACGCGATCGTCGCGAATCCGTACGGGGTCGTTCCGGTCTTTCATTTTGCCAACAACGCAGACGTGGGAAACACCGGAAGGTCTGAGATCGAACCTGCGATGCCGATCCAGGACGGTCTGAACAAGGCTGTCCTCGACATGCTCGTCGCGATGGAATTCTCGGCGTTTCGACAGCGTTGGGCGGCTGGCATCGAGATACAGTTTGACGCTGACGGCAAAGCGGTCGGCCCTTTCGAGGGCAGCGTCGATCATCTCTGGATCGCCGGCGATCCGCAAGCCCGGTTCGGCGATTTCGAGGCCGCTCAGCTCGATCAATTCCTGCGTGTAAAGGACAGCTTTCGTCTAGACATGGCGTCTGTCACCGGCACCCCGCTGCATTACTTTCTACAGAACGATGCGGGCCTGCCGAGCGGCGAAGCACTCCGTCGATCCGAGGCCCGGTTCCTCGCAAAGGTGCGTGACCGCCAGCAGAACTTTGGACAAGTGTGGGCCGACGCGATGTCATTCGCCGTCAGGATCGCAGGGCTCGCCGAGACGCGGCTCGTGACGCTGTGGGAAGATCCCGCTCCCGTCTCGGAACGCGAGATCCTCGAGAATCTCCTGCTCAAACGCCGCATCGGCCTGCCCGCCGAAAAGGCCTTGCTCGAAGCTGGGTATGGAAACGCGGACGTGGGAAGGAATGTCAGCAGGCAAGGTTGAACCGCCTGCGTGAGCGGGTGGTCAGGCCGCTGAGCCTACGCGATGTAGCGACGCGAGAGATCCCAGCGGAAGAGCATGAACCACCGGCTCACGCAGGTGGTTCTCCCTTGAAGTACGCGGCGGCGGTTTTGCTGAACGCGAGTTTGGTGAGGAACACACCGAGAGCTACGGCAAAGCCGATAGTAGCCATTTTGGTGTAGACCTCGAGTCCCGTTGTCCAAGGCGTGATCGGACGATCGATGAGCGACATGGCTTCGCGGAGCAAAACTCCAAATAGCCAAAGCAGAGGTAGGAGCCCGAGATAGAAACCGGTGACGCGGCGTGCAGAAACGAGGGTGAGTGCAACGACCGGCAGGACAAAGAAAGCGCCGAGAATAGCGAGCGCTTCGAGCATACGGCCCGACATCTGTGCAGCCGCAACAGCACTGCCGAAGGCAATGCCGCCGAAGAATCCCAATGCTCCTAGAACCAAACTATAAACAACGATGATCGCGGGGGCAGGTCGTTCTCTCATGCCAACTTACACGACCGGCCCCGCTGCAAAGTTCCCACAAAAAATGACTATGAAAACAGAAAGTGAGAAACCAACCGAGGCCGAGGCTGTTGAGACCGCCGAGGCCGAAAGTGAGAAACCCGATACAGGCGAGGCCGTGATCGCACAGCTTCGCGAAGAGAATGAGAAACTCCGCACGTCGATCCGAATGGCTTCGGCTCACCGGCAGATAACGGCTGAGCTGACACGCATCGGGGCACGTTCGCCCGAGCTTCTCTTTGACGCCGTGAGGCAGCAGATCGAGTTCGCGGACAGCGGCGAAGCGGCAAACACCGCGGCGCTGATCGACGGACTTAAGAAACGCTTTCCCGAACAGTTCGAGGCCGAACCTCGCCCGGGCATGATCGACGCGGCAGCCGGTTCTACGGCACAGCCGCCGCTCAGCCGCGAGGCCCTGGCGCGAATGACGCCGACGCAGATCGCCGCCCTCGACTGGGAGGCCGTGAAGCGAACGCTCAGACAGTGAGCAACTAACAACTAAAAACTAAAAGTTAAAAACCGGACACCCGTTCGGTCTTCATTTTTAACTTTTCACTTTTAACTTTTAACTTTTAACTACCCAAAGGAGACTATGGCACTAGATTTTATCCCCACAGTATGGGCGGCGCGCCTGCTCGTCGCTCTAGAAAAGTCACTCGTATACGGACAGACGAATGTGTGTAACCGAGATTACGAAGGTGAGATCCGCAAAAGCGGAAACACCGTCAAGATCGCCTCGATCGGTGAGGTCAATGTCGACGATTACGTCACAAACACCGAGATCGGCGATCCTCAGGTCCTTACCGATACCGAGCAATCGCTGCTGATCGACCAGGCGAAGTACTTCAACTTCGTTGTCGACAGCGTCGACCGCGCTCAGCAGAACGTCAATGTGCTCGACGAGGCAATGCGGCGAGCCTCGTGGAAGCTTCGCGACGTCGCTGACGCATTTCTCGCCGGAACGATGGAGACCGCCGTGCCTTCGGGCAATACGATCGGCACCGACGAAGACCCGATCGTGCCGACGAGCGACGACGCATACGAATACCTCGTCGATCTCGGCGTCAGGCTTGACGAGGCGAATGCACCGATCGACGGACGCTTTGTTGTCGTGCCCGCTTGGTTTCACGGGCTTTTGCTCAAAGACGACCGCTTCGTCCGCGCCGGTTCGCGGCGTTCGGACACGGCGCTGAGGAATGGACAGGTCGGCGAGGCCGCCGGCTTCAACATCCTGAAATCGAACAACGTACCGAACACGACCGGCGAGAAATACAAGATCATCGCCGGGCACTCGATCGCCACCGCGTACGTCGAGCAGATCGTCGACGTCCAGACTTATAAGCCTGAGAAACGCTTTGGCGACGCCGTCAAAGGCCTCCACGTCTACGGCGCAAAGGTCGTCAGGGCCACGAGCCTCGCGATGTTGATCGCAGACAAAGAATAGTTGGGAGCTAGGGAAAAGGGACGAGGGCTCGTAGCTTTGAGCCCTCTTCCCTCGACCCTTGTCCCTCCGGAACGGAGCAACATGACATATTTAGAAAAATTGAAACTACTCACCGCGTGGGAAACCGATCCGGCGCTGACCGAGGACGAACTCGAGTCGGCGCTTCTATCGTTCGCCCGCGAAGACGCCGCGGGCCTCGCCCCGCTTCACGAAGAATGGACGCCGACGTACGACCTTAACGCCGCCGCGTCCCAAGCCTGGCTGCTCAAAGCCGCCAAGGCCGCCGCGACCGTCGACGAACCGACCTCAGGCATCGTTACCGCCCGCGTATTCGAAAACTGCCGCGCAATGGCGAGGATCTACGCCGCCAAACGCACGGCGAGCCTAGCGATCTAAACAGATAAGTCTGGGAAGTCGCTGAAGGCGACGGAGTAAATAGCGTCAGGAGCATCCCGACGAATTCCACGCCTTCTGATCCCAGTCCCTGAAAGGGACGACCTTCAATGTTTTTGGGGAATCTGTCCCTTTCAGGGACACGATCTGGTTCGTCGAAAATAACGTCGGTTAGCACCCGACGCTATTTCATTTCTCCCTTTCAGGGACTTTCAAGACGCCCCTCGTCGATAGCTTTATGAAGAAGGTTAGTTTGGAAAAAAGTTCACGTCGGTCAGCGTGTCCGAAACGGACAGCAGACGCGGGGTGAAGCTGTAGCGATTCGAGCTGACGCTGATCACGTAGCTGCCGCCGGCTTCGACGTCTTCGAAACGATAATGGCCAAATGAGCCTGTCGTCGCGACACGCCGCGTGCCGTCTGTATGCACGAGTATCACACGGGCGTTTCGCAGCCCGCGGCCGTCAGCCGTCAGGACGCGGCCCGAGACCTCGACGCCCGCGGCGGTTTGGCCCAAAACGATATTTCCGGGTTCGAAGTACGACACCACCGGTGCTCCGTTGCCGTCCCGGACCTCCAATGGAACTGGCGTACCTCCGAAAGTGATCGGATAGGTGCCAGCGAACGCCGCAGGCGATACAAGGAAGCTAAGCCAGGCCAGCCTTCGATTTCCCGGCGGGGCTGGCGTCGGCAGATCGATCGTTACGCCAATTCGGCCCATACCCGCCTGGCTCTTCTCGAGAATTAGCTCGGACCCGGTCGAGAACGGAGTCAGTTCGAGGCGCGGTTGCAGCAGCACCGCAGGATTAAAGTTTAAGGTAAAGCGCAAGAGTTTTTCCCCGGCCCGAGCCTGCAGGTCTATTGGGACCGTTACCCGAGCACCGTGGATTGCCGGCGCCGTCCCGGCACGGATCGCAGTAGCGTTGTCTGGGATCGGCGTCGGAGTCGGGAAGGGCGTAGCGGTCGGCGACGCGGTAGGCGTCGGTGTTGCAGTAGGTGTTGCAGTCGGAGTCGGGCTCGGAAAGACCAAGGGCCCGATCGAGATCGCGAGTCCGTCGATCACGCGGTCGTCGCTGCCGATCTCGCCGATTATCGTCCCGGCTCCGGTAGCGAGGTCGATCTGAACCAGATGGGGAACCGAACTGATATTGAGTGCTGCGTACGCAAAGCTCGCACCGGGTGCGATGTCCATTCCGCCGAAGTTTGTGAAATCGAATCCGAGCGGACCAATGGTAGTAATGGTCCCGTCGTTCGGCGACGGAGTGCCGCCGACACCACCGATGCGGACCAGAGTATTCGCCTCCGAATCAATGCCGAAAAGCGTCGAAGTATTAGAACCTGGAGTTATCGTGTACGCCGTGTGAACGATCCGAGGTGTCGCACCTGCCTGCGGATCGCCGGCGGCGTATGTCAATGGCGTATCAAGGCCCAGCACTGCTCCTGAGATCGGGCTCAGTCTCCGGTTAGCACGTTCGCGGCCGACATTTCGGATCACGTCCGCGGGATGGAAATCAAAGCCTTCAAAGAGGTCGATCAACGAGGCGACCGTGTTCGTCGGATGCACGGGAATGGCCTGTCCGGTGGCTGTGTCTATTTGGACGACTCGGCCCCGTCTCGGATAATCGCCGACGACTCCGTACAATCGCCCGTCTAGAGCACGAAAATCGATTCCGACGATATCGTCTCCCGCTTCAATGTCGATGCCCGTTATCTCAATGTCCGTGAGGAAGATCTCAGGAGCGGATGCATCAAAGCTTACGAGCCGCTTGGTGAAGAAATTATATGCGTAAAGGATCGTTCCACCCGCCGGCCGTGCGTGCGGCAGAGCGTCGAGGTCCTGTGGGACGGCGTTCGGTTCGCGATCGGCTTCGATCCGCTGCCGCATCGCGAGCGGCAGCTTTTCCAGATCGAATGCATTCGCACGCTCGACAGCCTGACGCTGAGCACCGCTTTCGACAGTGCCGACTATGAAGGCCAAAGCCAACGCAAAAACAACAAATAGGCCAACGATCGACCGGATCGGTGTGAGACTGGGAAGATGCCCTTTCATCGTGACTCCTGGGAACGAATTTTTGCACCTCAATCTTATCAGTAACTTGCCGTTCTTTACCACCAAAATCGACCGCCCGAGGCGCAAAAGAGGGCGGCCCGTTCGGACCGCCCTTCGCTATGGTGAAAGTACTTGTTATCTCGATATCAACCGGTGGCTGCCTTGAGCGTTACCTCGTGGCGGCCTTCGCCGATCTCTTCTATCATCTTGCGGTTAAATGCCGGAATGTCTTCCGGTTTGCGACTGGTGACCAGGCCGTTGTCAACGACAACTTCCTTGTCGACCCACTTCGCTCCCGCGTTGATGAGGTCCGTCTTGAGCGACGGCCACGATGTCATTTCGCGTCCTTTTACGACGTCGGCTTCGATCAGCGTCCATGCCGCGTGGCAGATGGCCGCGACCGGTTTGCCGGCTTCGAAGAACGCTTTGATAAATTTTACAGCCTCAGGCTTCGTTCTGAGCTGGTCGGGATTTGCAACGCCGCCCGGGAGCAGCAGTGCGTTAAAGTCGCTCGCTGACGCCTGTGACAGCGGCACATCGACCGTGAACATATCTCCCTTATCGAAGTGGTTCCAGCCCTGCACCTTGCCGTCTGCGGGTGAGACGATCCTGGTCTCAGCACCCGCGTCATCGAGCGCCTTGCGCGGCTCGACTAGCTCTTTCTGTTCGAAACCTTCGGCCACCAGAATTGCGATTTTTTTGTTCTTAAGATCCATAATATCTCGCTTTGCAAATGACGCATCTGCGCCATTAATGTTGACGGTATCAGCCATCAGGCGACTAGTCTGTTTGACGGAATACGTTGGGGCCGATAAATGTCGTGTTAGGTCAGAATGTTCGCCATCTAGCCCGATATCGCCGACTGCTTTCGAGCAGAAAGTGCGGCGGCGATACGCGGACGTTGCTCCAGTGCCAGCGCGAGTTGCGTATGGTGCAGCAGCGGATGTGCGGGCGTTGCCGCACGTTTTTTCCGGTCATATTTTATCGTTGGACAGCAGTGGTTACGGGGCCGATGAAGAGTTCGTCAGATGTGGCGGCCTTATCGTTGCGGCCAATGTCTACATTGCCGACCAACGCGGCGATCGCGGGCCGCATCATCGGATGTGCAAGCAGCTTTACGGCGAGCAGAGCGGCCGTGGTCCACATCGGCGGGCGTCCGTTCCAATGCTCGTGCAGGGTCTTGATTCCTGTGCCGTCGCTGTCGAAATAGACGCGTTCGGGCCACGTACGGCGGCCTTCTTCAAAGTCATCGTAGCTGCCGAGGATCTGGGCGATGGACGCCAGCTGGCGCGACGGCAGCGGCAGATGGTACTCGGGCCTGACGGCTATGCGGCTGCGGCGCTCGATGCGGAGTTCGTCGACGAAGTCCTCAAAACTCTCGGCGTCGGTCAGATTCAGCATCGTGTTCGAATGCAGACAATGCCGGTCGCCGCCCGAGACGACCGGCAGGCCGAGGCCGCTGGCAAGCTTCATCGCTTCGAGGTTTTCGCTCCACGTTCGAAATCCGTTGATCTCGATCGCGTGCAGCCAGCGGCTGTGGGTAGCAACAAACCGGCGAAGCGCACGCTCGTGATTCTCCTGGCCGATCATTTCGATATCCCAGATCGGATGGTTAAAAACGACAAGCACAGACGGCTCGTCGTTCAGCATTCCGAAAAGCTCGTTCAGGCGGGCGTCGTCCGGCCCGGTCGCGGTGTAGTCGAGCAAAGCGGCCGTCATCTGTTCAGCTTGTTCGGCAGGCAGGTTGTGAATACCGAGGTGAAAGAACGCATTCTCGAACGGGACGGTCCATTCGAGGGATATCGGGGCACGTTCGTGCGACAGATGATCACGGATCTCGAGATTTGCCCCGATGGTGTCGTGATCGGTGATCGAAACGATGCTTTCGAGGCCGAGTCCGGCCATCGCTTCGGTCTCGAGATCAAAAACACCGCGGCCCGTCAGCGGCGGCGTCCAATAACCGGTCTTGAAATCCGGCATCTGTCGGCCCTCGGCCTCACATCGGCGGCGTTCGCGGCGGACCAGATACGAGACCACCGGGATCCGCTCGGCGTAGTACGGAATAAAGTCGATAAGCTCACGCGAGTGAAGCGTGTGGCAGTGAAGCGACACGCCCGTTTTGGCCGCATCGCCCAGCTGCTCACCGCGTTTCAGAAAATGGACATTCTTATGTTCGACACACATAGGCTGCTCCTAAAAGTCGAAGACGCCCGTTTCGGGGCGTCGATTGCGGCCGGTTTGTCGCTGGGGTGCCGTCGGCTGGACGCCCGACCGAATCGGAGCGTTATCACGGCGTGCGACCTTTGAGTTTCGGTTCATCAATCAGATGGATCGAAGTCGAATGATCAATGCGGCAAGCTTAAGAATGACGCTGCGGGGTTTCGCGGCAGTTACGAGGCGATTAATGTTTGGTTACGCTATGGGTTAAGTTTTTCTTACGCGGCTTTTGTAAAGGTGGCGATAAATGCGTATCGGCGTGAGACGGATTCGATCTCGAGTGTTCCGTGGCCACGCGCGTCGAGTTCGAAAAGGTGCGGTATAAGGTCTGACCAGAACTTCACGTGAAACTTTTTAAGCCAGGATTGCAGCAGCCGTCGAAACCACGCCGGCAGGTCGCGTTGGTCGTAAAAGTCGACGATGTACATCGTGCCGCCGGGCTTGAGATTGTCGAGCGCGCAGATGATGGCCTCGCGCCACGGCGGGATCATTGTTATCGAATAACTAAAGAAGACGGTGTCAAAAGGGCGATCGAGGCCAAAAGTTCTGCCGTGATCAAACTCCTGAGCAAGGGCAGTTTCGAACTTGATATTCGGATAGGCGGATGTGTTAGCTCTGGCGGTCTCGAGCATCTCGGCCGATGCGTCGAGTCCGAAGAAGTTGGCCGATGGATGCTTGCTCGCGAGAATACCAAGGTTCCGGCCCGTGCCGCAGCCGATCTCGAGAACGTTGTCGCCCTCGCCGATCTGCATTTTGTCGATCAGCCGGTCGCGCCCGAGAAGGTAGTATTTGCGGGTCGCGTCGTAGAAGTACCGCTGATAACGGTACATCGAGTCCATTCGTTCGAAGGCAGTTGCAGCCACGGTCATCGGGCAAGCGTGTACAGATGAAATCCGCCGTATATCGACGCTCTGTCCTGCTTGAAAAGCTCCCGCGAAAGCTCTTCGTGATACGTGAATCGCGAGAGCAACTCGGCGGGCAGGTTGCGCGGCAGCGGCGACGCCTCGGCCGCCGTTCGAAATATGATCCTCGAACCCGGCTCGCCGCGATCGGCGACCAGCTGCCAGAGCTCCGTCATCACGGCAGCGTTCATCCAATCTTGCGCGTCAAGAAATACGAACCGGTTATACGTTCCGGGCTCTGCATCGCGGATCTGATCGGTGACCGAGCCGACGATCGCCTCGACGCGGTGGGCATTCGCCTTGAGCTTCGCGAAGTTCGCGGCCTTCAGATATTCCGGTATCGCGCGATGGTTGTCGGTGTCGTACTTGCGGGCAAATGCCTGCCACGCAAAGTAGTTCTCGTCGATCGGATAATCGCAGGCGAGCTTGCGTGCCCGTTCGCGATAGACGTCGATCAGCGAGCCGTTGTCGATCCCGTTCTTGAGCTCCGCGAGCTGCTGCGGCGGGATACCGAGCCCGAACATAGTCACCGGCAGCTTGCCGATAATCCTGATAAAGCGGGAGTCAAAGAACGGCGCGATGTGCCTGCCAAACAGTTCCGCCTGTTCCTTGGCGGTTTTGGCATTCAGCAGTTCTTCGGGACGGCGCCCGATCGTGTGGGCGAAAGTGTGAAAGAACCGCAGAAAGTAGCCGTTCCGCGACCGCTGATAGAGGCCGCCTTTTACAAAATAGTTGATGCGTTTGCCGTGAAGAAGCCCCATCACAGGACCGTTCGACGACCAGAACCTGCGAGTCTCATCATCGAGCAGTGGAGCGACCTTCGATTCGAACACATCACGGTTTGTCGCGTGGATCCCGTTGCCAAAAAGGCGGAAAAACTCTTCGTGACTGCTGACCCCACGGAGAGCCGCGAGCTTCAGCCTGAGCAAAAAAATGTGATAGCGATTGAGGTCGACAGCCGTGACCGATTCGGGCTCGGCAACGAGGTAATTGAGAGCGTTGCATCCGCCGGACGATATCGTCAGCACCCGCGACGAGGCGTCGATCTCAAGCGCCTGTAGGTCGACCCGCGGATCTTCCCAGATCTGGTTGTAAACAAAGGCGTCGAAATAGAAGGCAAAAAGCCTCTGCAGAACGCCCTGTTTTGAAGAAAATGTCTCGGTCGAGACTGCGTCGAGTACGTTTTGTGCACCGGCCATTCCTTGAGAATGCTCGGTGCCGCTTAAAGGTGTGTGAATTTTGTATGAAGACAATATTAAATGTGAGGACCTAGCTCAAAGATATTGACCCGGCGAACCTATCATTTATCCGGGTCAATATACGATCGCAGAGCTACTTAGGTTCCGTTCCCCACCAATATTGCGCTCCAAGCGGTTTCTGCTGCGGCCAGATCTGATCGAGCGTGTCGGCGTTGTACAGTTCGCCGTTCTTCATCACCATCCGCACGGAATCGGTGTTGCGAATATCCGTCAGCGGATCTTTGTCGAGGATGACGAGGTCGGCGAGTTTGCCGGTCTCGATCGAGCCGATGTCCTGCTGAAGCCCGATCGCCTCGGCGCCGAAGATCGTCGCTACACGAAGCGTATCGTGATTAGACATACCGCCCGAATTCATCGCCCAGATCTCCCAATGGACGCCAAGCCCCTGCATCTGACCGTGACCACCGATACCAACGCGGCCGCCGGCTTTGACCACGTCAGCTGCACCGCGAGCGATCTCCTTAAAACTGTACTCCTCAGGGCGGAACCACTGCGCCCGCCGGCGCATCATCGAGTTTATAAGCTCACGCGGGATAAAGCGTCCGACGCGTTCGTTAGTCAGCACATCGGTCGTTTGGAAATAGTAGTTCTCAGCCCATGGCCCGCCGTACGCGACCAGGATCGTCGGCGTATAGTACGTTTTCGTCTTCGCAACGAACTGAATGACGTCGTTATAGATCGGCTGCAGCGGAAGACTGTGTTCGTGGCCCGAGTAGCCGTCGATCATCTGCGAGAGGTTGAGCTTCATATCGAGAGCTCCCTCGGTCGTCGGCGTGATCTTGTTGTCGGCACAGGCCATTGCCACCATCTGACGGACGTTGCGGTCGCCAACAACGTACTGCTTGAGCGTGTCGGTCTGGTACGCGTCGCGGTAACGTTTGATGTAATTGTTTACCGAATCCTTATCGTCGAGCCCGAGCGACGAGAAAACTCCGGGTCCCGTCGTATATACTCGCGGCCCGAGGATCTCACCCGACTCGACCATATCGGCGTACGCGTATATATCTGTCGTTGCCGACTGCGGATCGCGGGTCGTCGTCACGCCGTAAGCGAGATTGGCCAAATATTGCCAGACCTGTGTTTGATGCAGATCGCGCGGCGGCCACATGTGAGCGTGTACGTCGACGAGTCCGGGAATTATTGTCTTACCTGCAACGTCGATCGTTCTCGCTCCGGCCGGGATCGCGACCTTTCCCTTCACTCCGACGGCGGCAATACGATTGTCTTTGACAACGATATCGCCGCGTTCGATGATCTCGCTGCCGTTCATCGTCACGATGCGGGCATTAGAAAGTACGACAGTCCCGCTTGGCTTCGGACGAGCAGCCGAAACCTTGATATCGACCTCGGAGGGTTTTTCGGCGTCGAGCGCCTGGCGGAAAAACTTGGTGCCCCACGACCAGGTCACGCTTTTCCCATCGGCGGCCCAGTCAAGATAGTCGCCGCCGAAGGCCGACATCTTTTTGAACGGCACGTTCGCCGTCGGACCGCCAAGATTGACGTTGACCGTGTCACGACCGTTACGCGGCATCGTCACCAGATAATGCTTGCCCTGCAGATCAACGAATGCCCGGCCGCGATCGGGCGACACGCGAATCGTGCTCGCAGTCGGCTGCTGAGGCGGTGTTCCCTTGCCGGTGATGCGCATATGAACGCGGCGGTCGAAACCGTCCAGTCGGATCGAAACCAGGCCGGCATTGCTTGTCAGGTAAACGCGTTCCGGATCGTCCGAAAAATGCGGCAGACGCCCACCCTGCGTCGGGGCGATCAGCTTCGCCGAGCCGCCGCCCGCCGGAATGTATTTGAGATCGGTGCCCGTCGAGCCGCCAGGGCCGGTGACCTCACGCTGGCCTTCGTGACGGCCGTGAAGGATCTCTTCTTCCGGCGACGAATACTCATGTTCCTCACGGATATCGGCGTATAGGTGGTCATCGATCGCCCCGGTGATGAATACGATCTTCGACCCATCAGGCGAGAATGCCGGATACGAATAGAACGCCGACGAGGTAGTCAACTGACGCCCTGCCCCGCCTTCCGAAGCTACCGAGTAGATCTGACCACCGCTGCGCGACCACGTCACATAAGCGATCGAACGGCCATCCGGCGACCATGCGGGCATGAATTCAGCATCACTACCGGTAGTCAACCGACGCGGAGTTCCGCCGCCGACGTCCATCACGTATATTTTGCTGAACGCGGTGAATGCTACGCGTTTTCCATCGGGCGACAACTGCGGATAGCGGATCAGCCGTGCGTTTACGGTCGGGCCGTCATCGACGCGGTAGTTGAAATGGACACGCGGGCCGATCTCGGCCTCGACATTTACGGTGAATGGAATATTCGTCGGAGCGCCCGTCGCGAGGTCGATCCTGGCGATCTTACCGTTGAGCGGCACTATAAGCGAGCGGCCGTCCGGCATAAAATCGTAGCCCGGAAATGTGTCTCGTGTCGCACGCGATTCCTGATCGTCACGGGTGACGTCGTTGATCAGCCAGCGTTCCGTGTTCCGCTCGAGGTCGCGTACGCGAAGCGCCGTTTTCGTGCCATATCGTGTTGCGTAAACAAGGCTCTTGCCATCTGGCGAGACAACCGGACGCATCGCCGAGCCTTGCGTGTTCGTGATCCGCGCCGTCTCGCCGGTTTCGCGGTCGAACCGGATCACCTGCCAAAGCGGAAAGCGTGCGTTGTAATCGAATGCACCGGTTCGCTGTGCCCAGTAGATGAACTTCCCGTCGGGCGATGCCTGCACGCCCATCATATTGTTTCGCGGAGCCACAGGTCCTTGAGTTCCCGGTCCCGGCAGCGGCGGAGGCGGCGGGCCGATCGAAAGCCCTGAACCGCCGTCCTTGTGGTACATGAAGGGATGGAAAGTTCCGATCGATTGGTCAGATTTCGAAACGATGAGGTAATTTCCGTCTTCGGTCCACGACGGCGAGACGAACATCGCCTTGGTGTCCTTTGTTATCGCCTTTGGTTCGGTGCCGTCGGCTTTCATCACCCAGAGGTTCTCGCCACCGCTGCGGTCCGACAGAAACGCGATCGTCTGCCCGTCAGGGGAAAATTTCGGCTGACTCTCGAACGACATTCCGCCCTGGAGCTTTATCGCGGTGCCCCCAGCGATGGGCAGCGTGTAAATATCGCCGAGAAGGTCAAAGACGATCGTCTTGCCGTCAGGCGAGACGTCGAGCGACATCCAGGTGCCTTCGGTGGTTGTAAACTTGATCGTCTCGGCAGCCTTGATCGGCAGCGGCGGAGTTTCGGGCTTCTTCTCTTCCGCTTTCTTCTCCTCAGGCTTCTTTTCGTCCTGGGCGAAAAGTGGAAGCGGAGCAGCAAGCGACGCGATAAAGATCAACGAGCAAAGTTTACGGGACAGGTCGGTGATGATCATATAGGGTTTGATAGTAGGCCGACATCGCCGTTAGAAAAGCACAACGTGGGCGAGGTCCGAGCACATTTTTTGGATTTTTAGCAGTTTAGCCTTTCTTTTTCCGGACTGCCAGTGGATTTGTTTCAGCAGCCTCTCCTTCAAAAATAAAAACGCTGCCGGTCATCGGCAGCGTTTCTCCATAATTCTCGATTCGTCTCCTAGTCTTTGTCGGCAAGCATTGCGCTCGCGGGCTGTGCGGGCAGTTCGCTCCGCGTTCGGCGGATCACGTAACCGCTCTTGGCCCGGACGACCGTGTTGGGCCGCGTGACCCTGATCTTGACTGTGCGTCGTTCACCTGGCTGGCCGGCTTCCTCCGGATAATAGCCGATCGAGTATTGGCGACGAAGTTCTTCGGCAACGCCGGAAAACGCGGCTTCGAGATTTTGGATATCGTCCGCGTCAAAGACGCGCCCGCCGGTGTTCTCAGCGATCTTGGTCAGGTATTCGCGGCCACGCTCGTATTCCATAGGACTTGTGCCTCGCGGTCCGCCGCGGTAAGCACGCGGATCGAGCGATATGCCGCGGGCGGCCATCAGATCGGCTATGTCCTTAGGCAGGGCGGTCGGCGATCCGGTCGTCGTCGAAACCACACCCGAGTTCTGCTGTGTGTTGTATCGGATCGGATAGATCAACGCATCGACCTCTTGTACGCCGTCGATCGTGCTCTGAAAACTCGCCGAACGCGATGTCGTGTCTACACCATCGGTAAATATCACGACGGCCTTACGGCCCGTGACCTTTATAATGTCGAGGTCCGTCACGACCGCAACAGCATCGTACAAGCTCGTGCCGCTGCCGAAAGTCGATTTATAGATCGCAGAATAGATCTTTTGCTTTTCCGAGGTTGGTTCCTCGGTCAGCGCCCGAACTCGTTGATCAAACGCGACGACCATCACCTTGTCAGTAGGCCGCAGTTGATTGACGAAGGTGAGCGCCGCAAAGTGTATCTCGTCCATCTTGTAACGCGTCGACGGACTGATATCGATCATCAGGATGACGGTAAATGGCTGCTCTTCGGACTGGAAATGCGTGATGTTTTGCAGCACGCCGTTTTCGTAGATCTTAAAATCCTTCTTCTTGAGCCCCGGAATAAATCGCCCGTTGCGGTCGAGTACCGAGACCGGAGTGGTTACCAGGTTGGTCTCGACTGTAATGACCTCGTCATCAGTCGGCTTGGCCGCGTCGGTTGGCTTCGAGCTGTCGGTAGCTCCTTTCAGCGTAGGCGGCTTGCCCGTAGAATCATCGTTCTTCAGAACGGGCGGACGATCTTGAGCGATGGACGCAGAGATAGAAAGGAATAAAAGAGCAAGAACACAGGTGAGCTTAAACATCGAACAATCTCCTGTTTCCGGGCTAAATGCGGATAGGCCTAACGAGCCGGGTCGAAGCCCAGTTACGACCCGTGACGGACTCACGGCCGGCACAAAATGCGTGACACGCTGTATTAGACGCAAAGCGCGATAAAAAGGTTACGGCGCGCGGGCGATTTCTTCGAGTTTAGCGCCAGTTTTTGTTCGCGAGAGCAAAACATTTAGACTCTTCCTTACGCGACGATATGGTAGGTGACAAGGATAAAACTCCGGCCGAACTTGGATTTCGAATGCCCGCCGAATGGGAGCCGCACGAGGCGATCTGGCTCGCGTGGCCGCACAATTCTGCCGACTGGCCGGGCAAGATCGCTGCGATCCACTTCGTTTATGCCGAGATCGTCAAGCGGGTGATCGACAGCGAAAAGGCCCGGATCATCGTGGGTGACGCCCTTCATGAGGCAAAGGCTCGTCGGTTTCTGCGGAATGCTCGATCGGAGTCGGAAATGGTCGAGTTCTTTCATGTGGCGTCCGACCGCGGCTGGACGCGCGACACGGGGCCGATCTTTGTAAAGACCGATGCGGAGACCGCGGTTGCGGGGTTCAAATTCAACGGCTGGGCCAAATACGACAACCACAAGCTCGACGCCAAGATAGCCGAGAAGCTCGCCAAAAAGCTCAAGAAGAACTACTTCCCGATCAAACACAACGGCAAGCCTTTTGTCCTCGAAGGCGGTGCGATCGACGTCAACGGCCGCGGCACTCTGCTTACGACGGAAGAGTGCCTGCTCGATCAGGAAGTGCAGGTCCGCAATCCCGGCGTGACTCGTGAAGAATACGAAAACGTCCTTGCCGAAAGCCTCGGGGCGACAAACGTGCTCTGGCTCAACAAGGGGATCGCCGGCGACGATACTCACGGCCACATCGACGATCTCTGCCGGTTTGTCGACGCAAAGACCGTCGTGCTCTGTCGCGAGACCGATCCCAAAGACCTGAATTACGCCCTCTTAGAAGAGAATCGCGAACGCCTCGAAGGCTTTCGCCTCGAAAACGGAAAGAAGATCCACGTCGAGTTCCTGCCGATGCCCGAACCGCTCGTCTATCGCGGTCAACGTTTGCCCGCGAGCTACGCTAACTTCCTGATCACCAATTCGTCCGTGCTCGTACCGACGTTCAACGACCCGAACGACCGCGTCGCCCTGAACAAACTCGCCGAGCTATTCCCAAAACGAAAAGTCATTGGTATCCACGCCGTCGACCTAGTCTGGGGCCTCGGAACACTGCACTGCCTGTCGCAGCAGCAGCCGACTTAATTAGTTCAAATACTCTTGCGTCTTCCCTTCCATCTCGAGCGGGGCATCGAACGCAGGCGATTCTTCCTGCAGGTTCCAGATCTCATATAAAGCGGCGGGGCATTCGGTGACGAATCGTGAAGGTTTTTGGAGCACGGTCTGGCGGTTGAAGTCCGTCATCAGCAGCGGGTAAGTGATGTAGAGTTCGTCCTTCGCACGCGTGAGGGCAACGTACCACAGGCGCCGTTCCTCTTCTTCGCTTTCGATCTCGCGGAGGCTTCGGGGCGATGGGAATTTACCCTCAGCGGCCCAGATGATAAAGACGGCTTTCCACTCGAGGCCCTTGGCCTGATGGACGCTCGTCAGCGTCAACAGTTCGTCTTCCTCGCCGCCTTCGACGACGTCTTCACCTACAAGCGGCTGAGGTTCCTTAAAACTCTCGGTCGAGAGCAGGGCTAGTTCGGACAAGAATTCATCCGTTGTCGCGTAGCGTGTGGCATAAGCCGCTAGGCCTTTAAGATCTTCGAGGCGTGCGTCCGCGTTCTCGTAGTTTTGCTGCAGGTAATCTTCGTATCCGTGTGTCAGAACGAGTTCGATCTGTTTCGCCGGATCGTCGCGGTTTTCCTGACGGATGAGCATTTCCATCAGCACGAGGAACTGCTTCCAAGGCTCGACCACACGAATTTTCACGGCTTCGGCAACTTGTTCCAGCAAGCCTGAGGTGAGGTAAGCACCCTCGGTCGAAGTCTCGGCGGGCAAAGCCGATCGCGACATTACCGTCTCGAAAACGCGCGCCGCGGTCGCCGTTCCGATGCCGGGGACCATCTTGAGAATGCGTTTCCAGGCGAGTTCGTCGCGCGGATTTACGATCACGCGAAGGTACGAGATGACGTCCTTGATATGGGCCTGCTCGAAGAATCGCACCCCCGATTGGACTCGATACGGAATATTTCGACGCGTAAGTTCGAGCTGCAGCTCGATCGAATGGTAGTGCGAGCGATAGATGACGGCCATGTCTTCGAGACTCGTGCCTTCGTTGCGGAGTTCTAGCACACGGGCCGCGACAAAGGCTGACTGCTGATCGACATCGCTGCACGGAATGAGGGCCGGCATCTGCCCAAGTGAAGGCTTGACGGCCCGCAGCATCTTGGGGAATTGCTTACGGTTGAAGGCGATCGAGGTATTCGCAAGGCCGAGTATCTCGGGTGTCGAGCGGTAGTTCGTCTCCAGCTTGTAAAGGGCAGCCTCGGGATAGCGTTTGGGGAATTCGTAGAGATTTGTGAACTCCGCACCTCGCCACGCGAAGATCGACTGAGCATCGTCGCCGACAACCATCACATTGCGATGCTTTTGAGCAAATAGATCGACGATCTCGGCCTGTAGCCGATTGGTATCCTGATATTCATCGACCAGAATGTGCTGAAATTGCTCGGCGTACAGGTCGTGGATATCCTGTTTCGTCGCGAGTAGCTTCTTGAGATTTAGAAGCAGATCGTCGTAGTCCATCACGTTCCGCTCGATCTTTCGCGACTGAAATACCAGGTCGACACGCTTGATCTGTTCCGTGAGTGGTTCGAAGTGGGGATACTTGCCGATGATCACGTTCTCGATCGGCAGGTCAGTATTGTTGGCGTAAGAAATGATCGACTGAACGACGTCGGGCTTCGGAAAGCGCTTTGACCGCGTGTCGATCAGAGCTTCGTCGATACAGACGTTGAGAAAATCGTTAACATCCTCGGTGTCGAGGATCGAATAATTCGCGTCAAAGCCGATGCTCACCGCGTGGCGACGGAGGATCTGATTCGCAATGCGATGAAACGTGCCGCCCCACACACGATGCACGTTCTGCGAACCTGTGAGCGATTCGACGCGGCGGAGCATCTCTCTCGCGGCACGGTTGGTGAAAGTCGCGAGCATTATCCGCTGCGGCGAGATGCCCTGTTCGATCAGGTATGCGACACGATACGTTATCGCCCGCGTCTTTCCCGTTCCGGCACCGGCAACGACCAATGATGCCTGCGGTTTCGCCGTGACGACCGCGAACTGCTCGTCATTCAGCTCGGACCGATAGCGGGTCAACCGCTCGGGCATCGAGCCTTTGTCGCGTTTTAGGACGTAGCTTTTCATCCGTGCAACGTAATGTTATCACAGACCTCCAATTAGGCGTCGTCAAAAGGTCTAATTGCGTGTCCGATCGGGAATAAATTAGACTCTCTTAGCGTCAAATACACATATGCGATCGATAAAAACCCTGTCAACCGTAGTCGCTCTCGTCATCGGCATCTTCGCCTTCGCCGGCATCGGGACGAGCGTCTCGACCACCGGCCTTACTGGCGAAGCCGTCTCTTCAAGAGCTTTGTACCGTACGCATTGCGCCGAGTGTCACGGCAACGATGGCCGGAGCAACACAAAACGCGGGCGAGAGACCGAGGCGACAGACTTGACCGCCCCCGAAGTTAAAGACGATCCGCACGACAAGGTCGTCCGCATCATCACAAACGGAAAAGGCGACATGCCCGGATTCAAGGGTAAGCTCTCATCCGGGCAGATCGCCTCGATCGCACGCTATATCAAGAATCTTTAATTCAATTGTATCGAGTTTAGAACCCCGCTGAATGTGCGCGAGTACGAACTCATCTCGTCATACGGCACAACCGTGATCGCGTAGAACAGCGAACCGTCACGCATGCGCGTTGTGTATACGTTCACGACCTCGGTACGTCCGGTTACCGGCGAACGGCCCGCGAGCTGCGTCGTGTAGCCAGTACGGCCGGCCAAACGCCTCGAGGTAAGTCGAGTCTGCTGCCGCAGATAGCCATTTCCCTGAAGGACCTCAGAAATATAGGCCTCAGTATCACGCCGCAGATTATTACTGCCCGAGATCGGATATATGCCGACCATCATTCCGTGCGTGATGCCTTGATCGCCATAGGCACCCTCAGGCGAGAATTGAGCACCGTTCTGGCCGGGAAACTCCCGCCAGTTCTCAGGCACCCAAATGCGAACGTTCTGCATTCGATCGTACGACTTCGACCTCGACGACGGATATGGCACGTTCCGAGAATATCGGCCCGACGCGGTCGGATTCTCGGTTGCTCCACCACCCTGTTTTTGGATCTCGGCCATCGTCCGAGCGGGCGGCATCGAACGGAACTTTGCCTGTATCCTTTCGAAATCGCGGGTCATTTTGATCGGATTCGGCGACACACGAAGGTATTCCGCCTCTCGGTTGATCTTTTCAAAGCGATTACCCGGATCAGGGTGGCTGCTGAGCCACTCAGGAGCTCCGGAACGGCCTTCGCCGGCGATCGTCTGAAATACGTTGGCCAGGTCGCGCGGGTCGTATCCCGCGTCGGCCATTATCTGAGCTCCTAGCGTGTCCGACTGGCTTTCGTAACCGCGGCTGTACTTCGTCTGCCATGCGGCGGCGGCAAGTGCGCCGAGTTGCGCACCTGTCTGCCCGCCAAAGATCGCTCCGCCGAGAATAAGCCCGATCGTACCGAGTACATTCTTCGCGCTTCCCTGTTCGGTCGCCTGAGCGGTCGCGTGCCTGAGTGCAACGTGGCTTATCTCGTGGGCCATTACTCCGGCTAGTTCGCCCTCATTCCGGGCCGCTTCGAGCATGCCTCGATTCACGTACATGGGGCCGCCGGGCAGAGCGAACGCATTTAGATCGCTCGCATTGACCCACTTAAATCTGTAATTAAAGGCAGGTTGATCGAATTCACGCGGGATCGACCGTACGAGCCGACTGCCGACGCGTTCCAGATACGCATTTGCGTCCGCATCGTCGATCATTGGGAACTGCTGTTCGACCTCTGCCGCGGCCTGCGTGCCGAGTTTCACATCATCCTGGACCTTGTACTTATTCTTGGGCGCCTCGACGCGCGTCTGCTGCGCGAGCGTGGCAACGGGCACAAGCCATATTGCGGCCATTAGAGCCGCAGCCGATAGTTTCTTAGCAAAGAATTTCAGTTCCATAGATCCTCCTGTTCTTGTTTCCAAGATTCTAATGCCCGGCGTGCCTCTCGAACAACACCGGGCCGGGGTCCGCAGTTACGATGAGAAACGACCGGCGGCCGTTCGCCCAAAAGCGCGGTGTGCGTGCCAGGACCGATGTTACGAAGATGTAACAGAATTCGCCGGTAACGGTTTGCGAGCGCCGTTTTCGAAGTATAATAGCTGGAAAACAATTGGCTATGCGGGCACGGCGAGCATCGGGCTTCCTCGATCAAGGCGTCAGTCACGATCGGAGGACGCTCGCATGATGCCGGTTTGTGTATGAGAAAAGCTTTCTGGATTTCGCTGTTTTTGGTCACCGCTCTGACGGCGTCGTGCTTTAGCGGCCGTCAGGGCCGCGGTTCGATCAAGATACAGGGCGCGGGTTCGTCGCTGATAAATCCGCTGATGCAGAAATGGGTCAGCGAGTACGGCAATCAAAATCCGAATATCCGCATAGATTATCAATCGATCGGCTCGGGCGGCGGCATCAAGCAGGTCAAGGAAAAAACGATCCAGTTCGGAGCCTCAGACCTGGTTATGAGCGACGCAGATCTGAAGTCAGCACCGGCAGAGATCGTTCATGTACCCGTCATTCTGGGTGCGGTCGTGCTTACATATAATCTCGAGGGCGTGACGCAGCCGCTGCGGTTCTCGCCGCTAGTGATCAGCGACATCTTTCTTGGCAAGATCACCTCGTGGGATGACGACCGCATCAAGGCGGACAATCCCGGAGTCGCTCTTCCTGCGGTTCCGCTAACCGTCGTTCATCGCTCGGATGGCAGCGGCACTTCCGCAGTCTTTACGAACTACCTATCTAAAGTAAGCCCGGAATGGAAAGAAAAGGTCGGCGAAGGCACATCGCCTAGCTGGCCGGTCGGGCTCGGCGGCAAGGGCAATGAAGGCGTGACCGGACAGGTCAAGCAGACACCGAACACGATCGGCTATGTCGAACTCGCTTACGCGGTCAAGAACAAAATGCCCGTAGGGCTGCTCAAGAACAAGGCCGGTAACTATGTTTCTCCCAGCTTTGAGACGGTTACCAACGCAGCTGCTGAGACGATAAACGAAACGCCCGACGATCTGCGTGCTTCGATCACCGATGCCGCCGGGGCTAATGCCTACCCGATCTCGAGTTATGTATACATTCTCGTTTACAAGGAGCAGGAGGATGAAATGGTCGGACAGGCTCTCGTTGATTTTCTGAAATGGAGCATCAATGACGGGCAGCGTTTTGCCCAACCGCTCTTCTATTCGCCGCTTCCGCAAGAGATGGTGAAGCGTGCGACGCAGAAGATCTCACTGATCACGCATAACGGCAAGCCCCTCGCGAATCAATCGGCGGCGGCCAATTAAACGATGGAACGAGCTAAAGGCGGTTTTTCCGCAGACACCGTATACCGTCTGATCCTGATCGGCTGCGCGTCGCTGATCCTCGTGATCGTGCTCGCGATGATGGTCGTGATCGGGCAGGGCTCGCTGCTTTCGATCCGCGAATTTGGGTTTAACTTTCTTATCGGCAGCGTTTGGGATCCCGTCAAAGGCGAATTCGGTGCTTTGCCGTTTATCTACGGCACCGTCGTATCGTCCCTTATTGCCGTTCTGATCGCTACCCCGCTCTCGATAGGTGTAGCCGTTTTCCTTGTCGAACAAGCCCCGCGTTCGCTGGCACGCCCGATAGCATTTCTTGTCGAACTACTCGCCGCGATCCCGTCTGTGGTCTACGGACTGTGGGCGATATTTGTGCTTGCTCCATTCTTGCGTGTCTATGTTCAGCCGCCGCTGCAGACAGCCTTTGGGTGGATGCCGCTGTTTGAGGGAACGCCGACAGGTATCGGTATGTTTACAGGCGGGCTGATCCTCGCCATCATGATCACGCCGATCATTACAGCGGTTGTTCGCGACATTTTAGAAGCCGTTCCCGTAACGCAGCGTGAAGCTGCTCTCGCGCTCGGCGCGACGAAATGGGAGACGACCAAGATCGTCCTCGCAAATGCAGCTTCGGGCATTGCGGGAGCCGTCATCCTCGGCCTCGGTCGGGCGATCGGCGAGACGATGGCAGTGACAATGATCATCGGCAACCGGCCGCAGATCAGTGCATCCCTATTCGACCCGGGCTACACGATCGCTTCTGTGATAGCCAATGAATTTACCGAGGCGACCGGTGATCTCTATCTAAGTGCCCTCGTCGAAATGGGCTTGATACTTTTTGTCGTGACCTTCGTTGTCACGGCCCTTGCTAAGCTTTTGATCCTTAGCGTCGGACGTAAGTCGCGTCGCACTGCATAGCCAACGATGGACTCGAGACGATTAACAAACAGCGTAATGACCACGATCACGGCGGTGTGCGCCTTTGCGGTCGTTGGCATCCTCGTGATCATCATCGGATACATCGCGATCCAGGGATTTTCGTCACTTAGCCTCGCATTCCTGATCGAAACCCCGAAACCCGTGGGCGAAGGCGGCGGTATCGGTAACGCGATAGTTGGTTCGCTGATACTTCTCGGGCTCGCATCACTGCTCGGCATCCCGCTCGGTATAGCGATCGGCACCTATCTTGCGGAGCTAGGAGACGGCCCGTACGGGACGGTGGTACGCTTTGTTGCGGATTCGATGATCGGCATACCTTCGATCGTTTTCGGTGTTTTCGTATATGCGCTTGTAGTGCTGCGACAGGGCTATTTTTCGACGCTTGCGGGCTCGCTCGCTCTCGCTCTGATAATGATCCCGATCGTCACGCGAACCACCGAAGAAATAGTCCGCCTCGTGCCCAGATCGATGCGCGAAGGAGCTCTCGCCCTCGGAGCACCCGAGTGGCGTGTGACCTGGGACATCGTTCTTCCGGCGGCTCGAGCGGGAATTGCAACCGGCGCGATGCTTGCCGTCGCACGAGTTTTGGGCGAAACGGCGCCGCTGCTCTTTACGTCCTTTGGCAGCCGGTTCTACAACATTTATCTCGACGAACCGATGGCCTCGATGCCTGTGCAGATCTACAATTATGCGATCTCGCCGTTTGAGGAATGGCACGCAAAGGCCTGGGCGGCGACACTCGTCCTTATCACACTGATACTCGTTATCAATATTATCGTCAGGTACGTGACGCGGCGAGTACACTAGAAAAAATACTGCGATGAGCAAGATCAGCGTTTCCAATCTCAACTTCTTTTACGGCAAAGTTCAGGCCCTGCACGACATCTCTTTGCAGGTGCCAGCGAATCAAGTCGTTGCCTTCATCGGGCCGTCGGGCTGCGGTAAATCCACGTTCCTTCGCACGCTCAACCGGATGAACGACACGATCCCGAATACCCGGGCTGAGGGCGAGATATTGATCGACGGCGCAGATATCAACTCGCAAAAGACCGACGTCGTCGCGCTTAGAAGAAAGGTCGGAATGGTATTTCAGAAGTCGAATCCATTCCCAAAATCTATTTTTGACAACGTCGCCTACGGCATTCAGATCAACAGGCTTCATTCGAGCAAGGCCGACCTTGCCGAAAGGGTCGAAAAGGCATTGACGGATGCTGCTCTTTGGGGCGAGGTCAAAGACCGGTTGAATTCTTCGGCGTTCGGACTCTCGGGCGGGCAACAGCAGCGACTTTGCATCGCCAGAGCTCTTGCGGTGCAGCCTGAGGTCGTTCTGATGGACGAACCGGCGTCGGCTCTGGACCCGATGGCAACGCAAAAGATCGAAGAACTCGTCGTCGAATTAAAACGTGACTACACGATCATCATCGTCACCCACAACATGCAGCAAGCGGCCCGCGTGTCTGACAAAACGGCCTTCTTCATGCTCGGAAAGCTGGTCGAATTCAACCCGACGGACAAGGTTTTCACCAACCCCGACGAAAAGCTCACTGAAGACTACATCACCGGGCGATTCGGCTAAAAAGGTTACCGCCGCCGCGCGACTGCTGTTACAATTGAAAGTTGATATCTCATGGACCACAGAATTATCGATCAGCAGCTAGATGAACTTCGAGACAAGGTTTTGCTCCTTGGCGGCAAGGCCGAAGCAGCCGTGGAACGGGCGATGCGTTCGCTCGAAAACCGCGACAGTGTGCTCGCCGAAGCCGTTCTTGAGGAAGACAAGATAATCAACCAGATGGAGCTTGAGATCGATCGAATGAGCGTCGAGATCATAGCTCTTCATCAGCCTGCGGCCCATGACCTGAGGCTCGTCATTTCGGTCGCGAAGATCACTCCCGTTTTGGAACGTCTTGCTGACCACGCCGGCAACATTGCGGAAGCCGTGCTGATCATCAACAACGAGCCTGAGCTTCGAAAATTCCCTGATCTCAAGATCATGTCGGACACTGCGGCGGAAATGCTTCGAAATGCTCTTGACGCATTTATCGCTGAGGACGGAGAACGCGCCCGTCAGATCATCAAGCAGGACAAGGCTATCGATGCGAGCTACAAGAAGGTGTTCGGCGAGTTGATCGGGTCCATAATCAACGACCCCTCGACGACTACGAGCGCCGCTCAACTCCTGTTTGTCGCGAAACACCTCGAACGCATCGGTGACTATGTCAAGGACGTCTGCGAGTTGACGGTCTACCTCGCCGAAGCTTCGATAATCAAACACAGCCCCAAAGAAGAAGCTGCCTAGCCGCTCGCACTCCGAATTGCTTGCTAAATCACTGAGCGAGTGACATCATTCTCGTAATGTCGGTCGTTGCAGAACAGGTTCGCGTCCTCGAAGATTTCCTCACTATGTCCGACGCCGAGATCGCTGAGTCGATCGAGGCTGCCAGGCACGAACTCGGCGACCGCGTCGTCATTCTCGGCCATCATTATCAGCGCGATGACGTCATTCGCCACGCTGACCTCACCGGCGATTCATACCAGCTTTCAGTGATGGCGTCGCAGACCGACGCCGAATACATCGTCTTCTGCGGTGTCCATTTCATGGCCGAATCGGCCGATATCGTCGGCAAGGATTTTCAGCGCGTAGTGCTGCCCGACCTCGGCGCAGGATGTTCGATGGCAGACATGGCGTCGATCGATCAGGTCGAGGATGCTTGGGAGCAGCTCGGCGAGGTCGGGGTACTTGACAACAAAGTCGCACCGATCACGTACATGAATTCGACCGCCGCTATCAAAGCATTCTGCGGCCGCAACGAAGGCGTTGTGTGCACTTCGTCGAATGCCGTGCCGCTTTTCGACATCTATCTTCGCGAATACGACAAGATGTTCTTCTTTCCCGATCAGCATCTAGGGCGAAATACGGGAGCGAAGTTCGGCATTCCGCTCGACAAGATGGTGCTCTGGGATCCGCACAAAGAACTCGGCGGTAACACCGAAGAGCAGCTCCACGACGCGAAACTCATCCTCTGGCGTGGGCATTGTTCCGTACACGGACGTTTCAAGGCATGGCACGTCGACAAGATCCGTGACGAGTATCCCGGAATGAAAGTTCTCGTCCATCCGGAATGCCCGCGTGAGGTTGTCGAAAAGTCCGACCTAGATGGTTCGACATCCTACATCATCAAAACTGTGGAAAATGCTCCTGCCGGCTCAAAATGGGCCATCGGGACCGAGGTCAATCTTGTCAATCGCCTCGCCGCACGCTTTCCTGATCAAGAGATCCGCCTGCTCGCTCCCGACCTGTGCATGTGCGCGACCATGTACCGCATCGCCCCGCAAAACCTCGCCTGGGCGATGGACAACCTCGTCGCCGGCAACGTCGTTAACGAAATAGTCGTCGATGACGAGACCAAGCATTTCGCTAACGTCGCTCTCCAGCGAATGATCTCGCTGACGGAGAAGAAGAATTAGCCACGAGTTAAAACGAATTGCATGAATTCGAGGGCTTTCCTGCTACATCACTTCAGATCTTTCTTGCCGTTCGCAGACTCAACCACGTTCGTGTAATTCGTGTCCATTCGTGGCTAGATCTTTCTGCCGTATAGTGGCTAACTCTTTCTTTTGTATAATAGTTCTATGACCGAAGCCGAGAAGTCCGCTATCTCTCGTAAGCGTTGCAGCGAGATAATGACGCGCGTTGTTCGAACCGTCGCTCCGACTGCAACTATTCAAGAGGTCGCTCGGCTTATGCAGGAGGCCGACATCGGAGCGGTGCCAGTGGTAGACGGCGGCAGGCTCGCGGGTATTGTGACCGACCGTGATATTGTCGTCCGGGCGGTGGCCGCAGGAAAAGACGCGTCGACTCCGGCGGGAGAGGCGATGACGCGTGAGATATTCAGCGTCAGCCCGGACGATTTTGTTTTTGAGGCTATCCGTCTGATGGGCGACAAACAGGTCCGCCGTATTCCCGTAGTATCGAGTGACGGATCGCTCGCGGGCATAATCGCAATGGCCGACGTCGCCCTCGAGACCGAAGACCAGCGTGAGATCGCCGAAACGCTCGAAGAGATCTCATCAGGCAGTGCGTTCTGGAGCAAGAAGTAAGCTCGTTCTAAGTACACCAGATGGCCAAATCGATAAACCGCCATTTTCAGTTCATCGGTTCGTCAAAGGACGTTCGCTCGGGGCAGCTCTGGTATCCCGCGGCGGACGTATATCAGACGCCCGACGGCTGGGTCGTCAAGGTCGAACTCGCCGGCGTCTCGGCTGAAGACATTCAACTTGAGATCCACGGCAACGTGCTCTACATCGCCGGCTGCCGCAAGGACCGGTCTTGTGCCGCAGGCGTCTCGTATCAGCAGATGGAGATCACCTACAGCAATTTTGAAAAGACCCTGCGGTTCCCGGCCGTTATTGACGGAGCGACGGTCGAGCACGTCTTCGAGAATGGATTATTGATCATTAACCTGCGACGAACCGCAGGCTGACCCGATGCGGCACACACGCCGCTGACGAGGAATTGTTTATCTTATGGCAGACGAAACAACAGAGGTCCCGCAGAACGAGGAAGGCTCTTTGATCGAAATAGCAGTACTGCCTCTTCAGAACACGACGCTTTTCCCCGAGACGATCGTGCCGCTTGCGGTTGGCCGCGAGCGTTCGACTCGTGCTGTCGAGTCGGCTCTGGCCAGTGAAAGCAAATTGCTCGCGTGCGTAACTACAAAGACCGAGAATGTTACGGGCGACGATGCCCAGAGCAAAGATCTCTATACGATCGGGACCATCGTCAACATCAAGCGAATGATGCGCAACGAGGGCATCATGCAGCTGATCGTCCAGGGAATGGACCGTTTTGAGATCGTCGAATGGCTCGGCGAACAGCCGTTTCTTAAAGCAAAGATCAAATCACTGCCCGCACTTCGACGCGTCGATGACGAGGAGATCGAAGCCCTCAAGCGAAATATCCAGAGCATGGTGCAGGAAGCACTCGCCCTGCTGCCGCAAGTGCCGCCCGAGATCCGGGTCGCCGTCACCTCGCAGCAGGATCCGGTGCAGCTAGCGTATTTTCTCGCGTCCGTTCTCGATCTCGGAACCGAGACCGAGCAGAAGATGCTCGAATCTTCGACCGTTGACGGCCTGCTTACATTGACTCACGCAGCTCTTGCCCGCGAGGTCGAGATCATGCAGATCCGTTCAAAGATCGCCACAGAGGCCCAGACCGAGATGGACAAGTCGCAGCGTGACTACGTGCTGCGGCAACAGATGAAGGCCATCCAGAAGGAACTGGGCGAGGACGAAGAGGGCGGCGAAAAGGCTGAGGCCGCACAGCTTCGCGAACGGCTCGAAGAGGCCGATCTGCCCGATGACGTACGCAAGGAGGCCGAGCGAGAGTTGAAACGCATGGAAGCGCTGCCGCAATCGGCTCCGGATTTTCATGTAATTCGCACATATCTTGAATACATCCTCGATCTGCCGTGGCGAAAATCGAGCGAAGAGAAGCTCGACCTGAACGAAGCGAAAAAAATACTCGACGAGGACCATTACGGGCTCGACGATATCAAGGAACGCATTCTCGAATCGCTCGCCGTTGTAAAACTGCGGCCTGATTCAAAAAGCCCGATCATTCTTTTCGTTGGACCCCCGGGCGTCGGCAAAACGTCGCTCGGTCGTTCGATCGCCCGAGCGCTCGGACGTGAATTCGATCGGCTGAGCCTCGGCGGAATGCGCGACGAGGCCGAGCTTCGGGGACATCGGCGAACGTACATCGGAGCAATGCCCGGACGCATCATTCAAGCGCTCAGGCGTGTCGGCGTTAATAATCCAGTGCTGATGCTCGACGAGATCGACAAGCTCGGCAACGATTTTCGCGGCGATCCGGCATCGGCGTTGTTAGAGATTCTCGATCCGGCGCAAAACAACACGTTTCGCGATAACTATCTCGACTTGCCGTTCGATCTGTCCAAGGTTTTCTTTATAGCGACGGCAAATCAGCTCGGCCCGATCCCGATGCCGCTCCGCGACCGCATGGAGATCATTCAACTCGCCGGCTATAGCGACCGAGAAAAGATAGGTATCGCGAAGCAGTACCTGGTGCTGCGGCAGATCGAAGAGAACGGCCTCAGCGACGGCCAGATCGAGATAACCGACAACGCGCTCAATCTACTGATCACACGCTACACTCGTGAGGCCGGCGTCAGGCAGCTCGAACGAACGGTCGGAAACCTGGCCCGTAAAGTCGCTCTAAAGGTAGCAAAGGGGCTCGAAGGAAAGGTCAGCATTTCGGCCGACGAGATCAAAGGTTATCTCGGCCCGCCAAAGGTATTTCCGGAAGAAGCGCGCGAAGATCTCCCCCAAGGCGTCGCGACAGGCATGGCCTGGACCGAAATGGGTGGCGAGGTGCTGTTCATCGAGGCGACACTTTTGCCGGGCGGAAGCGGGCTGACGCTAACCGGCCAACTCGGCGATGTCATGAAGGAATCGGCCCAAGCCGCTCGGAGCTACCTCTGGTCGCACGCGGAAGAGTTCGACATTGACCCGGCGATGATCAAGGAGAACGGCGTACATATTCACGTTCCTGCTGGCTCGATACCGAAAGACGGTCCCTCAGCGGGCGTCACGATGTCGACCGCGATGGCTTCCCTTTACACCGGCCGCAAGGTGCGTTCGGATACGGCGATGACGGGCGAGATCACGCTTTCCGGCCTTGTCTTCCCGGTCGGGGGCATCAAAGAGAAGGTGCTCGCCGCACATCGTGCCGGCATTCGGCGAATAGTGCTTCCCGTTCGCAACGAGGCCGACGCCGAAGAGATACCCGAGGATGTCCGCGGTGAACTCGAGATAATACCGGCTCACTGGATCAGCGATGTACTCAATGCGGCTCTCGAATCACCGAACGGCGATCGGCCGCGAAGTACCATTCCGCCGCCCGCAAACGATCCGAAAATTGACGGCTCGGAACGGCTAACCATCCGCGAAAACTAAGCCGCGGAGGCCTCGCTTGAGAGAAAACATTGACAAACCCATCGCCCGAATAACATAATTTTTGTAGGTCACCCCGACCGCACAAGCCGGTCTTTGCCCTTGCCCCGTGTCGATATTTCGTAAGATCCGCTTGCTAAAATGATCGTTCGACTGCCCGCGAGGATTCCATCGCCGCCGCGTACGTCGGCCTTTGAGATTGATAATGATGAGCTTTGCTAATAATTTTTCCGATAATAAGGGTTTAGCGTTGATCGCTTTTTTTGCGGTTGCCGTGGCTGGTTTTCTTTCGCCCATCAGCTCGGAGCGAACGCTGGCGCAGGAGAGCCCACTTGGCGGCCGAGCTATCACGGTCGTTTCTACGACCGCTGAACCGGGCTCGACGGTAAACGTCTCCGTCGTACTCGACGCGCAGGGCGATGAGGTGTCAACGAGTTTTTCGATAGTCTTTGATTCAGCCGTTTTGAGCAATCCGGTGGTAACGTTGGGTTCCGGCGTGCCAATGGGTACAAATCTCAGTGTAAATCTGATGCAGGCGGCTAGCGGGAGGATCGGAGTTCTTGTCGACTCAACGAGCCCATATCTGATCTCGCCACCCGACCGCGAGATCATTAAGATCGCATTCAACGTCGCTGCGAGTGCCCCCGCCGGGCCGACGGCGATCACTTTCTCTAACACGCCGACGCCGCTGAGCACATCGAGTGCGATCGGCGCATTGCTACCCACGGCTTATGAGGTAGGCATCGTCACGATCGATCAGGGCGAAGTACAGCTCGTAACGGTCGGTGGACGCGTCACGACGCCCGGAGGTCAGAACCTGCGTAACGCGACGGTAAATATGATCGACTCGATGGGAGTCCGGCGTATCGCGACCACTAGTTCTTTCGGCATCTATAGTTTCAACGATGTCGCTACCGGCCAGCAGTACACCTTCACGGTTTCGTCGAAACGATATCGGTTCTCACCGCAGATCGTGCCCGTCACCCAGGCGATCAGCGATCTTAACTTCGTCGGTCTTGAGTAGACCTGCAAAGGAACGTTCTCAGAGAAAAAAGCAGCTCTTGCGGGCTGCTTTTTTGTTCATCGGTTCGGCGCCTCGGGCGAAAGTCGGCGGTATTTGGTAGTCTTATTGGTTGGCTTTTATGGACCTGAATCGGATCAGAAATTTTTCGATCATAGCGCACATCGATCATGGTAAATCGACGCTGGCCGATCGCCTCCTGCAGCTAACCGGGGCCGTCGCTGAGCGCGACATGGAAGCGCAGCTGCTAGACGATATGGATCTCGAGCGTGAGCGGGGGATCACGATCAAGGCACATGCGGTCAGGCTTGACTACAAGGCTCAGGACGGAAAGGACTACGTTCTCAATCTGATCGACACGCCGGGCCACGTTGATTTTAGCTACGAGGTGTCGCGTTCACTCTCAGCGTGCGAAGGTGCGTTGCTGGTAGTCGATGCGTCGCAGGGCGTCGAGGCTCAGACGCTGGCTAACACATATCTCGCGATCGAGAACGATCTAGAGTTGGTTCCTGTTCTCAATAAGATCGATCTGCCTTCAGCCGAACCGGATCGGATCAAGGAACAGATCGAGAGCATCATCGGCCTCGACACAAGCGATGCCGCTCTAACTTCTGCTAAAACGGGCCTCGGCGTCGAGCATGTGCTCGAAGCGATCATCGCCAAGATCCCCGCGCCAAAAGGCGATGCCGCGGCGCCTCTGAAAGCCCTGATATTCGATAGCTGGTACGATAGCTACCGCGGCGTGATCGTACTCTTCCGCGTGATCGACGGAACGATCAAGAAAGGCACAAAGATACGCTTTTTTAATACGGGCCGTGAATATCTCGTCGAGACGATCGGCGTGAACCGACCGCGTCCGACGCCGATAGGCGAACTCGGCCCCGGCGAGGTCGGCTTCTTGACCGCATCGATCAAGACGGTCGCTGACGTTCAGATCGGTGACACTATAACCGAAGCTCAAAACCCTGCCAAGGAACCGTTGCCCGGCTTTCAGGAAGTAAAGCCGATGGTCTTTGCCGGGCTTTACCCTACGGATTCGGCCCAGTACGAAGACCTTCGCGATGCGATGGACAAGCTGCGGCTGAACGACGCGTCGTTCTTTTACGAGCCCGAGAGTTCGACGGCTCTCGGTTTCGGTTTTCGCTGCGGCTTTCTTGGTCTACTCCATATGGAGATCATCCAGGAACGGCTCGAACGCGAGTTTGACCTCGAACTGATCACGACCGCTCCCGGCGTTCGATACCGCGTAACGACTACGGACGGTGTCGTACACGAGATCGATTCGCCATCGCAGATGCCCGATCCGGGCCGAATTCAGAAGATCGAAGAGCCGTTTATCGAGGCGACGATCCTGACAAATGACAGTTTTCTAGGCGGCATCTTACCGCTCCTCGACGAAAAACGCGGTATTCAAAAGAGATTTGAGTACGTGACCAAGGACCGTGTAATGCTCGTTTACGAGCTGCCGCTCAACGAGATCGTTCTCGATTTCTATGACCGGCTCAAGAGCGTTTCGCGTGGCTACGCTTCGCTCGACTATCACCTTTCTGGCTACCAGGAATCCAAGCTGGTCAAGCTCGACATCCTCGTCTCCGGCGAGCCGGTCGACGCGCTCTCGTTGATCATGCACTCCGACACTGCCCAATCGAAGGGCCGTCTGCTAACCGCAAAAATGAAGGAGCTGATCCCGCGACAGCTCTTCGAAGTTCCGATCCAGGCCGCGATCGGCAACAAGGTCATCGCCCGCGAGACCGTCAAAGCGATGGGCAAGAACGTCATCGCCAAATGCTATGGCGGCGACATCTCGCGAAAACGCAAGCTGCTCGAAAAACAGAAAGAGGGCAAAAAGCGAATGAAAAAGGTCGGCCGCGTCGAGATACCGCAGGAAGCCTTTCTGGCAGTGCTCAAAGTCAGCGAAGGCTGATCTCTTCCGTCACCTTTGATTCCACGGCATCTCGGATCGTGGCCAGATCATTCGCCGTCTTTGCCTCGAACCGAAGCACGAGTATTTCTTGTGTGTTCGATGGTCGCACAAGGCCCCAGCCGTTTTCGAAGACGATCCGTGCCCCGTCCGTCTGATCGACATGCCGGCCATTCTGAGCAAAATGCTCCGCGACGCCGCGGACTACGTCGAACTTGATCGCATCATTGCAGGGCACGCGGAGTTCGGGTGTCTTGAACGTTGGAGGGATGTCGACGAAGAGGGCCGAAAGCGGCTTGTCCGATCGAGAGATCAGTTCGAGCAGCCGTGCGCCGGCGTAGCACGCGTCATCAAAGCCGTAGTAGCGATCGGCAAAAAAGAAATGGCCACTCATCTCGCCGGCAAACGCTGCTCCTGTTTCTTTCATTTTCGCCTTGATCAGGGAATGGCCCGCCTTCCACATCAAGGGTTTGCCGCCGTGCTTCTCGATATCGTCGAATAGCGTTTGCGAGCATTTTACTTCGGCGATCACTGTGGCTGCGGGGTTTTCAGCAAGGATCGACCGTGCGAACGGGATCATAAGTTCGTCGCCCCAAATAATGCGGCCATTCTCGTCGACCACGCCGAGCCTGTCGCCATCGCCGTCAAAAGCAAGTCCGACATCGGCATTGTGTTCCGCGACTGCGGCAATAAGATAGCGAAGATTCTCTTCGACGGTCGGATCGGCTTCGTGATTGGGGAATGTGCCGTCGGGTTGGGTGAATAATTCGATCACCTCTACGCCGAGCCGGCGATAAAGCGGCACAGCGGTTACACCGCCCATTCCATTTCCAGCGTCGATAACGACCTTGATCTTCTGGTCGCCGAGTTCGATCTTTTCAGCTAGGTCGTCGAGATATTCACTCAGAACATCGATCGTCTCGCAGTTTCCGTTACCGTCGGAATACCGCTGTTCTGCTACGATCTCACCGATCTCACGGATCTGTTCACCGAATAGGGAAGCCGTGCCGAGACTGATCTTGAACCCGTTATGATCGGGAGGGTTGTGCGAGCCGGTAACCATCACCGCGCCATCGAACCCGCGAGTGAATAACGCATGGTATAAAACTGGCGTCGGCACTTGGCCGATAGTGGTTACATTGCAGCCTGACGCTCGCAAGCCGTCGGCGAGAATTTCGTGAAATTCGGGCGAACTCGCGCGAGCATCGCGTCCGATCACGATCCGCTTTGCGGAGTGCTGTGCGAAAAAGGTTCCGATGCCGCGAGAGATCTCCCGGACCGATTCAGTGTACAGTTGAGGCCCGACCCTGCCGCGGATGTCGTATTCGCGAAAAATGTGCTGATCGACAGCCATTAGATCGATTGTCGCGAATTGACGGCTCGCGTTCAATCAGACGAACGAAAACGCCGAACTGATGCCGGAATACGGCCATTTTGTTATACTTCACGTTTCAGCGGCCGAGGGCAACAAGCGCCGTTGCCACGGCATCGAATTATTTGTCTCAACGATCTCTAGCAGAGTTATGACCAGATCCCGTTACGTTTTTGCTACTCTTTCGAGCGTTTTGCTTTTCGTTCTCGCGTCGTCCCTGGCCGCACAGACGCCGCAGCCGACACCTCCGCCGGACGATCCGGGAGCGACGAAGGTCTTCGAGGTGCGCCTTCCGGTGACCGTCACGCAGAAAGACAAGCTGATCAGCGGACTGTCGCGAAACGATTTCCTCATTTTTGAGGACGGCGTTCAGCAAGAGGTCACGTTCTTTTCTGACGAAAAGACCAATCCGCCGGTGTACGTTGGCGTTCTTATGGACACGTCGCCGTCTGCCGCCGGAAAGATCAATTTCTCGAAAGAAGCCGCGAAGAATTTCATCTTCACGGTAACGCGGCTTCGCAAGGACAAGGCGGCATTCATGACGTTCGACCACGATGTCATTCTGCAGCAGGATTTCACCGACAAGCTCGACCTGCTCGACCGCGCTGTCGATAAGGTAAAGAAGCCGGGTTCGCAAACGGCGATGTATGACGCTGTGTGGCAATTCACCGATGAAAAGCTCCGCAATGTTCCGGGGCGCCGCGTGATCGTCATCATCACGGACGGCGACGACACGTTTAGCCGGGCTGAGCTGAAAGATGTCATCGATATCGCTCAACGGACTGAGACGACGATCTTCGGTATTTCGACAAAGGCCGGATTTCTCGGAACGGTTCCGGGCGTCGAGGCCGGTACGGTCAAGGACAAAGGCGATAAGTTACTGACGCAGCTTTGCGAGGAGACCGGCGGCGAGGCATTTTTTACCGGCGATATGATCGAGCTCGAGCGTGCGTTCACTCGCATCTCAAAGGAATTGCAGTCGCAGTATCTGATCACCTACAAACCCGCGAATCAGAATTATGATGGCCGCGAACGTAAGATCGAGGTCAGATTTTCCGATAAGGACAACGCCAAGAAGTACAAGATCAGGACGAAGACCAGCTACCGTCAGATCCGGGACACGTTGAAATAGTTTTATGAGAAAAGCGCTTTCACTATCATTCGCGGCTGCTCTCGCAATTACCGGTTTTATCTGGCTCGACGGAGCGTCGGCGCAACAGGCACCGAATCCGGCCGCCAAGCCCACCGTCTCGCCAACGCCGCCACCGATCGAGGACGATGAGGTCATCAAGGTCGAGAGTGACGTCGTCAACGTACTTTTCACGGCGCAAGACCGCAACCGACGGCTGCTTACGTCACTTTCTGCAACCGACGTAAAACTCATGGAGAACGGCGAGGTGCAGGAGATCGTGTCGTTTTCGCGACAGGTCGATCTCCCGCTGAGCCTGGCCATACTGATCGACGTAAGTGCCTCTCAGGAAAGGACGCTTCCAGAAGAAAAAGCGGCGGCGATATCCTTCCTCGAAACCGTGATCCGTCCTTCGAAAGACGAGGTGTGTATCGTTTCCTTTACAGGTGAAGCAACGCTCGAACAGGGAATGACTAACAATATGACACGGCTCCGCCGGGCAGTCAGCAACGTGCGATTTAACCCGCCGTCCGGGTACATCGGCGGAGGCGTGATCACGGGAACGCCGCCGATCTCGGGCGACAGTCAGGCGGTCCAAGGCTCGACCGCTATCTGGGACGCGGTGTGGGTCACGTCGGACGAGGTTCTCGGCCCCGCACCAGAACGCACACGCCGTGCGATCATCCTCCTCAGCGATGGTGTCAATACGTTTGGGAAAAAGAAACTCGACGACGCGGTGCAGGCGGCGTTGCGCTCCGAGGCGGTCATTTATTCGATCGGCATCGGCGACAATTTTTACAGCGGCGTCGACAAAGGCTCACTGAACAAGATCTCGGAACGCACCGGCGGAAGGGCTTATTTTCCGCGTGATGAGGGCGAGCTTCGTGATGCTTTTCGTCAGATCCAGGAAGAGATGCGATCTCAATACCTGATCGCCTACGAACCGACGAATCAGAATCGTGACGGCTCGTACCGAAAGATCGAGATCGACCTTACGAACAACCAACTCAAGAACGACAAGGTTAAGCTGACGCACCGTCAGGGCTATTTTGCTAAGTCGGGCGGGAAGAAATAGAAATTCCGAGATTTGCTGCAAACTGGGGTTCGGACGCATACTGCCGTCCGGACCTTTTTTATGCGCGAGTACGCTTTCCTTACCGAATGGAGTTTCCAGGCTCCGCTTGTCGCTGTTTGGGAGCTGATCGAACGAGCCGACGAATGGCCAACCTGGTGGCGTGGCGTTCTCGAAAGTAGCGAGCTGCGGCCGGGCGATGCTGACGGCGTTGGGTCTATCCGACGAACCACGTGGAAGAGCCGATTGCCTTACAAACTCACTTTCAATTCGGAGATCATTCGAGTCGAAAAACATCGTGCGATCGAGCTAAGGGCATTTGGAGAACTCGACGGCTGGGGTCTGTGGACGTTTGGCGGAAACCCGCACCAGACGACGGTAAGTTACGACTGGCGGGTCAGGACCGACAAGACCTGGATGAATCTGCTCGCGCCTGTCACCGGGCCGCTTTTTCGTTGGAATCACGACGTGATCATGCGTTGGGGCGAAGAAGGATTGCGGCGGCGGCTAGGATCGCGTACCTAGTCGATTGCGAGTTTGCTCGATATTGACTAAAGTTAGTCAAAACACTCCGAATAGTTCGAACAAAAATCGAGGATATCTAATGCTTATTCGCACCGGCTCTCTGCGTCTATTTTCACTTGTTCTTGCCCTTCTAGCAGCGGCTTCGGCAGTGCCGTTGATCGCACAACAGGCCGAGCAAGATCCGCTTCGCCAGCTTCAATACCGTCTGATCGGGCCGTTTCGAGGCGGACGCGTAACGGCTGTGGCGGGGGTCGCCTCGCAGCCGAACGTTTACTACTTCGGCGCGACCGGCGGCGGTGTTTGGAAGACCACCGACAGCGGTGTGAATTGGATCCCGGTGTCGGATGCGTTTTTCAAAACGGGATCCGTCGGGGCGATCGACGTTTCGCTCTCTGATCCAAATATCATTTTTGTGGGTATGGGCGAGTCCGCCGTTCGCGGCAATGTCTCGCATGGCGACGGCGTTTACCGTTCGGCCGACGCCGGCAAGACGTGGAAACACGTCGGGCTAAGCGATTCGCGTCAGATCGGACGCGTACGAATTCATCCCAAAGACCCGAATACGGTCTACGTTGCCGCTATGGGCCATCTCTGGGGCCCGAACCGCGAACGCGGAGTATTTCGCACAAAGGACGGCGGCAAAACGTGGCAGAACATCCTCTTCCGCAGCGAAAAGGCCGGTGCCTTTGACCTTTCGTTCGATCCGAAGGATCCGAATGTGATGTTCGCCGCATTCTGGGAAGTTCAGCGGACGCCGTACAGCATGATCTCGGGCGGACCGGGCTCGTCGCTATACAGATCGACCGACGGCGGCGACACGTGGACGGATATCTCCAAGAATCGCGGAATGCCCGCCGGGGTGCTCGGCAAGATCGGCGTTGCGGTCTCACCGGTCGAATCAAACCGAATCTTTGCGATGATCGAAGCAAAAGACGGCGGGCTTTACCGTTCGGATGACGGCGGCGATAGCTGGCAGAGAGTTTCGGATAACGCCGCGATCCGACAACGGCCTTGGTACTACACTCGCGTATACGCGGACACTCAGAATGTTGATACGGTTTATCTTGCAAACGTCGCGTTTCACAAGTCGATAGACGGTGGACGAACTTTTACAAATATTTCTGTGCCTCATTCTGACAATCACGACCTATGGATCGCTCCGGATAATAACCGGCGGATGATCAATGGTAACGACGGGGGAGCGAATGTGTCCTTCGACGGCGGACAGTCGTGGACCGAACAGGACCAGGCGACGGCGCAGTTCTATCGCGTAACGGTCGACAACGACTTTCCATATAACGTCTACGGCGCTCAGCAGGACAACTCGACCGTCAGGATCGCTTCGCGTACGAATGAAGGTTCGATCACTGAACGCGACTGGTGGGATGTCGGCGGCGGCGAATCGGGCTGGATCGCTCCGCATCCGGAAAACACGGACATCGTTTTTGCAGGCAGTTACGGTGGCCTGCTGACACGTTACGACCACAGAACGCGTCAGACGCGCAGCGTTAACGTATATCCTGACAACCCAATGGGCTCGGGGGCCGAAGGCATGAAGTACCGCTTCCAGTGGAACTTCCCGATCCTGTTTTCGCCGCATAAGACCGAGGGCAAATTTCCGCTCTATACGGCTGGAAATCTCTTGTTCCGCTCGATGGACGAAGGACAGTCGTGGCAGGCTATCTCGCCCGATCTGACCCGCGATGAAAAATCGAAACAGGGCACCTCTGGCGGGCCGATCACGCAGGATAATACGAGCGTCGAGTATTATTCGACTATCTTCACGGTTGCCGAGTCGCCGGTAACTGCGGGTGTGATCTGGGCCGGCTCGGACGACGGACTCGTCCACGTGACTCGCGATGCCGGCAAGAATTGGTCAAAGGTCACGCCGCCCGACCTTCCGGCCGCGGCACAGATCAACGCGATCGAAGCATCGCCATTCGACGCTGGCACGGCGTACTTCGCCGCGACCGCGTATAAATCCGACGACTACAAGCCGTATATCTATCGCACGACGGATTATGGCCAGACGTGGCGCAAGCTCGCAAGTGGGATCGCTTCAGACGCCTTTACCCGCGTCGTCCGGGCGGATCCGAATAAGAAAGGCTTTCTTTACGCCGGCACGGAGACCGGAATGTACTATTCCGCAAATGACGGCGAATCGTGGAAGCCGTTGCAGTTAAACCTACCGGTCGTGCCGATCACTGACCTCGCGGTTCATAAGCGGGATTCTGATCTCGTGGTCGCGACGCAGGGCCGTTCGTTCTATGTCCTGGACAACCTAACGATCCTGCACCAACTCGCCGAGGCAGAACGTGCCGAGGCGTTCCTTTTCAAACCTGAAGATCCATATCGCCAGGCGGGCGGCGGCGGTTTTGGCTCGTCGCAAACGTCTACGGTCGGTGCAAATCCGCCGAACGGAGCCGTCATCCACTATTGGCTCCGCACGAAACCGAAACAGGCGTCACTCGAGTTCATCGACGCCAAGGGAACGGTGATCCGCCGTTTCGCAAATACACCTTCGCAAGGCACGCCGCCGATGGCGACCGAGGTCGGGCTCAATCGTTTCGTCTGGAATCTAAGAATGCCGAACAACACCGGCCTACCGGGACTTATCATGTGGGCGGGCACGCTAAACGGGCCGCGAATTGTTCCCGGAAATTACCAGGTTAGGCTCGTCGTTGACGGCAAGGCCGTCGGGAGCGAATCGTTCACGCTCCGGGCAGACCCGCGAATGTCCACGACCGCTGCGGATTTTCAAAAACAGTTCGATTTTCTATCGACCGCCGGCAAAAAGCTTAGCGACACGCATTCAGCGATCGCGGAGATCCGTGACCTGAAAAAACAGCTCGAAGATCTCTCCGGCCGGCTGAAGCCTGACCAGAAAGAAACTAAGGACCAAGCCAGCGCGATCGTGACAAAATTGGACGCTATCGAGGAAGAGTTGATACAGACGCGAATACGTTCGGGCCAAGACGCTCTCAACTACCCGATCAAGCTAAACAACAAGCTTGCTGCGTTGATCGCGAGCGTCGACGGGAACTCAGACTATCCGCCAACGGCCCAGGCCTTTGACGTTTACAACGACCTGACGGCAAAGATCGATCGCCAGCTCGCGGCTTTTGCGAAAGTGAAAGCCGACGACATTGCAGCGTTCAACCGGGCGTTTTCGGCGAAGGGATTGCCCGCAATAGTTACCCGATAGCTTGGTCGAAAAATAAGCGCCCGAGGATCACTGCTTCCAGCCCCACGGAGTTTCGGGCGCTTCAACGGTCCTCTTCAGGTCAAACTTAATGCTGAAATAGCGTTCGCTGCCCATTCGCCTCAGGTTATAGCTGAAATGCTCGCCGGGCTTCAGCTCGATCCACCAGACATTAGGGGCTGCGGCGGGCACGACCTTAACGGTCTGGTCGTCTGCCGGGAACATCTGTCGATCAGGCATGCCGATATTCGATGTCCAGCCGCCGTACATCGTTACCGCGTCGGGCTTACCGTCTTCGTGGCGATGATCGTGGCGAAGCTCGATACGACCCTTCTCCCGCGTTAGCACCCAAGTGCGAGAACGGTCACTCCCGACGACGAAAGGTATCCGAATGCGGTTTGGCTCGCACGAACGAACGTGCATCGTCAGCGACTTATCTTTGAACGTCCTATCGTCCGGCGGTGCCGCGGCGACCGTGCCCGAGTATGCCTTTCCACAAAGCTTCTGCAGATCTTCCCAGAATGTGTCCTGCGGCGACTTGGGCTGAGCTGCCAAACCTGAACTCAATAGGACGAGAGAGAATCCGATGACAACGTATGCTCTGAGTGTCTTCATATATCGATGAGAATGGTCAGAGCCTAATATAGTAGAATTTTTTTCGAAGATGAACCTTTCGCTCCGAAATTCAGTACTCGCTTCGCTTATCGATCTGATCGACGCCAACCGAGTAGATATCCTCGCCGCAAACGCGAAGGATCTTGCTGCGTGTCCACCCGATAACCAAGTCATTATCGACCGGCTTAAGGTGAACGAAGAGAAGGTCGACGCAATGACCGCGTCCTTGAAAGACGTTATCGGAACTCCCGACCCACTCGGCCGTATTCTCTATGAGACCAAGCGCGACGATGGACTCAAGATCGAAAATCGCACGGTCCCTTTCGGCACCATTCTGATCATTTATGAAGCCCGGCCGGATGTTTCGATCGAGGCTGCAGCTATCGCGCTCAAAGCCGGGAATCGTATCCTGCTCAAGGGCGGGAAGGAAGCTCGCGAGACAAATATTCTGCTGACGGAACTCTGGCAGCAGGCCCTTTCGGGCAACGATGCCGACCGGTCGTTTGTACGGTATCTGGATCTTTCTCGCGAAGAAACGCAGCGACTGATCTCCGACGAGACCGAAAAATTCGACCTCGTCATACCGCGCGGCGGCGACCGGCTGATCGATTTCGTGCTCAAGAATTCAGCCGCTCCAGTTATGGTCAGCGGTCGGGGCAATAACTTTCTCTTCGTCCACAGCGACGCGGACCGCGAGATGGCGATTCGTATAGTAGTTAACGGCAAGCAGCGACTGAGCGTCTGTAATGCTCTCGATAAGATCTTGATCGATAGTTCGCTATCCGATCTTGCGGCGTTCACTACCGACCTTGTATCGGCATTAATTGAAGCAAAAATAGAAGTTTACGGCGACGAAGAAGTGAGAAATGTCACGAGCGACGCGATCCCGATCCCGGCCGAAGAGATCTGGTACGAGGAGTTTTTGGACGCCAAGATCGTTATTGGAATTGTCGATGGAACGGACGTAGCTATCGAGGCGATCAATAAATATTCAGGTGGACATTCAGCCTCGATCGTCACTCGTGACGGGCCAACGGCTACGACATTTATGGAACAGGTCGACTGCGCTGCCGTTTACCACAATGCCTCGACGCGGTTTACCGACGGCGGACAGTTCGGGCTCGGAGCCGAGATCGCGATCTCGACTCAGAAACTTCACGCCCGCGGGCCGCTCGGTGCGGAGCACCTAGTTACCAACAAGTGGTTTGTTTACGGTGATGGGCAGACACGGAGCTGATCGTTCGCGATGAAGAAGAAATTAGTTCTTAAAGTTGGCACATCCACTCTAACCGGCGGCACGCGGCTGATCTCACGCGGAAAGATCGAGGACATCGGCCGCCAGATACTCGAACTTCGTGAAGAATACGACATAGTTCTTGTCTCATCCGGAGCGATCGCCGCAGCCAAGCAGCATATTGATATCAAGGATCCCGGCAGGCCGATCGCGTCAAAACAGGCGATGGCCGCAGTGGGCCAGCCGCTGCTGATGCGGATCTATGCCGAAGTTCTCAACGATTTCGGCATTCCGGCGGCTCAATGTCTGATGACCTATCGTGATTTTGAGAACGATACATCTCGACGCAATACGCTGAACACGATCAACGAACTGCTCAAATACGACTACCTCCCGATCGTAAACGAGAACGATACGACCTCGGTCGAAGAGATCCTGCTCGGCGACAACGACAAGCTCTCCGCCCTGGTCGCGACGCTGATCGAGGCTGATCTGCTCGTGCTAGCGAGCGATATCGACGGAGTTTTTGACAAGAATCCGCACATTCATCCAGACGCGATGATGTTGCCTGAGATATCGAATATCGAGGACGCTAGACGATTGATCGAGGAACGCGATTCTGGCTTGGGAACGGGCGGGATGAGTTCAAAACTCGAAGCCGCAATGATTTGTCAGCAGGCTGGAATCGAAACGTGGATCGTAAACGGCGGCGTCAAGAACTTCCTGATCGATGCGCTCCAACAGACGATGCCTAAGACTCGATTTACCTCGGACGGCGTCTCGGCAGCGTCATGAATTTTTCCGGCGTGAGCGCATGATCTGAGAATCTCGCCTTCAAGATGGCACCTTTGAACCAGTACACCTTGTTCTGACGTACCCCGAACGACGTGATCCCCCGACCGAACGGCTTCATTTTCAACTTACCGGTAAGCTCCAGCTTTCCATTTACGTAGTGCCGCATCTCGGCGCCATCGTACACGAGTGCTACGTGGTACCACTCGCCCGTCGGGTGTTTGAAGCTCTCGGCGTAGAGAGCCGAACGTTGGTCGCCCGATTTGAGGAAGGTGTCGAGAAACCACTCGCGACCGCTGAGCCTGGTCTCGAGTAGAGCACGGCTCTCAACATTTTCAACGTCCTCGATATGTAGCCAGCGTTGTTCTGCTTCGCCACCTTCGTCAGGCCTAAAGATCGCCTCAACAGTAAAGTTCGACGCTTTTTCGAGCGGATTTGAATAGACGAATACGCCATCGTCAACGCCGTCGAAAGCGATAGCCTTCCCGTACTCCGTATTTATGACTTTTGGATCGCCAAAGACCTGCGTTCGCTTGCCGCCGATCGCTGAGAGTCCGTCGAGAGTCCACGTCACCGCAACGGGCTTCACCTGACCGACCAGAGCGATGGCCAGGAGAGGAAGAGCCGCGGCAACCGCGAGAGTCCTAGTAAGGTACGATATCAACTTTTGTTACCACGCCTCGTTTCATTCGTATCACCCAAAAAACACCGTATTCAGTGTCGAGCAGGTTTCGAAAAACCTCCTTTTTGAGCAGCAGGTTGGCAAGTCCCGGAATGGTGTTGCTATGGCCAATGATCAGGTGGTGATCCGTCTTGGTCGGCATTATCTTCGCGATCAGATCGGCCGGTTTTGATGCGTCGTAGGTTTGTATCTCTTTCTTGCGAGCCTTGGCGATCGGCTCTGCGGTCTGGCGGGTCCGTTTGTAGTTCGTGGAAAAGATCTCGTGCGGCTTGTACTTTTTCAGCACCTTGGCCAAACGCTCCGCGCGGTCACGGCCCTCCGGCGAAAGATCCGGATCTGCCTGCTGAGCTTCGGGCGCCGTCGGCATCTTTTCGGCATGCCGGACGAGAACGATGGTCTTGTTCTTCGATTGAGCGGAAACTGAAAAATTGAGCGATAGAAAAACGAAAGCCGCGACGGCAAGATAAACAAACTTCATGGTTCGTCGATACTACACAAACATCTTTCCCGGATTCAAGATGCCGTTCGGGTCAAACACCTTTTTTATCCCTTTCATGATCTCGAGCGTCGGCCGGTCGATCGCGTAGTCCATGTATTGGGCCTTGACGTATCCGATGCCGTGCTCGCCTGAGATCGTGCCGCCAAGCTCGACCGAGAGTTGAAAGGTCTCGGAGACGCACTCGCGGGCCCGAGCGATCGCATCTGCGTCCTCTCGGTCGACGACGAAGTTTACGTGTATGTTGCCGTCGCCTGCATGGCCGAAGTTGGCTACGAAGGTATCGTGGTTTTTCCCGATCTCTTCGATCCTCGCTACAAGTTCAGGGACCTTTGAACGCGGCACGACGACGTCTTCGTTGATCTTGAGCGTCCCATATTTCATCAGCGATGGAGAGATAGCCCGGCGAACGTCCCACAGCTTATCTTCTTCCTCTTTGCTACGCGCACGGATCACGTCAAAACCGCCATTCTCGCCGATTATCCGCTCGATCAATTCGGCTTGCCGCTCGACCTCTTCACTACTGCCGTCGACCGCGACGAGCAAAATCGCCCCGGCCTCTCGTGATAGCCCAAATGCAAAATTCTCTTCGATCGCCGCCACACAGAACTTGTCGATCACCTCCATCGCCATCGGCAGGAGACCGTGCGGCGTGAACTTGGTGAGCACCTGGCACGCGGCTTCCATCGAACGGAAATTCGCCCGCACTGTCGACGTCGCTTCCGGCATCGGAAGCAGCTTTAGCGTAGCCTCTGTAATGATGCCGAGCATTCCCTCGCTGCCGCACATCAAGCCAGTCAGATCAAAGCCCACGACGTTCTTTACCGTCTTGCCGCCTGTCCGGATAACTTCGCCTGTACCGGTGACGACCTCGAGGCCGAGAACGTGATGTTTAGTAACACCGTACTTGGGAGTACGCATCCCGCCCGCATTCTCGGCGATATTGCCGCCGATGAAGCTATCCTTGTAGCTCGCTGGATCGGGTGCAAAGATCAGCCCTTGCTCGGCGACTGCCTGCTGGACAGCGTATGTCGTTAGGCCCGGCTGGCAGACGACGTATAGATCATCGGCACTTATCTCGATGATCGCGTTCATCCTGTCGGTGCCGATCACGATCCCACCATCGACCGGAACGGCACCGCCCGTGTAGCCAACGCCGCCGCCTCGGGCAGTTATTGGAAAAAGGAATTCGTTCGCCAGCTTTATGATCGCGACCATTTCAGCGGTCGTTGACGGAAAGACTACCGCCTCGGGCGGGAACTTCTCCTTAACCGCATCAGCGCCGTACGGCTCGACACGTGTTGGATCCACGATGACGTTCTCTTTGCCGAGGGTCGCTTGCAAAGCGGCTATAACTTCGGGTTCCGACGCCGTGGTCGTCTTGCGGCCTGTTGAAGAAAAATGGATTGATTCGAACATCTAGAGCGGGCGTCAGAATTTACAAACTTATCAAATTACCCGGACTTCTGCTACACTCACAAAAATTCTCTTAACCGTTATTTACTCACAACAAGGAGCCGAATTCTCTGATGAGCGATCAGGAAAATGAACGACTGACGGGCGATGCCTATGAGCAGGACATGGCCACGGACCTCAACGACAATACGCCCGACAAGCCAAAGGGCGTGGCGTTGCACACCAAGATCCTGATCGGACTGTTGGTCGGCATCATCGGCGGACTGGCTGCAAATCAGGCGCTCGGCGGGAGTGATCCCAACGTCACGTGGCTGATCTCTAATATCACCCAGCCGATCGGCACGCTTTTCCTGAATCTGCTCCTGATGATCGTGGTCCCGCTCGTGTTTTCGTCGCTGATCGTCGGCGTAGCCGGGATCGGCGACATTCGCAAGCTTGGCCGTATCGGCCTCAAATCGTTCGGTTATTGCCTCGTTATCTCAGCAATTTCGGTAGTGATCGGCCTTGGGCTCGCAAACCTGATCCGCCCAGGCGAAAAAGTAAGTCCTGAGATCGCATCGCAGCTCAAGGAACGGTACAGTTCCGGAGCCGCGACCGCGACCGACGCTCAGAAGAAGGCAGCCGAAGCCGCAAAAGCGGATTCGCCGCTGATGCAGGCGGTAAAAACGATCGTTCCGAAAAGCGTTTTCAACTCGATCGCCGGCGAGAATCCGAACATGCTCCATATCATGTTCTTCGCACTGATCGTAGGGATCGCGATCACCCTGCTGCCCTCGCCGGTCTCTGCCCCTTTTGTCGCCGTAATGGATTCGGTTTTTGCGATCACGTCAAAGATCATCGACATAATAATGAAGTTCGCCCCGTACGCGGTCGCGTGTTTGATATTCACAAACATCGCGGTTTTCGGTATCGAGCTGCTTCTGTCGCTTGGTTGGTTCGTCCTGACGGTCATGCTTGGGCTCGGAATTCACTTCTTCGGCGTGTATTCGCTCTCTATTGCATTCCTATCGAGAATGAACCCGCTGGTCTTCTTCAACCGGGTATGGACAGTTATCATCACGGCATTTTCGACTTCGTCATCTAACGCGACGCTCCCGACCGCCCTACGGGTTTCAAACGAAAATCTTGGCGTTCCCCGCGAGATCAATAACTTCGTACTGACCGTCGGAGCGACGGCAAATCAAAATGGAACAGCGCTTTATGAGGGTGTCACGGTGCTCTTTATCGCACAGCTTGCCGGGGCCGACCTGACGCTAAGTGTGCAGTTGATGGTCGTTTATCTGGCGATCCTCGGCGGTATTGGAACCGCTGGAGTTCCGTCTGGTTCAATACCGTTCATTATCGGAATTCTCGCTATGATCGGTATTGATCCGGCCTTGATCGCGATCATTCTCGGCGTCGATCGCCTGCTCGATATGTGCCGCACGACTCTGAACGTTGTGGGCGATATCACGGCCGCGACGTTCGTCGCACGAAGCGAAGGATTTGAGCTGCTCGGAGCTGAAACGGCTCCAAAGACAGCCGGCTAAATTCCTATGTTTCCGATAGGAGATGACAATTCCGACCGCCGAACACTCCCGGTCGTAAACTACGCCTTGATCGGCGCAAATATCCTCGTTTTCCTTCTGCTCCAGCAGATCGGTTCGAACGAGGCATTTACGTACGCATTCTCATTGGTTCCCCGTGAGATCATGTCCGGAACCGACCTCTCCGGCATCGTTGATGTTAAGGATTCAGCGGGCAAGATCATCGCCGAGATCCCCCATTACGCAACGCCACTCCCCGTTTACTTCAATTTCTTGAGTTCGATGTTCATGCACGGCGACATCATGCATATTCTCGGCAACATGATGTTCCTTTGGGTGTTCGGCGACAATCTCGAGAACAAACTCGGACACATCCGCTACATTCTGTTTTACGTGCTTTGCGGATTTGCCGCGGCCGCGGCCCAGATCGTGATGGATACGTCATCGGTGATCCCGATGCTGGGAGCGTCCGGAGCAATCTCAGGCGTGCTCGGGGGTTATCTGTTGCTTTTCCCGCGAAATTCGGTCCGGGCGATCATTTTCTATCAGGTTGTGACGATCCCCGCGATGATTGCTCTGGGGATGTGGATCCTTTATCAGATCGTACTTGGTTACCTGACGCCGGCGGGTACGGGCGGAGTCGCGTACGCCGCACACATCGGCGGGTTTGTTGCGGGATTATTGTTGATCAAACCGTTTGCGATCGGACGACAATAGCGATCACTTATCACCTAAAAGTTTCGTAATGAATTCCCGATCATCGTAGCCGCCGAACGCGCCATACCTGACCACGACCATATCCTCGGATGGAATAACGTAGAGTCGTTGATTCCCCGCTCCAGCGGCCATGTAGATCTTCGATCTTTCAGACATCTTCTTCCCGATATCGCCCGAAATGCTCTGCCGATCGTCACCGGACGGCCCTGTGCCGTCAGCGTTTAGCCAGAATGTGATGCCGTACGCCGGGTTGACCTTTGAACCGACCGTAAGTTCGTCGAGAAGCTTGGCGTTGATGATCTGCTTTCCGTTCCACTTGCCGCGATCTCTGAGCAGCTTGCCAAATTTGATCCACTCACGAGCCGAGATCACCGCTCCCTGAGGCAGCAGCGGCTGTCCGTTGTTCTTTCGCCAAAAAGACACGTCTAATCCGATCGGATCGAGTATTCGTCGATGGAGATATTTGTCCAGCGTTTCGCCGCGCGGCTTGAGTTTCCGCGTCATTACCTCGCCAAAGACCTGAAACGGCACCGGCCCGTATTCGAAGCGAGTTCCGGGCTCGAACTTCGCAGTCATTCCCGCCGCGTCCGCGTAGCTCGGCGCACTCGCGACCGGTCCGGCCTCGATGCCGCTTGTAAGAGAAAGGAGTTGGCGAAGCGTGATCTTTGATTTCCTCGGATCAGTCTTCCACTCGGTCAAAGTATCTGCGACTTTCTCGTCGAAACTCGAGATGATCTTGTCCTCGACAGCAGCCGCGAGCAGTACTCCGGAGAAGGATTTGGTCCCGCTTGCAAGCATCCACGGCAGATCACGCGAGCCGACGGAGGAGTAGTCTTCAAAGACGATCTTGTCGCCTTTCATGACGACCATGGCAACACCGCGATGGTCGCGGGAGTATTCGGCGGCCGCTCTGAATGCGCTGTCGTCTTTCCGCGATGACTGAGAATAGACGAGCGAAAACGCCGAGAGGAGAAGCAGGATTAGCAGAAGTCGAGCTTTCATAACAGTACCGTCGCGGAAAAGATAACCGCCAGCCATAGTGATGGCTGACGGCCGTCTTTAGTTCGCCCCTTTGGCTATTGACGCTGGAACTCAGGAGTTCCGAGCACCAAACTTACAGCTTTGAAAACGTCTGGATTCCCGCTCGGCCGCAAGAGACGTGCCTGCCGTCCATTGCCGCCAGGAGCCCCAGGCTGACGCATATTCGGCACCTCGAGGCTGTTGTCTTCGACCTCGTTCGGAGCCTTGACCTCGGGCAGCGGCTGCTCGATCCGTTGAACGAGCGTTGCCTTGGTCGCAGGCGAGATCTCGTTCGCAAGGATGACGCTGATTGCCCGGTCGAGCGTCGCTGTCTTTTCCTTGCCGGCAAAACTCTTTAGATCGACTCGGGTTCCCGGTATTTGGTTGCTCGCAAGAGCGATCGCGTAATTGAGCCGCTCGAGCAATGCTCCCGTATTCACCCAATCTTCTGCCGTGTCCGGATAGCCGGTAGGTGCCTGATATCCGTAGGGCACCTCGCCGAGCTTGTTAAGCATAGCGAGCATCTGCGGGCCGCCGTTGGTGTCGCCACCGATCGCACGGATCGAGCTTACGGCGAGTTCGAACGGCGATTTGATCTTTGCCCTATAGTTCTCAGGGGCGAAGAACTCCTTATCAGTAAATAATGCACGAAGCGTTACTTTGATATCACCTTTTGACTTCGTAAACGCATCGGCAACGCGTCCGACGAGGGCATCGCTCGGCATATCGCTCACGAACTTAACGGCAAGCTTCTTGGCAATGAATTTTGCGGTCGATGGGTGAGCGACGAAAATGTCTATGACCTTCAGGCCGTCTTTGACACCACCTTCATCGACTTTTTGCCCAAGTACGGTCTTGGCGCCCTTCTCGTGCCAGCGTTCGTTGAAATAGAACGTTCCGCTATCTGCGTCATCCGGAACTCCGGCTTGGCGCTGTAGCCGAGCTAGACGCTGATCTTCCATTCCGGTGATCTCGCTCGCAGCGATGCGGCGATAGCCACGAGGATCGACGATCGTCCAACCCGTGAATGCCTTAGCTACCTCGACGATATCTTTTTGCGAATAGCCGCCGTCGACACCGAGCGTGTGAAGCTCCATCAGCTCGCGGGCGTAATTTTCGTTAATGCCGAAACGCGATTGATTATTCGCCGGCTCGCCGAGCTGCTTGATACGCTCGTCGATCTGAGCATCGGTAAGGCCAAACTGCTGTTTGATGCGTTCCCGTGCCTGCGGCCTTAGCTGGCCGTTGTTATTTCGCATCGCCGACTGGATTCGGGCCAGCTGCGGATTTCGCGGCTGCTGCGCCGTCGGTGTTCGCGATTCAAAGTTGTCCAGATAGAAAAGCATCGCAGGATGCTGCGCGGTGCCAACGACGAGATCTTTGAAGTTTCCGAGTGCATTCTTGCGAAGTACATCGCGTTCGTAGCTTGGAATATACCAGCGAACCGCCGCCTTTCCTGAGAAAACATTGAAGTGATTCTGCCAAAAGTCGACCATCACTTCCTGCAGCTGCTTTTCCGAATAGACGGCGCGGAGCACGCGATTCGTTGTGATCTGCGGCAGTAACTGATTCGCTGGTTTGAGATCGTATTTTTGATATAGCTCGCGAAGCTTTGCCTGACGGTCCTGACGCTCCTTATCGCTCATCTGGTCGGGATTCTGCGGAGTGGCTGGCTGACCGGGCCTGTTATTGTTCTGCCGTTCGAGTGCCTGCAGCAATCCGCCCGGATTCGGATACTTTGCGAACACCTCAGACGTCGACATGTTAAAGATCTCAAGATCGCGCAATTTGCCCTCGGCCAAATTGTCCGTTATCGAGGCCGGAGCGAGCTGCTGATCGATGTATTTCTGAAGCCCGATAGCCTTTACCCGCTCAATGTCGCCCGGCCGTGCACCGAATCCCAGCCGATTCAGCACGTGCAGGATCTTTTGCTCTTCGGTAAGAGCCTTTCGTGTAGAGGCCGTGTCGGCTCCAAGAACGAAAGCCGGCGACGCGACGGCCATGATCAGAAAAGAAACGAGTGACTTATGGAATGTATAAAAGCTCTTCATAAAGGTAAGGCCCCGTGATGATCGGGAGTTATTCTCCTGCAAGCTTAGACGCCGGCAAAGAGAAAAAGGCCGAAAAGAAACTCGGTGACCCGCATTCACCTCAGGCTATTTCGGACAACAACTTAACACTCTAACTCATCAAATTTCCGTTATCATGGGGTTATCGCTAGAATATGTTTTTCTAGTGACCTCCGGAACAAAGAGAATGAAAATGAAAAAGCTCTCCATACTCTTAGCATTGCTGGTTCTCTGTGTGTCGGCCGGCTCGGCCGCGGCGCAGGATTCGACTTTTAGCGATCCCTCGGTCGACTACAGCTTCGTGCTTCCGGATGCACGTTGGAAAATGACCGTAAAGCCATCGGCGACGAGCCCAAATGTCGAATACGTCTTTGGCGACAGGAACGACGGCCATCTCGAAGTGCGCAAGCTAAGCATCGCCCGCGATTCTATAATGGGCGACATTGTTTCGGACGAAGAGAAACGATTGCAGTTTCGCCAGGGCTTTGTTCCCGGTCCGCAAGATAACTTCGCTGGAAAGCATCGCGGCTCGGTGTATAACTTCGAATACGTCTCGGCCGGACGAAATTGGAGCGGCCGTTTCTATTTCCTGAAGATCAATGATACGACCGTCTACCTTCTCAGATTTACAGGACAAAAAGATTCGCTTCGTACCATCCGGAATCAAACCGACTCTATCGCTCGGACCTTTGAGGTCAAAGGGTAGGCTGAAGGATAGCAGTCTTCGCTCCGTGCGGGATCAAATATCCTGAGCGAGCATCACGAACAATTTCACCTAAGCGTGCGGCTTCGATCTTTTCGAGCCGCATTTTCTTTAGGAGATCGTTGTCGAGATCAGATACGATCTTGATGCGAAAACGCTCTGCCTTTTCGAGCAAACTCCACGCGGTCTGCCCATTTACCTGATACTTTTCGCGAAGACGCAAGGCCAACTCGCCGCTATTCGCCACATCGAACCAGTCTGCAAAGTCACCCCGTCCAAGTCCATCCCGGCATTCAGCGATAAGAACGATCGTTCCCCCCGGCGCACATCCGTGCGAAGCCGCTTCCAAGCCTTTATGGGCTTGGATCATGTTGATGTCGTGCGGTGAACCGCCACAGCTAACCACGACGAGTTCCCGCAGTTCTTTGATCGCGACCGTGTTGTCGCTTGCATATTTCTCGCATGCAGCGACGTGCGACGTTCGCCAATCGCCGCCTATCACGTCCGTGGCCCGACCCTGCTCATCGACGACGGTATTTATTAGAAATCGCGGCGCTGCGAAGGTCGCCGCCTCGACAAATGCCTCGTTAACAGGATTGCCCGCAAGCCGTCCCGATCCGACACCGTCGCGACGGCACAGTCTTTCAAAATCAAACGCAAGACGGTGCGTGGCCGATACCGTTCTCGACGAAGCAAGCCCCGGACATACTAGCTTTCGCCCGCCCGTAAATCCAGCGAAATAGTGAAACGAAATACCGCCGATCAATACAACGTGATCAAACTCAAAGAGCGCGCGGTTCAGTTCGACCGGCGTGCCATCCGTCGTTTCGCCTAGCTTTACGAGTTGCACGAGGTCGCGGGGATCGTGGTCCAGACTTCTGATTCGGTCAGCTATGAATGGTGTGAGGATCTGTTGCCGCTCGGCCTCGGTAACCTTGCGGTGTATGCCGGTCGCGAAGATCACCCGCATCTGGTGCGGCGCGGTCCCGTTCGCGATCAAGCGTCTAACGACCAGATTAAGTATCTGACCTGCTGCCGTATGGCGTGTAGCATCGGAAACGGCGAACAGCACGCTTTCGCCGGGATGCACTAGCTCCTCAAGCGGCGGCGAATCGACCGGCACATCGAGTTTTTCGTTTATTTGGCTGTCAGTGAGGGGGTCGGCCGCCTCGCGGCCTTTAAGAATGTCAAAGCCTTTGCCGATCTCGACCTCGATCGTACCGGAGCCGTATTTCAGACGAACCTTTGGCATCGTCAGTTTTGCTTCGCAGATTCGAAGCATCGGCCGCCGCTTTCGCAGACGTAGACTGCCTCTTCTTCTCGTGTGGAAGATTCCATTTGAATCGTAAGGTGGTCGATGCCGAAACCTTCGTGCAGCCGGTCGCGGACCTTTGAGAGCAACGCCGAATGCGAGACCGTCTCGTCATGGCCGATATGAACGGACAGTGCTTCCATGCCCGACGAGATCGTCCAGACGTGCAGATCATGGACGTTTACAACGCCCGGCGTGTCCGTGATCGTCGCTTTGACGGCATTTAGATCGATGTGCGACGGCGTACCTTCGAGAAGAACGTTAGCTGAATCCAGGATCAATCGGCCCGCTCCAAAGACGATGATGAGGCTTATCAAGACTGAACAGGCCGCGTCCGCCCAGAGCCAGCCAAAGCCCAGAACGAGCACGCCGGCGGCGATCGCCGTCACGGAACCGAGCAGATCGCCCATTACGTGAAGCCACGCGCCGCGCATGTTCAGATCGTGCTTGTGCCCGCTGTGCAGGAGCTTAGCAGCAATGATGTTAACTATCAGGCCGCCTACCGCGACGACCGTCAGGCCGAGACCGTTTATCTCGGGCGGCTGCGTCCACCTTTCGTACGCCTCCCACATCACCCAAAGCGAAAGCAGCACGAGAACTACGCCGTTGATGAACGCCGCGAGGATCTCAAGCCGGTAGTAACCGAACGTCTTGCGCTCCGTGGCCGGCCTCGACGCAAACCAGATCGCTGACAGAGTGAGCGCGAGCGCCGCGACGTCCGTAAGCATGTGGCCCGCGTCAGCGAGTAGGGCGAGGGAATTTGTAAGCCATCCGCCGACGGCTTCGGCCACCATATAGATAGCCGTGATGGCGAGGGCGATCTTCAAACGCCCTGTACGACTGAGGCCGCCGTGGTCGTGCGTGTGATCGTGAACTGCTGCCATGCCTGCTCTAGTACCTGCGAAGTACCGCCCCGTTTCGCAATGAGATGATGAATCCCGAGCGATTACCCACGTCATCGCTGATCTCGACCGCTGTCTCGACCGACGGAGACGATATCTGCATCTTAAAGCTTCCGTCTGGCCCCGAATTCGTTTCGCGACCCTGACACTTGATAGTCACGCCCGGTCGAGTACGTCCGCTCAATAGGTAAACGTTTCCTCCGACTCGCTCGACGGCCCAATCGCTCGCTTCGATAGTTACGGCGTCACCACGACGCACGACGAGGAATTTCCACGGGTCGTTCCAACTCGTTGCCTGTCCCGAGCGGCCTGTTGCCTTGAGCCGCCAATAGTAGTTACCGGGTGTAAGCGCGGCGAGCCGAAATTCGCGGCTTGCCAGGCCCGATCGATCGACCATGATCGCATCAGAGGCGAATGTCGGCGAGCGCGATACCTGAAGATGGTAACTGGACGCTGGATTTCCCTCGGCGTCCTGCCACGAGAACGTAACGCCGACGCCACGCCCCGGATCGACGATCTGAGCAGAATTACCCGGCGAGAGCGGTTGCGGCGAGCCCATGAGTCGCTCTTTTGCCGAGATCTTGCCCCCGCTTACCGACGCGTACTCGCCCTCGGTGACCGTCGTCTTTTCACCGCCGATCGTCGTCTCGACGCCGCCGCGGCTGATACGTATCTCACCCGCGCCGTTCGCTGCATCGAATGTCGCGTCCGTGTTAGACAAAAGTTTGTTTTCGGAATCCGCGACCTCGACGATATTGTTCGCGTCCTGCTGTTCCTGAGTGCGCGAATTGAGTTGGCCGTCATCGAGCAAAATGCGGACGTTCCGCCCACCGAGCAGCGAGCTATTGTCCTTGATCGTAATGGCGCCGTTCGGCCGAAGCTGGTGCCGCGAGCCGTCGATCATCTGAATGACCGCGCGTCCGTCCGACATCGTCTGAATAATATCGCCCGGCAGAGCATAAGTTTCCCGCGTAACGACGATCGTTTCCTGGGTCGCGGCGCGGGTGATACGAACCTCACCTTCAAAAGAGATTATCCGCGCCGCGTTCTTGGGCAGTTCCCCCTGTTCCTCCGGAATGAACCAATTGTTTTGCGAAGCGTAGCGAAAGCCCCAGATGAGCCCCGCACCAAGGAGCACCACGGCAATGAGGAGATAGACGGAACTCTTACGAATGTTCCACCAGTCAATATAATATTTTTTATATCTCCCCTCCTGCATTTATCTATTTCAGGCACCCTCTTCATCAATGGTCGGCAGTTCTGCCTCTGATTCCGCTGCTGGAAAGATCAGCGATAGAACGATCGATAGCAGGATCGCGCCAGCCACCACGCTCAAGGAAATATTTATCACGGCCTCCTTGAACTCGTGATTCAGGTATCGCCGCAGCAGGTCGGCAAAGGCTCCCGTCGCTCCCTCGCCCATGAGCATCGCTATGCCTTGAGCAACTAAGGGAAGGAGCATCTTGATCCCGATAAACGTCAGGACAAATGCCAGTCCGTACTTGAGCAGATGGAATCGGCCCGCCAGATCGGCGAGTAGGAAGAAGAACGTTCGAAGTCCCAGGATCGCAAATATGTTCGATGTGTAGACCAGGAACCGGTCCGTCGTGATGCCAAAGATGGCGGGGATCGAGTCGATCGCAAAAACCAGGTCAGTAAATTCGACCGTGATCAGCACGAGGAGCAGCAGCGTTCCAGTTCGGACGCCGTCTACGTTCGTGAAGAATCGGTCCCCGTCGTAATGCTTGCTGATCCTGATATACCTCGTCGCGAGCTTAACGACGGCGCTCTCATGCGGTTCGAAATTGTCATCGGTATTCTGGAACATCTTCAGGCCCGTGTAGACGAGAAATGCTCCGAAGACGTAGATGATCCAGTGAAACCGTTCGACGAGCTCGGCACCGGCAAAGATCATGATCATTCTCATGATCAATGCGCCCATGATGCCCCAGAAGAGGACTCTGTGCTGGTACTTCTTGGGAACCTTAAAGAACGAGAAGATCAGCAGGAAGACAAATAGATTATCGACCGAAAGCGAAAGCTCGATCAGATAGCCTGTCAAAAACAGCTTTGCCTGAGTGAGCGCGATGTTCCAGTCGCCGGTACTGTTACCGACCTGAAAATAAAGGAATACGTTAAAGACAAGAGCGAGCGACACCCAAACGGTCGCCCAGGCAAACGTCTCCTTGCGGGTTGGAACGTGCGATTTGCGGTTAACGATACCGATATCGACGAATAGAGCCGTCAGTACGACCCCGAAAAATAATCCCCAAACCCAATATGGATGTTCGATCGCGTTCATATGATGAAAAGAAACGATTGATTAAAATTTGTTCTGCAAGAGTCCTGCGATCCCCGAAAGACCGCGAACGTCGACCTCAGAAAAGTCATTGAGTCGATCGCTGTCGACATCCAGGACTCCCGCAACTTGGCCGGCCATGTCGAAGAGAGGCACTACGACCTCCGACTTCGAGGCCGACGAGCAGGCAATGTGGCCCGGGAATGCCTCGACATCAGGCACAAGCACCGGCTCAGCTGTCGAGTACGCATGCCCACATACGCCCTTGTCGAGATCTATCCGCGTACAAGCGAGAGGCCCCTGAAACGGGCCCAGTACAAGCTGCCCGTCTTTTTCTAGATAGAATCCGACCCAGAAAAAGCCGAATACCTCCTTGAGCACCGCCGCTACGTTCGCCAGATTTGCGGTCAGGTCCGTCTCGTCTGCGATCAGAGCCGCAACTTGAGGTTCGATCTCTTTGTAAAGGGTCTCTCGGTCCGCCCGCGTCGAAAATGCAATCGCCTCGGCCATAACCCTAAAGTTTACTTGCTTATCTCAACTGTGGGCAAATGATTTCCCGAGTTCGTTTGTATAATCAGGCATCATGGATGAACTGATCAAGATCATTGGCATCGGCGCCGGCGGTGCGGGCGGAGCAATAGCGCGACATTTGATAAACATCTCGCCTCTCGCAAAAGTATTTGCGTGGTTTCCGCTGCCGACGTTCCTGATAAACATATTAGGCTCGTTTCTGATCGGCCTGCTTCTCGTGTTATTCGTCGATCGCGTGGTCGTGAGCGAAGCTCTTCGCCTCGCAGTTATCGTCGGGTTCGTCGGAGCATTCACTACATTTTCTACTTTCGAGATCGAGGTGCTGACGCTACTCCGCGAAAAGCAAACTATTACCGCCGTATCGTACGTTGCCCTAAGCGTGATCGTCGGCCTCGCCGGAGTGTATGCCGGCACAGCGGTAGCTAAGCGCTTTTGACAATGATCTGTTTGATCAACGTCGACCGTCCGCCGCGTGGGCACGAGCTCGCATGACGGCGTCCGCAGCTTCTACCGGGGAATCTGCCGTAGCTGTAAGGTGCCCCATTTTACGGCCTTTTCGTGGCTCTACCTTGCCATATAGATGAAGCTTGACGCTCGGGTCCTCGAGTGCACGCTCCCAAGCGGGCTCGCCATTTGTCCACAAGTCGCCCAGGAGATTGACCATCGCCGCGGGACGGTAAAACTCGGTCGACCCGAGCGGCAATCCGCAGACCGCCCGCAACTGCTGCTCAAACTGCGACGTCACACAAGCATCGAACGTGAGATGCCCTGAATTATGCGGGCGCGGGGCAAGCTCGTTGACCAATAGCTCACCCGCCGAGGTAAGAAAGAATTCGACGCACAACGTGCCCACGTACTCGAGCTTTTCCGCGATACTTCGCGCGATCTCGACCGCATCATCACGAACACTTTCAGAGATGAACGCCGGCGCAAACGAGAGGTCGAGAATATGATGCTGATGATCATTCTCGATCACTCCATAGTGAACAAACTCGCCTTTGCGTCCTCGAGCGCAAACAACGGAGACCTCTTTTTCGAACGCCACGAACGCTTCCAGCACCGCATCAGCACCGTTGAGAGATCCAAAGGCTGGGCGGAAGTCATCAGGCGAAGATATTTTCGACTGGCCCTTACCGTCATAGCCAAATCCGGCAGTTTTGAGCACGCACGGGGTTCCTAGTTCTGATACCGCGGTTTCGAGACCGTCGAGACTCGTTATATGCCGAAAAGGCGTTACAGGAAATCCGTTTTGCGAGAGAAATGTCTTTTCCCGAAGGCGGTTTTGTGTCGTGTGCAGAATGTTGCCGCCCGGGAATACATCGACGAACTCCGCTGCCGCTTCGACCGTGAGCGATGGTACATTCTCAAATTCGAACGTTATCACATCGACTGATCTGGCAAACGCTCGCACCGCATCGAGATCGTCGTAACTGGCGGAAGTTTCGATATCAGCGACCTGGCCCGTCGGAGTATCACTGTCCGGCGAGAACGTATGAACGCGATAGCCCATCTTGCGAGCCTCGATCGCAAACATACGGCCGAGTTGTCCGCTGCCGAAAACACCTATTGTTGAGTTTGGGAGGATTATCTCAGCCACGTTTCTTTCGTTTGAGCCGCTCGATAACGGCTTCGCTTCGTAGTTCTCTCAAGGCGTCCGACGCGATCCAGCGGGCCGCCTTCGTATTCCGTTCCTTTATTCGCTCAGCCGTCTCGATCGCTAATTCGTTTAGGCTAAGGCTACGTTTTCCTATCTGTCTGAGAGCCCAGTTTACAGCCTTCTTGACAAAATTACGCTCGTCATCGGCGTGCGCCTCGATGATCGTGAGAAAGGGTATCAGCTTCTCGTCCGGAGCTTTCTTATCGTGAACCGCAAGATAAGCCATCAGCGAGAAAGCTGCTCGTTTCTCGAACTCGGGCTCGCGGTCAGCCCATTCGACAACCTTTTCGTACGCGTATGGTGTTCGGCAAAAAAGGTAGCTGCAAGCTCCGTCTACCGTCGCCCAATTGTCAAAGTCCGCTGCCCAAGCGTCCATCTGTTCGGGTGTGACGCTCTTTGGGTCGTCGATTAGAAAGGCGACTGCACGGGCTTCGAATATGCCGCTTTTCCAGAGTTCGGCCGCGGTCTCGTGCCTGTCGGCTACGGCTTTCTTGACCTCGCGGGCAAAAGCTTTCAGGTCGGGCGTTCGAATCCCGAACCATTTCGGCGTCTTGATCGCATATCGTTCGAAGTCGGCCGCCTTGGTAGGATCGGCGAGTAGGCGAAGTTCCTCGGTTATATCGTCGGCGGTCATTTGAGCTTAGTCTTCAGCACCGTCGACGTCTGCTTTGATCGGAACGCATGGAGCTTTTTGCGTAGATCGGGACGTGAATTCGCAAGGATCGAGACCGCAAGCAGTGCTGCATTTTTCGCTCCGGCCTGCCCGATCGCAAGTGTTCCAACAGGCACTCCGGCGGGCATCTGGGCGATCGATAGCAGAGAATCGAGCCCCTTGAGTGCACGGCTTTCTACCGGCACCCCGAGCACCGGCAGCACCGTCTGAGAAGCACACATCCCGGGCAGATGGGCCGCACCGCCAGCACCGGCAATAATTACCTCGATACCGCGACTCTCAGCTGATTTGGCAAATTCGAAGAGTAGATCAGGCGTGCGATGTGCCGAAACGATTTTGGATTCGTGAGCGACGCCGAATTCGGCCAGCGTCTGCGACGCAGCCTCCATTGTCGGCCAGTCGGACTTGCTGCCCATGATAATGGAGACGATCGGCTTTTCCTTTGCTTTCGCGGCCACTCTTTTACTTCGTGCACTCGGCACGTGTCTTTTCGGTGAACTGGACGAACTCCGCCGGCGGCTCGCCATCCAGCATCGCATCCTCGATCTTCTTGAACTCAGCGAACGAGTACTTCGCCTCGACCTTTTCAAAAACGCAGACGCAAAATGCCTGAGTGCTGCCTGCCCCCTGGCATGATCTTAGAAACGCTTCTCGCGTGTCCTGCGGATAGGCCTTTCCAGGAATAGCTTCTGCAGTATTTGAAGGCTCGGCCGGGCTTTGAACATTCGAATTAGCGGCCGGAGCAGCGTTTGCCGAACTCGTGTTCGTTGCGGTGTTCGTATTTCCAGGCGCGCTCCAGCACCCCGTGAAGACCGCAGAGCAAATGATCGCCAGCAAGGGGAGAGTTAAGTTGATCTTTTTCATTTTGGTTCACTTTCAGCGATAAACTGCCGTCGCCTTTCGGCTAATTCTTCGTAGCCTTCGTATAGCCTGATAACGATCCCGCCCATATGAGCTTCGTCAGCCCAGCATTTTACTCCGTCGATGAAACAGATATTGCTGAGACGGGTCTCCTCAGTGTCCTTGTACCAGGCGACGAATCCACCCGAGAAGGATTCGTTTCCAAATCCAAGTCTGCGTCCTGTCTCGTCAACGGCCTTTCGGCAGCAGTCAAAGCAGACATAGTCGCAATACCGAACGTTAGGCTCGACGTTTGCCGAGCAGATCGGACACCGCTGCTCGCTCATTTCGCGAGTTCGGCACGGATGACCGTCTCAAATTTGTCCCACGCCTTGACCGATGTCCGCCAATAAACGATCTCGCCGGTTTTGCTTATCACGATGTTCCGCGGATAGCCGCTGAAGCGAAAGGCCTTTAACGGCACCTCCGCATCTGCCGCTTGAAGATAGTGGAACTTTTCCTTGCTCAAATAACGCTTCACATCTTGACGCGGATCGGCCGTTGCCGCAAGAAACACTACATCTGCGTCCGGATCGAACTTCGCCTTTAATTGGTTTAGCTTGGGCTGATGCGCGAGGCACGACGCGCAGCCGATGAACCAAAAATTGAGCACCACGACCTTGCCCTTCAGTTTGGCCAGGTCGACGGTATCGCCATCGAGCGTCTTAAAAAGAACCTCGGGAGCTTTTTCTCCCTCCTGTGGGATCTTTTGTAGACGAAACTCTACTGTGCCGTCATCGAGTGTTTTGACAATAGTCGCGTCCGGATAGTGAAAATTCGCCATCCGAATATCGACGAACTCTTCCGTCGTTACCGAACGTCCGTTGTGATCGTAGTAGACGATCCGCTGAATGGCGGGAGTGCCCTGCGCCGTGACGAAGGAAGCCGTCAGCAATCCTGTCACAAACAAGATGAAAAAACGTCCGATCATCAAAAGGCGATAAAACTAAGACGGAGGCAGGACTTTGGCCCGCCTCCATATCTATTTCGAAAGAACCGGCTCGTGCCCGGTTACTGGCCCTGTCCGAGCGAAAAGCCCGGCTCGCGATCAAAGGTGTAAAGATGCTCGGTCTTGATAAAGTCAAAACCGCCGCCGCTTACACGCGCGAGCAGATCGATAACCTGCTGGTGCGTGATCGGCGAACTCTGATCCTCGGCCATAAAACGGCAACGCCAGTGATCGACGCAGAAAGTGTCTTCAAAGCCTTTCGGATAGACCTTTGTACCGCGGTTCGAGATCATGACGAGTTTTAGGCCGTCACCGTTGGCTGCTGCTTCGAGCTTTGGCCCGAGATCGGCACCGGCTCCGTAGTAATTGCCGTTCCACCAGTGCAGGAATACGTCGACGCCGACGAGTTCCTTCTTGGCGGGTTTAAGCACAGAGTAGATCGGCTTCTTGTCGGCGTCGGCGACCTGTTCGACTTGCTTATACTCGACGGCCTTGAGCGTTTCGGGCTTCTGGCCGAGACGGTCGACCACGGCCTGTGCGAATTCCTTCGTACCGACTTTCTCCTTCGAAACGCCGTCCTTGAAGATGTCGTACGTGTGAACGCCGTCTTCGATCGTACGGAGCCATGCATTGTGCGCGCGTTCGGCGACGTCCGGCTGATTCAGGTGGACCATCATCATCACAGAGCCGAGGAAAAGGCCCGAAGGATTAGCCATATTCTGACCCGCACGACGCGGAGCGGAACCATGGATAGCCTCGAACATCGAGATGTTCTCGCCGATATTTGCCGAGCCCGCAAGTCCCACCGAACCGGCGATCTGTGCCGCAACGTCCGAAAGAATGTCTCCGTAGAGATTTTCCATCACGATGACGTCAAAATTCTCCGGGGTGTCGGCCATTTTGGCCGCACCGATATCGACGATCCAGTGATCTGCCTCGATGCCGGGATACTCAGCAGCGATCTCGTCAAACACCTTGTGAAACAGCCCGTCGGTCTGCTTCATGATGTTGTCCTTCATGAATGCGGTGACCTTTTTGCGATTGTTGTTTACGGCATACTCAAATGCGTAGCGGACGATCTTTTCGCAGCCGGGACGCGATATCAGCTTGAGGCACTGCTCGACCATGTCGGTCTGGCGGTGCTCGATGCCGGCGTACGTATCCTCTTCGTTCTCACGGACGATCACCACGTCCATCACCGGATGCTTCGTCTTGATAAACGGATGGTACGAGACGCATGGGCGAACGTTGGCGTACAGACCTAGAGTCTTTCGCACGGTCACGTTAAGCGACTTGTATCCGCCGCCCTGCGGGGTCGTGATCGGGGCCTTGAGAAAGACTTTCGTCCGCCGCAGCGAGTCCCAACTCTCGGGAGCGATACCGGCCGAGTTGCCGCTGAGATAGACCTTTTCGCCGATGTCGATGGTTTCGATATCGATCCTCGCTCCCGCCTCTTTCAGGATATGCAGCGTCGCGTCCATGATCTCGGGTCCGATGCCGTCGCCATGAGCTACTGTAATAGGAACATTAGACATAGTTTGAAATATTTCCTTATTTGATAAGTGTATAGCTAAACTCTAGATATTATCTCAGGCCGATGCCGTAGGCAATTTGCCCGCAGAACGCTCATCCCGCTTTGCCGGCTCGATAATAAACTGACCATTCGAGAATTCCGTGCGTCTAAGCTTTGGCTACAGAAAGTCTTAACACGGGGTATTCGCATTTATGGATAGACGATATTTCTTAAAAGCTTCTGGGATCACGGCGGCTAGCTTTGGCTTTATGGCCGCCGCACCGGAATTCCTGCACCAGTTCGCATCGGCGCAGATCGCGTCAAAAGGTTACGGACGAAAGAAAGTGCTCGTGACAATATTTCAACGCGGAGCCGTGGACGGCTTGAATATGATCGTGCCGCACGGTGAAAGCGAGTATTATTCGCTCCGGCGAAATATCGCCATACCGGCTCCGGGCAAAGCGAACGGAGTGATCGATCTCGACGGATTCTTCGGCCTGCACCCGTCCATGAAGCCGCTCGAAAACTTCTGGAAGAGCAAGCAGTTCGCGATCATTCATTCGTCGGGCTCGCATGATAATACTCGCTCGCACTTCGACGCTCAGGACTATATGGAATCGGCCACGCCGGGTTACAAAGGCACCCGCGACGGCTGGCTCAATCGCGTCCTGCAAACGACTTCAAAAAAGGATGAATCGCCCTTCAGAGCGGTCTCGATGACGCCGACACTGCCGCGTGCACTTTACGGCAAAGCTTCGTCGGTCGCGATGACGAATCTCGGGGATTTTTCGATAAAAGCTGGACTTTACACGGCCGATCTTAAAGGCGGCTTCGAAGGGCTTTATCAGCAAAACGCAAAGGATCCACTCGCCGAGACAGGTAAAGAGACCTTCGAAGCGGTCAATTTTCTAAAGCAGGCAAACCCATCCCAGTACAAGCCTGAGAACGGTGCGGTCTATCCGGCGACGCCGCTCGGACGCTCGCTCGCTCAGATCGCTCAGATGATCAAAGCCGGCATTGGCCTTGAGGTAGCGTTTGCCGAAATGGGCGGCTGGGACACGCACTCGAATCAGTCTTTTGGCCAGAACCCTTCGCAGGGACAGCTCGCAAATCTGCTTCGCGATTTTAGCGGAGCGATCGCCGCGTTTGCGACGGACCTCGGAAAGCGAATGGACGATGTGGTGCTGCTCACAATGAGCGAATTCGGCCGGACCGCACGCGAGAACGGTACCCGCGGCACCGATCACGGCCACGGGAACGCTATCCTCGTGTTGGGAAACAGCGTGAAGGGCGGCAAGGTTTACGGCGACTGGAAAGGCCTCAAGCCCGACCAACTCAACGAAGGCCGCGACCTCGCGGTGACGACCGATTTTCGTGACGTGTTTGCCGAGGCGGCGTTCAAGCACGCGGGAACCCGTGACCTTTCAAAGGTTTTCCCGAATTACACGGCATCAAAGGATAAGTTCAAGGGTTTCCTCGCCTAGCTCGGCTGTGAGAGGAAGATCTCCCTGGCCGCGGCCGTTTGGCCGCGGCCTTTTTCATGCCGCGGTATGTTCTATATCGACGGTGATATTGCGCCATTTGCCTTGCAAGAACCGGGCGACGCTTAATACACACCGAACGATGTGCCCGGCAAGTATTGCTAACCAAACATGAAGCGGTTCGAGCGTGCCAAGCCGCGTTATCGCAAAGCAGATCCCAAGCGGAATGATGACCTGCGAGATGATCGATATATACAGAGGGCTCTTGGTGTCGCCCGTTCCCTGCAGACCGCCGGTGTATGTAAGGGCCACTGAGATAAACAAGCCGGAAAAAGCGAGCACTCTTAGTAATTGAACACCGATCGCAACGGCGTTCGGCTCGGTCATTCCGAATATCGCTAGTAGCTGCTCGGGAAAGAAAAAGAAGAAGAAACCGAGGAAACTGGAACCGAGTACGCCGAAGCGGGCAGCCGTATTCACCGCCGTGAACGCTCGGTCAGGATGGCCCGCGCCGATATTCTGTCCCGCGACCGCCGCCGCAGCGCCCATCAGGCCGACGGACGTCCACGTAACGAGCGAGAAAAGCTGTGTGTACGACACAGCATAAGCCGCCTGAGCAGCTGCACTCTCGGCGAGCGAACCTATGAACGAGAGCATCAGCACACCGCCGACGTTCATCGCGATACCCTGAAAGCCCGTCGGAAGGCCGAATTTGAAAAGTGAACGGATCACCTTCCAGTCCGGAGCCCAGCCGTAAGTTCTTGAAAAACCGACAACCCACGTGCCGCTCCACATCTTGTAGATGGCGTAGAGTCCGACCATTCCGGTCGCGATGCTGGTTCCGATCGCCGAGCCGAGCGTGCCAAACGCAGGGATAGGCCCGAGGCCGCGAATAAATATTATGTTGAAGATGAGGTTGAGCACCGTCATGACGACGCCCAGGATCATCGGCGTCTTTGCATCGCCTGCCGAGCGCAGAGCTCCGCTGGTCATGAAGTAGATCAGCAAGCCAAAACTGAAAATGAACGTAACGCGTAGAAATGGCAGGGCTTCGGCCTTGACGTCCGCGTCGGAACTGACGAAATCGAGCAGATACGGAGCGGCGAGATAGCCGATCGGTGCCATTATTCCGACCGCAATAAAAACTGCTGTCAAGAAGGCCTGATATACGGTCCGGTTAACCTTTTCGGGCTCATGCGCGCCGGCAAACCTCGCGACCAGAACCGACATTCCGGTAAAGATCGATGCGATAAATACGATGACGACGAGGAATATCTGAAAGCTGATGCCGATCGCCGCGTTTGCCTTATAGCCAACAAGATTGCCGACCAGAACGTGATCGACGATGCCCTGCATCCCGGCGATGGCATTTGTGAGCATTGTCGGCCACGCGATCTTCCAAACGGCGCTCGAAAGCGGCCCTTCGACGATCGAACGGTCGTACTTCGGCTTTGGCGGCGGCTCTGCCGGCGGTTCGGGCCGCTCGCGATCGCTTTGGTTATCCATTTACCGGTCTATTAGAAACTACAGGTCGACGAGTATCTTAAACCCGCCGTAGAGCATCCGCTTATAGTCGAACGGCGCCGGGCCCGACATCGACTCGGCCAATTCGGGATCGGCCATGATCGCCTTCATGGTCTTGTTTCGATGAGCTTCGCTTTTGAATTCGACCGCCGCATAAACAAGCGTTTCGCCCTCTTTCAGCTTTATTTTCTTAGGAAACGGCACCACGCCTTCGACATCGAGGTCAGAGGCGACATACTCGCGATAACGAAGAGCTCCGTGCTTAATAAAGATCTTCCCCGCAGCGGTCGCGAGCTTTTTGTAGGCCGGAATATTCGCTTCGGGCACAGGTACCAGATAGACATCGACGTACTTGGACAAAATGCTTTCCTCCGAAAAACGGACTTCTCTAACGGTGAAATGGTATCAGCTCACGGATCTTCGGATCGCGTAGATATAGCGAAAACCAGAACAAAACGCCGATCAGGATCTGAGCGTAAAACGGATCGCCGACACGCACGTGCGTCGCTATCGCTCCACCCATATAGGCGGTCAACAGGATGGCTCCGATCACCGCGGTCTTTGGGATCAAATAAACAACTGCGATAAGGATCTCTACAACGCCGACGAAAAAGATCCTACGGCCATCCCAGCCAAGATGGGCGATGCCGTCGTCGAATCCTGGCGGCTGGATGAACTTCATCACGCCGCTTACGATCATTACACCGGCTAGCAGAAATCCCAGAAGCCGGCTGGCGATCCGCAGTCCGCGACCTTCATTCTGTTTCGTATCATCCATAGCGAAACTTCTACGGCGTGATCGAGGCCGTCGACGAGCTTAGGTTTGCGAGGCCCTTCTCAAAATCCGGGCCGATCATCGAGTCCATCGTCACGAAAAGGCACATCGCTTTCGAGATGACGTTATGCTGCCCCTTCATTTTCCACGTCACATTCGTCTTTGCACCATCGCCGACGAAGGTGAAATCGGTCAGTGACCGCGATTGAAACGGCTTGATGAACTCGAGATCGATCTTGACGTGCTTGGCGGGGTGACTCTCGAGGATGGTCATCTTACCCTCGCCTACCTGATCGTTCCCGACCCATGAATACGAAGCTCCGACTCCCGCGGGCGGGCCGGAATACGTGACCTTCATCTCGGGGTCGAGCTTTGCCCACGGTGACCAGGCATCCCATTTATGGAAGTCGTTGACCCGCTCAAATACCGCCTCTGACGGCGCGTTGATCGCGGCCGAGCGCTCCACGACATACTCATCCGGCTGCATCGCTATAGCGATCACAAGCCCGGCTACCGCGATCACGATAATCGCAAGGACAGCGAGAATAAGCTTCTTTATCATCAGGGGTTCCTCTGTCTCGCGACTTTAAATCATTTCGGGCGCGTTTCCAAGTAAGGATGCTTCGCCCCGTAAACGGTTGCCACACGGCGAAAACAAGCATATAAATATGCGATATGAGGGTGTGCCCGCGCTGCCGCAACACCTACACCGACGATACATTAATTTACTGCCTCGCGGACGGAACTCTCCTCGAGCGCCCGGATGATGACCAGCCGACGGTCGTTCGCACCTCTGTGCTAACCGCCGAGCCCACACACGTTCTTCCCAGAAAGGCGGCTGAGACCACATCGAGCGGTTCGTCGGGTATCGCATTTAAGGTGCTGCTCGCACTGGGAGTGCTGATGGTCATCGGTGTGATCGGGGTCGTCGGAGCATTAGTAGCCTACTACTCTATCGGCGGTTCTCGCCAAACGTCTTCCGAGTATCCGACACCTCAATCGACAACGACGCCGTTTCCGACACCCGATCAGAACGAAGAGCTAAAAGAAAAGATCGCCGAACTCGAACGAAAACTTGCCGAGAAAGAGGATGAAGATGTTCCACTCGACCCGTCCGACTTTCAGATAGACATCCCGATGACAAGAGATACTCGAACCGGAACGGTCGATTCGCCAAACGATGGATTTCTCGCCCTCCGGTCGCTGCCGAGTTCCGAGATCGGCACTCGTTTAACGAAAATTCCGCACGGGGCGACCGTTACGATCGGTATTTGCGGGCCAGTCGTTGCTCCCGTAAAGCGAAAGGGACGCTGGTGCCAGGCAAGCTACGGCGGCTATAACGGTTGGATCTTTGACGCATACATTAATTACGGCAACCCGAAAAAGAGCTAGGAAAGAGAAAGGGTGCCGGCTTTTTTGGAAGCCCGCACCCGGTAGGTTTCATTTGGTAGGTATAAATGAAGGGTTATTATATCGTCCAATCACGGCTTGAACGGTGCCGATTGGGGATAGTAGAAAGTCCCCGATGTTTTGAAGCTTTTAGTATCAAATCTGCTGCGTGCTCCACACTCCGTGCACGCTCTGTACGTTCCTTTAGAATCTGTAAATGGGCGGCCTAAATCTTTGTGCCAGCACCCGAAAATTCGTCCCAGAAAACCAATACGTTCACCGAACGAACTTTCCTTTGTATCAAGTACACGCCTTGGTGTCAATTCAAGTTGCAAAATCTTTTGCATTTTCTTTTTCCTCCCCCTGGCCAGTGGCCAAACTGCGTCTCCAAGGCAAAGAACGCGGGGCCGGAAAGTTCTTGCAATCTTAAGATGAGCCCCGGGCAAAAATGGTTTGTCTTTTTTCTTTCGCCACTAGCTTTGTCTCACTCTCTATATTCGCTAGAATTTTAGAAAAGGATTCATTATCAACTATATGTTCATATTGCGGTTTCTACGCGCTTCTTTCGCGGTGTTTGTAATAGCCATTTGTGCCTCTGCCGTGCCGGCTTGGGATGACGTTGGACACAAGATCTCGTCGTACATCGCCTGGCAGCAGATGAGCCCGACGGCACGGGAACGGGTTCACAAGATCCTAATGGCCGCTCCCGAGGATTCGGACATCGCAGCATTCTACATGGCAGGCTCGCGTGCTGAAGCCCTGCGAAAGATGGACCATTTTGTGTTGATGGCGTATTGGTCGGATATCGTCCGCGACCGCAATTTCCCTGTTCGCAACCGCAATTATCACCGCTCGAACTGGCATTACTACGACAAGTTCTGGAAGCGAGTGAATGGGAACATCGAGTATATTCCCGATCCTGAAGACGGCGGACAGGCGTTGAACAAGCTGAATGAATTCGACGCGGTGATCCGCGGCACAGCCCCAGACGCCGAAAAAGCGGTCGCGATCGCTTGGCTGATGCATCTGATCGGCGACATTCATCAGCCGCTGCATACGTCCGCTCACGTGACCGAGCTCGAACCAAAAGGCGATCAGGGCGGAAATCTCTTTTTGCTGACGCCCCAGGGCACGCCGCGTGAGCAGCAGGAGAATCTGCACTGGCTGTGGGATTCGATCGTCGTCAGAAATATCCCGAACAAGGACAATGAGTGCGATGCTGCGTTCATCGCAGAAAGGGCCGGCGATCTGATGAAAAAATTTCCGGCTGCCAAGGTCGCTCCGCGTCTCGCTCCCGGCAAATATGCCGATTGGGCCTCGGAAAGCCTCGCCATCGCCCAAAAGGACGTCTTTTCGCCCGATCTCAAGCGTTTTGAAAAGCCATCGCCAGCCTATATGAAAAAGGCCCTCAAGGTCGCGGAAGAGCGGCTCGCTCTCGCCGGTTACCGCATGGGCTCGCTTTTTGAACGGGTTTTCGGCCAGTCGACACCCGCAACAAACGCCCCGAATTAACGTGCAGCCCACAGAAGTTCTCGAATATTTCAACGCCCGTCAGGACGAGATCGTCGCCGCTATCCGTGAGATCGTCGATATTGAGTCGCCGTCGCACGATGCCGAGCGAAGCCGCGAGGTCGTCGATCTCGTCGAGCGCGAGTTTCATTCCGCGGGAATTCCGCTTGAAACCGAGCGCGTTGCCTGTGACGACGGCGATCATCTGATCGTCCGCGCGTTTCCCGGCGACGGTCCGAGAACGCTCGTTCTCGGCCACACAGACACGGTCCATCCGGTCGGCACAAACGCTGTTAACCCGACGCGTATCGTCGGCGATAGATTTTACGGCTGCGGGATTTTCGACATGAAATCGGGCATCGTCCTGATGATCGAAGCCCTGCGGTTCATGGCATTGAACGATATCCGGCCAGCCGGGCCGATCACATTCGTGCTCTCTTGTGACGAAGAGGTCGGCAGCCATTCCGGCCGGGCGATCATCGAGAAAGAGGCCAGTGGTGCCGCGCGCTGTCTCGTCGTCGAACCCTCGGCGGACGGTGCCGTAAAGACGGGCCGCAAAGGCACGGGCTGGTACACCCTGCGGGCTCACGGCGCTCCGGCACACGCCGGGCTCGAACCCGAAAAAGGTGCGAATGCCGTCCTAGAGATCGCCCGCCACATCGAACCGATCACTGCACTTGGCGATGCCGCGGCGGGCACGACCGTCAACGTCTGCACGATCAAAGGCGGCACGACCTCGAACGTCATCCCTGAGCACTGTGAGTGCGAGATCGACGTCCGCTTCACGACCTCATCCGAAGCAGAACGCGTCGACGCAGTTCTGCATTCGCTAACGAATCAAGACCCACGGGTCTCGCTCGAACTGATCGGCGGCATTAACCGTCCGCCGATGGAGCGAACCGACGCTGGGATCGCTCTGTACGAAAATGCCCGCGATATCGCGGCTTCGTTCGGCTATGACCTAAACGAGACGCAGGTCGGCGGCGCGTCGGATGGAAACTTCGTCGCCGCTCTAGGCGTTCCGGTCCTCGACGGCCTCGGCATCACCGGCGCCGGTGCACACACGCTCGAGGAGCATATTTTGGTGAGCGATATCGCTAAGCGTGCGGCTCTCGTGACGCGACTGCTTGCGGAGTAAGCCATGAAAGTTCTATGGTGCTGGCGATGTAAGATGGATGTTCCGATGTTGGACGAGGAGGAATTTACCCATGCGTATGCGTTGTACGGAGCTGCGTTTCGAAAAACAGGTGTACCCATAAACGATCGTTTTGAGGAGCTACGTGATTTTTATTACCAGACCACCGGCTTTTACGAGTCTAATCACAACGCAATAATGCATCATCAGATCTCCTTGTACGGTCCACCATGTGAGGCTTGCGGAAAGCCTCTCCGTACAAACCAGGCTGCGTTTTGCGCGGCGTGCGGAAAAGTTCCGGAGGCGCGACTTGTCCGGTGATGGGCGCGGTCTTCAAAACCGTTGTGACGGCGCGAGAGCGTCGTTAGGTGGGTTCGACTCCCACACGCCTCCGCCAACTCGATTTTGGAATTAGGATTTGAGATTTCGGATTTCTATGACCAAGGCTGAATTAATTACGCGTACGAAGCAACTGGCTCTTCGGGTCATACGCCTTGTCGAGAGCCTTCCGGCGAATAGGACCTGCGATATTCTTGGGAAGCAGCTTCTAAGAAGCGCGACGTCGGTTGGAGCAAACTACCGGGCAGCCTGTCGAGCCAAATCGACGGCTGATTTCATAAACAAGCTCGCGATCGTCGAGGAAGAGGCTGACGAATCGATCTATTGGCTTGAATTGCTCGTTGAGTCGGGACATCTCAAAGCGATTCTCGCGTCAGATCTTTTATCTGAGTTTGACGAAGTCGTTTCGATCGTCGTTGCGGCTATCAAGACGTCAAAAGCAAAACGAAATCCGAAATCCGGATTCCCAATTCCCAAATGAAGGAGTGGATAGCGCTGAATATGACGCCGGGCGTTGGGCCACGGGCGATGGCCAAGCTGCTTGAGCGGTTTGGTTCGCCTGATGCAGTGTTCCACGCGCGGCGGCCGGAGCTCGAGGCTCAGCGGCTCGGGCCTGAGACTATCGTCAGCATCATTTCACGTGAGTTCGAGCAGAAGGCCGATGAGGAACTCGAATGCGTCCGCTCGATCGGCGGCGACGTGCTTATTCTCGATGATGGGTCGTATCCGGAACTGCTCCGGCAGATCGCCGATCCGCCGCCGGTGCTGTACACGCTTGGCGATTGGCAAGGGTGCTTTGATCAGCCGGGTATCGGTGTTGTCGGTTCGCGGCTTTGCTCGACGTATGGTCAGAATGCTGCTGAGATGCTCGCACGCGATCTGGCATCACGCGGGATCACGGTGGTCTCGGGCCTCGCTCGCGGCATCGACACAGCGGCGCATCGCGGAGCGTTGATCGGCAAAGGCCGCACGGTCGCCGTGATCGCGACCGGAATTGATGCCGTCTATCCCAAAGAGAACAAACGGCTCGTCGACGAGATCGTCGCTAACGGCGGTTGCGTCGTCTCGCAGTTCCCGCTCGGTACGCCGCCGCTCAAAGACAACTTTCCCTACCGCAACCGGATCATAAGCGGACTCAGCCTAGGGGTTTTGATCGTCGAAGCTTCCGAGCGAAGCGGTTCTTTGATAACGGCTCGGCTCGCCTCGGAACAAGGCCGTGAGGTGATGGCTGTGCCCGGCAATATCACATCGCGAAATTCGTTTGGAACGAATTACCTCATCAAGAGCGGGGCCAAGCTCGTGCAGCAGTGGCAGGACGTCGTCGCCGAGCTTCCGAGCGAGATCGCATCGCGAATTCTGCCCCCGCCGACCGACCGCGGTGCTCGCGATCAGAGCGAGGCGAACGGCGGCAACATTCCGGCCGACCTCACGCCCCAAGAACGCACTGTCATCGGCCTGCTCAAGCCTGATGACTCGACGCACATCGACGTGCTTCTCGAAGCGAGCAGGCTGTCGTTCGGCGACCTGAACAACGCCCTCGTCTCGCTCGATATTCGCGACCTGATCCGCGTGCTTCCGGGCAAGCATTACGCTCGGCGGACTTGAGCCGTTTGACATCGGCAAATTTTCCTTTATGCTCTAGCCTCGCATTGACAAGGTCGCGGGGCGAATGATATCAGTCGTAAACGTCAGCAGGCCGCGTCCTGGCTGACGTATTTTTTTCAAATCGTGAAGAGTTTTGTTTCCAGTATTTCCAGCAGATCGACGGCATGCCAAAGAATCTTTTAATAGTTGAAAGCCCCGCAAAAGCAAAGACCATTGAAAAGATCCTCGGCAAGGACTTTCAGGTAAACAGCTGTTTTGGCCACATCCGCGATCTGGAAAAGGCCGACATGGGCATCGACATTCAGAATGATTTCGAGCCCCGCTATACCGTGCCTGACGACAAGAAGAAGGTCGTCAGCGAACTGCGATCGCTCGCCAAAAAGTCGGACGAAGTCTGGCTGGCCACTGACGAAGACCGCGAGGGCGAAGCCATCAGCTGGCATCTGTGCGAGGTGCTCGGCCTCGACCCGCGTTTGACCAAGCGCATCGTTTTTCACGAGATCACCAAACCTGCTATCGAAGCGGCGGTCAAGAATCCGCGAACGGTGAATATGGATCTCGTCATGGCTCAACAGGCCCGCCGCGTGCTCGATCGCATCGTCGGTTTCGAATTGAGCCCGGTCCTTTGGCGCAAGATCTCAACCAGCAACAAGAATCTGAGTGCAGGCCGCGTACAGAGCGTAGCCGTTCGTCTGATCGCCGATCGCGAACGCGAGATCAACGCATTCCAGCAGGTCAGTCACTTCAAGATCGAAGGCCTTTTTACCGCCGACGACATCACCGGAAAGTCGGTCACATTCAAGGCCGAGGGCCGAAAGCAGGACACTGCCGCCGATGCTGAAACGTTCCTAAACGGATGCATCGGAGCGGATTACAAGGTCACTGACATTCGCGTCAAGCCCGGGAAACGGACCCCGGCCCCGCCATTTACCACGTCAACTCTGCAGCAGGAAGCCTCACGCAAACTCGGTTACGGCGTCGGAAAAACGATGCTGATCGCACAAAAACTTTACGAGAACGGGCATATCACCTATATGCGTACCGACAGCGTAAACCTAAGTGATACAGCACTTGGCGACATCAAACGCACTGTCAGCGGGATGTTTGGCGAAAAGTACCACCAGTCGCGAAAGTTTAAGAACAAGAACGAATCGGCCCAGGAAGCCCACGAAGCGATCCGCCCGACCAACGCGAGTGCGACTACGGTCAATGATCCGGACTGGCAGCGTCTGTACGAGCTGATCTGGAAGCGCACGATGGCTTCGCAGATGTCCGATGCCGAGCTTGAAAAGACCACAGTTAAGATCGAGATATCCACGAATAGAGAAGAATTGACCGCCTCAGGCGAAGTGCTCAAGTTTGACGGCTTCCTCAAGGTCTATCGCGAAGACAAGGACGAAGACGAACAGGAAGAATCATCCGAATCCATGCTGCCGCCAATGACGGTCGGGCAGTTTCTTCCGCTTTCCGAGCTGCGTGCAACAGAACGCTTTAGCCGTCCTCAGCCGCGATATACTGAGGCTTCGCTGGTCAAAAAGCTCGAAGAACTCGGCATCGGCCGCCCGTCGACCTATGCACCGACGATCTCAACGATCCAGAAGCGGGAATACGTCGAGAAACGTGACAAAGAAGGTACGCAGCGGGCATACCGCGTTCTGGTGTTAAAGAATGATCTCATCAGCAAGCGGGAGGAGTCAGAGAATACAGGCGCCGAGAAATCAAAACTCTTTCCGACGGACCTAGGCCTCGTCGTCACCGATTTTCTGAAGCAGTACTTCGACGACATCATGGACTACGGATTTACTGCAAAGATCGAAGAAGAATTCGATGACGTTGCCGAGGGCCGGCTGCAGTGGAATGAGATGCTCGAGGAGTTTTACAAGCCGTTCAAAACGGACGTCGACAAAACGATCGAGACCGCTGAGCGTGTAAAAGGCGAACGAGTTCTCGGCACCGACCCCGAAAGCGGTAAACCTGTTATCGCTCGTATGGCGCGCTACGGCCCGATCATCCAGATCGGCACGGCGGACGGCGAAGAGAAACCGCGATTTGCCAAGATCCCGACCGGACAGAGCATCGAGACGATCACTTTCGAAGAGGCCCAAGCCCTGTTCAAACTGCAGGACACGATGGGCAGCTACGAGGGCAAGGAATTGTCCGTGAATATCGGGCGTTTCGGCCCGTATGTAAAATGGGGCGACGATTTCATCTCGATCCCGCGGGGCACCGAGCTAAGTTCCGTGACCACGGAAAAAGCGATCGAATTTATCAAAGCTAAGCAGGAAGCCGACGCTCCTGTAGGGGAATTTGACGGGAAGCCGATCACTAAAGGAAAGGGACGTTTCGGCCCGTTCATAAAATGGGACGGCATGTTCATCAATGTGCCGCGTCGCTACGATTTCGACGAACTGACCCAGGCCGAGATGGACGAGCTGATCGAAGCAAAGATCAGCAAAGAGGCAAACCGATACATTCAACGCTGGGAAGCCGAAAAGATCTCGGTCGAAAATGCGCGCTGGGGCCCGATCATCAAGTTTGGCAAGAAGACCATTTCGATGCCCAAAAAGGCCGATGGAACGCGCTACACCGCGGACGAGGCAGCCGCGTTTACGCTCGATCAGGTCAAGGGTTTTATTGAGGCCGAAGTGCCCGATGCCTTTGCCAAAAAGACGACTGCCGGAGCCAGAAAGCCCGCGACCGGCCGCGGCTCGGCACGGACCGGCCGGCGATAACCGTGTCGGGCAAGGAACCAACTTCCACGCGATGTCGTTAATTCAACAGAGTTCAGAGGTTCTGGCCGCGTTGCGAGTCAACGATTGCGCGCCTCCTTTAGTATTGCAAAAGCGCGAAGTGTGGTTATAAAATACCTTTCGCCGACCCTGAACATGCTGTGCCGTGATCGAAAGCTCAATGTCAGCTTAGGGTTTCGTTTCGAATGAAAGAGAATCTTCAGTTCCTTCAGGCTTTTTTGAAGAACCCGCTCAAGGTGGGTGCGATCGCGCCCAGTTCGCCTGAGCTTGCGGCCGAGATGCTCAGCGGCATTTATCCTGACGACCACAACATTGTCCTCGAACTCGGCGTCGGCACCGGCGCGATCACCAAGTTCCTTCGCAACATCGTCCCGAGCAAGGCGTCGTACCTCGGCATCGAACTGGATAAAGATCTTGTCAAAACGCTCAACTCAAATTACCCGGACATGAATATCGTCTGTGGTAATGCGGCCGAGTGTTATTCGATCCACAAAGAATCGGGCCTCGGCAAGGTGCGATATCTCGTCTGCTGTCTGCCATTTGTATCGCTTCCCCGTGAGATCAGCGACAGCGTTCTCGTCGAATTGCAAAAGTTCATGGACGAGGGCTGCGAGCTGCGGATATTCCAATACGCTCACGGCTATTACCTGCCGCCGGCGATCAAGCTCCGCGAAGCTCTCAAGAGCCGCTACGGCAAATCCCGCCGCAGCCCGCTCGTACTCAAGAACGTTCCGCCCGCCTATACCCTGACTTGGTCGACCGTCTAGCGGCCCGTCTTACAAAACTTTACACAACGCAACGGCGTACTGTGTTATAAGTTTCTATTACACATCCATCTTACTTTAGGAGAATTCACTGCCATGCTTCGACGCAAGCTGATCGGCATTCTGCTGATCCACGCTTTTTTGCTTCCGGGACTTTCCCTTGGCCAAGCCAGGATCTACGAAGCCCCAAAGGACGTCTTTGACAAGATCAAAGACGAAGGAATGAACCGTTCACAGGTCATGAAGACCATGAACTATCTGACCGACATCAACGGCCCGCGGCTCACAGGTTCGCCCGGTATGAAACGCGCGAACGAGTGGACCCGCGACACGCTCGCGAGCTGGGGCCTTCAGAATGCTCACCTCGATCAGTGGGGCCCATTCGGACGCGGCTGGACGCTCAAGCGTTACTCCGCAATGGTCGACGGACTCGCGTCGTTCCCGTTCCTGTCGTATCCGAAAGCGTGGTCACCCGGCACCGATACCCTGAAGACAGGTAACGGAGCCGGCACGGCCTATACTGCCGAGGTCGTGCATTTTAACGCGTCGAATGCGCAGGAACTCGAGAAGTACAAAGGCAAACTGAAAGGCAAGATCGTTCTCGTCGGTCCGATGCGCGACGTTCGCCCATGGCTCGAGGCTCCCGGCCGGCGCTTTACCGACAGCGAGCTTCTCGGAATGGCAAATGCCCCAGATCCTGCGGCCCCGCGTCCAGTAGGCGCTCCGGCACCAGGCGGCGGACAGAATTTTGGCGGCGGCCAGGCTGGATTTAACACACAGCGCTCGCGATTCCTATCTGACGAAGGAGCGGCGATCCTGATCGATACGGCGTTCAAAGGCGATGGCGGAACGATCTTCGTATCGGCAGCCCAGGCTGTGCCGCCGGCAACACCGACACCCGGACAGACGATGAATGTTCGAACCAAGGGTGCGAATGTCCCTGTCCAGATCGGCGCCGCCGTCGAGCACTACAACCGTGTCATTCGAATGCTCGAAGCCGGCCAAAAGGTCACGATGACCGTCGATCTCGGCGTCGAGTTTCAGGACGAAGACCTCAACGGCTACAACACCATCGCAGAGATCCCGGGCACAGACAAAGCCGACGAGATCGTCATGCTCGGCGGTCACCTCGATTCGTGGCACGCTGGCACTGGAGCTACAGACAATGCGTCGGGCTGCTCGGTAATGATGGAGGCGGTCCGAATCATCCAAACGCTCGGCCTCAAACCGCGACGCACGATTCGCATCGCCCTTTGGTCCGGGGAAGAGCAGGGATTGCTCGGTTCGCGGGCCTATGTTCGTAAGCATTTCGGCTATCGCGGTGACGGGTCGACGCCCCAGTTCGGCGGCGGCGGGGGCGGACAGGGCCAACTGCCTTTGACGAAACTTCCGGCGTACGACAAATTCTCAGCCTACTACAACATCGACAACGGCACGGGCAAGATCCGCGGCGTTTACCTGCAGGGCAATGATGGCGTGCAGCCGATCTTTCGCCAGTGGCTCGGCGCGTTTCGCGATCCGAAATGGTGGAAAGCCGATTTTGACCCGAGCAAAGACACCGACATGAGTGCCTATACGCTGACGGCTTCGAACACAGGCGGTACCGATCACCTCGCATTTGACGCGATCGGACTTCCGGGATTTCAGTTCATTCAGGACCCGATGGAGTATTCGACCAGGACGCATCACTCGAACATGGATAGCTATGACCGCATTCAGCCCGACGATATGAAGCAGATGTCGATCGTTCTGGCGATGTTCGTTTACCAAACGGCGATGATGGACGAGAAGCTGCCCCGCAAGGGTCAGGCTCAGTCGCTGCCGTAACTCGATTCTCACCCCTAAACCATTTGCCCGGGCCGCTTATTTCTCATGGCGGTCCGGGTTTTTTCTTTTCTGCGGCCTAGTTTTCGGGTTATCATTTTCGCGTCCGTTACTCGATCTCTGACCGATCATAGCCCAACATGTACAAACCCCAATTCATCCGCAGTGCGATCGATGCCGGCGACTGCGTCAGCAATGCGTGGAGCCTGATCAAGCCGAATTACTGGTTGTTTTTTGGCATTTCGCTGGTTACGTATCTGCTCATCGCGTGTATTCCGTGCCTCAACGTTTTTCTTATGGGGCCTGTTATGGGCGGATTCTATTACACGGCGCTCAGGGCGATGCGCGGTGAGCCGATCGATTTCGGGATGATGTTCAAGGGCTTTGAGAAGTTCCTGCCGCTTATGGTGGTCGGGCTTATTCAGTCGATCCCGACGATGATCTATCAGGGATTTGATATTACGATCCGATTCAGCAATTTCGGTATCGAATCGCTTCTCTCGGGCGCCGGTTCCGAAAGCGGCGAATTTGATCCGCGCATTCTTCTAGCCAGCGGCTATGTGGTCGTGATCGTCGTGATCGCCTTCCTATTGATGGTCTTTTCGATGATTTGGGCGATCACGTTCGCGTTTGCGGTCCCGATCATGATGGAGCAGGATCTCGCAAGCCCGCTCGAGGCGCTAAAACTAAGTGCGAGAGCCTCTTGGAGCAATGTCGGCGGTATTATCTTGCTGGGTATCTTCAGCGTGTTGCTCGCTTTTGCTGGGGTATTGGCTCTGTGCATCGGCGTATTTTTTGTGCTCCCGATCGTTTGGGTCGCGTGGGCATTCGCATATCGACAGGTATTTCCGCTCGATAGTTCTTACACGCCGCCCAATATTATGCCGCCGCCGCCGACAGCGTACGGCTCGGGCTACGGCGATTATCGGGCTTCATAGATCGAGTTCCATAAAGAGCGTATCGCCGTGCGGGTTGTCGTAGTAGGGCGGTATCTCTCGAAATCCGAATGATCGGTATAGATCGACGGCCCGTCCCATCTTCGGCGGATATGTATCAAGCCGTAATTTGCCGTGCCCGAGACCGCGGGCCGAAGCGATCACGTCTTCGATAAGCTTTACACCGATCTTCATCCCGCGAAACCCGTCTTTCACGTAGAGCCGCTTCATCTCGGCAGCTCCATCGTCGAGCTTTCTTAGCGCAACGCAGCCCGCGAGTTGGTCTCCTGCGAAAGCAAGTACCAGACGGCCATCCGGCTCGGCGTACTTGCCAGGCAGAGACGCGAGTTCTGCCTCGAATCCCTGAAAGCAGAGATCGAGGCCGAGCCACGACTCGTACTCACGAAAAATGCCGCGGGCAATGTCGATCAGCTCCGGGGTTTCGGACGTTACGGTTTTGAAAATTAGCTCGTCCATAGCGTTGAAATTTTAACATCCGAAAGATATGGTAAAGGCATCTGAGGATGGATTTTTGATGGACAGACGAAGCTTTATTCGTGATCTCGGTTATTTTTCGGGCGGGCTTGCGCTTGCAAGCTCGGCCCTTTCAAATCGGGCTGGGGCCTTGACCGCACCCAGGCCCTACGGCTTTGGCGAACTGCTGCCGGCGGCGTCAGCGAACACCGGCGAAACGCTTCTTACTCTACCTAAAGGCTTTCAATACAACGTTATAGGCCGTATTCGCGGCCAGATGTCTGACGGACGCCCGACGCCCGGTGCACACGACGGCATGTGGACGTTCAAGGTCGGAAAAGAGCTCCGGATCGTTAGAAATCACGAGATATCGAACCTATCGCTCCCGCGCGACGGTTCTGCCATTGGCAACACGAATCACTACGACCCAATGGCCGGCGGCGGAACAACTACGCTTGTCATCGATCCGAAAACGAACACGATCGTGCGTGATTTTGTAAGCCTCTCGGGGACGATGATCAATTGTGCCGGCGGCCCGACGCCTTGGGGCTCGTGGATCACTTGCGAAGAGACAACGCTCGGCCCGACGGTGCGGATCAATTCTCGCGGCATCAAGTCCGGCGGTTTTCCAAAGCCTCACGGTTACTGTTTTGAAGTTCCGGCCAAGGCCGAGTCCGCCGTCACGCCCGTACCTCTCAAAGACATGGGCCGCTTCACACACGAAGCCGTGGCGGTCGGCGAGAAAGGCATCGTTTACCTGACCGAAGATTATAATCCGTGCGGCTTTTTCCGCTTTCTTCCCAATAACGACAAGCGTCTCGCCGAAGGCGGCACGCTCCAGATGCTCTCGATCGCCGGTAAGCCGCAATACGACACGCGTGCAGGCCAGACGCAGGGCGTGCGGCTCGATGCGGAGTGGGTGACGATCTATAATCCCGACCCGGCCGAAGCCGATATCGATCCGTCGGCCGTATTCAAGGAAGGCGATCGCCGCGGCGGAGCGCGATTCAACCGGCTCGAAGGCTGCTGCACTGATAAAAAAGGCAATATATATTTCACCTCGACATCTGGCGGCGACGCGCGTGCCGGACAGATATGGCGATACGAGCGCCGCGACCGCGACCGCGGTTATCTTACCCTCGTCTACGAATCAAAGGACCGCGAACAGCTCTTCATGCCCGACAACATCTGCATTCGCCCCGGTTCCGAACAGCTTTTCGTCTGCGAAGACGGCGATTACGAGGGCCTCGAATCAAAAAATCACCTCAGGATCCTGACGCCCGATGGCCGGATGACGGATTTCGCGAGGAACATCAGCAAGGATCATCCGCGCAGCGAATTTGCAGGCAGCGTCTTCTCGCCCGACGGCAAGACGCTCTTCGTCAACCTTCAGGGAGCCGGCGTCACGATGGCGATCTGGGGTGATTGGTCGGCATTTAGGTCTTGATCACTAACCACTTGTCACTATTCACTATCCACTGAAACGGGCGTTTTTCTTCTTCAAATGATCGATGGCCGCCTTGCGCGGGTTGCCAGCGTCCGCCTGAACGTCAAATAATAGATGTAATGGAACTTGCGGTCGAGAAATACAAGGTCGCCGACGAGCCCTATTACCTGCCGATCGGCAGCGAGGTCGAGCTTTTTGAGGCGGCGTATGCGGCGAAACTTCCCGCAATGCTCAAGGGCCCGACCGGCTGTGGCAAGACTCGCTTTGTCGAATACATGGCGTGGCGGCTCGGCCGTCCCCTGATCACCGTCGCGTGCCACGAGGACCTTTCGTCGACAGACCTCGTCGGACGTTTCCTGCTCGAGGGCGAAGAGACAGTCTGGCACGACGGGCCGCTTACTTCGGCCGTGCGTGCCGGTGCGATCTGCTATCTCGACGAAGTGGTCGAGGCCCGCAAGGACACGGTCGTGATCATTCACCCGCTCACCGACGACCGGCGACGACTCCCGATCGAAAAACGCGGCACCGTAATCGAGGCACCGCCCGAGTTCATGCTCGTTGTCTCGTACAATCCGGGCTATCAGTCCATCATCAAGGACCTCAAACAATCGACGCGGCAGCGTTTCGTCGCGATGGAATTCGATTATCCTTCTGCCGAGGCCGAGACGGCGATCGTCGCCCGCGAAGGTGGCATCGACGAAAGCGTCGCCGCCGACCTGGTCACCATCGGGCAAAAGGTCCGCAACCTCCGCGGTCACGGCCTCGAAGAAGGCGTCTCGACCCGACTCCTCATCTACGCCGCCCAAATGATCGCCAAAGGCATCTCGCCCATCGACGCCGCCGAGGTCGCGATCTGCTCGCCCATCACCGACGACCGCGAACTCCAACGCAGCATCCGCGAGATCGTAACGACGATCATTTGAGCCGAGTTAATAGTACGTTTGGTAGCTGAGGACGCGCCACTTGCGATCGCCGACGGATTCGACGTCGATCCACGCCAATCCCTCAGTTTGCCGCGATCTTTCGTCTCGGTTCTCTCGGTAGACTAGGAAGACAAAAACGACGTGTTTTCCGATATCGGTACGATCGACTATCGACCAGTCCTGCAGCGGGTAACGTCCTTCTCGTTCGCAGGTCGTTGCGATAGATGTGGGCTCTGCCGACGCCATCGTCATCGCCCTCTCACAGTTGCCATCCTTCAGCGCTTGCAAGATCTTAACCGCCTCATCCTCGGGCCCGCGTTCCCGAAAAGGATTTTGAATGATGAACGATTGCTGCTCGACCGAGGCCCTGTAACGATATCGATAAAGTACGGCATCGTTTCGAGTTATATAAAGGTACGAGATCGGCACCAGGATCAGCCCGCCGAGTGCGATCGCTATGGTTTTGTACGTCACCGCCACGTTAGTAATTGTATAACATCGTATAAGATCACTAGCACAATTAATTGTAGAGTTGGAGTCCAGGCCGATCGATCCCGTTGCCGTGGAACGGTTAAAGGCGGCAGCCCCCCGCCAACACTACAAAGACGATCGACTACTCCACCGCGAGATCATAAGAACGATCATTTAGCCCGCCATTCGAAGTTAACGGTACGGTAACTAAAATGCGCCTCCGTGTCAGACGATTCCTGCGTGACAGAAGTGCTCACACAGGACAATTAACATTTATTTAACGTCAGGTTTACGCCGCGTTAACTTGTGTTACGTATTCTCCCGTCTTGCCGCAAGTAATTTTTTATTGAGATTCACACGAGGGGCTGGGGCCACTTCCTTACGGGGGTGTGCTGTAGATCCTCTGCAATTATCTTATCCAAAGACGGAGAGAATTTTATGTTTAACCGGTTTCGAATAAGCGCGTTGGTGCTTTCAATTGGCCTTTTCGCAGCGACAGCCTTTGCCCAAACTGCGGGCTCGCTGAGCGGCACGGTCAAGGACCCGAACGACGCCGTCGTTCAGGGAGCGACCGTCACAGTAAAGAATAACGCGACCAATCTGACCCGAACCGTCGTCTCGGGTGACGAAGGCCGCTGGACCGTTACAAATCTGCCCGTCGGCATCTACACGGTGTCCTACGAAAAAGACGGCTTTAAGAAGGCTTCGTCTTCGAGCGTTGAGGTCGAGGCCTCGGTCACACGCACGGTCGATGTCAAACTCGAAGTCGGTGTTTCCGACGTATTCGTCGACGTCACGTCCGACCAGCCGATCGTCCAGGCCGAGTCGGCGGCTGTTTCGCGTCAGATCACCGGCGAACAGCTTACCAAGGCACCGACATCGACCCGCAGCTTCACCGGCCTGCTCGGTGCGGAATCCGGCGTTTCGTCGGAACTCTCGCCCGTCGGCGTTAACGGCAACGGCAATATCTCGCCGTCGGTAAATGGCACTCGTACGACCTCTACGAGCCTTTTCTTCAACGGCGTCGATGCGACGAATATCACTAGCAACGAGGGCAGCCTGGCCGACAACATCTCGCCAGCACCCGAAACGCTGCAGGAAGTAAAGCTCCAAACCTCGCTCTACGACGCTTCGACCGGACGCTCGGGCGGCGGTAATTTCCAGCTCGTCACCAAAGCAGGCGGCAACTCGCTCAACGGTTCTGCTTACTACTATCTGCAGAATAAGCGATTTAATTCGAACGAATTCTTTCTTGAGGAAAGCGGCAACGAGAAACCGCGTGCCGACCGCACCGAAGCCGGTTTTACGCTCGGCGGCCCGATCAAGAAGAACAAGGTATTCTTCTTCGGCGGCTATCAGTACACTGACGCAAACACCGGCCTCGTGCCGACGGCTCGCACGCGAACGGTGCTTCCGCTCGCAATGAGCGTGCTGGGTGATGACCGTTCGAAAGCGGCGATCGCGGCGGCATTCAATCAGTTCAACGGCTGCACGGTCGGCACGACATGCCTGCTTCCGACAGATATCAGCGATGTCGCACTTCGTATCTTCAACCTGCGAAACCCTGTTACGGGCGGCTTTTATATCCCATCGGTGTCAAACTTCCGTGCTCTCGGCCTCGTCGATCAGACGGGCACCGGTTCGTACCAGTTCGGCAATTTCCCGACGATCACAAGCCGTACGCTGCAGCGAAATAATCCACTGATCGAGGTCATCTCGGTCGAGCCTTCGCAGTTTACACAGCATCAGTTTACGACGCGTCTCGACGGCCAGCTATCGACGAACAACACGCTCACCGGCACGTTCTTCTTCGCAAACTTCCCGGGCCTCGATTCGTTCCCCGACCCGAACAGCCTGGCTTCGCCGACGACGCTTCGCCGCAACGACCGCAATCGCACGCTCTCGATCGGCGACACGCACGTCTTTTCGTCGAGCCTGATCAACGAGATCAAGTTCGGCTACTTCACGCTCAACAACACGCGTTCGCTGACCGAGGAATTCTCGACCGGCGACTTTACCAATCAGTTCATCGGCGTTACGAATCCTGCGTCGACATTCGACTCGAGCGTCGCGACGACGCGTCTCGGCCACTACATTGGCCGCAACAACATCGCCAACTTCTCGTTCGGCGGACCGAACGATTCGTTCAACCAGCGTCAGCAGACGACGTACAGCATCGGCGACAACGTCAATTGGATCACGGGCCGTCACAACATCAAATTCGGCGGTGAATTCAAGAGCCATCGCTATCAGACCAGCCTGCCCGAGGAACAGGCGACCGAGTTCGAGAAATTCGATTCGTTCACTCAGCTCCTCACCGGCAACGCGACCGAGGCCGACACGCAGTACGGCATCACGGAAAAGGATTTCCGCTTCAACGATCTCGGCTTTTACCTCACCGATGACTGGAAGATCGGCCGCAAGATGACGATCAATCTCGGCCTGCGTTACGAACTTTTCATGTGGCCGACGGAAAAGAACGGCCGCATCGGCAACTTCGACCTCGAGCCTTATCTGCCGTGTTTTGCGGCGACGGGCGGTTCGAACACGCTGTGCGATAACCCGACGAATGGCTTCCTGATCCCGAATAACGTAGCAAATACCGGCGTAACGATCGTCGACAGTGCGATCGCCGTAACGAATCAGGCCAATAACAGGCACACGCTCAAGAGCCAGGACACCAACAACTTCGCACCGCGCTTCGGCGTTGCTTACGCGGCAAATGAGAAACTCGTTTTCCGCGGCGGCTACGGACTCTTCTACGATCGTCCGTCGGCGTCGTTCATCAACACGGTCTTCTCGAACTACCCGTTCCTCCGCGAGGTCGAGATCACGGTGCCGAGCGGCAACGTCTCGATCCCGACGGCATTCTCAGGCGTTCCGACCAATATCCCGCTCAATCAGTGGCTGCCTTTCCGCATCGTCCGCGGCAGCGGCGCGACCGGTTCGTATCAGATCCGCGACAACACGCCTGTGTTCGTCGATTCACGCGGCACGCCGCAGGGAACTGGCTGCGTCCCGACAACGGGAGCTAACTGCACCCGCGGCAACATCGCCGAGACCTTTGAGTTTCGTGCCGTTGACCGCAATCTGCAGACGCCTTTCGTTCACCAGTGGAACTTCGGCGTGCAATACGAACTCGTCAAGAATCTGATGTTCGAGGCCCGTTATGTAGGCACCGCCGGCCGCAACCTGCTCGTCGCGACGGCCCTGAATCAAGGCTTTGACCTCAACGACCCGAACACGCCCGACCACATATTCGAGCGTTTCAATCAGGCCTACGTAGCCGCCGGTTCGCCGAATGGAGCCCTAAACAGCGGTTCGACGGCACGTGCCCGCGGCCTCGGCCGTGCGTTCGGCTTCCTGAACACGGTGACCGGCCAGACCGATCTTAATCTGTCGGCGGCGAACGGCACTGTGATCAACTTCGAAGCACGCGTGCCGATCCTCGGCTTCAACGTTCCCGAGGCACTCCTGCTCCAGTCGAAGGGCTACTCGAACTACCACGGCGGCCAGTTCAGCCTGACCAAGCGTCTGTCACGCGGCCTGCAGTTCAACGTCGCTTACACGCTCTCGAAATCGATCGACGTAATGTCGACCGATCCGGGCAGCACGGCGGGCAGCGGCAAGCCCGATGTGCCGAACAGCGGATTCATCGCTCAGGGTGACGCTCGCAACCTCGAGGGCAACCGCGGCCTCTCTGATTTTGACCGTACGCATCGTTTCAGCACGAACTTCCTGTGGGAGATCCCGAACGGCGGTTCGGTCAGCCGTTGGGTGAATGGGTGGACTGTTTCGGGCTTTGTTCAGGCCCAGTCCGGTTCGCCTTTCACGGTGTTCGCCTCTGAGCCTGAGATCAGCAATGTCTCGCAGCTAAACGATCTGACACGCGGCTCGGGCGGCCTTTATCGCCTCGGCTTCGGACGGCCGAATCTGGCGTGCTCGTTCGACCAGGCGGTCGGCAGCGTTAGCACCAGCAACCTGAATGTGATCAGCCGTTCGTGCTTCAGCTCGCCGCAGGGCGGCTTTGGCAACCTCGGCCGCAACACGTTCCGCGGCCCGATGCAGCGTCGCTTTGACCTCAGCTTTGCCAAGACCACAAAGCTCACCGAGCGAGTCGGCATCGAGGTCGGCTTTGACCTCTTCAACGTCCTCAACACAGTGAACTTCCAAAACCCGAACAGCGATCTGCAGGACGCCGTCGATTTCGGCATCGTCACGAACACGATCGGCGGCCCGCGCGTTGGTCAGTTCCGTGCGAAGATCCGCTTCTAAGCTTTCGGCCGCTGCCTGCGGCTATTGTCGAGAGATATTTTGGGCCGTCCGCGAGGGCGGCCCATTTTTTTGAGAAATTTATGCAATCTGTGCATTCTGCATCGATCTGAGAAATCTGGCATTTAAATTTTTGGTGAGTAGGCTTAGTTTCGAGCTATGAAAGCGCTGCTCGACATCGGCCGCACCAAACTAAAGATTGACCTCAGCCCGATCACACTCGATCCACGCATCGACGACGTCCGGCGATTCTGCTCGCTGCTCAACGATGGCCGTGCGCGACGTTCGCATTACTCGACGCTGCTGTATGCACGCGTCGAGACCGCGGAACCTCCAAAACGCAAGATGAGAGCACAACGAGATGACCTCGGAGCGACCGTTCTCCCCTGCCGAGATTCGCGGCGAATCCAACCCATCCGTTCGACACCAAGAGTGAGAAACCATTTCAGGTGCCAGCACGAAACGCTACCGGAGAACAACATCTTTTCCCTGGATCGGAACCCTTCATTTGGCGTCCGCTCGGACATTTCCACCCGCGGTTCACCCGGACGAGAGACGCGAGTGAAGTACGGCTATCAGCCTTCAGCTTGTTAGGTGTCGGCTCCGACCGGGTCAGAATCACCTGCGGTAGCGGGTGGTTGAACGTGAGAACCATTGACGTTGGTGATCTTTGACAACTAGCTTCCTCTCATCTCGACATCTCGGAGCCTCGACTACTCCCGTTGTGAGAAACTCTCGATCACGTGAGTTCAACCACACGCTATCGCAGGTGGTTTTGACCCGTCCCGTGAGAGCGATCGTCGACAAGCTGACAGCTAACAGCTAATAGCTAATAGCTGTTCTTCGAAACCGACGCGCCGTGTGAGAAACTTTCGCAAAACAAAAAAGGCCCGGCGGAAAGTGCCGGGCCCGTAGTCAAAAGTGGGAAACAATTCTACCGAACTGCGGTCGTCGTCTTTGTCCGAGGGTCGTACGGATTGGCCATGAATTTCTTGACGGCGTCCTGGGCGTTGTCGTAATTGTCGCCCGATTCCTCGGCTCGCTTGTAGGCGGCGACGGCACGCGTACGATCGCCTTTGCCATCGTAGGCGTTGCCCATCTTTATATTTGACCAGACGGAGAGCCACGGCGGATTCAGATTGCCGGCGATGGCGGCCTTGAAGTTATCGATCGCCAGGTCAAAGTTTCTCTGCTCGAGAAACAGCAGCCCGAGGTGGTAGTAGATCCACGAATTCGACCGGTCGAGCTTCAGAGCTGCTTCGAACTGCGTCTGTGCCTCGGCATAGTTGCCTTCGCGGAATTGTTCGATCCCGCGGCGAGCGATCGACGACACGCGAAGTTCGGGTGAGATCCTCAGCAGCTTGTACGAAGGATCGATCACGACGGCGATCGGTTTGCCGTCGGACTCGAGGTTAAAGTCGCTGCTCGACTCCTGCATATCGAGCTTGACGGTCGACATGTTCTGATCGCCCTCGGCACGAAGCTGTATCTCGACCGGCAGCCGCAGATTGTCGTAGTTCTGCTTAACGGTGCCGCGCGTCACAAATTTGCCGCCGCGTGTGCGGATGATCAGATAGTCGCTCGAGAATTCCGGAACGCCGGTGCCTTCGACCCAGCGTGCAAAAAAGTATCGCATCGGCTCGCCGGCGACCTGCGACGTCAGCTTTTCAAAATCGTCGATCGAAGCATTCTTGCCGCGATACTGAGTGAGAAACGTGCGGAGCAGCTGATTGAATTTCTGTTCGCCGAGCGTCTGCCTGAGGAGGTCAAAGACGAACGCGCCTTTTGCGTACATCAGATACTGATAGGCCGCGCTCTGATCGTCGAGCGTTGCCGGAGCACGAAGTATCGAGGCCGTTTGCTCGAACGTGAGCGATTTTTCGAGCAGTTCTCGACGCAGCGAATCGAGTTTCGCACCGTCAGCTTCGGATTCTCGCAGCGAGAAGGCACTATACTCGGCCAGCCCCTGCGAGAGCCATGCGTCGTCAAACGATTTGAGCCCTACGGTCAGGCCCCACCACTGGTAGGCCGCTTCGCGTTGGAGCCGTGCGAACGTGATCTCGCGGGCCTCTTCAAACGGACGCGTCGCGACGAATATCATGCCCATCGACGAATAAAAGTCGAGGCTTTCGTCGTCGATCTGCGCAACGATGATCTTCTTGCCGAAATCGGCCGCGCCAAAACGCTTGGTGTAATCGGCGAGGGCCTTGCCGAGCGTCTCGCCGTAGCGGACGACCTGATCGTCCGTGCCGGGCCGCGTAAAGAACTGGATCTCGTACTCGCCCATGCGCATCGACCGCGGCGAGTAACGCCCATAAGCGAGGTTGCCTACGAGGCCGGATTTCGATTGGACAAATTTCGTTTTGCCGCCGACCGACGCGACTGGGGCATCGCTGTAGCCAACGAGCTGAAAGCCCGCCGGGATCGAGACGTTGATATCGGCAGTGGCCTGATCGGCAGCATAATCATGAAACGGGAACCAACGTGCCGCATACATCAGATAGCCGTCGTTCGGGCCAACCGAAGCGAGCTTTTTCGTGAGCAGCGGACCGCCGAGCGGCGTATCGAGAATGCCGGAATACTTGAATCGCAGCGTGATCGGTGTTCCTTTGGCAGCGTTCTCGCCGATGTCGACTCGAACGTGCGGGCCGAGTTCGCTGGAGTTGGTCTGGTCCTGAATGAAAGTCACGCCCGTCGGAATGGCAACACCGGCTGGAGTCGCAGGCTTTGGCGACGGAGTACGCGTCGCCGGAGTCGTCGCGACAGCAGTCGTAGTTGTGTTCGCCCGCTCGACGGTATCGATCTTGAGAGAGCCGTTCAGCTCGAAAGAGAACGCACGGGCGTCCTCGAGCGGCACGAGCGACACATCGACCGTAGCCGCGAGTCGACGCTCGACCGGCATGATCGAAACGTCCATCACATAATTCGTAATGTCGTACTGGGTTCGCTTTACAGCCTGTGCAAAAGTCGGTACCGCAAACAGCGCGGCCACAAAAAGTATCTTAAAGCCGAGTCTTAAAATATGATCCATCTTCGAAAATCCGCTTGTGTTCCTATAGTTACAGCGCTTCTTAAGATGTCGGCGCCATTATTTTCGTTTGCCGCACGCATCCGGCCGTTATTGCGTCACGCGAAAAAATCAACCGAAACGGCCTTTTCTGCAAGGCCCTTGCCCATCGCCGCCACCTCGACATGCTGCGGATGCTCGGAATATTCATCGAGTCCGGCACGATCGTCAAACTCGGCCAAGAGTCCGGTGTCGAACGAACGATCGAGATGGAGCATATCCGCACCGACCTCGAGCCGCCGTAAACTCGGGATCACCTCACGCAACGCGATCAGCCGAGCACGGTGTTCGTCGCGTTCCGCGTCGGACACGTCGGACCGATATTTCCAGCAAACAATATGTATCAGCATTGCAGCCATTATCTCACAAGGTTTGCCCGTGCCGGCCAGATCTAAAACCGATAAAATGGCGAATATAGTTCGTTATGGCAGAGAATTTTTTCAAACCGCTTGAATCATTCGCTTCGGCCGCCATCGACGGCGTCGCGGGGGCGCTCGGGTATGGGCCGCAAAAGCTTCGCGATGCACCGTCGGACGGCGAGGTGCGGCTTCCCGAAGACCTCTATGCTCAGCCTGATGTCCAGACCGAATGGTGGTATTACACAGGCCATTGCGTCACGCATTCAGGTCGCGAGTTTGGCTTTGAGCTGGTGTTTTTCAAACGACGTACCGACCTCGACCGGCTCGGCATCGTGCCGCTCACCGTGCTGGCAAACCCGATGTATTTCGCACATTTTGCGGTCTCGGACATATCGGGCCGGCGGTTCAATTACGAGCACATACGGAGCTTTAACAAACCGCTCGAGCCCGCGGCCTCAATGAGCGAGACGGCGCTCGATATCAGGCTAGGCGACTGGACGCTTCGCGAGGTTAACGGCAAGCACATCCTGCACGCGACGCTGCCCGACGGCACCGTTTTTGACGCCATCCTGAATTCTGAAAAGCCGATCGTGCTCAACGGCGATAACGGCATCACCCGGAAGAATGCCGGCGCTTCGAAGCATTTCTCTTTCACCCGAATGTCTGCCGAGGGCCGCGTCGTCATCGACGGCATGACCGAAACGTTCACCGGAACGGCTTGGATGGACCGCGAATACGGTATCTGGCAGCAGGGCGAATGGGACTGGTTCAGCATTCAGTTCGACGATGAATGCGAGCTGATGCTGTATCAATTCGATGATCCGGCGGGCCACGTCAACGACGACCGCACGGGCACTTACGTGCTGCCCGATGGTTCGACCGAGATAATTCGCAAGGCCGATTTTCGTATCGAGCGGCTCGACACTTGGACCAGTAAACGCAGCGGAGCCGAATACCCGAGCGGCTGGCGTATAACGGTCGAAAAGCTCGGCATCGATATCGAGATACGGCCGCGGCTCGATGACCAAGAACTCGACACCCGCGGCACCACGATGGTTGTCTATTGGGAAGGGGCGTGTTCCGTAACAGGAACGAAGGCGGGAACGCCGGTCACGGGCAACGCATACGTCGAACTCGTGGGCTACGATCGCTCGCATGAGCAGGTCGGTCTCGTTGATTTCGTCTTCGGCCGGACGCTGACGCAGCTAGGCAAGCTTATGCCTTTCTAATCGGTCTCTCCGCTTTCGCACCATTGTTTGGTAGCTGAATGCCGGAAATCGAACATCTTTTCGAGCCGCGGCAGGATAAATATCGGAGCTGCCAACTCGCCGATAAATGACGCCGGCGGCTCGAATTCGATATCGTCACGCAGTATCGCTCCGTCCTCGTGCGGCTCGATATGGTGGCCGTGCTTCCACGATCTGAACGGCCCTGAGATCTGGATATCTTCGAAAAAATGCGGCGGGTCGTACGCAGTGTGTTCCGCCACCCAGCGGCTCGGTATCAGGCCGAGTACCTTGGTCTCGATGATCGCTCGTGACCCGATGACCGAGATGTCGGCCTTCTGAATGATCTCGGCGTCTTCCCACGGCGGCACCAGCCGGGCAAATGCGTCGGGCAGTTGATGGAATGCAAAAACCCGTTCCGGCGTCGCTCTGATCACTGACTCTTTCGTAAATCTCATCTTTATGCAGTTAGAAAGCTAGCACAGTTTGGATTCACGTTTTTGAAAGCCGCCGCAAAACTGCTTTAATACTCAAAAATCGAATCGTAACCAGGAGCAGATCCCGATATGGCAGAAACCGGTGCCGACCTAGGCGCACTCTATAACGACCGCGTCTCAAAAGCTAAGATCTGGCAGGTCATCGGCGCGTCGTCGCTCGGCACTGTCATCGAGTGGTACGACTTTTATATCTTCGGCAGCCTGACCGGTATCATCGCCCCGCTATTTTATCCGCCGGGCAATGATACGTTCGCGTATATCGCCTATCTGGCTACGTTCGCCGTCGGTTTTATCGTAAGGCCTTTCGGAGCTCTCTTTTTCGGTCGAATCGGCGATGTTGTCGGCCGCAAGTATGCCTTCCTCGTAACGCTGCTCATCATGGGCGGCTCGACGGCCCTGATCGGATTTTTGCCGACGTATGCCACTATCGGTTACGCAGCGCCGATAATTCTTCTGTTGGTTCGCGTACTGCAGGGCCTCGCCCTTGGCGGTGAGTATGGCGGTGCGGCGGTCTACGTCGCCGAGCATGTGCCGGACAACAAACGCGGATTTTACACGTCGTTCATTCAGATCACGGCGACGCTCGGGCTCTTTATGTCGCTCGTCGTTATCCTCATCGTCCAGAATCTGATGACGCCCGACCAATTCGCCGGCAAGGCCGACGGGATCGCCGGCTGGCGAATACCGTTTCTGGTATCGATCCTGCTGGTCGTCATATCGCTCTACATCCGGTTGCGGATGGAAGAATCGCCGATATTCCAGCACGTAAAATCTACCGGCATGACGTCGGCCAATCCGCTGGTCGAGGCCTTTACCCGATGGACAAATCTGCGTCGCGTGCTGATATCGCTCTTTGGCGCGACTGCCGGGCAGGGTGTCGTCTGGTACGCCGGGCAGTTCTTCGCTCTCTTCTATCTTCAGACGATCCTCAACGTCAATCTCGTCTCGGCGCAGTACATCGTCGCGATAGCTCTTATCATGGCGATGCCGTTCTTTGTCGTCTTTGGCGCCCTGAGCGATCGGATCGGACGCAAATGGATCATCCTCGGCGGTTGTCTGCTTGCGATGCTGACGTATATGCCGATCTATTCGGCAATGCAGTCGGCTGCGGGTTCGAACGTCATCACCGCCACCTCGCAGAAAGATCCCATAACCGGCGCCGTGAAACTCACTCCGCAAACTACGGCCCCAGACGGCACGCTCGTCACCGCCGAAAAGGTGCTGCCGTACACCAGCCTCGGCGACCTGTTATCGCAATCAGCCGCGTGGAAGCTCATCTTCCTGATCTTCATTCAGGTCTTTTGGGTCACGATGGTCTATGGCCCGATCGCCGCGTATCTGGTCGAGGCATTCCCGGCAAAGATACGCTACACGGCGTTATCGCTGCCGTATCACATCGGCAACGGCGTCTTCGGCGGGCTGCTGCCGCTGATCGGCGTGTCGCTCATCGCCCAGACCGGCAACATCTACGCCGGCCTTTATTACCCGATGGCGATCGCGGCGATCACGTTCGTCGTCGGGGCGATCTTCCTGCGCGAGACGCACGGGCACAAGATCTGGGAGGAGGTCGATGCTCTACCGAGAAGCAGTGACTGAGGACATTGCCGAGATCATCGGCCTAAGGCTTTCAGTCAAAGAAAATCGGCTTGCTGACCCGTCAAGAGTTACGCACGCGATGTGTGCCGAGTATCTTACGACAGCCGGAAAAGGCTGGGTATGTGTGTCGGAAGGCCAGATCGTCGGGTTCAGTATCGCCGCTTCGGCGGATGCTTCGATCTGGGCGTTGTTCGTCCGGCCGGGCTTCGAAGGTCGCGGGATCGGACAGGCTCTGCTCGATCTCGCGGTTAAATGGCTCTTTGAAAATGGTGCGTCCGAGGTCAGCCTCAGCACAGACCCGGGCACGCGGGCCGACCGCTTTTATCAAGCCAACGGCTGGGTTCGCGGCGAAATTATTTCGAATGGCGAGGTAAAATTTCGTTTGCCGAAGTCTACCTAACGCTGTTCGAGCCGGGCGTTAAGCAGCGACCAGACCTTTTCGATATGGCGTTCTTCCACGCGGATGCTGCCGACAGACAGCCGCAAAGTGTATAAGCCGTTAAGCTTCGTATGCGAAAGGTAAGCTTCGCCCGAGGTATTGATCTCGTTCATTATCCGCTCGTTCAGGGCATCGAGGTCTTCGACGCCGGTCGGACAGGCCCGAAAACAAACGAGTGCAAATGGTACAGGCGCCATCATTTCCCAGTCATCGCTGGCCTCGACCCAGGATGCAAAAAGCCTCGCCAGACGGCAATGCTCACGCAGACGCGACTGCAGGCCTTCGACCCCGAAGTAACGGATGACAAACCACAGCTTCAGAGCCCGAAAACGCCGCCCGAGCTGAATGCCGTAATCCATTCCGTTCTTGACGGTCGGCTCTTCGCTGGTCTTCAAATACTCGGCCACGAGCGAGAAGGCTTCTTTCAATTCACTCAGCCGTTTGCAGTAAAGCACCGAAAGATCGAACGGCGTAAACAGCCACTTATGCGGATTGACCACGATCGAATCAGCACGCTCCCAGCCCGCAAAAAGCGACTGCATCTCGGGCAGGATCGCCGCCGAGCCCGCGTAGGCCGTATCGACATGCAGCCAAATTCCGTACCGCTCGCAAATATCGGCAACGGCGTCGACCGGATCGATACTCGACGTCGAGGTCGTGCCGACCGTCGGAATCACGCAGATCGGCAGATAGCCCTCAGCGAGGTCTTGTTGGATCGCCGCCTCGAAACGTTCAGCGATCATTTCGAAGCGATCGTTGCATTCGATCTTTCTAAGGCTCCGTAAGCCAAGCCCAAGCGTGATGCAGCTCTTATCGATAGAAGAATGGACATGCTCACTGCAATAGACCCGCATCAACGGCAGATCGATGCGGCCGCTCATACCGAGTTCGCGCACCTTGAATCCCGCGCGTTCACGGGCCGCGGCTATAGCGTGCATTGTCGAAACCGAGGCGGTGTCGTAGATGATCCCCTCAAAATGGTCCGGCAGCGCCATCATCTGCCGCAGCCAATCGAGCACGACATCCTCGAGTTCGGTCGACGCCGGCGACGTTCGCCAGAGCATCGCCTTCATGTCGAATGCCGCCGCAAGCATTTCGCCAAAGACTCCTACAGAGCTGGTCGATGTCGAAAACAGCCCGTGGAAGTTCGGATGATTCCAGTGGGTCACGGCCGGCAGGATCAGCCGGTTGACGTCACCAATCACATCGCCAAAGTCTTCGCCGTTCTGAGGCGGTGATTTCGGAAGAGAATTCTTAAGCCAATCGGGCTCGACCTGCGACAAGACCGGGAACTGCTCGATCGAGTCGAAGTATTCCGCGATCTGGTCGATCAGCGCGTATCCATGCCGCCTGAATTTATCGGTCGGCATATCGCCGATGTTCTTTTCTGTTCGCATACTTTTCTGTCTGGTTTCCGTACTTACAGCGAGCGGACAACGATGCTCGTTTCTAAAATCCCAAGAATTGCGTATAATGCCCTACTGTAAAGCTGAATTCCAACAAAATCTAACCTCACCCCGGGCATTCGGCTATTACGCCCCGATTCCGGTTTAAATAAATCTTGATCAGCGAGGACTAAATGATCGAACGACTTCGTAATTGTGTATTTTCGGGCCTTGTGCTCTTGTCGTCTGCAGTAGCTGTGGCTGCACAGCAGGGATTGGACGAGCGGATCGATGCGGCCTTTGCCCCCGTGTCGCAGGCATGGGAGGCCCTTGTTTTCTACCCGGCACCGCTTCCGGCCCCCTTTAACCTGCCGATCGTGCTTTATTTGCTGATCCTTGGTGCGACCTTCTTCACGGTGGCCTTTGGATTTGTAAATTTTCGCCGCTTTCCACTCGCTCTTCAGGTCGTACGCGGTAAGTATGACGATATCGAGATGCGGGACGATCCGGCCCACACCGAGCCGCATGTCGGTAAGGCCGAGGTCAACATCGTCGACGGCGACATCCCCGACACGATCAAGGACGAGAGCCATCACGGTGAGGTCAATCACTTCCAGGCCCTGGCTACCGCGGTGTCCGGAACGGTCGGCCTTGGCAATATAGCCGGAGTCGCGATCGCGATCGGCATCGGCGGACCCGGTGCCACGTTCTGGATGATCATCGCTGGACTTCTGGGAATGTCGTCGAAATTCGTCGAATGTACGCTCGGCGTCAAATACCGCGATGTCGCCGCCGACGGTACGGTCCATGGCGGCCCGATGTACTATCTCTCGCGCGGTTTTGCCGAACTGAAGATGGGCGCTTTCGGAAAGGTGTTGGCATTGGTATTCGCCATCCTGTGCGTCGGCGGTTCATTCGGAGGCGGCAATGCATTTCAAGCTAATCAAGCCACCTCGCAGATCACCACACTGATGGGCGTCGGTACCGGCGGAGCCGCTAGAACTGTCATCGGTCTGATCATGGCTGTTCTGGTCGCGATCGTTATCATCGGCGGCATCAAGCGCATTGCAAGCGTAACGGAAAAGCTCGTTCCGCTGATGGCGATCATCTATATCATCGCCTCGCTCGTGATCATTCTTGCCCATTTCACCGAAATTCCGGCTGCGATCGGCCAGATAATTTCCGGGGCGTTCTCGCCCGAAGCCGGAGTCGGCGGAATAGCTGGTGTGCTCATTCAAGGCTTCCGCCGTGCGTGCTTCTCGAACGAGGCCGGTGCCGGCTCGGCCGCGATCGCTCACTCGGCGGTACGCACCAAGTATCCCGCGAGCGAGGGCATCGTCGCCCTGCTCGAACCGTTTATCGATACGGTGGTTATCTGTACGATGACGGCGATCGTGATCGTCCTATTCAACATGGACGGGTTCTTCGCCTACGGCGGCGTCAGCGGCAACGTGATGATCGGCGATACGGTAGTTAACGGCGTAGACCTGACGGCTCGCGCGTATGACGACGTCTTGCCTGGCTTCAACTATGTCCTGACCGTCGCTATCGTTCTCTTCGCGTTTTCGACGATGATCTCGTGGTCATATTACGGTCTCCAGGCATGGAAATATCTGTTCGGCCGTTCGAAGATGGTCGATCTTTCGTTCAAGCTGCTCTTCTGCATCTTCGTCGTGATCGGTGCCGCCGCCTCGCTCGGTTCGGTACTTGCATTCTCCGATGCGATGATCCTGGCGATGGTATTCCCGAACATGATCGGGCTGTTCTTCCTCTTCCCGAAGGTTCGCGTGGAGCTTGCCCGCTATCTCAAAGCGATCGGTAGATCGTAGCGGTATTAGCAACGTTTATCTCGGCCGGGGCCTCAGGGTTCCGGCCTTTTTTCTTATCGCACATCCGGACCAATTTGTTGCTTGACATTACGGTCGAGCAGGCTTAATGTTCCTGTGCATTTCCACAAAAGTTTAGATCTCTGCAAAACAGATATTTTCGGATTCTTGTTCTTATTGGAGGAGCAGAATGTCACTATTCGCAACCAAATCGATCGACAAGATCATCGCCGAAGCTCAAGAGACCGGCGAACATACCCTTAAGAAAACCCTCAGCTCGCTTGATCTGACGATGCTCGGTGTCGGGGCGATCATCGGCACGGGGATCTTCGTTCTGACTGGTCAAGCGGCCGGCAAACACGCTGGGCCGGCTGTCGTGATCTCGATGGTGCTCGCGGGCATCGTCAGCGCCTTTGCCGCGCTGTGCTATTCGGAATTTGCCGCCAGTGTACCGATCTCAGGTTCGGCGTACGCGTACGGATACGGCACACTCGGCGAGTTTATCGCTTGGATCATCGGTTGGGATCTTATCCTCGAATACGCCTTTGGCGCGGCGACCGTCGCCGTCGGGTGGTCTGGCTACGTCGTGAGCTTGCTGCAAACACTCGGCATTAACTACCCGGTCGCCCTGGCTTCACCGCCCGGTGTTCCGATAACGGCTTCGGACGGTACTGTGATCGGCACCGGCATCTTTAACCTTCCGGCGGCGTTGATAGCGGTCGCCGTTACACTCCTGCTGATACGAGGCATCAAGGAATCGGCGAGCTTCAATTCGATAATCGTTATCGTAAAAGTTCTCGTCGTTGTGCTTTTCATCGTGGCAGGTATCGGCTACGTCAATACTGGCAACTTAGGAATTGGCTGTACCGTAGGCAGTCCCGGATGCGCCGAGTTTATGCCGTACGGCTTTCCCGGCGTCGTGACCGGAGCCGCCGTGATCTTCTTCGCGTATATCGGGTTTGACGCGGTTTCGACCGCCGCTCAGGAAGCCAAGCATCCGCAACGCGACATGCCGATCGGTATCCTGGGCAGCCTCGCGATCTGTACCGTCCTCTACATCATGGTCGCGGGCGTAATGGTCGGACTCGTCGACTATAAGCTGCTCACAAATGCCCCAGCCCCGCTTGCAACTGCGATCGACGAGGCGCTAAAGGCTCAGCAGGGCACGACGATGGGCGTCATGGGCTCGATCCTCGGGATATTTTCGACATACATCATCAAGATCGGCGCCGTGCTCGGTTTGAGCTCAACGATGGTCGTGATGGTAATGGGCCAGCCGCGCGTCTTCTATTCGATGTCGAAGGACGGTCTCTTGCCGGCATGGGCGGCTCGCGTTCATCCCAAATACCGCACACCGCACATCACAACGGCGATCACAGGTACGATCGTGGCGATCCTCGCAGGCTTCGTTCCGATCAGCCTGCTTGGAGAGCTCGTAAGCATCGGAACTCTGTTCGCGTTCGTGATCGTCGGAACGGGAATTATCATCCTGCGTTCGTCGAATCCGGCGCTCAACCGGCCGTTCAGGGTGCCATTCTCACCCTTCATCCCGATCGCGACCGTTCTTTCGGCAGCGTATCTGATGAACAGCCTTCCGCTCGACACGTGGATAAGACTGATCGACTGGATGTCGCTCGGTCTCGTGATCTATTTCGCATACAGCTACAACCACAGCAAGCTCGGAACTAATCCGGAGTTGGCTCAGAATACGGTTGCAGCAGACTACAAGCCCCCCTTCGCTGCGATGCTCGCGATGGTGCTTGCGATCGCCCTGACCGTCTGGCAGGTCTGGGGTACAGCCTGGATCGAAGTCGCTGTCAGGTCGTTTGCGTGGATCATCACAGGCGTTCTGGTCGCCGTTCTTATGTATGGCAAGGGCGACAGGAGCGGCAGCCGCGACCCGAAAGTACGAACTATCGGGCTGATCGCATCACTTGCTAATCTGGCGATCTGGATCGGAATAACGTACTGGTTCTTCGCGCATTACGCTGAGCTTCACGCTAAGTAGTAGAACAGATCACAGGAATAGAAAAAGGGACGGCATTTTCAGCCGTCCCTCTTTTTGCCTAAAGAGCTTACTCAGTTACCCTGTGGGATCGAGATCGGCATTCCTGCTGGCATTCCTGCCGGAGGCGCAGCAGGCGGTGCATTCGGATCCGGGGCGTCAACTTTCGCCAGGGCATCCTGATAGATCGTGACCTTGCCGTCAGCCTCGTACTTGCGCTTGGTCGCGGCGAGGTATTCGGAAAAAATAGCGCCGCGCTTTTGGGCAAGCTTGCTTTCCAGAAGTTGGGTGCGCTGTTTGGCAAACTCAGCAGAGTCGGCATCCTCGCGTTTCGTTAGGCCGACGACATACCAATTGTCGCCCACCATTATTGGCTTCTTGGTGACCTCGCCTACCTTGAGGTCAAAGATCGCGTCTTCGAGGGCCTCGCTCGTGCCGGCGGTAAGTCCTTCACCAAGCGGCGAGCCAAGAATAAGATTCTTCTGATCCTTCACGGTAACGCCTTTTGCCGAAGCCGCGCCGCCGAGTGCTCCAGCGCCCGAGGCCGACTCAGCGATCTGCTTTGCGATCTCCTCGACCTGTGCACGAGCTTTCTCGAGTTTTACCACATCAACAAGCTGGGCCTTGACCTCGTCAAACTCTGCGTCACGCGGATCTTTCTTGTCGGCGAGCATTGGTATCGCAAAGCCGTTCTGGATCGGCGTCTTTTCGCCTACGTCGCCGACATTCGCGAGCGGGGCAATTCCTTCCTCGAACTGCGGTGAGATGCCCACATTCGGCACGTCGTCGCCGGGCTTAATGTATTCGGTCTCGCGGACCATGTCGGTCGCTGACATGTTAGCCTCAGCGGCAAAGGCCGCGGCCGCCTTTGCGGGATCCTTGGTCTCTTTGAGCGATTCTACAACCTTTTGCGCGAGCTCAGCGGCGACGGCGTAGGCACGTCGATTTCGCAGACTCACCTCGATCTCTTTCTTAGCTTCTTCAAAGCTTTTGGGCACGGCATCACCTCGACGAAGGATAAAGTATCGTCCCTGATAGCTGATGGGTTCGGTCACTTCGCCCGGCTGCATCTTGAGAAGACGCTGATACGGATCATCCGGCTTGTTGAGGTTCTCGCGCACAGGCCCGCTCAGCTTACCACCATTCTGCGCCGTCGCGGGATTTTCCGAATGGCCTTTTGCCAGGTTGGCAAATGCTTCTTCAGAGACCGTCGGGCCGTCTTTTTTCAATTGCCCCACGAGCTCGGCAGCCTTGGCCGATACCTGCGTCTCAAGGTCGGGCTTTGCGACACGCAGCACGATCTCTTGTCCGAGCACGCCCGCAGTCTTTTTGTCCGGAGCGAGGTTGTCATACTCCGTACGCAGGTCAGCCTCGGGGATCTGAAGCTTCTCGCCGATCTTTGCCGTATTCACAAAAACGTACTTGATCTTCTTTTGCGGAACGCTGATGTAATAGCTCTGCTTGTTCTTTTCGAAATAGTCCCGCAGCTCGGCATCGGTCGGCGTGATCGTTTTGGCAAGCTCAGTGCTGTTGACCGCCACATAGTTCACGTCGAACTTGGTGTTCTTCCGCTGAAAATCCTTGAGCAGTTCTTCTTCCGAAACGTTAACTCCCGAGGTAATGAACGCCTGCAGTTTCTGAGCGCTGACGTCGTCGCGAACGCTCTGTTCGTACGTCGCGATACTTCCGAACTGCTCCGTCACATTTTGCTCGTAAACGGCCTGGTCGAAGGGCTTTCCGTCAGTGGGCTTATTAAGCTCACGCAGACGATCGGCTACCTCTTTGTCACCAGCTGTCAGGCCCAGACGCTCGGCCTCGGCCCGTGCGATTCGGCTGCTTATGAGGCCGTCCAGCATCGTTTTCGTCGGAAACGCGGCCCCCCGCGAAAACTGGGCGTAATTCTCCTTCTGGCGGACGAGTTCACCGACCGAGATCGTGTGGCCCGCGACCGAAGCAACGGTTTCGTCACTGTTTGCCAGATTCGCCGAAACGCTGTTGCGCGACGGCGCGTAGAAAAGTACGAGACTGACCACCATGACGGTGGCGAAAAGGAGAAGAACGAAGTTTTTCGTCTTCCTGAGACGGGTAAAGAACTTTAACATCTAGATACACCTATACGTAATGGATACTGCTCTCAGCTAAGTAGAGACAAGCGCAAAGTCTAGCAAAAGCGCCGCCGAATGCCAATTTTACTAGCGGTGAGCGATTTCAGGCACTTGCCGTTTTGATGCCGAATACCGGAAGATAAGCGCGGTTCGATTTTTTTCTTATGGGCGAAAAAAGGATCAGCTCGGTCGGCATCTTGATCAAACCCGGAAGCGATGATGCCCGCGCAACGGCCGCGGAACTCTCCGCCTGGCTCGGGCAGAAGGATCTCGACATCTCGTTCGGCACGATGCGATCTGACGAGGTCACCGGCTCGTCTGAGCTAGCGGATAAGACCGATCTCATCGTGGTGCTCGGCGGTGACGGTACGATGATCGCAGCAGCAAGACTCGTCGGGCGAAGCGAAACACTTGTGCTGGGGATCAACTACGGAAGTCTCGGATACCTGACAGAATTCAGGATCGAAGAGATGTTCCCTGCCATTGAAGCCATTCTCGCCGGCGAATATTCGGTCGACAGCCGAGTGATGCTGAGGGCCGAGCATTGGCGCTCGGGCGAGAAGCTCGCCTCGGGACGCATCCTCAACGACGTCGTGATCAACAAAGCCGCTCTCGCTCGCATCATCGAGATCGACGTCTCGCTCGACGGGCTTTTCGTCAACACATTTCGAGCCGACGGCCTGATCGTAGCGACACCGACGGGCTCGACCGCGTACAATCTCTCGGCCGGCGGCCCGATCGTTTACCCTTCGATGAACGCCGTCGTCCTGACACCTATCTGTCCGTTCACGCTGACAAACCGACCGATCGTCGTGCCCGATAATGCTCTTATCGAACTATCGCTTCGTCACGAGAACGAGGGCGTCGTTCTGAGCCTCGACGGCCAGACCGGCTACCCGATGCTCAGCGGCGACACCGTCAAGATCCGAAAAAGCGAGACCGCCTTTAACCTCGTCGAGCCGCCGAATAGGAATTATTTCGACGTTCTGAGAGACAAGTTGAAATGGGGAAGATAGCTACTTGAAAAGATCGATCTGAGGCTCATCAGCTTCTGAACCTTCAGGCCACCACTGAAATCTTCCAAGATCGCAGCGGCCGCCGCTATTGAATGCAATTCCTTCGGCCTCGAGTATCTCCTGCTGAAGATTTACGGGCATCGACAGCCGGCCTGTGGAACATTTCCCCTGTGAGTTCATCACCCGCTGCCATGGGACATCATCTGGAGCGCCGTGCATCACAAAGCCAACGGTCCGCGGCGTGTAGCCTTCGCCGAGGATCGCTGCGATCTGTCCGTATGTCATCACGGAGCCTTTTGGGATCTTACGCACAAGCGCAAAGACCTTTTCTCGATACCGAGGTTCGTTTACAAGCATCGATCAGATCTCGCGCAGCAAAGTCCGAGCGGGTGCTCCGTCGCCGTTGCCGCCGTCATACTTGAGCGGCGCACAGAATATTTCGTAATTCCCCGGCTCGACCGCCCGCAGATCGACCCCCTCGAGAATGACAACTTCCTTCTCTAGAAGCGTGACGTGGACAGGATGGCCCGGCGAACCGCTTTTCTCGATCGAAAGGTAGTCGATCCCGACCAACACAACTCCGTTATCGACCAGCAATTTCGCCGTCGCTGGCGTAATGTATGTAAAATCCGAGCGAAAACCATCCTCCGGCGTCGCCCAAAAGCCGCTGTTACGTGTCTTGAATATCACACGTTCGGCGCCCGCAATATCGCCTACGTGCTCGGGTTCGATAGCGACGACGTCTTCCGGCACCTCAATGACGCGGCACGGCCCCACAAGCTTTTCGGGGTCCAGTTCGTGAACGCGCTTAGCTCCGTCAATAAAGTGATTGGGCGCATCGACATGCGTCGCCGTGTGAACGCCCAGGGATATCTGCGACACGTTTGCCGACGAGCCATCGGCGATCGCCTTGAACGAACTTATCTCAACGCCGGGGTCGCCCTTGTAGATCGGTGTCTCGGCGCTGATCGCTACCGTTATGTCATATATCTTCATTTCGCAAAGGATATCCGAAACGGCGTTCTACGTTCAAGATTTGTATTCGAACCGCCACTTCTGATTTAATCGTGATTCAACAGAAACGACAGATCCACGGACGAACGCCGGGCGCAGGCGCTCGAAAACGTTCAGGTAGAGAGACGATATGAAGTACATAACCCTTGAGGCATATGGCCATTTTGTTCTGTATTCGCTGACGAGTTTGGCTCTTTTATTCGTTTTCGCTCGCTTGTACATGTGGACAACTCCGTACCACGAGATCGATCAGATAAAGGCGGGACGAACTGCGCCGGCGATCGCTCTCGGGGGAGCCGCTGTCGGTTTTACTTTGCCGCTGCTTTCGGCCTCATACAACGGCGTAAATTTCATCGATTTTCTTATCTGGGCGGGCGTTGCCGGTGTCTTTCAGATCATCCTGTTTAAGGTGCTTTTCTGGATCATTCCGATGCAGATAGAGGAAGATAACCGAGCGATAGCGACTCTCTACGCCTCGATGGCCTTGTGTGTCGGACTCATCAATGCGTTCTCGCTGATCCCCGCATAGTTTTTCAATGTCATTGCGGCGAATTTCAGCGTCGAGCTATTCCAACACGGCGCCGCTGGTCTGGTCGTTTCTCTACGGTAAGTACCGCGGGCATTTGGAGGTCATAATGGACACGGCTCCGGCTCGTTCGGCGGAATTGCTCGCGCAGGATCGTGTCGACGCCGCGCTCGTTCCCGTTATAGCATTTCAGACGATCCCGGGAGCAAAACTGATCCCGAACGTCTGCGTCGGAGCGGTCGAACGCGTTAGAAGTGTCTGTCTGATCACACGCGGCATCGAACTGAAGAATGTCGATTCCGTCGCTCTCGACACTTCCTCCAGAACTTCGGTCATCCTAACAAAGATCATCTTTCGTGAATTTCTGGGCCGCGAACCGATGTGGATCGATATGCCGCCCGATCTGAACGCTATGCTCGCCACCGCCGACGCGGCCTTGCTAATCGGCGACCCCGCGTTGGCCCTATCCGCAGCACCCGGCGAAGCACGTGTGTTCGACATTGCTGAGCTTTGGCATCGCCATACCCAACTCGGATTTGTCTTTGCGATGTGGATGACTCTGCGGGGTAACTGTGACATTCCCTTCGCCGCTGCTCGTGATGAAGGCCTCGAACACATCGACGAGATCTCATCGAATTACGAGAGCGACATCGGCCTGAGCCACACGGAGATGGACCAGTATCTGACCGAAAACATCGTGTACGAGCCGAACGAACTGATGCTGCGCGGGATGGACCTGTATTTTGAGCTTGCCCATCATCACGGGTTGATCGACATGCGCCGGGCGATCGAGTACGTCTAGAAAGGATCGAACATCGGCCTCTTCATTTCCTCAAGCAATCTCTCCGAGACGATCTTTCCTTCGTTCTCTTTCAAATGCTCCATCAGAACCAGCGACGCATTTATGCGTTTGTCGACGTCCTTCATTTGACAGATGAAATACATCATCGAACGCTGCTTGCCCGCTGTTAGCCCGTGAAAGAGCTTGTCACCGTCAGGATCCTGCTTTAGGACCTCCTCGAGTTCATTCGGCATCGGCATTCCATACTTGCTCTCGTCCTTTTCAAGTTCGACGTCGACGATATCGCCAACCTCTAGGCCGAGTTCGGTCCGCCTTTGCTTGTTGACCATGATGTAGAAGATATCGCCCCATGGCATCAGGGCACACGGGAACTGTTCGGTACCCTTGATCGAGCAAAGTACCCGCTTCGATTTGCCTTCGAACTCAAACTTCTCGACGACAGACGGCTCGACCACCAAGAAATGCCAACCGCCGCCTTGCTCAGCAGCGTTGGTAAACTCGCACTTGATCTTCAGTTTTCTGGTGCCTTTTTTCGCCACGATATTTTGGTAGGATTATAGCTGGAAGCGATGATGAAGGATATTCAGCCCATTTTGGACAAGGCTCTCGATGGCGAACGGTTAACGACCGACGACTGCACTGCCCTGCTCGAGTCGAACGACTTCGTGCGGATCGGTCTGGCAGCCGATGAGGTCCGCCGGCGTAAGAACGACCCAAATGTCGTCACCTACATCATCGACCGCAACATCAATTACACCAACGTTTGCAACGTCGTCTGCACGTTTTGCGCATTCTACCGTCGGCCGGGGAAACCCGATACGTACGTCCACTCGATCGACGAGATCTGCAAGCGTATCGACGAGACGATCGCCCTAGGCGGAACCGGCGTGCTCATGCAGGGCGGCCTGCACCCGGATTTCAATATCGAGTGGTACGAGGAGCTTCTGACAACGCTCCATGCGAAGTATCCGCGTTTCCAGCTTCACTGCTTTTCACCGCCCGAGATCCACAACATTTCGCTGATCTCAAAACTCGATTACGACACGATCCTGCGTCGGCTCAAGGCTGCCGGACTCAACTCGATGCCCGGCGGCGGCGGCGAGATACTCGACGACGAGGTCCGAAAGCGGGTCTCGACGAAGTGCACGACTCAGGAATGGCTCGACGTGATGCGTGCCGTGCACAAGGTCGGATTGATATCGACGGCGACGATGATGTTCGGCATCGGCGATCGTATCGAGCATCGCGTCCGCCATCTCGAACGCGTTCGTGAGGTGCAGGACGAAGCCTTGGCGGCAAAGGCTGCGGATCCGCATTACGGCGAGTTCACCGCGTTCATCCCTTGGACCTTCCAGCGGGAGAATACGGCCCTCGGCCGCAAGATCACCGAAGAACCGACCGGCATCGACTACCTGAAGATGCTCTCCGTCTCGCGGCTTTTCCTGGATAACATCAAGCACATCCAATCGTCGTGGCTTACGCAAGGCATTCGCCTAGGCCAGGCCGCTCTCCGCTTCGGCGCCGACGACATGGGATCGATAATGATCGAAGAGAACGTCGTCTCAGCCGCCGGTGCCAACAACGAAGCCAACGAACGCGACCTCCGCTATCAGATCCGCGAAGCCGGCTACCGCCCGCAGCAACGTGACATCCTATACAACTACATCGACCGCGACGTCGACGATCTCGACACAAGCAACTCGGTGAAGCTCAAACAGCTGAGCGTAGCGTTCGCGGACTGAGCTCGCAATCACTCGCCTACAGGGCTGGAAGCCAACTCCAGCTTAGTCGTCTTAACGTTTAGCAGCGGCCCGAGTTCGTAGACGTTTCTGTAGCCGTAGGTGTATAGCGATATGTATGTCGAAAGATTGAGCGATGCCGGAGGCATCTTGGTTGGAAATGGCTGCTCTGCTCCCAGAAAGTTGTTGTTGCAATAGATCAGGATCTTTGTGTTCTTGTCGGGAATCACCCGGGCAAGACTCTCGACCGTCATATCCGGAAAGCTCAGATTCACGGCACCCTTGATGTGAAGTTCATCATACCTGACGCCGCTACGCGCATCGAGGATCACTACGCCCGCTTCACGGCTGGCGTTTATAAACTGTTCTTCGGTAAGTCGCCGCGTAGTACGGTGTTTTGCCGCCTCTTTCGAGATCCGAAGAAAACTTGTCATGTCGTTAGCCGGATTCGGGATGTCGGCCGGCTGTGCCGACACACACTACTGCCAGAATAGCGATCGCGACCGAAGCAATAACTGAACGCATAAAAATTGACCTCCGCCAGATGAACGCCGGCGGAGGCACGATCTTGCAGTAAAGATCTCACTAGTCCTACGGGAATATTCCCAATTCCGCGTACGACACCGCGATCTTGTCGATGGCGTTAACAAATGCCGCGGAACGCAAGCTCGGGATCTTTGGGTTCTTACGGCGTGTCTCGACGAGTTCGTTGTAGGCATACGCCATGGTTTCCTCGAGGCCAGAATTAACTAGGTCGATCTCGTCAGCCCCACGAACCAGCTGCGAGCGCTGATGCTCGGACAGGGTTCGTCCGGTCGTTTCCTCGACAACGTCCACCATCGCACCAAATGCCGCCTGATCAAATCGCTTGCCGATCCTGCCGAAGCGCACATGCGAGAGGCACTTGAGCCACTCGAAATACGAGACCGTCACACCGCCGGCATTTGCGTAAATGTCCGGAATTATCAGTACACCCTTTTCTAGTAGGATATGCTCCGCTCCGGCGGTCGTAGGACCGTTAGCGCCCTCGGCGATGATCTTTGCTTTGATCCTCGGGGCGTTTTCGGAGGTTATCTGGTTCTCGAGAGCCGCTGGGATGAGAATTTCGCAATCGATCTCGAGCCCGTCCTCGCGTCGCGCGAGATCGGTACTGCCCGGATATCCCATGATCGATCCCGTCTCCTTGCGGTGATGCATCAGGTCCTGGATGTCGATTCCATCGGGCTTGTGTATCGCCCCTTCGAACTCAGCGATCCCGACGATCGTCGCACCGCCTTGCTGGCAGAAGAGAGCAGAGTGATAGCCGACGTTTCCGAGGCCCTGCACGACGACTCGTTTATTGCTAATTCCAGTTTCGAGACCGGCGGCCTTCATTGCCTCCGGATCATTGCAGGCTTCTCTGATCGAGAAGAAGACGCCACGCCCCGTCGCTTCCGTACGCCCGCGAATTCCATTCTGCGCGACGGACTTGCCGGTCACGCAGCCGAGCGCGTCGAGTTCGCCGGGGTGGAAAGCCGAGTAAGTATCGGCGATCCACGCCATCTCGCGGGCTCCTGTGCCATAGTCCGGGGCCGGAACGTCGATTCCCGGGCCAATGAAGTTCTTTTTCACGAGTTCATGCGTGTAGCGTCGGGTGATCTGTTCCAGTTCGCCGACACTGTAAGCCTTCGGGTCGATACAGATCGCCCCTTTTGCGCCGCCAAAGGGCACATCGACCACTGCGCATTTGTAGGTCATCAGTGCGGCGAGGGCAATGACCTCTTCGGCATTCGCCTCGAGCGAATATCGTATGCCGCCCTTTGTCGGCATTTTGTGATGACTGTGCTCGGCACGCCAGCCATCGATCACCTCATAGCCGCGGGAAGTGCGGACAGGAAATCGGAAGTGATACATGCTGTTGCACGTCTTTATCTGCTTGAGAAGATCTTCCGGATGGTTTGTATAGCTCGCGGCTTCGTCAAAATAGATCGAAACGTTGTCGAGAAAACTGTTTTCGGATGCGTGATTCGTCATAGTTCCATGTTCGATCGCTCCGTGACCGCTAGATGAATTTTAGCCGGCCGGAGTGTTGCTTTGGGTTGGCAAGATAATGCGAAAAGTAGTGAAATAATAGCACGTTTGCATTTCGGAGAGTGGCCTGTATGACGCGTGGGGTAAAAGCGGCGATCGCCAGCACTGTTGTCATTACTGCCGTGTGCGGGATCGCCAGTGCGGCCTTTGGATGGTTTATGTGGGCATTAGCGCTAAACGGCTTTATGGGCCAGCAGCGGGCGGCTGAGATCTCGATGGCGGTTTACATCGTCATGGCGGTCGGAGCGGTGATCGTTGGAGCGCTCCTGAGCGGGCTCATAGTTTACTGGCTTGCCGGCAAACGATCATGGAACGCGGTCGGCTCGGCCGTTTTATCTTGCGCGATCTTTATCGTCGGGACGAGCGCCGTGCATTTCGGCTGCGTCCTCGTCAGCGTGCTGGTCGCTGACGGCCTCAGAACAAATCGATGATCAGTACCTACAGCGAATTCTGGGATTTTTATGTCCGCGAGCATTCCAAGCCGCTGACGCGCGTTCTACACTTCATCGGCACATCGCTCGGCCTCGTGGTTCTTGGATGGCTCATCTGGCGAGGCACGTGGTACTATTTTCCGCTCTGTTTTGCGATCGGATATGCATTCGCCTGGTTCGCTCACTTCGTTGTCGAAAAGAACCGACCGGCGACGTTCAAGTATCCGTTCTGGTCTTTCATCAGCGATTACAAGATGATGTGGTACATGATCACCGGCAGAATGGGCCGTGAAGTCGAGCGTGTATTATCGAGGTAACGGAATGAAAAAGGTTTTGTATTTTGTCCTGACGATCAGTTTTGCCGGCTGCGTATTGGCCCTGACGATGGTAATAGACACCGCCGACGCGATGAATTCTGGCGTTCAGAAAATGCGTATTACGATCCGAACTGAGAATTTCCCGCGTCCTCCCTATTCCGGCGCGACCTATTACATTTACGAGCGTGATGACGAGATCATCTGCACCAAGCTCGAGGTATGCAATAAATTCGGTGACTGCTCGGCGACGTACAAGAAAGGCGAGTTCAGGGAAGAAGAGGACGTAGAAACAGGCGAGCCCTACGGCAAGACCGATCCTGTCGTTATCGCGACGAGCAAGCTTAAGAAACACGTCTGCCTGACGAAGTTTAAGCTTGTAAAATAGAACCTGAAATAAGTTCGAGCGAGCGATCGAACCTGTACGATATACCGAAATGCCCGCCGTCGAATTCCTCGTGAATGTGATGGATGCCGAGTTCTCGGAGCTTTGCCGACAGGATCCGCGCGCCAACGTCGAGGCCGAACTCATCACTCTTTCCGGCGTCAAGAAATAAAAGCTTTAGTGAATTCAGTGCATCGATGTGCGAGGCGACGAAGCGCACCGGATCGTTTTCGAGCCACCGCTCCCAAACGTCCTGCCTCATCTCGCCGGTCAAAAGGTCGAATGGCATATCGAACCCAACGCCATTGGGCGAATAGCAAGCCGCCATTCCGATCGTATTGATCGCCGCATGAGCATCGCGGACGTGCTTTTCCGTCGACCAGATCTTCTCCATAAATGCGGCCGGATCGCCCTTGATCACGCGAAAAGCCTTGGCAAAATCCGACGGGTAGCAGTATTCGAAATACGCATCGCCCGCGATCGAGCAGACCATCGAGAAGATGTCAGCGTGCCGCATGCCCATGATCAGCGCTCCGTATCCACCGGACGATTTCCCCATCACCGCGCGGTGAGCACGTCCGGCCAACGTGCGAAATTGCTCATCGACAAAAGGCACGATCTCTTCGGTCAGGTAATCCTCGTACCTTCCCGTCGCCGTCGAGTTGATGTACTGCGAACCGCCGTAATATGTGAAGCAATCGGGCATGACCGCGATCATCGGTCTGATCGTGCCAGCAGCGATCAGACGATCCATTCGTTCGGCTAGATTCGGAGCAAATGCAGCATCGTTGAGCATCATCTGTCCGCGGCCCGTGAATCCGCTCAGGCAGTAGACAACGGGGAATTTTTCGTTGCTCTCGTCGTAGTCAGGTGGCGTGTAGACGTGGAGCTTTCGCATCGTCGGATCACCCAACGGATTGCCTTTGAGCACTTCGCTTTCGTGCTCCATAACGACTACGTTACCGGATGGTATCTTCTCTCGGATCATAATTTCTGATTTATCGGCCCGTATCGTAAAATCCGACCTATGGCGTCGAATGAGATCGTCAATGCAGATGCTTTGAACTCGACCATCGAGTTTCTGACCGCGATGGTCACGCCGACGCTTCTGATGTCGGCGACCGGTTCGCTCGTGCTGTCGACTTCAACGCGGCTCGGCCGTGTAGTTGACCGGGTACGCGAGCTCGAGCGACGTTTGAGCGAGCTAATCCTGGTCGAAGACAAAGAGAAATTGCCGCTCTATCAGGAACGAATCGATACCGTTGTAAACCTGCTCGACAAAGTCACGAGCCGAGCCCGTCTGCTGCAAAAGGCGATGGGCACATTTTACTACGGCCTCGGATTCTTTGTACTTACGAGCGTCACGATCGCGATCGCGGCATTCTTTAATACGTACCGATGGCTCCCGATCCCCGTTGGGATTATCGGCATCATGTTTCTATTCTACGGGAGTCTGCTGATGCTCCGCGAGACCTGGATGGCCACGGCGACCGTCAACGCCGAGATGGATTTTACGTGGACGCTAGCCAACAGTGTCGCACCAAAAGAGATAGTAGAAAAATATACCTACAATGTTCACGGAAAGCGTCGGTTCCGGCGCAAGGTACCTAAGTCTGTTAAAGACAAACCAGTTGGAGACGAGAGTTGAGGCGCTCGAGAAGCTCCTCGAAAACTGCACCGTCTGCCCAAAGGACTGCGGCAACAACCGGCTGAACGACGAGATCGCCGCATGTTATTCCGGCCGTTTGCCGATAGTCTCGAGCTACACCGCACATTTTGGCGAAGAACCCGTTTTGAGCGGCACTCACGGTGCGGGAAATATCTTCTTCGGCAACTGCAATCTCCGTTGCGTATATTGCCAAAACTATCAGATCTCACAAACATGGCGTGAGCAGAAGAAGAACGAGGTCACGCACGAACGGCTCGCCGAGATGATGCTCGAGCTGCAGGAACGCGGCTGTCATAACATTGGCTTTGTCTCGCCCACGCATTTTGCTCCGCAGATGGCCCGGGCGATCCTGATCGCCGCCGAGCGAGGGCTGACCTTGCCGATCGTCTACAACACCAACGCATACGATTCGGTCGAAGTGCTGAGGCTTCTCGATGGCATCGTCGACGTCTATTTGCCGGACCTGAAATACGCCGACAGCGCCGCGGGATTTCAGTATTCAAAGGTCCGCGGTTACAAGGAACACGCCCGTGCGGCGATCAAAGAGATGCACCGCCAAATGGGCAGCGACCTTGTTTTTGATGGAACACGGACGCCCTCGTCCGCTGAGCAACCATTGCTCGTGCGTGGCCTTCTCATCCGGCTTTTGGTCCTCCCGAACGACATTGCCGGCCTCGAAGAAAATCTCCGCTGGATCCGCGATGAACTCGGCCCCAAGACAGCCATCTCGCTGATGGCCCAATACTACGCCACCAACAAAGCCGCGACCGACGAACGCTACATCCTGCTGTCTCGCCGCATCTCGGAAGGCGAGTGGTTCCAGGCTGTTTCCCTGCTCGAAGACCTCGGCATGGAAGAAGGCTTTATGCAGGAATACGAATCAGCATCGTACTACTACCGTCCGGATTTTACGGACGCGGAAAAGCCGTTTAAGGACATTAGGGATTTTCAATCGTGATCGGTATCCGGCTTAAAACTATTTCGCTTGTTGCGCTTGTTCTTGTTTTTTCGGTTTCGTGCGTCGACTCGCAGCCGAATGACTTGATGTTTGACTCTGAAAAATGGAAGGAAGCAGAGATTCGTAGGCGAGGACAAATGGTTCGTAGTCTCCTGGATCAGCCGCATATCTTGGTTGGAAAAACCGTTGCGGAGACGAAGCAGTTGCTGGGTGAGCCGAGCGTCCAGACGAAGGGCATCCTGACATACAGAATTAGCTGGGGCAGTTTTCTCGAAGAACGAGACATCATCTTCAGATACTACCTTTTCGTGGAGTTAGAAAAAGAAACTCAAAAAGTTAGGAAGTTGAGCCTGGGAGATGCCTAACCGAGGGTTCAAACCGTAGCTATCTTCCTTACTAATCCACCAATAGCGAATATCGCTATTCGAATGCCCGTTTATGTTATCATGGCCGCATGAACGTTTCCCTTACCGCAGAACTCGAGAGCGTCATAGCCGAAAAGGTCGACGCTGGAATGTACTCATCCGCAAGCGAAGTCGTACGTGAGGGACTGCGGCTCCTGTTGTTGCGCGATCGAATTTATGAGACAAAGCTGGCGGCCCTCAAGAGAGATATTCGAGCCGGGCTCGATTCCATAGATGCCGGCCGGCACCGAGATGGCGAAACCGTTATGAGCGAGATCAAAGGTCGCCTGCTGGAGAGAAAGCCTAAGAATGGGTAAGTATCGGATCTCCGATGATGCCGAGGCTGATATCGATGAGATTTTAGTCTACATAGCCGATGACAGCGTTGAGGCTGCGTTGGCCCTATTCAGCAAGTTTGTCGACTGCTTTGAGATGCTGGCGAATTGGAACGAATCGGGTCGTGTTCGTACGGAACTGGCCGATTCTTTGCGAAGCTTTCCTATTGGCAGCTATCTAATATTTTATGAGATTCGAGGGCGAGAGGTTTTTATCGTCCGCGTGCTTCACGGGACTAGAGATATCGAAACGATCTTTGACTGGGAGAATTAGGTAATGCCAAAAATCGGAAGTGCTGCTCCAAACTTCACTCTTTCCGATGGTAAGGGTGAAGACTGGAAATTGCGTGATCACCAAGGACAAACGGTTGTGCTTCTCTTTTACCCTGGCGACAACACTCCCGTTTGCACGGCTCAGATGTGTTCGGTGCGTGATCACTGGTCGGAATATCAGGCGACGGGCGCCGAGGTCGTCGGAATATCGATGGACTCGGTCGAGTCGCACAAAGGCTTTGCGGAAAAGAACGAGCTTCCGCTGCGGCTGCTGTCCGACGCCGACGGCAAGGTTTCGGCGATGTACGACATGAAAAGCTGGCTTCCGGGCCGCTCCGCTCGCGGTGTTGTCGTGATCAACAAGGAAGGCAAGATCGCCTATCACAAAGTACAAGCGATCAGCCTCTTCAAACCAAGCGATGACGACGTTCTTGCCGCTATCAAAGCGGCGCAGACGGAATAGCCACAGATGCACACAGATAAACGCGGATAGGACACGATCAATAATTATCGGTGTCTATCTGTGTTAATCTGTGGTTAATAATCTTATGGCTCTATTTGGCGACAAATTTACCTGCATACGCTGTGGCGGCAAGGGCGAGCAGATGGCTTTCGCACCGATACCGAACGAACTAGGCCAGCGCGTCTACGAAGAGATCTGTCAGGGCTGTTGGAAAGAGTGGCAGCAAAAGCAGATGCAGCTCATCAACCACTTCGGCCTCGACGTCTCAAATCCTGATTCGCACACGTTCCTCTTCGATAATCTGAAGATCTTTCTCTTCAACGAGGGCGTCGAACTCGCCCAGATCGACACTTCGAAGGAAGGTAGCGTTAACTGGTAATGCGAAAAGGCCTTGCGATAGTTCTGCTGCTGATCGGGATATGGTTTCTCGCCAGCGCCGCAACGCCGAATGGCCTGCTTCCGGGCGGCCACGGCCTCGGAAGGGGAGCTGAGATCGTCGTTGGCCTGATACTTGTCGCCTACGGGATCTTTCGCCTCCGGCCCTTGCGAAAGTGATAGCTATTTCGACTCCTCAAAGTCTAATGATATCGAATTGATGCAGTAACGCAGGCCCGTTGGCTTTGGCCCGTCTTCAAAAACATGCCCGAGGTGCGAGCCACAGCGCGCGCATTCGACCTCGACGCGATCCATTCCGTAAGACTTATCTTCTACTTCCGCAATGTTCTTCTGATTCACCGGCTCATAGAAACTCGGCCAGCCCGTTCCCGAATCGAACTTTGTTTTCGAAGAGAACAGCTTTAGCCCGCATGCGGCGCAGTAGTATTCCCCGGCAGTTTTGTTTTTATCGTACTCCCCCGTAAACGGCCGCTCGGTGCCTTCTTCGCGAAGCACCTTAAAGGCTTCCGGCGAAAGTTTTCGCCTCCATTCCTCATCCGTATAAACGACCTTCGTTCCGTCGAAAACAGCGTCTGATGCCGTCCTTACTCTGGCTGTTTCCGGTGTTGTGGTAGGCTCTGGCAAGCTCTCTTGCTTGTCAGATACGAGTTCTGCCGAGCAGCCGATTGCCCCGACCATCACAGCTACGATAGCCGCAGCGATTAATAACTTATCGATTCTCATGGTAGAAATACTCTATCAGCGAAATTTGACTCTCCAATATGTAATTAGCTTCGGTTCCGAGATTATTCCGGATTCGTCGACCGGCAGGCGGGAATATTTCACCCCCGAGGCGGAATTGTAGCAGCGATGTTTCGATCAGCACGCGAACGCGAAAAGGAATGGGCGGCTTTTGAGGCCGAGGCACTGCCTCTGATGCCTGATGTTTACCGCGTTGCATACTGGCTGGTCCGCGATCGCACAGAGGCCGAAGATCTGACCCAGGAAACGTTTGCTCAGGCTCTTCGCTCGTTTCATCGCTACTCGCCCGACACCAACTGTCGGGCGTGGCTCGTGACCATCCTCTACCGCCTCAACGGCAAGCGCCGGATGAAGCTCGGCCAGCTCAAACTCGTCGAAGACACCGAGGAACAGATCGCTCAGACGGTCGCTTTCGAGCCGCCGATCCCGCGATTTCTTACGGACGAAGATATGATCGCGGCGATACGGCGTGTGCCGCCAAAGTTTGCTCAGGTCGTGCTGCTCGCCGACGTCGAAGAGTTTTCGTATAAGGAGACAGCAGAATTTCTCGATATTCCGATCGGCACCGTGATGAGCCGGCTTCATCGCGGGCGAGCGATGCTGCGGCAGGAATTGGTTCAACGCGAGATCGGCTACGAACGTCGGACAGGAGGCCGGTAACAGTATGGATTGCAAAGAATTCGAGACCCTCGTCGATTCGTATTTAAGCGACGAACTTCTCGTCGAGACAAATCACGAAGTTCAGGCTCACCTGGAAAGCTGTGCCGCGTGCCGTCAGGAAATGTCGCTGCACCGCGAGCTGAAACATCAGCTCAGGTCGGCCGTGCTCAGTTGTCCCGACTCGCAGATGAACCCGGCCGCGGCCGTTCGTATCGGCACTAGTCTGAGGAAGGCCGCTCATCGCCCGGGCTTTTTCGAGTGGATCGCTTTGCCCACGCTTCGGCTCGCCGGTTTAGGTGCCGTGGGCGTCGTCCTGATCGCTGCGGCCGCGTTGTTGTACCTCGACATCGCCCGCACCGGCTCGCTCGTCGCCGTGAACTCGAATCCAGAGCTTGCGGTTAGGCTCTTCCGATCGTGGGCAGAACTTGCGAGGCTCGCCTTGGGTGATCACGAAAATTGTGCGATCGACTATCGACTGACAGAGAAGCCGATCTCGCTCGATGAAGCCGCAATACGTTTCGGCAACTTCAACAAAGGCCTTGATTCGGTGATGACCTCGAGCTTTGAGAATTCGGGTCGCCGCGATGTCGAGTTTCTCGAGGCTCACTCCTGCGTATACCAAGGCCGTCGTTTTGCTCACATCGTTTACAGGCATAAGGGCGAGATCGTTTCCGTATTGGTAACGGATCCGGAAATGCGGCCCGAAAAGGACCTCGGGATACAGACCGCGATCTTTGGCGCGGCTTCGAGTACGGCAAGTTTCTTTGCCGGCGAGCATGCGGTTTTCGTGGTTTCAAAGCTGAGCGAGGTCGACAACGCCTCGCTCGCGGCTATCATCGCACCAGCAGTCAGGTCTCACGTGGCGAAACCGGCGGCATAGTCGACGCGAATAAGATGTCAGTGCAGAAGCAGATCGAATACAAGCATCCTCTGGCCATTCGCTGGCTTCATTGGGTCAATTTCCCGCTGCTTGCGATGATGATCTGGAGCGGAATGCTGATCTATTGGGCAAATCCTGTGTACTCGATCTGGATCGGCAATTACGAGCTGTTCAAGTTCTTCCCGGTTTGGTTCAATGAGGCACTGGGCATCCCGTTCCGCCTCGCCGAAGGCCTACAGCTGCATTTCTTTTTCATGTGGCTGTTCGCGATCAACGGCGTGGCATACGTGATCTACTTGGTCGTGTCGGGTGAATGGCGTGCAATCGTTCCCGTTCCATCTTCGCTGAAAAGAGCCGCGGCAGTCGCTCTCCACGACGCTCACATCGTCAAAACGAAGCCGCCGCAAGGCAAGTACAATGACGCCCAGCGTATCGCCTACACAAGCGTGATCCTGATGGCCGCGGGCTCGCTGCTCACGGGCTTGGCGATCTACAAACCGCTTCAGATGGCTTGGCTTACGAGCCTTTTCGGAGGATACCAATGGGCCCGCTGGCTGCATTTCTGGCTCACCATGGGATTTGTCGCGTTCTTTCTCGTACACGTGATACAGGTCGTGATAGCGGGCTGGCGCAACTTCCAGTCGATGATCACGGGGCGGGAAGTTGTCGATGCTGAGGTCGGACGAGCCGAGGAGAACGCATGAGCCATAACGAAGAGATCCTTGTCGAGAAAGTTCGCGAGTTGGAGAATTCAAAGGGGGCGCACCGCGGCACTGCGGACATTCTTGGGGAAAAACGACATCTTTCCGAGGCCCTTTCACCCGACGAAGCCCGCAGGAAAATGGCGGCTTCGACCCGCCGCAGCTTCATAATCGGTGGAGCCGCTGCGGCGCTAGGTGTTCTCGGCTGGCGGTGGATGTCCGACGAGACGAAGTACAGCCTGCTTCGCGGTACGCTCCAGTTTAACGAGCGAGTGTCGCGAGGGCTTTATTCGAACGGCAGATTGTCGCCCGAGTTTTCCCGCTCTCAAATCACGGGTGCAAGGGTAAACGGCTTCGCTGGTATGTCCGAGGGCTTTGATCCTGCTGACTGGAAACTGACGCTTCGCGGATCGGGGCAGGCCGGAGAAAAGCAGATCACGATCGACGAGATCCGCTCGCTTCCGAGAACGGATATGATAGTCGAATTCAAATGCATCGAAGGCTGGTCGACGATCACGCACTTTGGCGGAGTTAGATTCTCGGACTTCGCAGCCCGCTACGCACCGGGAAACGATTCGCCGTACGTCGGACTCGTTACGCCTGACAATGGCTACTATGTCGGCTGGGATATTGAGTCTATGATGCACCCGCAAACTCTGCTTTGTTACGAGATGGACGGCATGCCGCTTTCGATCCAGCACGGCGCACCTCTGCGGCTCGCCTCGCCCACAAAGTACGGCATCAAACAGATAAAACGCATCGGGACGATAGAATTTACACATGATAGGCCGCGAGATTACTGGGCCGAGAATGGTTACGATTGGTACGCGGGGCTTTGAGTCTGACGCTGCTTCCGACATCGCTCGGAACAGTATTTCACTTCGTCCCAGACCTTCTCCCAACGCTTTCTCCATTTGAAAGGCCTGCCGCACGACGCACAGGTCTTTTCAGGCAAGTCGCTTTTGGTGTAACGTTTTCTCAACTTCGACCCCATGCTTCTTGAACGCCCAAACATCATCAACGAGGAATTCTACACTCGCGGTGTGATGCCCGAGCATCTCGACGAACTGCTCGCTGACGGCTGGCGGCACTTTGGAAGGCATTTCTTTCGCTACAACTTTGGCATCTATGAAGACGAGATCCGACGTGTGATGCCGTTGCGGATACGCCTGGAAGAATTTCGACTGACCAAAAGCCTTAGGCGGATCGCCCGGCGAAATGCCGATTGTGTCGTCGAAAAAGGCCCGGCCGCAGTTGACGAAGAAATGCACGAACTTTTCGAGCGGCACAAGACTCGGTTCAAAGGAAGCATTCCCGGCTCGCTCTTCGAGTTCGTCGGTCAGACGGCTGAGACCCCAACGAATCTCTTCCAGGTGACCGTCCGCTGCGACGAACGCTTGCTCGCTGCTAGTTTTTTCGATCTCGGACAGGTTTCGGTTTCGAGCATTTACGGCATTTTCGAGCCTGATGCTGCCTACCGCGGCCTCGGCATTTTCACGATGCTTGAAGAGATCGCCTTCGCACGCGCAACAGGCAAGCAGTACTACTACCACGGCTATGCATACGAGGGCGAGAGCTTCTACGACTACAAGAAGCGCTTCTCGGCCCTCGAGTGCTTTGATTGGGATGGGAACTGGCTTGAGCTGCCACGAGCCGCTACCAGGACTTGACGTAAGCTATCAATTGATCGAGTGCGGCGTTCCAGCCGTGTTCGAAGCCCATTTCCTCGTGCTTTTTGCGATCTTCCTCGCTATTGTGGATCGCTGTCGCAAGGTATCGCGTTCCATCGCCGGCCGGCTCAAGTTCGAGTATTGCTGTCATAAACGATTCGGCATTCGGCCGAAACCCCGGCCCAAGGCCGTCGGTAAATGTCAGCCGCTTATTTTCGACCACTTCCAGATAGCATCCGCTATTCGGAAATTGCTGACCTTCTGGCGATTCCATCGTCGTTCGGAAAATGCCACCGGGCCTTACATCGAGCTCGCAATCCACGGTCTTCCACGGAGCCGGCGTGAACCACTTCATCAGATGCTCAGGCTTCGTCCATGCCTCCCAAACGAGTTCCGGTTTTACGTCGATCGTACGCTCGATACGCAGATCGGTCTTCGGATCAAAAACCTTATCTATATTTATCATTTCGTATTCTCCTTCATTGATAGCAAGTATGTGTCCAACTGATCGAGCCGCTTTTCCCAGAGCTTTCGCTGCTCGGCTATCCAACTTTCGGCAGCCTTGAGCGGTTTCGGCACCAAGTAGTACGTCCGAATGCGTCCGCGTTTTTGGGAACGGACCAAGCCGCATTTCTCAAGCACGCCAAGATGCTGCGTGAACGATGGCAACGCCATCGACGAGCTCCTCGCCAACTCGCTAACGGCCGCGGGTCCGGCACTCAGCCTGTGCACGACAGCCCTTCGTGTCGGGTCGCCGAGGGCGTGAAATACTCTGTCGATCTCTGCTCCATAGTTAGGCATATACCTAACTATACAGGCGAACATTAGTAAGGTCAATACCTAAGTAATATTTTGGGGACTATTTTGGACGAGAATAGATCAGAGCGTGTTCGTCCACTCGATATATTTCTTCGAATCAAACTTTTTCCCGGTACTTCGGCTGGTCATGTATCGGATAGTGCCAAAAACATCGCGCTCCATCCACGGTCGATCGTGTTTGCCAAAGCACCACAGAATTCCTGCGTAGCTATTCGGGTTGCGCCCGTCGAGACAGTACTTGTTGTTAAGGTGTACGAGAGTTTCAAAAGCTACTTCGTACGACTTTGACCAGGCGATCACATTCTTACCCCAGAGCATGCGGATATAGTTGTGCATCTCGCCCGTGGCGACCATCTCACGCTGGGCCGCGTTCCAGAGTTCGTCGTGAGTCTCGCCGGCTTCGAGTTCCTCGAGTAAATAGATGTGCTCGCGTTCGTCCTTAGCGTGTTCGCGCATCGTCTTGTGGACCCAATCGGGCAATGCATCGAGCGAATCGTACTTATCGTTATGCCGAGTCATGTTGTACGAGAGTTCGCGGCGAACGATCAGTTCCTCGAGGTACGCGTCTTTTGACTCATCCGGCGCATCGCTCTCCCTGACCGCAAGCGCGATCTCGATCGGCGAGAGGAAGCCGAAATGTAGGTAAGAGGACAGCCGGGATGAACCATCCAGCTCAGGCTTATTGCGAGTGCTGTCGTAATTACAAAGTATGTCCGAAACGAATTTCTTCAGGCGTTTACGGCCTTCCGGCGTTCCGCCCTTGTAAACGTCCGAAGGCTTGACCGAGTGATCGATGTCACATTCAGCCACTAGCTCTGAGATATTGTCGCTCGTGACTTCGGTTTCGAACGGCGCGTCGAGGTCGAGTTTCGTGCTCCCGTTGTCGACCGATTCTTCGACCACCGGCTTGAGGTAGTTGTCCAGGAACTTGTGTATTTTCGGCCTGATCGTGTAGGCGGCGTATTCTTCCTTTTCGAACTTCGACATCGGGATCACGCCATTCGAATCGACGGCATGAACAGCGATCTCGGCTCGCTCGGCGATCCGGCGATTGTGGCCCGGAATGATGAAACAGGGGAAATCGTCGGTCACTATCAACGCAGCATCTTTCGCAAGCTTGGCAACGGCATTCCTCGGCGAGCTTTCGTCCTTTTGTAGGTAGAAAACGTAACGGATGCCCACCTTATCGAACGCCTTCCGCTTTTCTTCGACACCTTCCAGTATGAACGTGTGCAATCGATCACTCGCCCAAGGGTAGTAGTACTTAAGCCCTTCGTAGACGACGACCGGCAGCTTAAGCTCATTCGCCTTGCGAATAGCCCAGATCAGAGCGTGATTGTTCTCGACACGCTTGTACATCTGCATCCAGTACAAGACGTAGCGGGCTTTCTCGTTCACCGGCTTATCGTTTAGCTGTACGACCCTTTCGTTGATCTTCATATTTGTTTCGAGTTTTGCCCATCTGCAATACAATCGCAATATGTGCAGCTATATGGTTCGTTCGCGTTGTCGCTCATTTCGGATCCTGACAGCGGTACTTCTTTTCGCGGTCGCCGTTTCTGCTCAGACGTGGAAGCGTGTCAGCGATGGCGTCGAGCACGGCACGCTTCGCCGAGAGATCAGCGGAAAACCCGTCGACGTCAGTCTATTGCGTCTCGATCTGAAGAAAGTTCGCATCGATGTGGAACACGCTCACGGAAAGGCGCGCGGACTCGAAACCACCTCCTCGATCGCCGGCCGCCACAAGGCCCTAGCGGCGATAAATGCTGGGTTCTTTCGTCTGGACACATCCATCTTTGCGGGTGATCCGGTCGGACTCTTCATGATCAATGGCGCGGTGATTAGCGAGGCTCAGAATGATCGTATTCAGATGATCGTCAATAATTCCGCGACTCGAACCGACGTGCGATTCCTGCGAACGAAGGTCAAGCAAACGGCTGAGATCGGTGCAGAGACGATCGAGATCTCGGGCATCAATCGCGAGAGAAAGAAGGGCGAGATCGTACTGTATACACCGGCTTTCGGCGCGACCACGGACACTCCAGCCGATGGACTTGAGCTAGTCGCGGTAAGAGGGGTGATCAACGCTGTCTCGGACGGCGTCGGCAACTCGGCGATCCCGGGTAACGGATACGTATTGTCGGCATCAAGTGAGATGCGCGAACGGCTGCTGCCGCTAGCAAAACGCGAGGCTACGATCACGCTCGTGCAAAAATGGGAAGAGATGCCGCCAGATCTTGTCCGAGATCGATCGAGGCTCGACGTCGTCTCCGGCGTTCCGCAACTGATCCGAAATGGTGCTATCGACATAACCTGGGAACGCGAGCGTTCGTCCAAAGCGTTTGTCGAAACACGTCATCCCCGAACGGCCGTGGCGAAACTGAGAGACGGCAAGTTCCTGATGCTCGTCGCTGACGGACGGTCGGAACAGAGTGCCGGGCTAGACCTGAACGATCTCGCCAAACTGCTGCTCGAACTCGGAGCTGTCGATGCGATCAATCTGGATGGTGGCGGTTCGACGACGATGTTCGTGGCCGGCAAGGTCGTAAATCGGCCGTCCGACAAGGACGGCGAGCGGAAAGTGAGTGATGCTCTGATCGTTACGCCGCGTCGCCGCCGATGACCTAGCGCAATCTCAGGCCGCGGATCTCAGCGACATCCTGTAGATCACGCGGCAATATTACCCGAGGCTTAAGCTCGCCGGCGTCGTCGAGATACATCTCGACCCTGAACTCGTCAGCCTTGGCCTGGGCAACGACCGAGCGAGGCCCGAAGATCGTAAAGGACGCGGTCGTTCCCTGCTCACCGAATATCGGAACGGTAAATGACCGTTCCGCACGGCGTTCGCCGACACGCACAAAGACGTCGGCAACGGTATTTAGCACAACGGCCTTTGGTTCCGGGGAGACCACCGATGTCTGGCGTACCGTGAAGCTCTCGCGTCGCCTATCGAGATCGATCTCGTCGGTCCGCACATGATCCATAAGAGCCATCATGCTGGCCGGCCCCCGGACACGTATGCGGGCCGGGGTCGCGGTCGAGGAATAGACCTCGTAACCTTCGGCCACAGTTCCTGTTAGCGACGCACGTACCGGAAGCTCTTTTTCCGCGACGGCGTCGAGTTTGACGGCCATATTTCCGGGCCTTACTTCCTGCAGGACAAGCCCCTGCGGCAGGTTGTTAACAGAAATGGTGTCCGGCGACAGCTGTATGACCCAGTCGCCGGGAACGACTGCCGTCAGATCGAGCGACGCTGAGATATCGCCGCGATTCACCTGGTCGAGCCGACGCTTGTCACCGCGAACGACGATCTCGATCTCCTGGCGGGGTGTATTCGTTATGATCGCATCATTCGAGATGATGGTATTGAGCGGGACGGTCATGCTTCGCTGCGAGTCAGTGCTAAGGCCAGTGATGCCGAGCCACAAGGCAAGCGTGATCACGAGGGCAAGCAGCTTGATCCCCCAATCTTCCAGGAATACTTTCCTGACAACGTGCCTTGCCGAAAGCTTTTCGACCACGACATTATTTTTATCACAAAATTCCGGGGATTGTTGGTGACGGACGCTCAGATGACTTCCGAACGCTCCGAGCTCTCGGAAAATCGACGCTCGGACTTGTCATCTGCGGTCGGGAGGCCCATTGCTACCAGCAGAAGTTTCCTGAGCTGCGGCGGGTCGACGCTGCGGTAGACTTGACCGCCCTCGACATATGTCACAAGACCGGTCTCCTCTGAAACAACGATCGAGATAGCGTCAGAGCCCTCCGTGATGCCTATGGCAGCCCTATGGCGCGTACCCAGGTCGCGTGAGATCTGTGGATTCTTTGTTAGCGGCAGAAAGACCGATGCTGCCGCGATCCGTTCGTTCTGGATGACCACTGCACCGTCGTGGAGCGGCGTTTCGGGATGAAAGATCGAGACCAGCAGGTCGTAGCTCACGCGTGCGTCGAGCTGAACACCGGCGTCGATGAAATTTCTCAGGCCGACATCGCGTTCGATAACGACCAGGGCACCGGTCTTGTCGCTGGAAAGTGTCGTAACGGCAAGCACGATCTCGTCGTAAATGCTTCCGCCGAACTGTCCGTGGGGGCGTTTCAGGATCGGAAAGCGCACGCGATTGGCGAAATACATGAGCGCCTGCCTGATCTCCGACTGAAAAAGAACGATGATCGCGATCCCTATAAATCCTACGGCATAGCGGAGCACGAATTCGAGGGTCGAGAGCTCCTGTGTCACAGATAGCCAGTAGAGCACTGAAAGGATAACTATACCAACGAGCGTAGGCACCGCGCGCGTTCCACGAAACAGTTTGAGCACCACGTATACGATGATAAAGACCAGCGCGATATCGATGATGCTGCGCAGGGAATTTATCGTCGGAATGTAGCTTTCGATCTGCATCTTCCTATGAGATCCGAACAGACCTAGGATATCACGAGAAGTTATTCTTTTGACCGGCAAGCTAACTGGCTGCCCGATCAATGTGGAGGTTTTCCGGGAGCTTGCTTGGCCTTACACGAAGGGCGAGAGGCTCGGCCAACGTGGTTGACACGTCTTGGATCTGTATATAGACTACCGGAACTCGAGAGAACTCAGGCGATCGCGATTTTTGAAAGATCGTATCGCATCGTTTTTGGATACGTGTTGCGGATGCCACCTGTCCAATTGCTTCCCTGTCTGCATCCGGCTATTTCAGCATTCTGTGGAGGAAAAATGAAAAAGAATAAACTGTTGTTGGGACTCTCTGCTGTCTCGATTTTTGTCGCACTTTCAATTGTCGCCGCCGTTGCCGCCGCCAGTAACCGACCCTCAGCTAACGGTCACGGGAATCTGACGGTCGGCGGTGAACTGCGAACGTTCTCTTTCCACGCGAATACAGCCAAGAATGGAACCGTATCTGGTAGCGCGACGGTGAACAACCGGAGCGCTGACATCGCAACCCAAATTTCGATTGATTGCTTGTCTGTGGTAGGAAATATGGCAACAATGACCGGTCGCATAACACGCTCAACCGGCGGCCCAGTCGTTGGATCGCCTGTCTTCTTCAGAGTCATTGACAATGGCGAAGGATCGAATGCTACCGAGGATCAGATAAGTCTAGTTGCGGTCACAGGTCCGACTATCGACTGCACGTCGAGTTTGAATTTAGCAGTCTTCCCGATCGAGGGCGGCAACATCCAAGTAAAGCCGTAAGATCAAACCTCGAACGGTATCTCAGCGTTCTGGAGGACACCGAGTTCGTTTCGTGCGACACGCTCGAGCAGCTTAGTGTCCTCAAACATTTTGATCAGTCCGTTAACAGTTGCGTATCGCGGTTCGTCGGCGACGGTGACCGGAAGGTTGATGAAAGAACGGAGGTACTGGTCTATGCCCTCAAGCAACGCGCCGCCGCCGGTGAGGATTACGCCGCGGTCGTAGATATCAGCAGCGACCTCAGGTCGAAGTTCGGTGAGGGTGTCTTTTGCCCGGAGAGCGATGCGGCGAACGATACCCTCGACGATCGGATAGATCTCGCCGGCGGTAACCTCAACAGCACCGGGGCTGCCTGTTTGGACGTCCCGCCCGCGAACCGTCATCGACTTAGAAATGTCCTCGGGCAGGAAGGTCGATGCGAAAGTCGTCTTTAGCAGTTCGGTCGTTTCTTCGCCGACCTGCAGGCCGCGATGGCGTCTCAAATGGGTTGCGATGCTCTCATTGATTGCGTGACTTCCGTACCGTTCGGAGGTTGAGTGAACGATGGAACCCTTTGCCACTATCGCGATATTCGTCGTCCCCGCACCGATGTCGACGATCGCTGACGCTCGCTTATCGGAGGGCAACACGCCTGCACCAAATGCGGCGGCAAGCCCTTCCTCCATCATGAATACCTTGCCGATGTGAGCTTCTTCGGCAGCATTAAGCAGAGCCCGCTGCTCGACGTGGGTCACATCCGAGACCATGCTCATCACAGCCTGGATCGAGATATTCGAACCACCGGTCTTCGCCTTCTTGACGAAGTAAGCGAGCATTTTCTTGGTGCGCTCAAAATCAGCGACCACTCCGCCGATCAAGGGCGCCCGGACGGTCACATCCCGGCCCTCACGCCCGGTCATCTCCGCGGCTTCCAGGCCAAAGGCTACGATCTCGTCGGTCATCTCGTTAACTGCAACGAGTGATGGCTCATCCAACACGACGCCGCGGCCCTGCACCGCGATTATCGTGCTCGCCGTGCCAAGGTCGATCGCCATCGAATCGGTGACCAGTTTTTTGAGGCTCGAGATCTTCAACATACAAAGCTGAATTGAAGGATCAGTGAATTATAAGCCGATTGCCTTGCCGCTTCCAAGACTAATCTCGCCATTTCACTTCGAAAATGGCGACGGGTTGTTGCCGATTCTTCACAGTTATCGCATCCCTATCGATCAGTGGGAACACCTGCCCGGCCGCTCTAGCGGTCGCTTCGCTTATTAATATCTCGCCGCCGGCGGCGTTGCTCTCGAGCCTCGACGCCAGGTTAACGGTATCCCCGATCGCGGTGTATTCCGACCGCCGTTCCGAACCGATGTATCCAACGGTCGCAACGCCCGTGTGTAAACCGATACCTACGGCAAGGTCTGCAAACCCGGCATCGTTAAGTCCGCGCTGCAGATCGATCAGAGCCCGTTGCATTGCAACGGCCGCCTTGACCGCGTTCGTAGCATCGGCCGGAGTCGCAGTCGGCGCTCCAAAGAGCGCCATCAGTCCGTCGCCAATGTACTTGTCGAGCGTGCCGCCGTATTGAAATATGACCTCAGACATCGCGCTGAAATACTGATTCAGCATATTCACGACGTTCTCAGGGTTCTCTTTCTCAGACATCGCCGTGAATCCGCGAATATCGGCAAAGAGTACGGTGATGTTCTGGTTTGCACCGCCGAGCCTGAAGGAGTCCGGATTTTCGAGGATCTGCTGCACGACGTACTCGGGCAGGAATCGCCCGTAGTTGGCCCGTGCGACCTCTTCGCGAGCGAGTCGCTTGTGGGCCTTAACGGTCTCGACGGTAATGGCTGTAAGAGCCGCGACGGCGCTCACCATTTCCAGGTGGTCGGGCGAGAAGGCCGCAAAAGGGTCCAATCGATCGGCGTAAAGCACACCGTGAACATTGGTCGGTGTGACCATCGGAGCACAGATCGTCGACCTTACGCCCTGGGAAACGATCGACTCGGCACCTTGAAACTGCTCGTCGGTCTTAGCATCCTGAGACAGGATGGCAACGCGTTCCGAGATCACCTTGTTTGTGATCGTTCGGCTCACGGCGAGTCGCTCCGTCAGCTTGTCAAAACTGGCATCGCGCGTCTTGGCACCGATCGGCGCGAGCGAATTGAGGATCGGTTTGCCCGCCGCATCCTCCTCGACGAGCATAGCAACAACGCGATCGGCCGGCGTTCCCCTGAAAATGAGGTCGGTGGCTTTTTCAAAGATCTCTTCGAGTTCGAGGACCGTGCCGAGAGTCCGGCCCATCTCGAAGAGTAATTCGAGCATCTTTGCCTTTCGCCGCAGGTCCTTGATCTCAGCGGGAGTTGCCGTCGAGCCTTCCATCGACATCCCAGACGTCGATCCGATGATCTCGTTCACCGACAGTTGAACTTGCGTAAGCCCGAGCGGAGCATCGTCAAAATTAACCGTCTTCGGTCTCTCTGCGACAGGTTCCTCCTTCGGTATCTTCGTTTCCTGGGCAGGAGGTACGCCAATGATGGTGTCGCCAGTCCGGTCGACGATCTGAAACTCAAGCCGGCTTTCGCCGATCAGGATCACATCGCCGTCCGATAGGAGATGGTCCAGCCGCATCGACCCGTTTACGAAAATGTGGTTTACACTCCGGTGCAACTGTCCGTTCTCGATGTAGCCGTCGACGATCTTGAACCGGTTTTGCTCGGGATGGATATAGGCGTGCTTTCGTGAGACGCGACGATCGTTTAGCACGATATCGTTCTCTTTGGCCCGGCCGATAGAGAACGTCTTCGACAGATCGATATCCACCTGCCAAGAGCGTCCGGTCGGTTCTACAATGGTTAGCCTAGCGTCCAATGTAACCGTCATTGTAAATGCAATTTGGCAAATGGTAAATTGAGGCGGTCTCAAACCATGTACGATCGATGATATATCTCGACCACAACGCGACTACGCCGTTGGCCCCGTCTGTCATCACGGCGATGACCGACGCCATGGACCTTTTTGGCAATCCATCGTCAGCCTACAAGGCCGGCCGTTCGGCAAGATCGATCGTCGACCGCGCCCGCGAAAAGGTCGCGTCGCTCTTGTCGGCCGATCATCGAGACGAGATCGTTTTCACTTCTGGCGGCACAGAAGCAGATAACTGGGCCATCCTGGGCGCCCTTGAGGCGACCGGAAAGAACCATGTAATAACGTCGGTCGTTGAACACGACGCGGTTCGTAAGTTATGTCGATCGCTCGAACGGAAGGGCGTTCGCGTCACATGGATCGATGTCGATGAGGAGGGGACGCTCGATCTCGACGGCCTGCGGGCCGCTCTATCAGCCGACACAGCTATCGTTTCCGTAATGCTCGCGAATAATGAGACCGGCGTGATATTTCCTATCCGCGAGGTTGCGGCGATCGTACGAGAACATTCTGACGCGCTGGTGCATATCGATGCGGTAAACGCTGTTGGCAAAATACCTGTGAGCGTCGTCGAGATCGGCGCCGACCTGTTATCCCTCTCGGCTCACAAGTTTTACGGCCCAAAGGGTATCGGTGCTTTGTATGTCCGCCGGGGCATTGAGCTTCCGCCCATGCTGACCGGCGGGGGACAGGAATCTGGCCGTCGGCCGGGAACCGAAGCCGTACATCAGATCGCCGGACTCGGTGCGGCAGCCGAACTAGCCGCGGATATGACACATTCTGGTTCGATCAAAGAGCTTCGCGACACGCTCGAAAGACAAATTCTGACAACCATCCCAGCAACCCGGCTCAATGGAACATCCGATCCAAGCCGACGCCTGACGAATACATCGAATATATCCTTCGAGAATACGAACGGCGAGATGATACTTCACCGTCTCGACGAAGCTGGCATCGCCGTCTCGACCGGCTCGGCATGCCACGCTGGCGACAATTCCGTTTCGCACGTACTTGCGGCTATGGATGTTCCTTATTCCTGGGCGATGGGGTCGATCCGATTCTCGTTGGGGAGATTCAATCGGGCGGCGGAAGTGGATACCCTCCTTGAGGTACTGCCCCCGATCATTGCTCACCTCAGGCGACTCGCCAGCTAACCGAAGAATCGCCGGCGGTTAAGTACCGAACTAATTGAATTCTGGAGCTCGACCCTGTCCCAGCTGCGTCAGGTCGTCTGCCGCGTCAACGATTTGGCGCGTACGTTGGCAAGGCGAGGCTTTCATCCTCTCCGGTTCGCCGCTAGCGTAAATCAGATAGTTAGAGCCGCTCTTGAAATACATATCTCTGACCCCAAATGCAGCCTGGTCAGAAATCTTTATTTCCGATGTGTAAATCAAAGCCTCATTTGCTACATCTCCCTTCCAAATCCTATCAACTTTTATTTTTATCACGAGCCTTTTTCCTGCAGGTTCTCCATCCCGAGCAGGTTCTTCAACCCAAAGACGATCCAGAACAGTTCCCGAAAAAACTGCCGTTGCCTCATTTAGTTCTTGAACCGGCGAGGCGGGATCTTTGCAACTGCCTGGCCGGGGTTTTTCCTTTTCTAATTGATCGGCGATTTCATTCGCCTCTTTTGGACGTCTCGTATTACGGCGAAGATTATCAATAACGGTATTCCAGGCTCCCCGAACATGTCCGTCTAGTTTTATTTGATTTGGCGGTCCGAACAGATCGCCCGACATACTGTCAGCAAATCGGTCAATCCGATCGAGGATCTCAGTTGAGTTGAGATATCGGTCCGCAAGTTGGGTTGCTCGATTAATGACTGCCGCGCGAGCTGCAAATAGTTGCGCGATTTCTTTCGATCTTTCGAATTTATCCGGTCCCCACGAAGTTCCGTCCGTGTAGAGAACGTAATCGATGTAAAGTCTCATTGGTCTGTCTGGGCCGAAATAATGTCGGGAATCGATTGCGGGGCTAACGACTCCGATACGAACCTGAAGCCGATCAAATCGTTCGGACTGGGTAACCAAGACGAAAGCGTCAACTGGCCGGTCACTTGCGTTGACAAATTTTACCATGTACGGTCGCTCAGATGTCGCAGCAGAAACGAGTTGAATAGGCGAATCAGGCTGAGCGATTACTGCCATAGGTCGCGGATCGGACGCCGCCGTTTGGCCGACGACATTAATGCCAAAGGTTGCAAACGAAACGACGGCGAATACAAAGGTTGAGAGTATTGTAGATTTCATGTTCATCTATCCTCGCTTGGGGAGAGAATATCATGAACTCTGAGGTGTTTTTCACGTTTTTGACGGGCATACCATTTATATGCCTAGCCGAAAATCGACCGAGGGCTTAGTATCTAGGCTACCTTCTGGATACCATACCTCGTCAGCTTTAGGTAGAGTCCACGCCGCGTGAGGCCGAGTTCGCCGGCGACGCGAGAGATGTTCCAGTTGTGCCGCGAGAGTGAGGATCGGATGAGTTGCATTTCCAGTTCGGAAACGGCCGATTCGAGCGTGCCGCCCTCCTGAATATTTGCGAAAGGCGTGAATCCGCCGTCATAGGTTGCGATAGGTTTTACGTTCGGTTCGCCGTCGACCGCGGAAAGGGGCTTGGCGTTTCGCCGAAGGTGCGGCGAGAGATCATCGGGTCGGATCACTGCACCGTCGACCGATCGAGCGACGAAGCGTGCTACCTCGTTGCAGAGTTCGCGCACATTTCCTTCCCAGTTGGCGACCATCAGCATGTCGATCGCCTGCGGCGTGATCGAGATGTTTCGCTTTCCGAATCGTTCGGAATAGTGATTGATGTAGTAATTGACCATCGGCGGTATCTCAGATCGGCGGTCGCGCAGCGGCGGCACCTGAAGCCGGATCACGTTCAGGCGGTAGTAGAGATCTTCGCGAAAAGTTCCTTGCGCGACCTTCTCCTCGAGGGCGACATTCGTCGCGGCGATGACTCGGACGTCTACCTTTATCGGGCGGTTCTCTCCGAGCGGATGTATCTCGCCCTCCTGTAGAAATCGAAGCAATTTTGGCTGAAAATCGAGCGGCAGATCGCCTATCTCGTCGAGGAAGAGCGTTCCGTGGTCAGCCGCGCGGATAATACCAGGATTGTCAGCCGTCGCGCCCGTGTAAGAGCCTTTCTTATATCCAAACAACGTCGCGTCGGCGAGTTCTTTGGTCAGGCCGGTACAGTTAAACGCCGTGAAGGTCTGTTCTTTTCGATTTGAGAGTTTGTGGATAGCTTGTGATACAAGCTCCTTACCTGTGCCCGACTCGCCCGTCACGAGCACGGTCACGTCCGACGAGCGGATCTTGTAGACCTCTTCGACCAGTGCGGTCATCGCGGGCGAAGAGTGGATAAATCCCGGAAGTACGTTACTTGTAGAGTTCGTAACCGATTCGGCCTCATCCGGCTGCGAACGGTCACGCTCGCGCAGGGCGATCACGTCCATCCCGAGTTCGACCACCCTTAGAAGTGGTGCGATCGACGAACCATCGTTCAATACAGCTCCGTTTTGCGGACTGATCAACAGAACTGCGGGTGACGCGGCCGTCCCTCGCAGACTGAATTGCGCTAGGTTGCGCGTACGAATGAAATTCTTTTCGTCATTCTTGCGCTGTGCGTCTGTAAGTTTCGAGATCAGATCATTGCTGTCCTGCGGCGTTATGCCGTGGGTAATAAACGGCACGAGCCGCTTCTGGTCGTTGTAGTGCGCGATGATTATTCGTCGAGCGCCGCTTTCCTGCGTCAGCACGGCTACGAGTTCGCGAAATAGCAGCTCGCGTGAAGCCGTAGCCTCAGCCAACCGCACCGTGAGAAGCTGCGTTACGACTGAGTTCGTCCTCTTTTCACTCGGCGCGGGTGACTTTTGGTGTTCCGCCTTGCGCCGTTCTATCACTTTTTCGGCCTGTTTGCGTCGCTCGTTAAGGCCAAGATTCTGAAACGTCTGCGCCGCCGTCTCAAGATGGCGCAAGGCCCGCCCGTGGTGCTCTTCGTCCAGGTTTACGCCCAGCAAATAGTTTATCAGGCCGGTGTGATAGACATCCTCGGCTGTTTGAAAGACTGTAAGCGCCCGGCTGAAATGATGTACCGCCAGCTCGACATCTTGCTCGACCAAGGCCGCCAGCCCGCGGATCCGCTGAATGTTGCCGAGTACAAAAAAGTCAGACGAAGGATCGCTCTCCTCTATCGAGAGAATAGCTTCGTCGCATTTTTCCGTGTCCTTTTTCTCGATATGGGCTTCGGCGAGAACGAGCCCCGCCATGTTCGCATAGTGCTTGTCACCGATCTCGCGGCATCGTTCGATCGTCTCGGTCGCCTTTGCGATAGCCTTGTCAGCATCGCCTTTGGCGAGAAAGCATCGGGCGAGATTCTGCATCGACTGGACCGTATACCACTCGTGTTTCTTCTCGGTCGCGAACGAGACCGCCTTCTTGAGCCAGCTAAGGGCCTCGTCAAGTTCGCCCCGCAGAATGTATAGCTCACCCAGGCTGTCGTAGATGCCCGCTACGTGGACGTAGCCTTCGCGCTCGGCGATCTCGAGCGCTCGCCGGATCATCTTCTCGGCGCGTTCCCAATTGCCGATGAGGACGAGGTTTATCCCGAGATTGTTGTAGGCAATGACCGAATTGAGAGCGTGGGCGGTCTGGTCGAAAAACTCGATCGAGCGTTCGAGACACTCGATGCCTTCAAGCGGACGACGAAGGAACCAGTATGCGCCCGACATATCGGTGTAGAGCTTACCGAGCATAAACGGTGCCGAATTCTCGCCGATGATGCCGATGCCTTGCTTGAAACTGTCGAGGGCTTTTTCGCTATGTCCTTCCTGATGATGGCTGTTGGCGATCTCGCGATAAGCTTCCGCCATGCCGAGCCAATCACCGTAATCGCGAAACTGTTCCAGGGCTTTCTGCGCGTAGTCGCGGCAGATCGGAAACTCGGCGAGCTTTCGGTAAACCCTTGCTAGAGCTATATTTATACTGCCGTAGAGATGCCTCTCCTGATCGCGTTCGGCGTTGTCGAGATTTTCTTTTAGGAGGGTAACTGCCTTCGGCTGATCGCCGCTGTTGTTGTAAGCGATCGCGAGCTGGGTGACGAGTTTGAGCCGCGGTTCAGACGCGAGGGGTTCGAGCCGGTCTGAATTCTCATAGCCGATGATCGCATCGAGCGATTCCTGATAGCGGCCGGCAGTTTCGAGTGTAAAGGAAAGCAGCCGCTGCAGATGCGCGAGATCGTCCGGCTTATGCTCGAACCGCCCAATCGTGTCGGTCAGGATGTGTTCGGCGTCGCCTGATAGACCTTCGCGAAGCTTCTGACCCACGGAACGAAAGACCGTGTCCATGCTCTCGCGGTCGATACGGCGGAGTGCCGCGCGGCCATCTGTTGAGATCGCTTTCTTCTTCATTGAGACGATTCCCTCGAAAACGCCTAATCGCTCCGGTCTTTCAGCTAAAGAACGGCGCAAATGCAACAAATTGAATACTTAGTAAACAGCGCACCTGAAATTTAGCAAAATAGGCGACCCAAGTCTATAATTTTTTTCGATGGCGGACCTTCCTGACATTGAAGAAGGCGGCGAAGTCCTTGTAGAGAAAAAGACGCGGCTCGAAAAGCCGAAACTCTTTAAGGTGCTGCTGCACAATGACGACTTTACGACGATGGAGTTCGTCGTATTTGTGCTTCAGTTCGTCTTTGGCCACGATGAGGCTGACGCGATCGCCGTGATGCTGAAAGTCCATACCGAAGGCGTCGGTGTCGCCGGCATCTACCCGTACGAGATCGCCGAAACGAAATCTCAAAAAGCGACTAACCTCGCCCGCGCCCGTGAGTATCCACTGCTCTGTACGGTGGAGGAAGAGTAGCGGCTGCGCTATGATATTCCATTGACCGCTATGCGGAGGCTATCGCCAATTATCATAGAAATTAAAGGGACGAGCGCGGGATAGAATCCCGCGTCGAGATCGAGGAGTATCTTGCGAAGTCCCAAGCCGAAGAAAAGGCTTGGGGCTTTTTATTTGCTAACAATGAGTGAGACGCTAGACCTGAAAAAAACCGTAAACCTTCCTAAGACTGACTTTTCGCAGAAAGCGAATCTCGGCCAGATGGAGCCTGCCCGTTTGAAGAAGTGGCAGGAAATGGACCTTTACCAAAAAGTGCTCGATGCGCGCGCGGGACGTGAGAAGTTTGTCCTGCACGACGGACCGCCGTATGCGAACGCCGATATCCACATCGGCACGGCGCTGAACAAGATCCTCAAAGATTTCGTCGTAAAGACGCGTTCTATGATGGGTTTTGAGGCTCCGTATGTTCCGGGCTACGACTGTCACGGCCTGCCGATCGAGAATCTAGTCGAGCGAAAACTCGCCGAAAAGGGCAAGAAGAAGAGCGATCTGCCGGTTTCGACGTTCCGACGCATCTGCCGCGAGCACGCGTCGACGGCAATGAACGGCCAGACGCGCGACTTCCAGCGGCTCGGCATTCTCGGCGAGTGGCAAAACCCGTATCTGACGATGTCGGCTGAATACGAATCGTCTACGGCTCGTTTATTCGGACGCTTTCTCGAACGCGGGTTTGTTTACAAGGGCTTGCGGCCGGTCTACTGGTGTATTCATCACCAGACAGCTCTAGCCGAAGCTGAGGTCGAATACAAGGAACACACTTCGCCGTCCGTTTACGTAAAATTCCCGCTCAAGACCGATCCAGCCCAGATCGATCCGGCTCTTGCGGGCAAGAAAGTGTTCGTTGTGATCTGGACGACGACCCCGTGGACGCTGCCGGCAAACCTCGGCATCGCCGTGCATCCGGAGTTTGATTATTCAGCTGTCGCATCTGCCGAAGGTGACGAAGTTTACATAGTTGCAACCGATCTGATGACGGCGTTCGCCGAAACGGGAGGCCTTGGCGATGCAAAAGAACTGGCCCGGTTCAAAGGATCAAAGCTCGACCGGATGGAGGCTAAGCACGCATGGCTCGATCGCACCTCTCTGATAATGAACGGCGAGCATGTCACGCTCGGCGAAGCTGACGCCGAGGTCGAATTGGACGTCCGTTTTGAGGACAAATCATCGAAAAAGGCCGGTACGGGCTGTGTTCACACTGCACCAGGCCACGGTGCAGACGACTTTCATATCGGCAAATTGTACGGTCTTGAGGTCTATAATCCGGTCGATTCCTCGGGCCGCTTTATCGAGGAGGTCGAACACTTCGGCGGGATGGATATCTTTGAGGCAAACCCGAAGATCGTTGAGTTCCTGCGCGAGAACGGAATGCTCCTTCACTCAGAGCGTTACGACCACCGTTATCCGCACTGCTGGCGTTGTAAGAATCCAGTGATCTTCCGAGCAACGCCGCAGTGGTTCGTGTCAATGGACAGTGCCGGACCGCAGGCTGCCAGCCTGCGAGAATCCGCATTGCGCGAGATCGCCGGCGTAAAATGGCACCCTACGTGGGGCGAAGGCCGCATGGCAAATATGTTCAAGGGCCGCCCTGACTGGTGCGTTTCGCGACAACGAGTCTGGGGCGTTCCTATCCCGGTCTTCTACTGTCAGGCGTGTGACGAGGAGGTTGCCGACCCGGCGATCGTCGATCACGTCGCCGACATCTTCGCCCAAGAAACAGCCGATGCCTGGTACGCCCGCCCTGAGAGCGAGTTGCTTCCCGAGGGATTCAAATGTAAATGCGGCAGCGAGGATTTCCGTAAAGAGACCGACATTCTTGATGTTTGGTTCGACTCGGGCTCAAGCTGTGTGGCGGTGCTTGAAACACGCGGCGACACGCTGCGTTTTCCGGCTGACGTTTACCTTGAAGGCGGTGATCAGTACCGCGGCTGGTTCAATTCGAGCTTAAGCTGCGGAATTGCGGCGCACGACGCTGCTCCGTACAAACAGATCATCACGCACGGGTGGGTCGTTGACGGCGAAGGCCGAAAACAGTCGAAATCGCTCGGCAACGTGACCGCTCCGCAGGAGATCATCGATCGCTCGGGGGCCGATGTTCTCAGGCTTTGGGCCGCTGCGGTAGATTATACCGAGGACGTTCGCTGCTCGGACGAGATCCTTTCCCGGGTGGTCGATGCGTATCGCAAGATGCGTAATACGCTCCGCTACGCTCTCGGCAATCTCGACGGCTTCGATCCTGCGAAAGACACTGTGGAACACCGGTCGCTCCACGAGATCGACCGTTGGGCACTCGCGCAGCTCGAAGACGTTGCGGCGAAAGTAATCGATGGTTATACGAGATACGATTTTCAGGCTGCGTACAACGCCCTCTACGGCTTTTGTACGGTGACGCTTTCGGCCCGTTATTTCGACATCATAAAGGACCGTCTTTATATCGCCGCGCCTTCCTCGAACGCCCGGCGTTCGGCGCAAACAGCCCTGTATCAGATCGCCGATTCGCTTGTCCGTCTGATGGCGCCGCTGATCGCATTCACCGCTGATGAAGCCTGGGAAAACCTGCCGGTCCGCGATGTCCAATCGGTGCACATGGCTGAGTTTCCGAGCCGGACTGCAGGCAGCCTGCCTGCGGACGATGCGAGCACTTTACGTTCGAACTGGGAAAAGCTTTTCGCGATCCGCGACACGGTTTTGAAATCTCTCGAAGACGCTCGCAACGCCAAACAGATAGGTTCGTCGCTCGAAGCAAAGGTTGTCCTCACGACCGACAAAGAGACAACGAGATTTCTACTCGATTATTACGAACAGCTGCGATACATCTTTATCGTGTCGCAGGTCGAGGTTCACGAGGGCGAGGCTCTCAAAGTCGAGATCCAGCGAGCCGACGGCGAAAAATGTGAGCGATGCTGGAACTATTCGACGCGGGTCGGCGAGTTCGCCGAGTTCCCGACCGTCTGCGAAAGGTGCAACGAAGCGCTAGTCGAGATCGTAAAAGGTTTATAATCTGCCTATGAAGATGCCCCTTTTTGCGATGCTGTTGGTTCTTATAGCGGCTTGTTCCATCGCCGCTCAGGCGGTTTACACGCCCGCCAAAGGTTCCGCCGAACGCAAGGCTATATTTGACGCGCTGCGGGTCCCGGTCGAACGCGAGTTGAGACAAAAGATAACATTCAGTGCCCAGCAGTTCAATGTCTCGGGGAGTTGGGCATTTGTCGGCGGCGACCCGCTTTCGCCCGATGGCGGCCGCCCTGATTATCGCGGTACTGAGTATCAGCGGGCGATCGAGGCCGATATGTTCGACAATAACTTCTTCGCTATCTTGAAGAAGACGGGTAAGCGATGGAAGGTCGTGCATTACGACATCGGATGCACCGATGTTTGCTACGCTGACTGGTGGCGAAGGTACAAGGCGCCAAAAGCGATCTTTCCTTACACAGAGTGATCTCCCGAATCTTGAGGATTTTTATTATGAGATTTCGAAGTTTGATGTTCTCGTTCCTGCTTGGGCTTTGCTGCGTCGTGATGACGAACGCACAGCATCCGGACGCTGATCTGGCCCGTATCCCACTCGAAAATTATCTTAAAGGCCACGCCACCGGCGAAGCCGAGTACATGAAGAAGGCCTTTCATACTGAAGGCAATTTGATGTTCATGCGCGACGGTAAGTACACGACACGAAGCTTTGCCGAATACATCGGCGGCATGTCGGGCAAGCCGGCTGCTGACGAATCGAAACGCAAACGCTGGATCGAATCGGTCCACGTCGTCGGCAACGCGGCGATGGCCGTCATCATCCTTGATTATCCGACGGTGAAGTTCACCGATTATATGTCGCTGCTCAAGATCAATGGCGAGTGGAAGATCGTCAATAAGTCTTTCTTCGCCGAGCCAAAAGTAATGCCCGAGATCAAAAAGAATTAAGTGAAACGCACCGACCTCATCTGGAAACTAGCGTATCTCGCGATCGCCGGCGGCGTCTTTATGATCGATCAGGTCACAAAGGCTTGGGCGGCCCGCGTCATTCGTCTCGAAGGCGACCGTTCGATAATTCCCGGATTTCTCAATTTTGCGTACGCCCAGAATACCGGCGTGGCTTTCTCGATGTTTGACGATCAGGGCGATGCCGGACGCTGGGGACTTTCAGTGATCGCCGGCGTTGCGGCATCGCTGGTTCTCTATTTTTTCTGGCGAACGCCCCGGAGCGACGACCGCGTCCTCGGTGCGCTGGCGTTACTGCTCGCCGGCATCGTCGGCAACGTCGTCGACCGTGTCAGGCTCGGCTTCGTGATCGACTTTATCGACGTCCAATTCGGCTCGTGGCACTATCCGACATTCAACGTCGCCGATATGTCGATCTGCGTCGGTGCCGGGCTGCTGCTTATCGATATGTTCATGGTGAAGAGGAGTCAGAACTCAGAAGTCGGGAGTCAGCCTGAGGAAGCTCGTTAACCGCCCAGATGTTTCCTGAACTATTCAAGATCGGCGATTTTCCCGTCACCACCTATGGCATCTTCTTGGCCATCGGGATGTTGCTTGCGCTGTTTGTCGCGTCACGGCTTGCCGCGCGTGACGGTCTGCCGCGGGAACGCATCTACGACCTCGGGCTGTGGGTGCTGATCGGCGGGCTCGTCGGATCAAAGGTCCTGATGATCCTCGTCGAGCCGAATGTCGACATATTCACTCTCGATTTTCTACGCTCAGGCGGTGTAGTTTACGGCGGCATCTTGGGCGGCTTTATCGCCGTCGCCCTTTTAGTGCCTCTCTACAAACTTCCTTTTTGGAAGGTGACCGACGCGTTCGCGCCCGGAGTCGCGCTTGGCCAGGCTATAGGGCGTCAGGGCTGTTTTGCGGCAGGCTGCTGCTGGGGAAAGGTGTGTGACAATCCGCTCGGCGTGCATTTCACCGACGCGGGCCACGCGTACACCGGTGTTCCGATCGTCGGCCCCGAAGGAGCCGATCTGTATCTGTGGCCGACGCAGTTGATCGAGTCATTCGTAATGTTTGCCGTGTTCGCATTTCTGTTTTGGCTGCACGGCAGAAAGAAATTTTCTGGTCAGATTCTTGTAACATACGCTATAATTTATTCAATATTTCGTTTTTTGATCGAGTTTATCCGCGACGACCCTCGCGGAGACCTCTTTGGTCTCACGACCTTGACGGGCTTTTCCACTTCGCAGTTGGTAAGCCTCGGGGTTGCGGCCGCCGCAGTTGCTTTTCTTATCTGGAGGCTGCGATCCCTAAAGAGCAGTGAGCCTGAGGCTCCTGTTCAATAGATCTAATTTCAGGATCAGGAGATCGTATGTCGAGAATCTTTTTTCTGTTTGCCATCGTAATGATGGTATTCACCCAACCCGCAGCCGCACAGGACGATGCCGAGCTGCGGATCAGACGAGCGCTCGAAGGACGTTTCGTCAACGTAAAAATGGATCTCCCAGCCATCAATAGCGGCGTCTACATGACGTTTGACGATACAACGATCAGCTTTGACGACGCACGCTATAAGAGCCTGCTCAAAGAGCACGGAACGGCAATTCCGAAGGGCCGCAAATCTCGCATTACAGGAGTCAGCATTTCTGCTAAAGGCATCGAGCTCGACCTCGACGGCGGCGGTGCTCCAACTGGTGACTGGGCTGTTGGAAGCCTCGTACTGACCGAGCCTGGTCCCGTCGCTCGCTCCGACCGCGAAGTCCAGCTTGAACGAATGCTTCAACAGGAATCCAGTCCCGGCACGGCGGGTTATCTGCGCTCCGAGCTGGAATACGAACGTTCCCGTCGCGTCGCTCAGGACGAGCGAAACCGCGTCGCTTTTGAACGAGCGACGAACCTGCGTCGCGAGTATATCGAGGAAAATCGAAAGAATTGGGGATCAAAGGTCGTCATCGTCGTTCGCTCGCGAAAACCCACCGTCACGATGCGCGACATGATGCAATCGCTCGCGAAATACATCGAGCTGCTGCCGCGTGAACCAGCCGGCTAACGACGCATTAAGTTTTCAGGTCGGCGAGGCAGACTCAGGGCTTCGGCTCGACGCGTTTCTCGCGTCAAGCGTCGACGGCTGGTCGCGCTCGCGGCTCGCCCGCCTGATCGCTGACGAGGACGTCCTCGTCAACGGCCGTCCGGCAAAGCCCTCGTACAAACTGCGCCCCGACGATGAGATCGAAGTCGAACTTGTCGAACTTCCCGCGGCAAACTTTCAGCCCGAAGATATCCCGCTCGACATCGTTTTCGAAGACGAGTTTCTCGCCGTCATCAACAAACCCGCCGGTATAGTCGTCCACCCCGGAGCAGGCATCGAGAGCGGAACGCTAGCTAACGCACTTGCCTTCCATTTTGATCTTGCGGATATTCGACTCGACGGTGTTAACGAGCAATCGCAAATCGCAAATCTAAAATCGAAAATCGGCCTCGTTCATCGCCTCGACAAGGACACCTCCGGCCTGATCGTCGTTGCCAAGGACGAGCAGACCGCCGAAGCGCTCTCAAAACAGTTTCACGATCGAAAGGTCGCTAAATCCTACGTCGCGCTTGTCCACGGCCATATCGAACAAGAAAGCGGTAAGATCGAGCGGCCCATCGCCCGCGACCGCTGGCACCGCACCAAAATGACCGTCGCCGCCAACGGCCGCTACGCGCTCAGCCACTGGAAAGTGCGTCGGCGTTTTGAGAAGTTCACGCTGGTCGAGGTCGACATCAAAACCGGCCGCACACACCAGATCCGCGTTCACCTCGCTTCGATCAATCACCCCGTCGTCGGTGACGCCACATACAACGAGGGCCGCGACAACACGATCGCCGATAACGAGATCAAAAAAGCCGTCACCTCGCTCGGCCGCTTCTTCCTCCACGCCGAACGGCTTGCATTCACGCATCCAAAAACAGGCGACCGCGTCTCGCTCGTTTGCGAACTCCCGGACGAGCTTACGGGCCTCCTCGAAGTGATGCAATGATAAGCCCGAATGGCTGAAACACGACCGGTAGGGAGTGTGCCCGACTTGTGAAATAATTACCCAATTAAACACACTAAGTTCGCCGAGTATTCATTCAATATGATCAAACGAAGCTGTGCCATCGCTATTCTTCTCGTGTTATTTGGGTCGCTCTCTTTTGCTCAGTCGAGCGAGATCAATATCATTCCAAAGCCGCGTTCTCTAGAGAGCAAAGCCGGTTCGTTCGAACTAACAAAGAAAACCCTTATTGTTGCGTCGAAGAGCAATGAAGATACGGTGCTAACGAGACTGTTGAACGACAGGCTTCAGGGAAGCTATGGATTCAAGCTGGACGTTGTCAGCTCGACTCCTCCGAACGGGAACGTCATCAAGTTCTACTCGCACCTCAATGATCCGCCACTTTTGCCGGAGCAATACAATTTGATCGTGGATGGAAGATCCATCACGCTGGATAATTCGTCGGCATCCGGGCGCTTCTACGCGCTGCAAACACTCTTGCAGCTGCTCCCGGCGAGTGCCACCGATGGCAAGGCGATGATCCCTAACGTCGTAATCTCCGATCAGCCCCGATTCAAATACCGCGGAATGCATCTCGACGTCGCTCGCCACTTCATGCCGGTTTCGTTCGTCAAACGCTACATCGACCTGCTCGCGCAGTATAAATTCAACCAATTTCACTGGCATCTGACCGACGATCAGGGTTGGCGGATCGAGATCAAGAAGTACCCGAAACTGACCGAGATCGGTTCGAAGCGGCCGGAGAGTCACGAGGGCGTTTATTCGACCGTGTTCAAGGGCGACGGCCGACCGGTCGAGGGATTCTATACGCAGGACGACATCAAAGACGTCGTCGCCTACGCCAAGGCGAGATACATCAACGTCATCCCCGAGATCGAGCTTCCGGGACACGCTTCGGCGGCTTTGGCAGCTTATCCGGAGCTTGGAAAAAGCTGTGCGACACCCGATTACAAGTTCGAGGTGAAAAAGACGTGGGGCATTTTCAAAGAGGTCTTTTGCCCGACCGAGGAAACGTTCAAGTTTCTCGAGGATGTGCTCGACGAGACGATCAAGCTATTCCCCGATTCGCCCTACATCCACATAGGCGGCGACGAGGTGCTCAAGGATTTCTGGAAGGAATCGGCATACGTTCAGGAGCTCAAGAAACGCGAAAACCTAAAGGACGAACACGAAGTGCAGAGCTATTTCGTCCGCCGGATGGAAAAATTCGTCAATTCCAGGGGCAAAAAGATCATCGGCTGGGACGAGATCCTCGAGGGCGGCATCGCACCCAACGCGACCATCATGAGCTGGCGCGGAATGAAGGGCGGCATCGAGGCGGCCAAGGCAAAACACGACGTGATCATGACGCCGACGGATTTCGCCTATCTCGATTACGGTCAGGGCGATCCTGCATTCGAGCTGCTCAACATCGGCGGTTATCTTCCGCTCGAAAAGGCCTATCAATTCGATCCGGTGCCAAAAGAACTCTCCGCCGATGAGGCCAAATACGTCATCGGCGGCCAGGCGAACATCTGGACCGAATACATGGAAACCGGTGATAAGGTCGAATACATGGCGTTCCCGCGGATGCTCGCCATCGCCGAGAGCGTCTGGTCGCGGCCCGAGGATAAGAATTTCGCCGATTTCAAGCGTCGTCTCATCGGGCATCTGCCGCACCTCGACCGGCAAAATGTCAATTATCGGATCCCCGAGCCTGAAGGCCTCAAGAACGTCGTCACCACGAGTGAAAAAACGCTCGTCACACTGACTCCGGCACCAAACACCAAGGTCTTTTACACTCTCGACGGATCGACGCCGGATGAGAATTCGGCGCTTTACACCAAGCCGGTCGAGGTCAGACTCGTGGATGGCGGATCAAAGACCTTGAAGACCGTCGTCCAGATACCAACGGGCCGCAAGAGCGTCGTTTATGCCGCGACGATCGTTCGCGGTGCCATGCGCGAGCCGGTAACGCTCGCCGAGACAAAGCCCGGCGTCAAATATGATCTTGCCGTGCCGAACGGCGATGGTTCGACAGCCCGAACTAACGGCGAGACTCGCTTGATCTTCCTCACGCAGTTCGAGAAACAGATCGACCTGAAAAAGCCCTTCGGCGTGCAGTACGACGGCTATTTACGCATCGCTCAGGACGGCGTTTACGAGCTGCAGGTGGATTCGACGTGGGATGCGACGCTGGTACTCGGCGGCAAGGTTGTCATCGACGATTCCGGCACGAAAGACCGCAAGATGCGATCGCACATCGTGCCTCTCAAGGCCGGTTTGCATCCGATATCTTTACGCTACAACCATCGCGGCGGCGATGCTCATTTCCGCTTCCGCGTCGGCATCAAAGGCCAGGGACTAAGGCAGATCAGCGGCAGCGAGTTGGTGCATTAGCCGGAAACGCATTCGCTGGGAACGCAGGCGCAAATGCCGGGAACGCAGGCGCAAATGCTGGAACGCAGGCGCAAATGCTGGGAACGCAGGCCGCCCTCGCCTGCAACGCCGGTTCCTCCGGCGTGACGGCGACCGGGATTTCTCAACGCAGGTCAGCGTCCCGAAGCGGAACGCTTGCAGGCGAGGGCGCCTGCGTTCCCGGCGTTAGTCGACTTAAGAATCGCTACGCAGAATTTGTCGTTGCATGTATAAAACGTGGAACTATTTACGCGACAGATTCGTATAGGGCATGGGTCATTGCGGCCCGTGGCCTGACCTATGGAGAAAGCGACGAAAATGACAACCTCTGCCAGGATCATGCATCGTAATTGTCAACCTATTTCAGGACGACCCTGCGCCACACGTGTGGCTAATTTTTTTAAAAAGTGCCGGGACAAAGCCCAAAAATGAGCGTAAGTCGTGTAAACACAGATATTTCCCTGTCCCACGAACCGCGTGGGACAGCCGCGGGACAAGCGGGACAAGGTCCACGCGAAAATGCCGCAAACCGGTGCAGATACGATAGTTAGAGCGAATCTCGACAAGGTGCTGTCCCACGGAACACGTATGAAAAATCTGCTGATCGTTGTCATTCTCACCCTGCTTTTCGGTGGCCAGTTTCGTGCCCAAACGCCCGACTACGCCAAATGGATCAACCCCTTTATCGGCACCGGCGGCCACGGGCACACGTTCCCCGGAGCGACGATGCCGTTCGGGATGGTCCAGCTCTCGCCCGACACGCGTATCGACAACTGGGATGGCTCATCGGGCTATCACTATTCCGACGACATTATCTACGGCTTCTCGCACACGCACCTGAGCGGAACGGGCATCCCGGACGGGTGCGATATTTTGTTCATGCCAACGGTCGACGAAAGTGAAAACTATTCGGTTGGTTCGAACGACAGTCTCCTGAGTACTTACAAGGGACACCCATCGAAGTTTTACCACGCTGACGAGGCAAGCTCACCCGGATATTATTCGGTGAAAATCAATGACGCGAAGTTGAAAGTAGAACTCACCGCTACTGCCCGCGTTGGTATGCATCGATATACATTTCCCCAGTCAAACAGCGCCGGAGTTTTTCTCGACCTAGTCTGGCGGGACAAGAATCTCGATTCAGACATCAAACTGGCGGGAAATCGTCGTATCGAAGGGTTCCGGCGTTCCTCTTCTTGGGCAAAAGGCCAGACCGTGTATTTCGTCGCAGAGTTTTCTAAGCCGTGGGTTGGGAAGCACGGCGACACACGCGTCGATGATGACAAGTTTTCGCTTTTCTTTAACTTTCGAACAAAGAAGGACGAGCAGTTAATGCTAAAAGTCGCCATCTCCTACGTCTCGATCGAAGGTGCTCGGAAGAATCTCGAAGCCGAGCTACCGCATTGGGATTTTGATAAGGTGCGTGCGGATGCGAAGGCTGCCTGGAATAAGGAGCTGAGCAAGATCGAGGTCTCGGGCGGGACCGACGACCAGCGAACCAACTTTTACACGGCGCTGTATCACACGATGGTCCAGCCGAATGTCTTTAGCGATGTCGATGGGCAATATCGCGGGCATGACGGGAAGGTGCATCTGCTTCCTGATTACTTGAACCGCAGAGACACAGAGACGCAGAGAGGAAAAGAAGTACAAAATAATGCCTCGAAAAACTCCGCGTCTCCGCGTCTCCGCGGTGAAAGATCCGAGCAGTATTCGGTGTTTAGCTTGTGGGACACCTTCCGGGCGGCGCATCCGCTTTATACGATCATCGATCAGAAACGCACGGTCGATTTTATCAACACGTTCATCCGCCAGTACGAACAGGGCGGGCGCCTGCCGGTTTGGGAATTGTGGGGCGAAGAGACCGACACGATGATCGGCTATCACGCCGTCTCGGTCATCGCTGACGCGATGCAAAAGGGCATCAAGGGCTTCGATTACGAAAAGGCCTACGCCGCCGCGAAACACTCAGCCGAACTCGACCACTTCGGGCTCGCCGGTTACAAAAAACGGGGCTACATCTCGATGGAGGACGAGAACGAATCGGTCTCGCGAACGCTGGAGTACGCGTACAACGATTGGTGCATCGCTCAAATGGCAAGCGTGCTCTACACTCAAAGAGCCGAGCGATTCAACTACTCGGCAGCACAAGCCAATAAGGATCCGCTTCTGCAGCGATTGGAAAAAGAAGGTGATCGCTATTCGTTGAGAGCTGGGTATTACGAAAATCTTTTCGATACGGGAATTGGATTCTTCCGTCCGAAGAAAAACGGGGGCTTTGTAGAGCCTTTCGCTCCGAACGAGGTAACGTTCGGCTTCACCGAAGGCAACTCATGGCAATACTCCTTTTTCGTCCCGCACGATATACGGCGGTTGATCGAGCTTCACGGTGGCCGAGAGAAACTCGCGGCGAAGTTGGACGAGTTGTTCACGACTGACCAGAAACTCGCCGGCCGGGAGCAGGCCGACCTCACCGGATTGATTGGCCAATACGCGCACGGCAATGAGCCCTCGCACCATATTGCGTACCTCTACGACTACATTGGGCAGGCTTGGAAAACGCAGAAGTATGTCCGTCAAATCCTTGACCAGTTTTATAGGAACTCTCCAGACGGCCTGATCGGCAATGAAGACTGCGGACAGATGTCAGCCTGGTACATCCTTAGCGCGAGCGGTTTTTATCCGGTCGCTCCAGGTGACGGAATCTATGTTCTCGGTACACCCCTCTTTCCCGAAGTGAAATACAAACTTGAGAACGGAAAGACATTCACCGTAAAGGCCCCGAATGTTTCCGCCTCGAACATTTACGTACGCTCAGCAACGGTTAACGGAAGGCAACTCGATGCTCCGATCCTTGCACACGATGAAATGATGAAGGGTGGATCGCTGGAGTTTGTGATGACGGATCAGCCGCTGGTCACTGCATTTCCCAGCCGAAGCGGTCCTATTTCAACCTTACCGGGGAACGCGGTTGCGGTACCCTTGATCAGCGGACAGCGGACGTTTGGTGGGAGCACAACGGTAACTCTTTCAACGACGAAAGCAGATTCTAAGATCCGGTACACAACTGACGGCTCTGTGCCGTCGCTCAAATCTTCAATTTACGCTGGCCCGATTACGCTCAGGACCGCAACAACCGTCAAAGCGATCACCGAGGATTTCTTGGGTAGAACGAGCCTGACGGCTGAAGCCATATTCCGAATGCGTCCGAACGACTGGTCCGTTAAGGTCGTCTCGGGCTACAGCACACAGTACACCGGCGGAGGCGACAACGGCATCATCGATGGCGTCCGCGGAACGACGAATTTCGCGAGCGGCGAGTGGCAGGGCATTCAAGGCAAGCCTTACGAAGCGATCATCGACCTCAAACGCGAGACGACGATCAGCGAGGTCGGAGCGGGCTTTCTGCAGGTGGCATTGCCGTGGATATGGATGCCAGATCGGGTTGAGTTTGAGGTGTCGGATGATGGAGTGAGTTTCAAACGAGTCGCCGAAATAAAGCCCGGATTTCCGCAGCAGGATCTGAAACCAACGGCCCGCGATTACACGCAGAAGATAGCTGCGGTCAAAGCGCGCTATGTTCGACTAAAAGCCTTTAACTTCGGCAAGATCCCGTCGTGGCACCTCGGTGCCGGCGGCGATCCGTGGATCTTTATCGACGAGGTGATCATTCGATGAGCCTAGCCGATCGCATCGATCTGCCGAGCCAAGGCGATATCGACATCTGTCACACCCCCGCGGTCGTGCGTCGTAAGGGCGATGCGGACGTAGCCCCAGCCGAATTCGATGTCGGGATGGTGGTCGGCGGCCTCGGCAAGTTCGCCCACAGCGTTGACGTAAGCAAGTGCCTCGGCGAAGTTGTCGAACTTCGCGCTCTTTTTAAGCCAAGTGCCGTCAACCGTCCAGCCGCTAACGCTTTCGACGGCTTTTGCGAGTTCTTCCGGAGTGAGTATTTTGCGTTCCATGCGTTTTTAACGTCTGCTTTTTGGGCTATAATTGGGGATTTGGTCGTTGCCTAAAAGGTATCTGTAATATGCGCTTCTGGTCAAGATTAATGGTTCTCGCGTTGGCCGCCGGGCTGTTTGCCTGCACGCCTCAGCGTCCGGCAACGCCGAAGGAAACCTTCATGACGTATATCAAGGCCCTCAAGGCCAAGGACTACACGTCGATGAAGATCCTGCTCTCGGACGCGACGATCAAGATGCACGAGAAAGAGGCCAAGGCCCAGGGCGTGACCGTCGACGAGATCGTTAAACGCGAGACGCTGCTGAGCGAGAACCAGACCGCGGTCGAGTATCGCAACGAGAAGATCGACGGCGAAAAGGCCTCGCTCGAGGTCAAGAATCCGTACGGCAGTTGGGAGACGGTTCCCTTCGTCCGCGAAGACGGCGTCTGGAAGATCGACAAGCAAGGCTACGCCGACCGTATGCTGCAGGATATCGAGGAACAAGAACGCAAGCTCGACGAATTGATAAACGGCAACCGCCCAATTAACTGATCTACTGTGTCACAAATACTTCCATTCAAAGCTATCCGGCCTCCCGCCGAACGCGCCGCCGATGTGGCGTGCGTACCGTACGACGTCGTTTATGACGACGAAGTGCGCGAGCTGATCGGTGAAAATCCGCGGTCGTTCCTGCGGGTCACGCGGCCCGAAGGTGAGTTTTCGCCGAGCGAAGACCCGTCGAGCCACGAAGTTCGTTCGCTGGCGCGCCGAAACCTCGACGAGTTTATCGAAAAAGGCCTGCTTTTTGAGGATGACGAGGAAGCGATCTACGTCTATCAGCTTCAGGAGGGAGGGCACGTTCAGACGGGCGTTGTCGCTTGTTGCTCGGTCGACGAATACGACGCCGGCCTGATAAAGAAGCACGAAAAGACGCGGCCCGACAAGGTCGAGGACCGTACCGAACACATGCTCGCCGTTGGTGCACAAACGGGGCTGATCTTTCTCGCATTCCGCGAAACCCCTGTCATTCGGGGGCTGATCAACAACGTCGTCGAAACTGAGCCGCTCTACTCGTTCAAATGCCCGAAAGGCGTCGGGCAAAAGTTTTGGCGGATCACTGATACGAGTGCATGGGTCGAAGCTTTTGCCGCCCTTCCGGCTATATACATCGCCGACGGCCATCACCGCGCCGAAAGTGCTAAACTCGCCCGCGACCGCCGCCGAGATGCGAACCCGCAGCACACGGGCGATGAGGAATACAACTTCGTAGTCGCCGGCATGTTCCCCGCGGCTGACCTGAAGATACTGCCCTACAACCGTGTCGTTCTCGATTTGAACGGCCTCGATAGCGAGGGGCTTTTAGTAAAGATCGGGGAAAGCTTTGACGTCACGGAAGGCGCCGATCCTTCGCCAGCAAACCGCGGCGATATCTCGATGTACCTCGGCGGCGATTGGTACGGCCTGCATCTCAAACCTGGTGTCGAGGCAGGCAGCGGCCCGATCGAAACGCTCGACGTAAGCGTACTCCAGAACTTTTTGCTATCGCCGATCCTTGGCATCGGCGATCCGCGTACCGACAAGCGCATCGCATTCATCGGCGGCGGCCGTGGTACGGAAGAACTCGTCAGAATGGTCGACGAGGGTGAAGCCGCTGTTGCATTCTCGATGTTTCCCACGACCATGGACGACCTCTTCGCCGTGGCTGACCGTGACGAGATAATGCCGCCAAAATCCACGTGGTTTGAGCCGAAACTCAAGGACGGACTGGTCGTCCACCGCATCTGATGAATCCGACGAACCTCGCAGATCTCCGAACCGAATACACGCTCAGGGGATTGTCGCGGGCGTCAGTCGCGGCGGATCCTTTTACGCAATTCTCCATCTGGATGAATGAGGCGATCGAAGGCGGCGTGCCCGAACCTACCGCGATGACGCTTGCTACCGTGGGTGCAAACGGGACTCCTTCGTCGCGTGTCGTTCTGCTCAAGGGCTTTGACGAATCGGGCTTCGTCTTCTTCACGAATTACGACAGCCGAAAGGGTTCAGACATTCGCCGCCGGCCCGACGTCGCTCTCTCATTCTTCTGGCAGGCGATGGAACGTCAGATCCATATCGAAGGAGTCGCCGCACCCGTCGCCCGCAGCGAATCGGAAGCGTACTTCGCATCGCGTCCGAGGGAAAGTCAGATCGGGGCTTGGGCTTCGAGTCAGAGCTCGACCGTCGAAAGCCGCGAGAAACTCGAAGAAGCCTTCGAGGCCATTAGCTCGCGGTTTGAAGGGTCCGAGATACCGTGTCCGGTCAATTGGGGCGGATTTCGAGTCGTGCCAAACCGCGTCGAGTTTTGGCAGGGCCGCCCGGGTCGGCTGCACGACCGGATCGAGTATCAGCTAACCAGTGATCGATGGACGATCGTACGCCTCTCACCGTAACTTATTCAAACCAAACGCGTTCGACCTCGTCACGCCATGCATCGAGCATCTTCTTGTTCAGGCGCGCAATGCCTTCGCGAGTCACGCCTGAAGGCGGTTCGACATAGCTTGCTAAAGCCTCAAAGATCCGGTCGCGATCAGACCTTGAAACACGCGAGAGCAAATGCCACAGCGAAATAATGTCGTATCCGCTCTTGCTTGCGAGCAGTTCGTCGACAGCCGCACTGCCGCCCGACGCGAAGTCGAATCGCTCCAAGGCGAGGCGAAAACGTTCACTCGTATCTGCGGAGAACGGCGTGCCGAGGCCTTTGCCCTTTTGCGTCAGACACATGGCTCCGGCGGGTACGATCGACTCGCGTCCGGCACGTTCCAGAGCAACAAAGCCGCTCGTAACGTGCAGGCGATTGTTACCGGCCTTATCGACCTCGAGCGTGTATTCGCATCCCAGGTCAACGGCGGTCGAACTGGGCGTGTCGACTATAAAAAGCCTCGGCGGCGCGGCGATGCGAGCATGGAGCTTTCCGCGCTCGAGCGATAAACGGTGCTCTTCGGGCTGGGTACCGACAAGCTTTATACGGGTGTTTGGCTGGACATCGACTATGCCGATGTCGGCTACCTCGATCCTCGCACGCGAGGCACCATCCGTTTCGAGAAAATCGCCAACGGCGAGCTGTGATGCCGTGGACCTCGATCCGACTTGCGGCTTGCCTGCAAGAGTCTCGATCCCGAAGGACGCTGAGGTCACCAACGGCCCGTCGGTGTTCGCCGATTGTATCGGAGGATTAACTGTGTTCGCGTTAGGCGAAGGGGCAACGGCTACTTCAGGGACGCCGGGAATGGCCACGTTGGCCGAGGGCGTCTCGCTCAATGACGGCGGAAGACTAGGCGATCCGGCAGGCGTATCTTTGGCCACGTATGGCTCGCTGCTAATGAGAAAGAAGTACGCGATCGACACAAACCCGACCAGAAAGACCACCGCAGCCGCGTATCCGGCAAGGGCTGGAAAATTGAAACTCCGGCCGGACGAAGAGCGGCGTTGGGGAAATGGACTTTCGGCGTTTAGGGTAGATTCGATCCCCGCCCACACGCTCGCCGGTGCATCGGCGCGTTCGACCTTCTCGCCGATCCGCGCTGTAAACATCAACTCGTCGTGCTCGGTACGGCAGTCCGAGCAGATAAGCAGATGCTCAGCGATCTGCTGCTGCTCCTCTTTGCTCAGTTCGCGGTCGATAAACGCCGAGAGCTTGTGTTTGAAATGAACGCTTTTCATCGATCCAAAACCCCTTGTTCAGATAACGTCGCGCAGATGCCCGAGTTTTGCAGCCAGCTGCTTATGGCCTCGACTTATCCGCGATGCGACAGTGCCGATCGAGCATTGGAGAACGTCGGCTATCTCTTGATATGACATTCCCTCGACATATTTCAGCACGATCGGCTCGCGAAGCTTCGGCCGAAGCTTGCCGATCGCTTTGGCGATAGAGCCTGATATTTCCGAGGACTCGATCCGAAGCTGCTGCACCTTTTCGTCAGATCCGCTTAAACCAAAGATGCCCGACAAATCGACGAAACGGCTCGTACGTCTCACTTCGTCCGTGCAAGCATTAACCGTAATGCGGAATAGCCACGTGGTGAACTCCGACTCGCCGCGAAAACTGAAATTGGTAAACAGCTTTAGAAACACCTTCTGCGTTACGTCCTCGGCGATCTGATGGCGACCGCCGAAGTAATTGAGGGCTATAGAAAAGACGCGTCGTTGATGCAGCTCGTACAGCTCACGCTGAGCATCGCGGTCGCCGACTCGGCACTCCTCGAAAAGCTCGGACGTTGATCGCTGGTACGCTGCCAAAATACGTCGCTCCATGCTTCTAGCTCGCCAATTCTATCGCGTCTTTCCTCTGTACACCCAGCCTGCTTGCCCGAGGGGGCTTCTATCAAACAAGCCTAGCTGCGAGCTTTGCCATCACATCCTTTACGTCCGTGAGTGCGATACCATCGGCTGGGTTTACCTTGACTACGATGGTCCGGACGCCTTTGCGGACGATAACGAGATGAAAGTTCGGTGCTTCCGAATGAACGATGGCCTCGTCTCCTAGGCCGGGCCATTCTTCAAATCCTGCCTTGCCGCCGTTCGATCGTCTGACCTCGCTGAACGCAGCCGCAGCAGTTTCGGCCGAGGCCGTCTTCTTCATCCCAAAGTGGATCTTTGGGCTGCGTTCGGATGTGTCTTCCGTTCGCAGGAACGTGCATCCCCAACTCTTGGTGTCTGCCGATTCCTTCATCCCAGCGTCCACACCGCGAAATTTCGGCCCCAAGAGCCGTGCCGCATTGTTAGGGCCGAAGAAGTCGCAGCCGACCGATTTGAAAGCCGGAGGCTCGGGAGCCCAGCCCATGTTAGATAGTGCCATCGCGGCAATAAGTGCATATGAATAGAACTTCGCTAAGTTACCTCCATAAAGAATGCTAGGTCGACATCAGTTGGATATCGCGTGTTGCCGTCATGATGCCGGCAGCGTTTGGGCGCAGGGTCACGATCGGATTAAATCCGCCGCGTTGGCCTACGCTCCGACGCTCACGATCGGTAAGAAAGCGGTCGCCCTCGAACAGGATCGAATCGATCCAGTCCTCGCGGCTATCGAGGGTGGTGATGGTCATGTGAACGTGCTGCGACTGCGTCGAATTCGGATACGACGCCGGACGGATCGAGCTAAATTCGTAGCGGCCCTTGGCGTCCGTTAGCAGCCATCCGCGGTATTTTCCGTGCTGAGGCTCGCCCGATCGGCCGTAAATACCGAAGCGATCGGTGTGGTAGAAGTAGATGAGAACATTCGGCGCGGGCGTCTTGCCGTCGGGACGAAAGACGGTGCCCGAGATGATCATCCGTTCGCCGTCCTCCGGAGAAACATTGAAGGCGTGCCGCCACGAAACATTTGCCGGAGCCTCTATCGCGCCCATGCCTTCCGTTCCGCGAGGCTTGGCATTTCGTTTCAGCTGCTCGAGTATGCCTTTTGGCGGATCGCCCGCCAAAGTCGCACCGCCACAAGCCGTGAGTATCGGCAGCGAAAGGCCCGTGATCATTGCGTTTCGAAGGAAATCTCTTCGGTTCTGTGTGTCTGGGTTCATAGCGATTCTGTCCTTTTTCGGGGAAGTATTCGATAATTAGACGACGGGGGTTGCCGGTTTCTTCCCAAAACTTTGGTGTTCGACACAAAACGCCTTACCATCAAGCGATTGACCGAAGCCGACCTCGATTGGCTGGTCGAACTACGTTCCGACCCGGCAGTACATCGGTATATGGGCGGCCTCGATTTCAACAGCCGCGAGGCGATCACGAAGCGAATGCCCTTCTACCTCGGCTGTCACGAGAAGTACGGCTTTGGCTTTTCCGTAATGTCGCTGAAATCGACTGGCGAAAGGATCGGTACCAGCGGTCTGCAGCCGCTCGAAGACACGGGCGAGATCGAGGTCGGATACAACCTGGCCGAGCGGTTTTGGCGGCAGGGTTTCGGCTACGAAGCTGCTATGGGTTGGCTCAAGTATGGCTTTGAAAAGGCTGGGCTCGACCGCATCGTCGCCGTCGCTCTGCCCGAGAATACCGGCTCGTGGCGGATAATGGAGAAATGCGGAATGACCTTCGAGGCTAAGGAACCGCACTATGGCATGGACTGCCTTAAGTACGCGATCAGCCGCGAAGCCTTTCTCAGATCTGAATGACGATCGCCACCGTTCCAAAACTAGTCCTTGCCGTGCTGCTCAGCGGTTACTTCCTCTGGATCGCCTACGATCCGATGCGGGGCAGTTTTCTCGATAACATCGATCTGGCGATACACGAGTTCGGGCACCTGCTTTTCCGGCCTTTCGGCGAGTTTATGACGGTCGCCGGTGGCTCACTATTCCAGGTGATAATGCCGACGGTCTTCGTGGGCTACTTCGACTGGCAAAAGAGCTACTATTCGGCGGCGATCGTCGCTCTCTGGGTCGGGCAAAGCATACTGAACGTCTGGGTGTACGCCTCCGATGCGGTCGTGATGCAACTCGTTCTCACCAGTGGCTTTACCGGAACAGAAGGCAGCTTTCATGACTGGAATTATTTGCTCTCCGAAACCGGCCTGCTCGCCTCGACCAAGACCGTCGCGAACGTGATCAGATTCATTGGCACCGCGACCATCGGGATAGCCGCTGCATGGTCGATCTACCTGTCGTTTCTGCCTGCGGCGCCCGAACCGGAGGCTGAGTGATGGCAACACTCATCACCGGCGCATCCAGCGGCATCGGCGAAGGATTCGCCCGTCGATTGGCTGCCGAAGGGCACGATCTCGTACTCGTTGCCCGTTCGCAGAAAGCCCTGCACGAGCTGTGTGACGAGCTAATGCTCGAGCACAAGATCACCGCCCACTACGTGGTGCTCGACCTCGCCGAACCGAACGCCGACCTCACGCTCTTTGCCGAGACCGAGCATCATGGCTTCGAGATCGACTGGCTGATCAACAACGCGGGCTTTGGCTCGGCCGGTGATTTTGCTGAGCTGGATATCGACCACGAACTGCAGATGATCGAGCTGAATATCGCCGCTCTCGTCGCTCTAACCCATTGCTATCTCAAGAAGATGCGGGAACGCGGGCGAGGAACGATCATCAACGTTTCCTCGGCCGCTGGCTTCCAACCCGTGCCCTTTATGGCGACTTACGCAGCTACGAAGGCGTTCGTCACGTCGTTTTCCGAAGCGATCGCGGAGGAAAATCGACCGTATGGCATTCAGGTACTTGCTCTTTGCCCGGGCTCGACGGCGACGAACTTCTTCGCTGCGTCGGGCATCGATCGACCTGTTAAACTAAAAGGGCAGCAGAGCGTCGAAGACGTCGTCGAAACAGCAATGCACGCCGTTGAAGGCCGCCGTACGAAGGTGGTTTCCGGTGTGATGAACAAGATCGGCGCGTTTCTGGGCGGATATCTCCCGACGGCGATCACGCGGCGGATGCTGGCCTCGACGCTTCGTCCGCGGTACGCGAAAAAGCGGCGAAAACCTAGAGTTAGAAGATGAGATTTACGGTACTCGGCAGCGGCTCGACGGGCAATTGCATGCTGATCTCGAGCGAGACGACTAACATCCTGGTCGATGCCGGTATGAGCGCGCGTGAGATCGCGAAACGCCTTGCCGCAGTTGGCGTTACGCCCGATTGGCTGGATGGCATCCTGGTCACGCATGAGCACGGCGACCACATCGGCGGGCTCCGCGTGCTGCTCAGTTCGGTCGAATGCCCGGTGTACATCTCGGCCAGGACCGAGGACGCCTACTACGATACGCGCTCGGGCGGAACCAATGGCGACAGCGAGTCGGCTAAACGACGTTCGGCGATGAAAGACCGGGTCGAAACTATCGATTCGCACCGCGAATTCCGTATCGGCGATATCGATCTCGAGCCGTTCAGCGTGCCGCACGACGCGGCCGACAACTTCGGTTTCGTGGCCCGGGCGGGCGGCGTGCGAGTTGCCACACTGATGGATTTCGGCCATATCACGCCGCTAATTCGCGAGAAGCTAAAGGGGTGCGATGCCGTCGTGGTCGAGTCGAACCACAGCCGCGACATGCTCCGCACCTGCTCGGTCTACACCTGGGAACTCAAGCAGCGGATCATGTCGGGCACCGGCCATCTGTCTAACGAAGACCTCTCCGACTGGCTCACCAACGATTTCGACGGCACGGCACGCGACATCGTGCTCGCCCACCTCTCACAGCGCGCCAATGAGCCGAATCTGGCCCGGATCACTGCCGAGATCGCTCTCAAAATGCGTCCGCCGCTATTCCGAAGCGAGACAAAGATCCACATCTCGGAGCCAAAGCAGCCGACCCCGTGGTTCGAGTTTTGACCAGCCTTTTTTGAGACCAAAACGCCGGTCCCAACCTTACTGTGGGACGCATTTCGCCATACCGAACGGCTCTGCAACGTACCCTGCGAGCCCTAAAACGGACCGGGAACGGCGGCTTACTTTTTTCGACTTGTACGTCGTATCAATTGTTGGTCTGTACCTCGCGGCCGCATCTTTAACATTTGTTCGATCCAGATCGCTGAGGCCGCGGCTCGGATCTGTGCGATCTGAGCAAAATACGACATTCTACGCATTCTGTGCATTCTGCGACAAAGTGAGAAATCTGGCATAGATTTCGGAACGCTACTCTCGGCATACTCAAATTCCGTCGCGGCGAAAGGGCCGTCTCGGAAGGAGAAACGAATGAACGAGAAGTGGATAGTGTTTGAGGGGCGGCCGTTCCCGCCCAAGGCCTTGCCTGTGCCACGTGTGACGATAGGGTCGACGGGTGTGATCTTCCTGAACCGCCACGCCGTCGCGGCGCTCGGCAGCCCTGCCGCGGTCGAACTGCGATATGACGCCCCGCGACGGTTGATCGGGATCAAGCCGGCCGACCCATCGCGAGAGAACGCATTTCATCTTAGGCGGCACGCGGGCACCTACCTTCGCATCGCTGCCGCAGCTTTCTGTCGCCACTTTCGGGTGAAGATCGAGAGAACGCAGGTTTTCGAGAGTGTGGAGATAAATCCGGACGGAATGATGATCCTCGACCTGAACCGGACGATGACGGTCACGCGCGTGGTGAGGTGATCCGCAGCCTAGCGGTCGCTCGGCAAGACGACGCTTGCGGTCCGGTCTATTGCCTTTGCCTTCGGGCGACGGTCGCGTGCGGTCTCGGGTATTGCCGTTGCCTTTAGGCAACGGGCGTTAGATATCTAACCTCGCAGCCGGGCTTTAGCCCGAATCGGACCGGTTGGGCTGAAAGCCCTTATTGGAAGGGGCGTCTTCGATCCGTTCGCTAAAGCGAACGGCATTACAAGCGAGGTGATCAGCGACCTTCCGGCCACTTGGCAAGCGGGACGCTTGCGGTCCAGTCGGTTAGAACAGGCCGGGTTCTCTCTTATTCTCAACAACGCCTTTGAAGCTGAGTCGGTGGATCGGCGTCGGGCCGTGTTGGCGGATGGCGGTGTAGTGCGAGGCGCAGCCGTAGCCTTTGTGATCGGCGAAGCCGTAGCCGGGAAATGACCGATCGTGAACCTTCATAAGATCGTCGCGGTAGGTTTTGGCGATGATCGAGGCAGCGGCGATCGAGGCCGAGACAGAATCGCCCTTGATCACGGCACGCTGCGGCAGCGGCGACCATTTGAGTTTGAGGGCGTCGATCAGCAGAAAATCGGCGGTGGGTTTTAGAGCCTCGATAGCATAGATCATCGCCTTTTTGGTCGCTTCGAGGATGTTGATTCGGTCGATCTCGTCGGCTTCGATCTGTCCGATGGCAAACGCAAGAGCGGTTTCGCGAAGCTCCGCTGCGATGCGTTCGCGAGTTTCAGCCGTGAGTTTCTTGGAATCGTCGAGGCCCGCAGGGAGTTCGCGTTCCGGGTCGAGGATGCAGGCGGCGGCAACGACCGGCCCGGCGATGCATCCTCGGCCGACCTCGTCGACGCCGGCGATCAGCCGAAAGCCCTCCGCACGGGCCTGCTGTTCGAAGACGAGGCCGATGCCCTCGACCCGCAGCTCGTCAAACAGGGGAACGCGAGCCGGCGATCCATTCTCATCGAAAGGACCGTTCGGACTCGCGTTAGCCATAGCGTTAATTGAGTTTTCTTACTTTGCTGGCTGCTTCTTGGCGCGTGTATCGCGTTCCTTGATGCGGGCAGCCTTGCCGCGGAGTTCGCGGAGGTAATAGAGCTTGGCACGACGCACTTTACCGCGGCGGACCACGTCGATGTGGTCGATCACCGTCGCGTGCAGCGGGAAGATACGCTCAACACCGACGCCGAAGCTGACCTTGCGGACCGTCACCGTTTCACGCACGCCGCCATGTTTGCGGGCGATGCAGATGCCTTCGAATGCCTGCAGGCGTTCCTTGTTGCCTTCCTTGATGCGCACCGAGACGCGGAGCGTATCGCCCGGCTGGAACGCCGGTATCGTGTCTTTGAGCTGAGTCGTTTCGACTAAATCGAGTCTATTCATTGTTGTGTCGGCCAGAGGTACGTCGAAGACGTTTCTGGTTCCTTGTTTCTGGTTTCGCGTTTTAATTCAACGAGAAACTAGAAACCCGAAACTAGAAACTGGCTTTACCTACATTCACCATTCTCTCCTTTCAGCAGGTCCTGTCGGACCGCCTTGGTTTTTTCGAGCGCTTTTTCATGGCGCCATTTTTCAATTTCGGCGTGGTGGCCGTTCAGCAGAACGTCCGGCACGCGCATCCCGCGAAACTCCGCGGGCCGTGTGTAATGCGGACAGTCCAAAAGACCGTCCGAAAAAGAGTCATGCTCGGCAGACGTCTCGCTGCCAAGAGCATCGGGCAGCAGCCGAACTATCGCGTCCGTCAGCACTATCGCAGCCGGTTCGCCGCCCGATAGCACATAGTCGCCGATCGATATCTCGTCGGTCACGAGCGTCTCGTTCACTCGTTCGTCGACGCCCTCGTACCGGCCGCATATCATTACGATATGCTCTGCTTCGTCGGCAAGAGCGGACGCGTCGGCCTGCTGCAGGGGCTTGCCCTGCGGCGAAAGCAGCACGACGCGCGTTCCCGCGGGGTAACTTTCCCGCTCGGCGGTGCCCACTAGATTTTCAATCGCGGCGAATATCGGTTCGGGCTTGAGCACCATTCCGTCGCCGCCGCCGAATGGCCGATCGTCGACCATCTTGTGCTTGTCCGTCGCAAAGGACCGCAGATCGAGCACGTTTATCTCGACTATCCCGGCAAGTTTTGCCCGGCGGATGATCCCGAAATCAAAGACCTGGCCGAAGAACTCGGGGAAAATTGTCAAAACGTCGATCTTCATGCCGGGAACGCAGGCGCCCTCGCCTGCCAACGCCGGTTCCTCCGGCGTGAACGACTCTAAAAACTTTTCAACGGCCCCGATACGACAGGGTCGCCAGCGTCCCGAAGCGGAACGCTTTGCAGGCGAGGGCGCCTGCGGTCCCGGCTAAAATTCCAACAGTCCGTCCGGCGGATCGATCCTGATCACCTTGTTTTCAATATCGACCTCGACGCAGATCGCTTCGGCGAATGGCACCAGGTATTCTTTTTCGCCGCCTTCGACGACGAGGATCTCAGTGCCGCCGGTCCGCATCAATTCCTTGACGCGGCCGATGCTGACGCCGTCGGTCGTCACGACCTCGCAGCCTTCGAGCTCCCAGTCGAAGTATTCGTCCGCCTCTAGCTCGACCGCCTCGTCCTCACCGATGCATATCTCAGCTTCGCGAAGGTTCTCAGCCGTCTCGATCGAATCATAACCTTCGAATTTCAGCACGACGCGGTCCTTCTGAAACCAGGCCTTTTCAATTTTCAATTCGAGCCGCGTGTCGCCCGGAAAAACCGCAGTGACTTGCTCGAGCTCGTCAAAACGCTCGGGGAAATCGGTCAGAACTTCGGCGACCAATTCGCCCTTAAGCCCACGGGGCCGGACTATCCGGGCAACTGCGACGAGATCGTCCACGCCCGGCTAGTCTTCAAGCAGGTCAAGCTGATAACGCTTGTTGTGCTTGTGGCTGGCGACGAAAAGTATGCTGCGGATCGCCTTGACGGTGCGGCCTTCGCGGCCGATCACTCGGCCCATGTCCGATTCGGCAACGCGCACCTCGATGCGCACGTTGCGGCCGTCGTCATATTCGACGACCTCGACCGCATCGGGCTCGCCCACGAGCGCGCGGATTATCTTTTCGACAGCCTCTTTCATAACTTTGAGTTACGGAGTTAGCAGAGTTTTAGAGTGCCGGGGTTACTGCCCCGCAACCCCGTAACTCTGGAAACTACTCCGCAACAGCCGCTTCGCCCGCCGGATTGTTCTTGATCAGGCTCTTGACCGTATCGGTCGGCTGCGCGCCGACGCCGATCCAGTAGTTGATGCGGTCGTGCTTGAGCACCACTTCTGCCGGATCGATCATCGGATTGTAAGTACCAACGTTTTCGAGATACTTGCCATCACGCTTGCTGCGTTTTTCCTTAACTACCAGGCGATAAAAGGGTTTGCCCTTTGCGCCCATTCTCATCAGACTGATTGCTAACATAATCTTCAGTGGTCAGTGGTCAGTGGCCGGTGGTCAGAACTCTGCCCGCCGCCGCTGGTCACTAACGTTTCTTCTTGTGCCTTTTCTTTTTCTTACTACGCAGCGAACTCGCGGTCGCGCCGTTATTCCCTGCAAAATCGTCGTCGTCGCTCAGGCCCATGTCGCCGCCGCCGAGCAGGCCGCTGAGGCCGCCCCCAAGACCGCCGGCGAGACCGCCCATCATTTTTCGCCCGAGCCCGCCGAACATGCCGCCGCGCGACATCTGCGACATCATCTTTTTCATCTGCTCGTACTGGCGGAGCAGCTGATTGACCTCGCTGATGGTCGAGCCCGAACCGCTCGCGATACGCGTTTTGCGGCTCGCATCGATCACCTTGTGGTCGTTGCGTTCCTGTTTGGTCATCGAACCGATGATCGCTTCGGTGCGTTTCATCTGGTGATCGACCATTTCGGACTGTTCGTCCGAGATCTGAATGCCGCCGGTGAGCTGCTCGGGCAGCATCTTCATCAGCTTTGACATCGAACCGAGCTTTTTGAACTGACCGAGCTGGTTGCGAAAATCTTCGAGCGTGAACTGATTGCTCGTCATTTTTCGCAGTTGTTCCTGCGCGTCCTTTTCGTCGATCTTGCTCTGGACCTCTTCGATCAGCGAGAGCACATCGCCCATTCCGAGGATGCGCTGAGCGATGCGGTCGGGATAGAACGGCTCGATCGCGTCGTACTTTTCGCCGACGCCGACGAATTTAACCGGCTGGCCGATGACCTGCTTGATCGAAAGCGCCGCACCGCCGCGCGCATCGCCGTCCATTTTCGTCAGGACGACGCCGGTGATGCCGACGCGTTCGTGAAAAACCTCGGCCGAGCGGACCGCGTCCTGCCCGGTCATCGCGTCAGCGACGAAAAGCACCTCGGCAGGCTTCGTTTCAGCCTTGATCGCTTCGAGCTCGACCATCAGCTCATCGTCGATGTGCAGACGGCCGGCCGTGTCGATCATCAGGGTGTCGTAACCCTTTTCCGCGGCCTCTTTCATCGCGCCGCGGACGATCGTCATCGGATCGTTGGTCTCTTTGGCTTCGTAGATCGAGACGCCGACAGCATTCGCGACCACCTTGAGCTGTTCGCGTGCAGCGGGACGATAGACGTCGACCGAGGCGAGCAAAGGCTTGCGCTCCTGATTGTCAGTAAGCCAGCGGGCGATCTTACCCGTCGAGGTCGTCTTACCGGAACCCTGAAGCCCGACGATCATCACGACATTCGGCGTCTGTTTGGTAAATACGAGCCGCGACGAAGTGCCGCCCATCAGTTCGCTCAGCTCGTCATAGACGATCTTGACGACCTGTTCGTGCGGTTTGAGATCTTGCCAGACTTCCTGCCCTTCGGCCTTCGCACGGACGGCTTCGACGAAATCTTTGGCGACCTTGTAGTTAACGTCCGCCTCGAGCAGGGCCATCCGGATCTCGCGCAAAGCCGCGTCTACGTGTTCGGGCGTCAACTTGCCCTGCCCACGCAGATTTTTGAGCGATCTCTTTAGCTTGTCGGACAGCGATTCAAACATTAATACACAGTTCGGCCACTAGAGTCGAAACTATAAATACTAGTCTTTGCGCACTTTAGTGTCAATCTAAATCGTCGTTTCCACGGGCTCTAACCGCGTCCTCTATGTAAGCCAGCGAACGAACGCGAGGCGCCTGGGTGGATACAATTCCCTCGTTACGCATCGTCATTTTGGCGATGCGTCGCTTTAGAGAACTGACTGGAGGCAAAATGAAAAAAACAGCAATATTGACCGCTCTGATCTCCGCCGTAGCGATCGGCGCCGCGTGTGAGCCCGCGGCAAACAACGCGAACGTCCGCAATGTAAACGTCAACGTGAATCGGCCGGCGGCTTCGCCCGTCACTTCACCGACCATCGACCGAAAGAACGCTAATATCTCGCGCGAAGAGTACGACAGGAATCGTGCCGAGTATGAGAAAGACCGGGGTTCGAGCACGATCGGCTCGGGCGTGAACGACAGCTGGATATGGTTCAAGACGCGTGCTGCTCTCGCGGCCGCTGATGATCTGCGCGATTCGACGATCAATGTCGATGTCGTCGATGCCAAGATCACGCTAAAGGGCACCGTCGGCACCGCGGCGCAAAAGGCTTCGGCTGAAAAGGTAGCTAAGACTATCGAAGGCCAGGCCGGCGTGACCAACCAATTGACCGTCAAGCCAAACGATTCGATGACGAATCAGATGGTCAACGGTAATTCTAACACCAATCGCCGGTAGTAACAGTTGCACTGGATGACTCGCCCGCGGGCGAGCTGGATATGCGGAGACCTTCGCCGGTCTCCGCTTTTTTTATGGGAGCACGCGTCCTATGGCAGCGATAACGCTTGCGACGCTCACTGATGTGACGCATCTCGAATCGCCGAATTCCCTGCACTCGTAGCCCGGACACGGCTGGCAGGCGAATTCGTTGAAAACGATCTCGTTCGGGGCGTCGGTCCAAGGACGCCAATGGTCGCGGTTCGATGAGCCGAAGACCACGACCGTCGGAGTTTGCACCGCGGCCGCAATGTGCGCGATGCCGCTGTCATTGCCGACGAAAACACTCGCTTCTGACGCAATTGCCGTGATCTCGGGAAGCGATAGGTCGTCGAATGTGGCGATCGGCACCGTTGCAGCGTCTTTTAGCTGTTTCAGGACATCGGCCTCGGATCTAGAGGCGACGGCGACGCATTTCAGGCCTTTCTCGGCAAGAAACTCTGCTGTTCGAGCGAAATTCTCGACGGGCCACTGCTTAGTGAAGAACGCCGTGCTCGGGTGCAGGAGAGCGTAGCCGCCGCGGTCGGTCCATTTGTTCACACGGGGCGTTTTTCCGTTTTCGCTAACAACGAGCCGTGTTTTCGGACGATCATCGACCGGAACGCCGATAAAACCCAGCAACGCCAGCTGCTGTTCGGCGGAATGCGTCTTTTCCTGCTTCCAAAAATCCGCCGAAGACGAGAGTACGTGATTGAACAGGCTGGAATAGCGATAATAACTATAGCCGACACGGTGGCGGGCACCTGTTGCGCGGGCTAGCAGACTCGCCGTCGAACCGCCGTGCAGGTCAAAAACAACGTCGTATCGCCGGCGTCTGAGTTCGCGAGCGGTTGTAAGCCGTTCGCCGGCGGTCTTCCCGACCGTGATGACCTCATCGACCGCGTCGAAGCCATCGAGAACGGGCGCGACCCACCGTTCGAGCAAAATATCGACCTTGCTATCAGGAAGGAACCGCTGCAGTGCGATCAGCGACGGCGTCGAGAGCACCGTATCGCCGATCGACCGAAGCCGAACGACAAGCACACGCTCAACACCTGTCCAATCGATCTCGTCCAAGTCTACCTAAGCTTTCTCGACCGTCGCCTCGTCGATCAGCATCACGGGTATTTCGTCGCGGATGGGATAGACGAGCGAACACTCGGCGTTGACGCACTTTAGCTTGGTCTGCTCGTCGTTGATCTGAACCCTTTCGCGGCACTTGGGGCAACGCAGTATCTCTAATAATTCCGGGCTGATTGCCATACACTTCTCCGAACAGCTAGTTTATTACGATTTGCGTAGCGAGAAAAAGGCAGGCCCGCGGACCTGCCCTCGCTTGAAAACTCGATCAGCCAACTGCCTAACCGGCAGCTTCTGTCTTTTGGCCGCACTCAGGGCAGAATTTCGCTCCCGGAGCGAGTTCGAATTGGCAGTTCGTGCACTTCGCCTTTTCCTGCGTCGAACCGCATTCCGAACAGAATTTGGCTCCCTCGCGAAGCTGCGCGCCGCATTTTACGCATGGCACGTGTGCGACCTCCATCTTGCCGCCGCAGTCGGCACAGAACTTGGCTCCCGCCGCGTTGGCCTTGCCGCAGCTCGGACACGGCGTGGTCGCCGCAGGTGCTGCACCGCCGCCTCCACCGCCGCCTTGCTGACCGCCGAAGGCTCCGACCATCTGATTGCCCATCGCAAATCCGGCTCCGAGGCCCGCACCGAGCCCTGCTCCGCCGCCTTCGTTCTGAGCAGCATCACGCAAAGCGTCGGCCGCCTGGAATTTCATATACTGATCGACATTGCCGATCGCACCCATGGCAGAACGCTTGTTGATCGCGGCCTGGACTTCCTCGGGAACGCTGACGTTCTCGACGTAAAACTTGGTTACCTCGAGCCCGTATCCCGCAAAATCGCCGTTGATGAACGAGCGGATCTTTTCGCCAAGTTCCTTGTACTGCGAAGCGAGGTCGAGCGCCGGTATCTTCAATTCGCCGAGCGAATCCGAGAATTCCGTAACGATGGCACGCTTGAGCTGGCCTTCGATATCGTCGGTGCTGAACTTGCCGTTGGTACCGGCGACCTCTTTGATGAATTCCGAAGGGTTCGCCACCCGCAGGCTGTACGCACCGAACGCTCGCAGCTGGACGATGCCAAAATCGGCGTCGCGGAGCATGATCGGATTCGACGTGCCCCACTTCATGTCGGTGAACTGCTTGGTGTTTACGAAGTACACCTCTGACTTGAACGGCGAATTAAAGCCGTACTTCCAGGCCCCGAGCTTCGACAGGATCGGCGTGTTGCCGCCGTCTATCTCGTAGCGTCCGGGCGAGAAAACATCCGCGACCTGGCCTTCGTGAACGAAGACCGCCGCCTGCGACTCGCGAACGATCAGCTGTGCACCGTTCTTGATCTCCTGGCCGGCGACCGGGAAACGGTACAGCATGGTATCGCCCGACTCGTCGAGCCACTCGATGACCTCGATGAACTGGTTCAACGCTTCGCTTTTGATCCTGTCAATAATGCTCATTAAGAACTCTCCTTGCTAAAGATGATTAACGATAAATATGACACAAAGTTCGCGCTTTTGAAAGATGTTTACAATGCCCGCCAGTCGCCGGAATGTCGTCTTTACGGCGCGAACGGTTGGTATTGGCAAACTAACCGGGCCCGCGGCGGCTGAACAAGGATGATCATCGCGGACAGGTCCGTCATCTCTTTCGGGCTTTGCCCATCGATGTGCGGAAAAGCTCTGCTTTTCCGACAGTACTATCCCTTGCCTGCGGCTCCGCCGCCGTCTTCATCGCCATTTGATCATTCTGTTGTCAGTACCCAAAGGCTCATTTTCCAGAGCTTTCCCAGTCCATTGCCGGGCACTCGAATAAAGATAATCATTCGGATGCTCGACCAATCCCGCTCGGACCGGGTTCAAATGAATATAATTCACTTTCTGCATCAAAGTATCTTCCCCATAGATCTCAAACGCATTCGCATGATGTTGATAAACCGAATACCTATGATTGAATTCGCGTTCCTGTATTCGAAGTTTGGCGAGTGATCCATCGTGTCCCTTCTCTTTCAGATGATCGAGAACTCGCTTCGCTGAGATGCCATTCAGAAACCGCAGTACGTCCTTGGCCTTCCGTGCACCGTCCGTAACGACGTGAGTATGATCGGGCATTATCACGTCGGCGAATATCATCATCACGCCCGATATCCGAGCTTCGCTGAAGGCGTTGCAGACCACTTGCTTGATCGCGTCCGTCCGGAAAATTGGCAGTCGGTTATGCGCGACCGAAGTCAAATAGTAAGCCGGCGTTGTTCGGGAAACCTGAAACATTGAGGATCTGCGGCAGAGCCGCGGGAATTCTGATCACTTCTTTCGGAAAGCAGAGCTTTTCCGCACATCAAAACGGCAGAGCCGAGAATTGCAAGATAATTTTTCGCTTCACATCAAAGCCTCACCAACCCGGAATATTCTATAACGGCCTTGCAAGCGCAACACAGTATTCCCCCACACTTCAGCTTTTTCGGTTGCGTTGCACTGTTGCAACACGCTATCATGAAAAATAATGGAGATCGGACGCAAGCTTGCAATTTTGGCTGATGCGGCGAAATACGACGCCTCCTGTGCATCAAGCGGGTCAAAAAGGGAACGAAAACCGGACGGTATCGGCAATACCGAGGGGATGGGCATCTGTCACAGCTACACGCCTGACGGACGCTGTATCTCGCTGCTCAAACTGCTGCTTACGAATGTCTGCATCTGGGACTGTTCGTACTGCGTGAACCGGCGTTCGTCAGACACGCCGCGAGCGAGATTTGCGGTCGATGAGGTCGTCCGGCTCACGATCAACTTCTACAAACGCAATTATATCGAGGGGCTTTTCTTAAGTTCGGGCATCATCCGCAGTGCCGATTACACGATGGAACAGCTCATCCTCGTGGCGAAAAAACTGCGTGAGGAAGAGAATTTCGGCGGGTACATTCATCTCAAGGCCGTGCCCGGAGCTTCGAAAGAGCTTTTGCTCGAAGCCGGAAAATACGCCGACCGTCTGAGTGCCAATCTCGAAATGCCGGTCCAGGACGATCTCGACCAACTCGCGCCCGAGAAGACGATCGGTGAGATCGAAGACACGATGGCCGACGTCAAATACGGCATCGATGATGCCCGCGATCGAGGCGAAAAGGCAACGTTCGCACGGGCAGGCCAATCGACACAGCTCGTCGTGGGTGCGAGCAAGAGTACGGACACGGTTATTCTCACTAAGGCGGAAGCTCTCTATCGCAAATTTCAGCTTCGCCGCGTTTATTATTCGGCCTTTTCGCCGGCAAATTTTACCGATCCCAATTTGCAGCGTGTTCCGACGCCGCCGATGCGCGAGCATCGCCTTTACGAAGCCGACTGGCTGATCCGCCACTACGGCTTCGCCGCGCACGAGGTGACGAACGGCCTCAGCGGCGGTGATCTTGACCTCGATCACGACCCGAAACTGGCGTGGGCGATGCGGCATCGCTCGCTTTTCCCGGTCGATGTGAATCGTGCGTCACGCAGCCTTTTGCTGCGAATTCCCGGCATCGGCGTCCGCAACGTCGATCGGATCATAAAGATCAGACGCCACCGCCGGCTCCGGCTCGAAGATCTCAAGAGGCTTCGCGTGTCGCTCTCGCGGGCGAAATACTTCGTCATCACCGCCGACCATAACCCTGACGTGCTTCGGCTCGACCGCGAGAATTTGCCGGCTCTCGTCCGGCCGCGTGTCGAACAGCCGATGCTCTTCACCCCATCGAACTTAGCGCTCTCGACGGCCGTAACCGGCGAGCTATGATCACTCGATCGATCAAAGGAAACGATTTCGCCGCCTGGAGAAACGCGGCCCGAGGGTTGCTCGTCGCGGGCGTGCCGCCCGGAGAGGTCATCTGGTCAGCTGAAGGGCAAGGCTCGTTGTTCGACTCAGGGACCGGCGCGTCGAATACTTCTTCGCTGCATGTGCCCCGTGACTTCGTTGAGATGGCAAAGGCCGTCGCATGTTTTGACGACGCCGCGAAGTGGGATGTGCTGTATCGGATCTTATTTCGCATCGTCCGCGGAGAACGTGAACTGCTCGAGATCGCGTCGGACCCGGACGTCTCAAGGGCAATGCAAATGCGAAAAGCGGTCAACCGCGATGTGCATAAGTTTCACGCGTTCGTGCGGTTTCGCGAGGTGAAATGCGGCGACGACGAGATATTTGCCGCGTGGTACGAACCGCACCACTTCACCGTCGAAAGGGCCACGCCTTTTTTTGCCCGTAGATTCGGAGCGATGCGTTTTTCTATCTTCACGCCCAAGGGCTGTGCTCATTGGGATCGCGAGAAGCTCGTTTTCAGCGAGCCGGCCGATCGATCGATGGCACCGCGAGAGGACGAACTGGAAGGACTTTGGCTGCTGTACTATCGGTCGATCTTTAATCCTTTCCGATTGAAAGTGTCGGCGATGACGCGGGAATTCCCGAAACGTCATTGGCCGACGCTGCCCGAGGCGGTGCTTATTCCGGAACTGATCCGTGACGCGCGGCACGCCGACGACGAAACAGCCAAATGATCGTCACCGCGAGCACTCCGCCCGAGATGTCGAGGGCGACATCCCACGGCGAACCGGTGCGAAGTACGTTGAAGCTCTGATTAAATTCGTCGATCGCGGCTGTGGCAGCGACGAGCAGGATCGCCCAGGCGGCCCAGTTGCGCACTAGCAGAGAAACTTCCGAGGCTAGGAATGCTCGCGTCGCGAGGGCCGCCAGGATGGCGTATTCGGTGACGTGCGCGGCCTTTCGGACGAGGCCGTGGATCAGCTGGAGCGTTTCGGGAGCAACGTCAGGAAAGAAGAACTTGATCAGCGGACCGATGATCCGCGAGGTCTCGGTCGCGGAGCCGCCGCCGGTCGACAGGTAAAAGATAACGCCCAGCCAAATAGCTACCGGAGCATACACGTTTATTGCTCGCGGCAGGGTTCGTCGCATCTGCTACCTTTGATATGGATTCCCGTTTGCGGCAGTAATTATGCAGATTAGATGCAGGATCAGTCCGGGAATAACGAATGCGCCATACCCTATAATCACGACGAAAAACCAGACGATTCCTCCACCAACCTGGCCTTTGTAAATCTGACCCAGCCCGGGAATAATGAAGCTTAAAAACGCTGCTAAACCAGGACTCCATAGCCGATAAGTCGGATAGGGCGCGGCGTTTTGATTGACCGGAACATGCACATTGACGTTCTGGTTAACAATCGGGTATTGAGACTGAACCGCAAAATTCCGGCGCGTTATGTCAACAACCTCGCTACAAAATCGACACTTAATCGCGGTTTGCTGTATCCATTCTGAACAAAAGGGACATTGCTTTAGCTGACTAGAAGTCACCTGATGTTCTGGTTCCAGATGCGGAGTTGAAGGAGGGGTTAGTGGGGCTCTATTCTCTGGATTATCATGCATCCACGGATACGAGGTCGAGGGATTTTGGTCAGTAGAAGGAATTCTTTGAGTATGAGAGACGGCGGCCAAAGCGTTCCCACAAGTAGCGCAGTATCGCGAATCAAAAGCGTTTTCGTTACGACAACTGGGACAGTTTGCGATCATTTCGCGAGCCTAGAACAGAAGAAACTCAAAGGTCGACATTCTACAACCAGGATAAACGGAAAGGCAAAAAAGAACCTCGTAATTGCCTAGCATGGACGGCTTGAGGCTCACTCGACTAAACTTGTCAATTGGTCTTCAACGATACGCGCAAGCTATAGGCGCGACTAACGAGGCATCTGCTCCAACACTTCGCCCATCGAGGTTGTCCAACCATAGCCACCCAAGATAACCCCGAGTATCACTAGGATTAAAGGAATCAAACCCTGTTTTCGGACGATATAAAATATTATGCCGCTAACCGGCTGGCAGAATAGGTTAACGACAGCCCAAAGGGCTTTCTCACCGGTCGTTTGACCGGTTTGGATTGCGGTAATCACCAACCAAACGACGCCTACAAAAAATAACAACCCTCCGAGTCCAGCAAAAAGCATGATTATCCTCCTAAAGATCGAATTTGCGTAAATTGTTGTCTGAAAGAAACCAAAGGATAAACGAAAAGGGTCAAAAGTTCAAAGTTAAAAGGCCCGCCATGAAGCGAGCCTCAAAGTGAAGTTTTTTCGCGTAGTCGAGCTACGCCGCCGCGGCTCCGCTGACGACCTCGATGATCTCTTTTGTGATCGCCGCCTGACGGATGCGGTTCATGTTGAGCGTTAGCGTGTCGATCAGCTCACCGGCGTTCTTGGACGCAGAATCCATAGCCGTCATACGCGAACCCTGCTCTGAAGCGACCGATTCGAGCATGCCGCGATAGATCTGGGCCTCGACCTGCTTTGGCAGCAGGCGGCCAAAGATCTCGGCTGCGGGCTGTTCGTAGATGTACTCGGCCTCGGCTCCGGCCTCTTCGCCGTTGTCTTCTGTCCGAGGGATCGGCAAGAGCTGCTGGATAACGGGCTTTTGCGAAAGGACCGTTTTGAACTCCGTGAATACGACGAAAACCTTATCGATCGACGTGTCTTCGGTAAAGAGAGCAATGACCTTCTCGGCGATGGCTACCGCATCAGCATGATTCACCTGGCCCGAACCCGTGATGCCGACGTACTCATCGGCAAACGACACCTGACGGCGTTTGAAAAAATCGCGGCCTTTGCGGCCGACCGGGATCATCTCGCCGACCTTGCCTTCGTTCTCTTTCAGGAACGCCTGCGTCGCTTTGATCACGTTGGCGTTGAACGCTCCGGCCAGGCCCTTGTCCGCGCTGATGAGCACTACCACGTATTTGCCATCGCCGCGCTCGTCGAGCAGCGGATGTGAAAAATCGCTCGAGACCTTGGCGCTCAGTGCCCCGAGAACCTCGGACATCTTGCCCGCGAACGGCCGCGAAGCCGTCACGCGGTCCTGCGCACGCTTGAGCTTTGCCGCCGCGACCATCTTCATGGCCTTGGTGATCTGCTGTGTATTCTTGACCGACTTGATGCGTCGGCGCATGTCTAACAAGCTAGGCATTTTGTTAAGTTTCTTGTTTCAGGTTCCTTGTTTCGAGTTCTCTGGCGTCAACGAGAAACCAGAAACTACGAACCAGAAACTAAGCGGCTGCCGCGTTCGCGGTCTCCCAACGCGTGGCCTTGAAATCCTCGACAGCTTCTTTCATCGCGGCTTTCGCGTCGTCGTCGATGGCTTTCTTTTCGCGAAGCGTATTGAGCACGCCGGGGTGCGAGCTTTCGGCGAATTTCACCAGCTCTTCTTCAAATCGCTTGAGGTCTGCGACCTCGATATCATCGGCAAAGCCGTTGGTCACGGTCCAGATGATGAACACCTGTTCGACGACGTCCATCGGCACGTACTGCGGCTGCTTGAGGATCTCGGTCAGGCGTTTACCGCGTTCGAGCTGTGCCTGGGTCGACTTGTCGAGGTCAGAGCCGAACTGTGCGAAGGCCGCGAGCTCGCGAAACTGTGCGAGGTCGATACGCAGCGTACCGGCGACCTGCTTCATCGCCTTGATCTGTGCCGAGCCGCCCACACGCGAAACCGAGTTACCCACGTTGATGGCGGGACGAACGCCCGAGTTAAAGAGGTCTGACTCGAGGAAGATCTGTCCGTCGATGATCGAGATCACGTTCGTCGGAATG
>JBGTSR010000002.1:0-352568 GCA_041940165.1 Acidobacteriota bacterium
GGAGATAATGGCCTAAGAGACCAAAAAAAGTGTTAAAACTATAAGGGTAAAAAACATTGACGCGCCGAGAGTTGAGGACATATAATCGAGGTACTTTTACGCCCTGCTCTTGAAGGCTATTGATAAGAACGCAGAAACAGAGCTAATTTAGCTCGCTGAAAAACAAAGATTTCCATGCTCCGGGTCGTTCTAACTGGACGTTCCGGTGCAATTCTACGCGAGCGTTGAATACTCAGAAAACGACTGAATACTGCATTTTCTGACAGGATCTAATTACTTGCTGCCGTAACGGCACTATCTTTTTTAGGGAGTTTCGAATAATCATGAGAAAACTTAACGGGTCAAAACTCGCTTTTAATCGAAAAGCGTTTGTACTGCTCACCGTGATACTGAGTGTGGTCACCTTCGGCGTAATGTCGTGGCAGATCGACGCCCAGCGTGTATCAAAGAGCGATGGAATCAGGGATGCGGCCGGACGAGATATTTCAGGCCTTGCTCCTCACAAGATCGCACGCATTCTCGCGGACGAGGCGAGCAATAATGTAAAAAGCCCGTACCCCAACTTTGTTTTTCGGCCTGACGCTCCGAGTGCGATCCAGGCTAACCCTGTTCTCTACGCATATAACTTAGAGGCAGATACCCTGATCAGCTTTAACGCCGCTACACCGGGTACGATCATTGCCGAGGTTCCTCTCGGATATGATACGAACGCTGGCGAGTTTCTTGCGGGAATTGATTTTCGTCCCAACGGCGGACAGCTTTATGGACTGCTGTCGAGAGGATTTCCTGGTACAGATCGGGTAGTTACTATCAATACGACGACCGGAGCCGTTACTCCCGTACACCCTACAAATACGATCCCGACACTTGCCGATCTTTTCTTCGGCTTCGATTTTAACCCGACAGTCGACCGGATCCGTTATATCGGTGCGGAACGCAACAACCTGCGGCTCAATCCGATCGACGGCACGATAGCCGGAACGGATACTCAGCTCAGCTACGCGCCCGGCGATGCCGGAGCCGGTACCAATCCGAGAGTCGTCCATACGGCATATACGAACAATGCTCCGACGGCAACGACCACTACACTCTACGGAATTGATTCTACGAGGGATACGCTTGTTCGTATCGGCGGTGTCGGTGGTACGCCTTCCCCCAACGCCGGACAGGTTTTCACAGTTGGCCCACTTGGCGTAGACCCGACCAATTTCGGTGCCCTCGACATTATGCAGGGTACCGATGTCGCATACGCCGCTCTCAACGTTGACAGCGTGCCTACGCTTGCTCAGATCAACCTTACGACCGGTCAGGCGACCGTTATCGGCCCGATCGGTGATGGTGCGTCGAGGATCGACGGCCTTGCGATCGGTTTTGGCGGCGGCGGATCGGCGAATCTTTCTATCACGAAGACCGACGGTGTAACCTCGGTCACGCCCGGCGGAACTACGACCTATGCCATTACGGCCGTGAATTCCGGCCCGGATCCGGTCGTTGGTGCTACGCTCGTTGACACGTTTCCGGCCGCCATTACGTCGGTAACCTGGACGTGCGTAGGATCCAATGGAGGTGTTTGTCCGGCTGCTAGCGGTACCGGAAATATTAACGCGTCGGTCAATTTGCCGGTTGGCGGTTCGGTTTCCTTTAATGCTGTCTCTACGATATCGGCAAGTGCTACGGGCACGATCGCGAACACGGCTACGATCACGGTGCCGCCGAGCGTAATTGATCCGGTCGCTGCAAACAATTCGGCAACTGATACGAATACGGTCGCGGGCGTAGTCCCGACACCGACCCCGTCGCCATCGCCGTCGCCAACACCGACTCCGACACCAACGCCAACTCCGTCACCAACACCGACGCCGACCCCGACCCCGACGCCGACCCCATCGCCGTCACCGTCGCCGTCGCCAACCCCGTCGCCTTCGCCGACGCCGGTAACGTTCTTAAACTTTAGCTCGACGACGTACCGGAACGACGAGTCGCAGTCGGTTCTACTCGTAGTTAACCGAACCGGCACGACGACCGGAACGACTAACGCATCTGTTTCGTTCGGTGGTGGAACTGCAACTGGCGGTGCTACTTGCGCTACGGGCGTCGACTATCAGAATACGGCGGTACCCGTTGTGTTCGCTCCAGGAGCGACGTCGGCGAATGTCTTCGTTCCTCTTTGCGGCGATATCGTTGCGGATACCAACGAGACCTTTGTTGCGACGCTTACCGGGCTCCCGGCCGGAACTGGTACATCGGGGCCGGCAACGGTAACGATCAATGACACGGCCAATCAGTTTAAGAACCCGACATTGATAACGATCAATCAAGGAACGAGTGCCCTGCCGTATCCGTCGACGATCACGGTCGCCGGAGCAGCTGCGAATCCGTTCCGTATTCGTGTAACGCTCTATGACCTGTGGCATGAGCGGCCTGACGACATCGATGTGTTGCTCGTTGGTCCGAACGGTGCGAAATATGTGCTCATGAGCGATACGGGCGGTACCATCGCCGTTCCGCAGCCGGCCCCACAGCCGAGTCCGGTACTCGCTGGAACCACGCTGACGCTTGCAGATTACCCGAACGCTGTTCTGCCTGACGCAGGACCGCTCGTGACGGGTATCTTTAAGCCAACATCGTGTGAAACGCCTGTGACCAATTTCCCGGCACCGGCACCTGTCGGACCGTATGTCGAGCCCGGCTGCACCGTCGCCCGGACAAACGCTCAGACGCTCTTTGGCAACTTTGCCGGGTCTAACCCGAATGGCGTTTGGAGTCTCTATATCCGCGACGACAATGGCGTGGCGCGGCCGTTCGAGCCAAACGCTCCTGAAATTCTCCGTGGCGAGGTCCAGGGTGGATGGGGCATCGAACTTCTGCCTTCGACGGCGGCCGGTGTTGAGATCTCAGGCCGCGTTCTCACGCCCGATGGGCGTGGCGTGAGAGGTGCGGTCGTTCACATGACCGATGCTTCGGGCAACGTCCGAACGGCAACGACGAGTTCGTTCGGTTACTACCGCTTCGAGGACGTTGAGATCAATACGACGCAGCTCGTCGGGGTCAAATCAGCCCGCTTCAGCTACGTTCCTCGTCTGATCAATGTTGTTGACGGTCTGACCGATGTTAACTTCACTGCTCTCGAGTAAGTACATTGAAAAGGTAATAAGCCAAAAGGCGGCCGTTTGGTCGCCTTTTGCATTTTCAGGCCGTCTGACCGCTTGTTGACAAACGTTTCCCAAGCCATATACTCGCTTTATGCTCGCAAAACGCATAAGGCTTCGTGGTAATGAAAGCCTCTCGGACGCGGTCCTCGATTCTCTCGGAGTGCTCGAGCGAAAGGTCATGTTCGTGGTCTATGAGAGTCCCGAGATGAGTGTCGGCCAGGTGAATGCCGCCTTTGGCGAGATCTACGCGTACACGACTGTAATGACAACGCTTGACCGGCTCTTTAAGAAGGGCCTGCTAAACAGGCGGAAGGACGGTCGCGCCTACCTGTATTCGGCACGCTTTTCGATCGAAGAGCTCGAGCAAGGCGTTGCTCGCGATGTCATCGGCCACCTGCTCGATCGGATATCGGGACGAGTAGAACCGGTACTCGCATGTATCGTCGATTCTGTAAGCGATCGTGATGCTGAGCTTCTGGACGAACTAGAGCGTCTGGTCCGTGATAAGCGGCAAGCGATAAACGGGGGAAAGATAGGATGATGTCGACCTATTTCCTCCTCGGGGCGATCATCCTCGTGTCGTCTGTTCTGCTTCTCAATTTTGTGGGGAGTCTTTTCGTTGCCTCTTTTTGGCATCTGATCAAGCGGGTACTAGTCGGTCGAACGGCTGACACTTGCGCTCGCGTCGCGTTCGGTCTTCGCGTCGCCCCACTGACGCTTTCGCTCGTTACAGTCTTTGGCTTCTTTCTTCCCGCTTACGTCGTGTACGAACCGATAAACTCGGGTGAGAGTATTACGCCAACGTTATTCCTGATCGGAATGCTCGCTCTCGCATCGATCGTGATCGCCGTTGTTCGGATCGTGCGAACGCTCGTCGCCACGTCGCGGCTTTCGATCGATTGGGCTCGTAATGCGACGCCAATGGCTGCGGAAATGGGCGATCTGGAAGTATTCCGTTTTATCCATGCGTCCCCGATCGTCGCGGTCGTTGGGCTCTTCAAACCATGCGTATTCGTGGCGGATGTTGCGGCGCAGCGGCTTTCGGACGTAGAACTTGCAGCGGTCCTGGCTCACGAGCGAGGGCACGTTCGCGGAAGGGACAACCTTAAGCGGATCCTGATGCGACTCGCGAAGGACACGCTTCTTATCCCGATAGGTCGGGACCTGGACAGGTTCTGGGCCGTGAACGCAGAAGCTGCGGCCGATGACTTCGCGGCAGGTAGGTCGGTTGACCGAGCACTTGATCTTGCGTCGGCGATCATCAAGCTGGCCCGCGGCTCTCGTCTTCCGTCGCCGAGTGTTATTGGTGCATTCCTGGTCGAAGATGATCAAGAAGAAGTAGCTGCTCGCGTTCGGCGTCTAACCCGAAAGAACGACTTTTCGCCAAGTTCAGGTCAGAGATCGGGAAACAGCGATCTTTTATTGCTAGCGGCCTCACTTCCGATCGCATCGGCGCTTCATTTTTTCGAACCAACGATGCTTTTTAAGACCCATCTGGCCATCGAATCGTTGGTCAGGATCACTCAATAGATAGTTTCGGTTGAGACTGTCTTGGTGTGAGCGCCATTCAAGATCACCTACAGAATCGTCGCTTTTCCTCGCTAGTCAACATAGTTTTCCGAGAGCGAGTCATGTTACAGACCTGCTCTTGACATTCGTTAAAGCGTGTCCTAAGTTAAGGTCTAATTTCTGCCAAAAGTTGTTGAGCGTACGGATGTTATCGGCAGACATCTCCGGGTGGTCGTATATGCGAATACGGCCGGAGGTTTGGCAACTTCTACACCTTGATAAGAATTCAACTTCACGGAGCACATCGGCTAATGAGGAGCATATCGGCAATGAGGAAACAGTTTTCAATTAAGCGGGTTCGGCACTTGTTGCCATTTCTGGTCTTGGTACTAGCCCTGGGCATCTTTCTAAGGAGTTCCGACCAGGCGTCCTCGCAAGAGGTCGAAACATTGGACGTCGGCGGGTTTCGACCCGTAGCGAGCCAGGCTGTGGCGTTTGGCATCTCTCAGGCCGTCCGTGATCTTCCGGAGGTCGCCGATCCAAACTGGGAATTGGATGCGACCCGCGCCGAGCGGGCTTTGGGTAAACGCGAAAGACAGGAGGAGCGCTACAAGAACCCCTTCAATGCCAAGACTTTGAAGCACTCCATCCCGGGTGCCGGTGCCGGTGCGACGAATTACGAGTTTCGCGACGAGGGATTGCCCGACGGGCCCTCCGCCCCGACCGTCCTGCCTGCGCCGGGAGTCAGCTTCGATGGGCTAAGCAGTGCGGACAACCAGTCCGTCTTCGGTACGACTTTCGCCCCGCCCGATCCGGTCGGTGATGTTGGCCCCAACCATTACGTTCAGATGACGAATACCCTGGTTCGCATCTTCAACAAAAATGGTACTCCGGCGGCTCCGCCCTTTTTGCTGAGTTCTCTGACGAATGTACTCGGCGGCCCGTGTCTAAACTCCGACGACGGCGATCCTATCGTTAACTACGATCCGCTCGCCGATCGATGGATACTTTCGCAGTTTTGTACCGGGCCGGTCCCCGGCCATCAGATGTTCGCGGTCTCGATGACGCCGGATCCGACTGGAGCGTACTACGTCTACGACTTCGTTAATCCTTCTGGATCGTTCTTTGACTATCCGAAGGTTGCTGTTTGGCCCGACGCCTACTACATGACCACGAATCAGTTCAATCAGGCTGGTACTGCGTTCCTCGGAGCCGGGGCTTTCGCGTTCGACCGCGTAAAGATGCTGCAGGGCGATCCCACAGCCTCTTACATCTATTTTGACCAGTTTGCCGCGTGTTCTTCTTGTTCCGGACAGCTGCCGACGGACCTGGACGGAACTGTCCCGCCGCCGCCGGGCATGGGAAATATATTTGCCGACTATACCGCGGACGAATTTGGCGATCCTGGCGACGGCATTCGATTCTTCGAATTCAAGCCTAACTTTGCAAATCCGTCGGCGTCGACGTTCACGTCGGTGGGGGCGGCCGTTGCTCTGGCGGCATTTGACGCCCGTCAGCCATCAGGAAGAACCGACATCGAACAGCCGGGTACGGCGACGAACCTGGATTCTATTTCCGATCGCGTGATGCACCGGCTTGCCTACAGAAATCTCGGCACTCCGGGAAGCCCGGTAAATTCCTGGGTCGTGAATTTCACGGTAAATGTCGGCGGAATGACCCCGACGAGTGCCGCGACGTATCAGGCCGGTATACGTTGGGCAGAAATAAGGCGCGCGGGTACAAGCGGTGCGTTCAGCGTTGCAAATCAGGGCACTCAGTCAACGAATCCGGGAACTCCGGCCGGCGGAACTAACTCGTGGATGGGCAGTATCGCCCAAGACAAGGATGGGAATATTCTTCTGGGCTATTCGACCTCTGGTTCGGCGATCGCTACGGATTTCCCAAGTCTGAAGTACGCGGGACGTTTGGCTACCGACCCCGCGAACACGCTCCAGTCTCAGGTCGACGGCTTTCTGGGCACTGGGTTTCAGGCCGGTGCGGGAAGTCGATGGGGTGACTACAGCTCAATGTCGGTCGATCCATCGGACGAATGTTCTTTCTGGTACACGCAGGAATATCGTTCAGCGGCAAATAACGGCAACGCCTTTTTGTGGAGCACTCGGGTGATCGGCGGGATCAAGTTTCCCAGCTGTACGCCGCCGTCGCGTGGGACCGTTCAAGGGACTATAACGGCCTGTGCGTCGGGACTTCCGCTTTCCAATGCTCTCGTTACTCTACCGGGCGGATTCCTCGCGACAACGAATGCCGCCGGGCAGTACTCGATCATCAATGTCCCTCCCGGAGGTTATGCCATCTCGGCCACCCGAACCGGAGGATTCAACACCAACACCACGAACATCACGGTTACGGGCGGTGGAACGAACAACGTGAGCCTTTGCTTGACTGGCGTTCCGGTACTCCAGGCAGGCCAGGCGACGTTGGTATCCGAAAGTTGTTTGCCGGCAAATGGTGTTGTCGATCCCGGTGAGACCGTGACGGTCGCACTTCCGGTGACAAACACCGGCGGAGCAAATGCGGCCAATTCGGTCGGTACGCTTCAGGCATCAGGTGGAGTCACGGGTCCAAGTGGTCCCCAGACATACGGTGCCATTAATGTAGGCGGCGCGGCCGTTTCGCGTAATTTCACATTCACGGCCGATCCGCTGCTTACGTGCGGAGCTAATCTTACGGCCACTGTGGCGCATGTCGATGGTGCAAACAGTCTTGGCAATGTCGTTTACACGATACCGACGGGTGCTACCGGCACACAGTCCGCTCGCAGCTACACTGGGCCGGCCGTTCCGATCCCGGATAATGTGCCTGCCGGAGTGAACATTCCATTGAATGTATCGGGCTTCACCGGCACTATTGCCGACCTCGATTTCAGGTTCGATGCCGATCCGGCGGGCACTTGCAATGCGACCGTTGGCAATACAGCGGCGGCGATGGACCACACATTCATCGGGGACCTCATCTTTAGGCTCACGTCACCCGCTGGTACGACGGTAACTATTGTCAATCGCCGCGGCGGCACGCGCGAAAACATTTGTACAACGCTGCTCAATGACGAAGGCGGATTCCCCGCTCTGTCGACGGTGACGAGCACGACGGGGCAATTCCTGAGTGGAAACTTTTCGCCGGAGAATCCTCTGTCCGCATTCGACGGTCAGAATCCAAACGGAAACTGGATATTGAATGTTAGCGATAACGCTGGCGTCGATACGGGTTCGATGCGGAGATTTTCATTGCTCATCACGCCTCGGACCTGTGTGCTGTGTCCCGGCGTGCCGACGCCTTCGCCGACGCCCATTGCGTCTCCATCACCGACACCCACCCCGGTTCCGAGCCCATCGCCAGGAGTGTGTACGTTCAGCAACGGCGGCCTTAATCCACAGGCTGTATCGGAAAGCGGCGTCGCAGCCCCCGCCGGCTTCTTCTGGAGCGAGGTTCAGCATGACACCGGAAATCTGGCGGAATCGAATACGAGTGCTGGATACGGCGCGATCCAGGGCGTAAACCGTCTTGCCGATAACTTTACGATCAGCTCGACGTGCACTATCAGCACGATAGCTTTCTACGGATACCTTACTGGTGGTCCGGCGACCACGCCATTCACCGGGCTGACACTCCGGATCTGGAACGGCGTACCTGGTGAAGCCGGAAGTTCGGTAGTATTTGGCGATACGACGACAAACAGATTGGCGTCATCCGTTGATACTACGTACTTCAGGATATTCAATTCGGTCGTTCCGCCTCCGGGCAGCGCAACGGGAACCACTAGAAAGATCTGGCGAAATACCGCCACCGTCGGGACGGTTCTAGCTCCGGGCACCTACTGGGTCGACTGGGCGACCACGGTGACGGGTGCGGCCAACCACTTCTATCCCAGTAAGACGCTCCCCGGAGCTCGTTCAGCCCCAGGGGACAATGCGAGGCAGTTTACGCAGACCACCAATCTATGGGCACCTGTGATCGATGCCGGAAATCCGGCCACCGCTCCCGATGTGCCTCAGGATTTCCCGTTCGATGTTGTCGGAACGGGTGGCGGAACTCCTCTTCCAACACCGACGCCATCGCCATCGCCGACGCCATCACCGAGCCCGACACCGACGCCCGGAGCGGGAGTGACGGCAACGTTCACGGGGTCTGTTGCGATCCCTGACAACAATCCTGCGGGTGTGAACATTCCGCTGGTGGTCGGGACGGCATGTACGATCTCAGACCTGAACTTCCGGTTCAACGGAACGGTTAACGGCACAGCAGGTGCGACGAACGTGGGTGTGGCACACACCTGGGTCGGCGACCTGATCTTCAGGCTGACATCACCGGCTGGCACTGCCGTGACGTTCTTCGATCGTCCGGGCGTGCCGGCAAGTGCGGCTGGCTGTAATAACAACAACCTCTCGCAGGTGATACTCGATGACGACGGCGGCAACCCGTCGGTCGAGAACGGGTGTAACACAGCGGGTGGAACCGGAGCTGCGTTCCCGGCAGGCACGTATTCGCCGAACAATCCTTTGAGTGCGTTCGACGGACAGAGTGCAGTTGGAACGTGGACCCTCAACGTAAGCGATAATGCCGGACTGGATACTGGAACGGTGTTCACATGGTCGTTGGTCGCCTCGTGCGGCACGGGCCCGGCCCCGACGCCGACACCGACGCCAACTCCGACCCCAACACCGACGCCGACACCGACGCCAACTCCGACACCGACGCCGAGTCCGTCGCCAGTGACGTTCGTGGCATTCGGGTCGACGACGTATCGTCAGGATGAATCGCAGACGGCAACGGTTGTCGTTAACCGAAGTGGCGTGACGACCGGTGCGACGAACGCAACGCTGACGCTCACGGGAGCAGGCGGAGCGGTCGGAGGAGCGGCTTGCGGAACGGGCATCGACTTCGTCAACACGCCTCAGGTGATCGCGTTCGCCGCGGGCGAGACGTCGAAGACGGCGAATGTGGTGCTTTGCGGAGACGTAAGTGCCGACAACGAGTCGATCAACATGACGCTGACCAGCCTGAGTCCGCTGACGGCAGCCTCGAACAGTTCGGTGCTCACGATCAACGACACGGCGAATCAGTTCAAGAACCCGGCGTTGATCACGATCAACCAGGGCACGGCGGCAATTCCATATCCGTCGACGATCACGGTGGCAGGTGCGACGACCAATCCGTTCCGTATCAGAGTGACGCTGTATGACGTGTGGCACAATCGGCCGGACGACATCGACGTGCTGCTGGTCGGCCCGAATGGTGCGAAGTACGTGCTGATGGGTGACACCGGCGGAACGATCGCAGTTCCGGCTCCGAGCCCGGTGGCAACACCAGGAAGCCCGAACGGGGTGACGCTGACGCTGGCCGATTACCCGAACGCAGTCCTGCCAGACGCAGGTCCGCTCGTGACGGGTATCTTCAAGCCGACGTCGTGCGAGACGCCAGTGACGAACTTCCCGGCACCTGCACCTGTGGGGCCATATGTGGAACCGGGTTGCACGGTTGCGAGAAACAACAACCAGACTCTGTTCGGCAACTTCGGCGGGGCCAACCCGAACGGAGTGTGGAGCCTGTACATCCGCGATGACAACGGCGTAGCCCGCTCTGAGAGCCCGAACGCACCCGAAGTGCTCAACGGCGAAGTACAGGGCGGCTGGGGCATCGAACTGCTGCCATCAACGGCAGCCGGAGTCGAGGTCTCGGGCCGAGTACTGACACCTGACGGCCGCGGCCTGCGTAACGCAACGGTCGTGATCACCGACCAGATGGGCAACCGCCGCACCGCGACGACCAGCTCATTCGGTTTCTTCTCGTTCCAGGATGTCGAGGCCGGAGCTTCGTACACGATCGCGGTCGCCGCGACTCGGTACCGCTTCACGGTACGTGTGATCAACGTCACCGACAGCCTAACGGACGTCGACTTCGTCGGGCTCGAATGACATCAAAATGCATGACCGAAACCCCTTGGCGGCCTCCGGGCCGCCGTTTTTTTGTTATTCGGCGTGGAAACCGCCCGTCTGGCTCCGCGAGTACTATTTTTCGGCCTCTACCGAGATTTTTTTGATGTAATTACATTAGAAAAGTGCTAATAAAACAGTGTATGCTGTTAGGTTAGACATTATGGGCAACGGTGTCCTTTTTTCTGGAGCAGATCCCCGCTCCGGCTCCAAAGACCGCTCCGTTAAACACGATCTCTTAGTACTTATTTAGGTAGATTTTTAGAATGGCATTTAAGTCTTTATTCAGTCTTTTTTCGAGCGATCTGGCGATCGATCTAGGCACTGCGAATACCCTCGTCTACGCGAAAGGCCGCGGTATCGTCGTTTCTGAGCCTTCGATCGTTGCGATCAACAAAGTGACCAATCAGGTCGAAGCCGTCGGCCGCGACGCCAAGGAAATGCTTGGCCGAACACCCGGCAATATTGTCGCTATTCGACCAATGAAGGACGGCGTTATCGCCAACTTTGAGGTTACGGAGAAGATGCTCCAGCACTTTATCCGCAAGGCCCACAATGGTAAATCGTGGGTCAGGCCGCGTGTCGTCATCGGCATCCCGTCCGAGATCACTCAGGTCGAGCGCAGAGCCGTGGAAGATTCGGCCTATCGCGCCAAGGCTTCTGAAGTTTATCTCGTCGAAGAGGCGATGGCGGCGGCGATCGGTGCCGGACTTCCGATCACTGAACCGCATGGCAACATGGTCGTCGATATCGGCGGTGGAACGACAGACATTGCGGTGATATCTCTCTCGGGGATCGTCTATTCGCGAGCCGTCCGCGTGGCGGGCAATGAGATGGACGAAGCCATCACTCAGTACATCAAGCGAAAATACAATCTGCTCATCGGCGAACGGACCGCCGAAGCGATCAAGATCGCACTTGGAAGTGCGTTCCCGCTCGAAGAGACCCTGTCGATGGATGTGCGTGGCCGCAATCTGATCGAAGGAATTCCCAAGACGATCACAATGACGGACGAAGAGATCCGCGAGGCGCTTTCGGATTCGATCTCGACGATCATCAATGCTGTTCGCGTAGCTCTCGAGCGAACGCCGCCAGAACTCTCGGCCGATATCGTCGAACGCGGCATCGTGCTGACAGGCGGCGGAGCCTTGCTCAAGAATCTCGACAAACGATTGATGATCGAGACCGGTTTGCCTGTGGTGATCGCCGATGACCCGCTTTCGTCGGTGGTGCTCGGCACCGGAAAGATGCTTTCGGATTTTGAGCTTCTCAAACGCGTCAAGTGGGACAATTCGTTGATGACGGGCAACTAAACCGTTTGCCGACCTCAAATGGCAGAGCGAAGTCAAAAGGAAGTATGGCGTTTGACCCCGTGGCTGATGGTCGCCCTGCTTCTCGGAAATTTCATCCTCATGGCGTTCGATGCCCGGGACAAGTCAACCGGGCAGCGGGTCATTCGTGCATGGACTCAGACAGTTGCTGACTTTGTGCAGTCGCCCGTTACGACGGTCTCATCTGCGATAGCGAACTATTTCTACTCGATCGCGAACCTGCGTACGGCTCAGAGTGAGAACGATTCCCTGAAGCAGCGTGTACAGGAACTCGAAGTCGAGATAAAGCAAAAAGAGGATCTTTTCGCAGAGAATGAACGCCTGAGGTCTCTGCTCGAACTAAGAGACCGATCGAGCCACAAAGTCCTGACCGCCAGGATCATCGGCCGCGATCCGTCGGCGTGGTTCGATTCGTCGATACTTGATCGCGGCAGTCTCGACGGTGTTGCGTTGTATATGCCGGTCGTGACCAACGGCGGTCTTGTCGGGCGTATTACTGCGGTCAGTCCCCTTGCCTCGCAGGTCGATCTGATAACCCGGTCCACATCAGGAGTTGGCGCGGTCGTCGGCCAAATAGGCAGTTCCAATGCTCTCGGCGTCGTTAGTGGAACGAGCAAAAAGGATCTGCTCGAGATGAAGTATGTTCCCGGCCACATCGACGTTCAGGTGGGCCAGCCGGTTTTTACGACGGGCCAGGACGAAATATTTCCGCCGGGGTTGAAGATCGGTGAGATCGTCAACGTGGTAAGCGGGTCGGCCACGACACCGCATATCATTGAAATAAGGCCTGCGGCAAATCTGGATTCGATGCAGGAAGTCGGCATCCTGCTTTACAAAGCAGCTGACGGGCCCGAATTTGACCAGAAGCTTCCGAACGCCGTAAAGCCAAGGTAGACTCAGATGGAAGGTGTAAAGCTCACAGTAGCATTGATCATCGCGGTCGTCCTGCAATGGACGCTGCGCAATGTGTTCGAGCCCCTTTCTTTCATCGACTTTCCCCTCATCATAATCGTCTTTGCCGCGCTTCAGAGAAATTCGATCCGGGCGATCATTTTTGCGAGTGTATCGGGTATCGCGGTTGATGCGCTCAGCGGCGGTCTGCTGGGTGCGAGCGGCTTCTCAAAGACGGTCGTCGCCTACATCGTTTTTGAGATGGCGCGGAGGGTGTATTTGGACAACCTGCTGCTTCGTATTCCCGTCATAGCGGGTGCGTGCCTCGCAAATGATCTGGTATATGTTGGCGTACAGCGTTTATTCGGTCAGCCACCGGCGGGCGATGTCGTGGTTGTCGTCGCTTATCGGGTGATCGGCACGACGATCGCGGGAACGCTTGTTTATCTGCTGCTTCAAAGTCTTTCAACCGAACGGCAGCCCCGGCGGCGCCGAGATATGTTTGGCCCGCGGCGGCAAACCAGACGACGTAACCCGATCCGGCTAAGTAAGTGATCTGCGTAGGAGGAACGCGATCTATGAAATTAGGTGATCAGATACAGAACTTGAGTGCGAGAGTTGTCGCGATCCAGGTGATCGCATTCATTCTTCTAGGACTGCTTGGCGCACGTTTGTATTATCTGCAGATCGTCAGGGGCGAGTATTACTCTGAACGAGCCGAGAATCAACGGGTCCGATTTATTCCGATCCCGGCACCGCGCGGGGCGATCCTCGATCGTAATGGCAAGCTCCTCGTCGATTCGCGCCCGACCTACAACGTCGTCCTCTCAAACGAGCCGCTGAAGAAGATCGACTTAACCGAGCGCATCGATCGATATGCCCGCGGACTCAATCTTGATCGCCAGTTCGTCGTCGAAAGGCTTAATCTGATCAAACAGCAGAATGAGTTTGAGACGATGGTGCTCAAGGAGAATGTCGACATGCGCGACATCTCCTGGGTCGAATCGCATTCGCTGGAATTCCCCGAGTTACGCGTTGAACTGCAGCCGCAGCGGCACTATCCGTTGGGCCCAACGCTCGCCCACGTACTCGGCTATGTTGGCGAGATATCTCCCGCTCAGCTAAAGGATCCCGAATATCAGGAAAAAGGCTTCCGTCCCGGCGATATCATCGGCAAGGGCGGCCTTGAGCAGTATTACGATGAGTTCCTTCGCGGTCGGCCCGGCTATCGCAAGGTGCTTGTAGATTCGAAGGGCCGTGTCCAGAGCGAGATCGAGGTCGTTAGGCCGCAGTCGGGTCAGGACATGATCACGACGATCGATCTCGACGTTCAGCTAAAGGCTGAAAAACAGCTCGCCGATTCGGTGACGAAACGTGGGACGATCGTCGCGATGGATCCTAACACCGGTGAGATGCTAGCGATGGCCTCTGCACCGTCGTTCGACCCGAATGTGTTCGTTCAGGGCAGCTCGACGAAAGAGGGCAGAAAGCAGATCGCCGCCTATTGGCAGGACGAGAAGCGTCCCCTTTACAATCGCGCGATCCAGGGCAGATATCCGCCGGGCTCGACGTGGAAGATCCCCGAATCGCTGGCCGGGCTTCAACAAGGTGCGATCACTGTCGAAAAATCCAACCTTGTTTGCGGCGGCGGAATCACGATCGGAAACAAGTTCACCCGCTGCATGGGCAGCCACGGATCACCGCCTCTCAGCTACGCCATCACGAAATCGTGTGACGGTTACTATTATCGCCTCGCTCTGAAAATGGGCATCGAAGGCGTGATCAAGATGGTCGAGGATTTTGGTTACGACAAACGCTCCGGCATCGACATTCCCAATGAGAAAGTGCCGCAGACGCCGAAGTCCTGGATGCCATACGTGGTCAAGAATGAAGGTAAATGGAGCGATATCCGCACCGTTTACTCAGGTATCGGCCAGGACACGGTCGTCGTTACGCCGATCTCTATGCTGCGGGCGGTGTCGGCGATCGGAATGCGCGGGCGAATGTACGTGCCGCATTTTCTAAAGGAGTTTCGCCCGATCGCCGCGATGGGCACCGAGGGCGAGCACGATTATTTTCCGGCACGTGCCGGATTCGGATTCCAGCGGCCCGAACCCAAAATGATCGAGGCGACGGACGAACAATGGGATGTCGTTATCAAAGGTATGTGGGGCGTCGTCCAGGGCGGCGGTACTGCGGGCTCGATCAAGATCGACGGCTTTGAGATCGCCGGCAAAACCGGAACGGCCCAGGTCGCAGAGCTCGGAAAGGACGTCGGCGACAAAAAGGACCACGCGTGGTTCGTCAGTTTTGCTCCGGCGTACAAACCCGAGATCGCTGTAATCGCTCTGATCGAGAACGTGGGCTTCGGGGGCAGCCACGCCGCACCTGCTGCGAAGGGTGTTTATCAGTCGTATCGCGTGTCCAAGGGTTATATCCCGCCGCTCGAAGAAAAAACGGCTGAAGAATAATGGTCGCTTTGCTCGAAAAACGTGACTTGAGGGATTTTGACTGGCTGACTTCGGTCTTGACCCTAGCTATTGCTTTTTTCGGCGTTTGGCAGATCCACAACGCACTTCCGAGCGAGAGCTATTGGACGAAGCAGATATTCGGGATCGGGATCGCGGTCGTCGCTTTTCTGATCGTTGCATTTTCGGACTACAGGCGATTGATCGACGCGGCTCCCGTCTTTTATATCATCGGGCTCGTACTCTTGCTGTTAGTCCTGACCCCTCTTGGCGTTACGGTGAACGGTCAGCAGGCGTGGGTGCGCCTGCCTGTTGTCGGGCAATTTCAGCCTTCTGAGTTCGCTAAGATACCGACCGTCCTGCTGTTGGCGAAGTATTTCGGGGCCAGGAAGGCAGGCGAGCTAAAGCTCAAAGAGGTTCTGATCGGCACGGCGATCTTCCTCGGCCCGGTGATCCTGATCATGCTTGAGCCGGATGCCGGGCAGGCGATCACGTACTTTCCGATACTCGGCGCCGTGCTATTTTTGTCGGGAATCAAGATCAGATATGTTGTGGTCGCGGCGGTTGCGGCGGTGGTGTTCGTGCCTGCGGCGTGGTACGTCGGTGTTGAGACGGGCAAGATCAAGCGATATCAGCAGGAACGTATTCTCGCCATCACTAACCCAGATCAGGTCGACCCGCGTGGTTACGGCTATCACACGATCCAATCGACGATCACGGTCGGAAAGGGCGGTATCGCTGGCCTGCAAGGTGAATCGGAAACCTCGCAGAGTGTTCTCAAATTCCTCCCCGAGCCGCAGACCGACTTTATCTTTGCCGTAACCGCTGAGAATACAGGGTTTATCGGTTGCGTATCGCTTCTTTTGGCGTACGCACTTTTGCTGTCGCGAATTATCGCCGGCGCGCGCGAGGCAACCGATCGTTCGGGAATGCTCGTCATTATGGCGATCGCGAGCGGAATGGCGTTTCAGATATTCATGAACGTTGGAATGGCCGTAGGCGTATTGCCCGTTATTGGCGTTCCGTTGCCGCTGATGAGTGCTGGGCTGTCGGCCCTTCTCTCAACTTTTGTCGCGATAGGCTTTGTGATTAGTGTAAAATTGCGCAGATTTGTGAATTAGAGTGCCGGAGGTAGTTTATGGCGGTTGACAGAAAAAGGTTGAAAACGACAGAAGCGGTATCGAATGGCTCGAAACGAAGTTGGTTCTCGGGCCTGACGTTTCTAATGGCCGCGGCCGTCCTCGCGCTGTCGGCCGGAGCTCTTACGGGCGTCCTTGCGTCGTATTATCTCAACAATTCGCGGTATTCCGTCGAGGTCTCGGCCCTTGCGACATATCGTCCGCCGCAGGTGACGACTATATATGCAGACGACGGAGAGACGATCCTTGCCGAGTTTGCTATCGAGAAGCGCATTCCGCTCAAGATCCAGGACGTGCCGGATCGCGTGACCGACGCATTGCTCGCGATCGAGGACTACCGTTATCGCGACCATATCGGCATCGATCCGTATCGTATCGCTGGCGTTATCTTTAAGAATGTCACGACCGGCCGCGTCGAAGGAGCTTCGACGATCACGCAGCAGCTTGCCAAGAATCTTTTTCTCTACAAGGACCAGACTTACACTCGAAAGGTCAATGAATGGGCCGTCGCTCTGCAGATCGAACGCTTCTATACGAAAGATCAGATCCTCGAGATGTACATGAATTACGTATTTCTCGGCGCCGGAGCGTACGGATTTGAGGCTGGTTCACGGACGTATTTCGGCAAATCGGTCAAGGATCTGAATCTCGAAGAAGCCGCTCTGCTGGCGGCGATCCCGAAATCTCCTGAGTATTCGCCGACACGAAACATGGAAAAGGCGAAGATGCGTCGCGACATCGTCCTCGATCAGATGACGAAGTACTATCCCGACCGTTACTCACAGGCTGAGGTCGACGCCGCCAAAGCTAAGCCGATCAACCTTGCCAGTACCGCCTATTATCAGGCACAGCCGAAGTCGACTGCCTGGGATTATCCGGTCGAGGAGATTCGCAAATATCTTGAGGAAAAGTACACGACTCGCGTAGCGCAGGGCGGGCTGAAAGTTTATTCGACCATCAACGTCGAAGCCCAGAAGATCGCGACACGCGTCGTTCGCGAGCGGCTCCGCGGCTATGATCGCGGCCGTGCGTGGAGGTCGGATTATAGAAACATCCTTCTCGACGACGAGGAGCTGCCGATCACCGATGAAAAGGAGATCAGCAAGCGACTCGAGGCATTCAAGCATCCTGACTGGTATGGCGACGAATATACCGAGGGTGAATACATCAAAGGCCTGGTGATGCAGCAGAATCCTGGGGCCGACGAGGTCGGTGTCCGGTTTGGCCGTTACAAGGCAGTGGTTCGTGCGTCGAACATGGGCCGAAGCGGTAAACGGCCAAAAGAAGAGCTGAAACCGGGCTACCTTGCCGAATTCCTAATCAAGGAAGTGAACAAGGACGACCAGACTATGGAGGTCGAACTCCAGCAGGTCCCAGAGGTCCAGGCTTCGATCGTAAGCATCAACGCCAAGAACGGCGAGATCGTTGCGATGGTCGGCGGCTACGATTTTCATACGAACAAATTCAATAACGCAACGCAGGGCCTGAGGCAGACGGGCTCGGCATATAAACCCTTTGTGTACACGGCGGCTGTGGAGGATGGAATGACGCCGGACATGACGGTCAGCGGTGCCCCGATACGCCGCGGCGGATGGACGCCTCACAACTATGACGGCAGCTTGAGTCACGGTAACGTGCCGATGAAGATCGCCCTTGCCAAGTCTTACAATATTGCCGCGGTGCATTTGCTCGAACAGGTCGGCATACAAGCCGGCGGGCAGATGGTTAGGCGTTTTGGTATCTCGAATCCAATGGCTCCGAGCCTTCCGTCCGCACTTGGGGCAAGCGAAGCCTCGCTGCTCGAGATGACGGCCGCATATGGCTCTTTTCCGAATAAGGGCGTGCGAGTAGCTCCGCACTTGATCCGGAAGGTCTACAATCGCGACGGCAGCCTGCTCGAAGAATTTGACGGTGCGAGCACCAAGGTCACGAGTGAGTACGTTGCGCTTACAATGGTGCAAATGATGCGTGGCGTCGTACAGGGTGGAGGAACGGCAACGGGTGCAAGCGCGGCGGGTCATCCTCTCGCCGGCAAGACCGGTACCGTGAATGATCACACTGACGTATGGTTCATCGGCTACACACCGACCTACGTTACCGGCGTGTGGATGGGCAATCCGCTGCGCAAAGAATCGCTTGGCTCGGGAATGACCGGCGGTCACGGAGCGGTTCCGTATTTCAATGGGTTCATGAATTCTTTTTTGAAAGGAAAGCCGGCCGAGTCGTTCCCATCGCCTCCGCCGATGCCTAGCGAGATCAAGCGCGAAATGGAACTCCGTAAGCGCGAGGAACTCGAAAAGCTTGAAGAGGCAGAGATCGCCGGACGCAAGGCGGGTATTGCCACGACGCCGGGAACCAAGATCGATCCCGATGCTCCGTTGCCCACAGACGAGACGGTCAAGGAGAACGACACGCCGTCGGTGACCATCAAGCCATCGGATACTACGCCGGACAAACCGGTGGTAACTAGGCCGGTCGCTCCGCCGCCTTCAACGCCGCGGCCCGATCCGACGCCTGAGAAGCCCGCCGGTCCAAAGCCAAAGGGTAAGAAGGGCGACGGATAACGAAAAAGAAAAAGAGCCGCGATCATCAGACCGCGGCTCTTTTTCTTTTGTTTTTCAGATCTAGTCAAGAAACTTCCCGAGATAGTAGGGGAGCATCTTTCTCCACCAGACCCAGTCGTGAGCTACGTCGTGGCCCCAAACATCGAGCCAGTGTGGAATCCCCTTGGAATGCAATAAGCCAGAAAACTCGCGGCTTCTGTCCGGAGCCTCGAAGTTTCCCTGGCCCGTCGCGATCACGATCGAATCCGCCTGTTGAAGTCTCGGCAGATGGTAATCGTCGCCAAGATGCTTTAGATACATCATCGGGTTATTGAAGTAGACGTTGTCATCGTAATAACCCTGATCGAGATAGTTATAGATGTCGTAACTCCCACTCATTGCAATAGTACCGCGGAAATTATCTGAGTGCTTGAAATACGTATTCGCCGCAAGAAAAGCGCCGAGCGAAGCCCCGGTCGTGAGCGGACGTGCACCTTGTCCGCATTCATTCCTGATCAGCGGCAGCACCTCGTCCATGATGTACCGGTCGTAGCGCGTCAGCATTTCGACCTTCCAGCCGGGGTGCGATTCCCGGTTCAGAAGACTGTATTTGTTGACCGAGTTTACAGAATAGGCTCGGATAACGCCGGCCTCGATAAAGTCTTTGATAGCATCGATCAGGTAAAATCTCTCGTACTCGAGATAATCGGCTGCCGCGGTCGGGAACATCAACAGCGGATATCCAGAATGCCCATATGCGACCAGCGGCATGTCCATGCCGAGATTGCCGCTAAACCATGAAGTAGTGTCTCTTCGCATCGTTTTTCTTTACGCTAGTAGGTTACCGTTATTTCTCGTTCGGTCGTATTATAGCCGCCGTTCTCAACTACATTCCCGTCTGCATCTAAAAGCTCGAGCTTGATCGTATTCTTCCCGGCGGTCCAGCGCGAGATCCAGATCGGCTCCCATTTCTCGATCGTCTGAGGCGGTTGATCGTTAACCGTCCATCGGACAGAATATTCGCCGCCGTCGCCCTTGAGCTTGGCATTAGAAAGCCAGAAATCGACCATGATCTCGGCTGCATCGGCGCCCTTGTATTCGCCCTTGGGGCGGCTGAAGGTGAGCAGCGGCTTGGCGGTATCGACTTCGCCCGCCTTACTTTCTTTCATTTCCTTGCCTTCCGGAGTCGCTTGCGTCGTGTTAGCGTTTGCCATCGTCTCGCCGGTCGCGGTCGTTGTCGGCTGAGTAGTATCCGCTCCTCCATCGGCCACGGTAAACTTTACAATTTGAAAGGCGCCTTGATTCTTATAGGATTCGTGCCAAGGCCTCGATGGAAACACGCGTAGCGTATGCGGACCATCCGCGACGTTCCTTAGCTCGAACTCATTGTCCAGGTTGTAATATGCCTCGTACGGCTGATTGTCCAGGATCACATGAATATGATTGCCGGTGTGCGTTTCTTCGTTCATTCCCGGCTTGTATCCTTTCAGGTCTCCCGAAATACCGAGTTTCACCTTCACTGTCGACCCGTTTACCGTCGAACCTTCGGCCGGACTTAGAACCTTGAGAACCGGTGACGCATTGTCCTGCTCACCGCGTTGGGCCATCATGTCTACGATCTTCTGTGGGCGCTCGACCCTGACGAGCGGTGACGGTTTTGCGGTCTCGCTGTTACTGTTCGTCCCCGCACTGCCACATGCCGAAAAGATCAGCGACGAGAACACTATCGAAATAAGAACTAAAAACCTCATTAAAAACTCCTGAAATTGCTGGATCGCCCCCACGAATACATACGTAGGCCGTGAAACATCGACCGCTCGTAGAGATTAAATATCTATAATCTTACCATCTTGCCGAATTGATCTCGACACGCGAACTCGATCATCCGATCGAGCCACATCCAGAACTGAATTCAGGCGCGTTGGTTAAGACCGACAAAAACCCTGTGGTCTCGGAGGGCACATTTCCTGCTCCTTGATAATCTGTGAAAGGGAGACTTAGCCGGCTCGGTTCGGCTTCGAGAAGGTTGGCGATAGCTCTGGGATCGCCGGAAGCAGTTCGGAAGATCCCACGATGCGATAATCGAAAACGTCGCGGAAATGGGATTCGATCCGGTCTTCGACATCCCTCATTGAAACTTCTTCACCGATAAGTCGCTCCATCGAGGTGACTGGTTCGCCCTCGCATGCAATTATTCGGTCGAAATAGCTTAGATCCGTATTTATGTTCAAGGCAAAACCGTGCGTTGTGACCCATCGCTTTATATGGATGCCGATAGCGGCGATCTTGCCCTCAACGGTATGGACACCGGTCAGGCCTTCTATCCGAAAGGCCTCGATATCAAAGTGCCGCAATGTGCGGATCAACACCTCTTCGAGGTCACGAACGTATCGATGGACGTCTTCACGATCGGGCGAGAGGTCGATGATCGGATAGCCTACGAGCTGTCCGAGGCCGTGATATGTGACCTTGCCTCCGCGGTTCGTCTCAAATATCTCGATGCCGAGCCCGGAAAGTGCCTCGGCACTCGCCAGCACGCCATTTTCCGCCGAGCGTCGGCCCAGAGTGTAGGTATGCGGGTGTTCAAGCAAGAGCAGATGGTGGCTTTGCCGTTCAGCAATTACTTCGGCTTCAAGTTTTTTTTGGATCGCAAGAGCGTCGGCATAGCCAACGCGCCCGAGCCTGCGAACTTCTAACCACCGCTGATGCATTATTGGTATAATAATGTTTTTCATCAGCAAATCACAGGAACAGAAGGTTATGAGATACGACAGAATAGCGATAACGGCACTATTTGCACTCCTGCTGTGTGTTGGCTCGGTCGCGGCGCAGAAGAAAGCGGCTCCCAAGAAGTCGACGCCGAAAAAGCCGCCCGCTGAGACCAAGATCGTGCCTCCGCTCGAGGTTAGGGCAGCACGAGAGAAGGTTGATATTCAGTTCTCGAATGTCACCACATTTGTCGAGGTCATGGGGCCCATCGTGCAGGCTATTGAAGATCTGGACGAAGCGGCACGTGCCAAGAAACTACCGAAGGCCACGGTCGACAGTAACGAGGAGACAAAAAGAAAACTGATCGAAGCTATAAGAAATCTTAGAGCGGGCCTTGCTTCACTCGAATCGGAATTTCGCACGAAAGCCAGCTTGAAGAAGTATCTCGTTTCTATAGAAGGTATCACGGACCTGGCGGCCCTCTCGGAAGACACGGCCATCGCGGGCAAATACGTTGCCTCGAAGGATCCACTGCGAGACGCCGCGAAGAGGCTCAGAGATACGCTTGCCGTTATGCCAGCATGAGCGGACTATGGCTTTTTGAGCAAGGGGGGTTGTGCAGGATCGCAGACTTCGATCTTGTTGGCAGAAGATCTGGAAGTTTCAGACACATTACCGGTTAGCCCGAGCTCCTTTCTGATGAAGGATTCCCCTTCGGATTCGATCATCTCGCCGTTGATCACTGAGCTTCGACGAACAAGGACATTGCCTTTCGATTCCAATTTGGATGTCGGCAGCAAAATGTACCAGGGCGAGCCCCATTTTCGGGCATCGCCAGTCGAGCGCCGGTATTTATAGTGAAGCGACGAGTTTATCGCTCCTCGGTCGGCAGATTCATAGACCGCGGGAAATGTCACTTTGAGCGACTTAACGTTCTCCTTCATTGAATCGACCGGGTCGTACAGCCCAACGGCGATGATGCCAAGGCCTTTGTCGCGGTACTTGTCGTAAAGCCGTTGGAGCATCGGAGCGTCGAATCGCCAGTTTGGACACCACGGAGCGAAGTAAACCACGATCGTCAGTTTGTTTGACGAGGCGTACGTGCGAAGGTTGACCGGCTCGTCATTCAGGATCGAACGATAGGCCCAGTCCTCGTAAACTATGTCCCTTTCGACGATCGGGGCCTGCTCGTTCTGAGCGTGAACTAGGAACGTGCCCGTCAACAGGATAGCGATGGCGAAAAAGATCCGACCGTGATTTGCCATAAGACAGAGACTACAAATTCAGATGCTGCCTTACAACTTCAAAGTTGCAGCGGCGGTTACGAATAGCCACTTAGGCCGGCACATTTTTTGTGATAACCTGAGTCAGGCCAAATGCGATGAACACAAAAGTTACAGTTTCGGATATTTTCAGGCGTGCTCTGGATCTCAGGAGTTCTAACCCGGGCGGTTCGTACAAGGATCTAGCGGCACAACTTGTCGCTGAATATAATGGGAAACCGTTTCCTGACTCGGCATTTCTGACGATACCCGAATACGACAATATTGCCCCTGAGGAAGATTGGACAGCCGGTCTGCCGGTCGTTCTGCGGGGAATCCAGAATGAGGATTGGAATGACGTCGCTCACGGAATAATTATTAGCCTGGAACAGGTCGAGAACTATCCGAAGGAATCCGGCCGTGAGGACGATCCGGCAAAAGAGTGGCGAAACCGGAACAAGCGTATTTCTGGCGCCGAGGATAAGGTCATCGAAAAGTGGATGCCAGAAGAACTAATGGCCATGGCAAAACGCAACGTGCAGGGCTAGATATCGATCCTGAGTCCGTCTACTGCGTCTATCACTTCCAAAAACTCGTCGATACGCCTGACTTCTCCGGTGAAGTCAGCGTCATCCCATTCCGGATAGAAATGCGTCAACATCGCCTTCTTACAATTTGAACGGCGGATCAGGTGTACCGCCTCGGCGAGTTCGATGTGCTTGATCTTCGGCTTATTTCTCAGAAACGTACACTCGAGAATAAAGAGGTCCGCGTGATTCGCGAACGCAGGCAGGACCTCGTCGAATCCAGTGTCAGACGAATAGACGATCGACTTCCCATCTTCGCCTTGTACGCGGATGGCAAGGCTCTCGTCGGTATGATGTGTGCTGTATGCGATGGCTTCGTGCCCGGGAAGGATCTCGAACGGCTCGTTGGGGAGCACTTCGTTTATAGCGACGGGAAAGGGCTGATCAAGCAAGCCGTAATCGTACGGGGCACTGAATTCAGCGATCAAGCTCGTTAGCCCCGTTGGGCCGAAGATCTGAAGGGGTTTTTGCCGGGACTTCATCTGCGGGGCATGTTTCGTTCCCGCTAAGAAAGGCCCGAGTCCGCCGCAATGATCCATGTGGAAATGCGATATCCAGATCGCGTCGAGTTCGTGCCAAGGCAATTTTTCCGCGGCCATTTGCGAAGACATCGGTGCCGAGAAATCGAGCATGATCGACCCGCCCGAAGTTTCCAGCCAAAACCCAGCACTGCACCTGGACGGATGCGGAACGGTTGTTCCTGATCCGAGTACGACTAGTTTCATCTCGTTCGGATTGTATCAAAGAGTGGCGGCAGCGTTTGCAGGCTCATCGAATCCCGTAAGCATCAAATTTAGTTTCGCGGGCTGCTGTGTTACGTTCGAGCTATGGTAACTGTTGATATCCTCGGGATATTCTCGCATCCTGATGACCTTGAGCTTTGCGTCGGCGGCACGATGCTAAAAATGAAGGAACTCGGCTATCGTACCGGCGCGCTCGATGCGACCCGCGGTGAGATGGGAACGCGAGGCACACCTGAGATAAGAGCAGCAGAGGCGGCCGATGCCGCCCGTATCCTCGACCTCGATATTCGCGAAAACCTTGAACTCCCGGATGGCCATTTCTTTGTCACCGATGTCGAACGAACCAAACTCGTAAAAGCACTGCGCCGGCTTAAGCCTCGCGTCATCCTTACGCATCAGTTGGACGATCCGCATCCTGACCATGACCACGTGGCCCGGCTTGTAAGAGAGTCGGCTCGGCTCGCGAGTATGAAGAACTACGATCCAGGAACTGGCGATGAAAAGATCGCTGTTCCGATGGTGGCACATAACGTTTTCTCGCGGCGTGTCGAGCCGTCTTTCGTGGTCGATATCTCGCCGCATCTTGAGAGAAAGATGGAAGCGATCCGGGCGTACCGTTCACAATTTCACGATCCGGATTCGTCTGAACCGGAAACCCGGCTCACCGCCAAGACCTTTCTCGACGAGCTGGAGAATCGCTCGAGGTATTTTGGTTCTTTGATAGGTGTCGCAGCGGGTGAGCCATTCTTTGTTCGCGAGGCACTCAATATTGTCGATCCGGTCGAACTGCTTACTCGCCCGATGAACCTTTACTCCTGATGCAATTTGCCCCGGAACAGATCGAATTGAACAAGAAGCGTGCTGTACTCGAGCGCCTGAAGGACCGGCTTGCCGATCGTGAGGAGGAGATGACCGACCTCAAAGGCGAATTGGAGCAGTTCGAAGCAAACTATTCGATGCACGTCGGAAGGCTGTATGCCGACCTTGATGACATTGAGGCTCAGATAGCCGAAGAGGAATACAAACTTGTTCCCGACGACGAGGAGATCAAGAAGAAAGCCGAGGAACTGAGACGACGGGCTGAGGAGTCAGCAGCCAGGGCTCAGGAGGCCGCCGAAGCGTCGGAACGGAAATGGAAGCCTACTCAGGATGCAAAGAAGGCCTATCACGAGATCGCCAGGACGATCCATCCGGATCTGGCTTTGGATGAACGCGAGAAAGAGAAGCGCCATGGACTCATGGCTCAGCTCAATCAAGCATATTCGTCAGGGAACCAGTCCGAACTCGACCGATTGGTGGAGGAGTATCGAAACAGTCCCGACCTGGTCGAAGGCGAATCGGTTGGCGACGAGCTCGTTCGAGCTATCAGGCAGATCTATCAGATCAAAGTTCGCCTGACGAAGCTTCAGCTTGATCAAAACGAGATCGAAGCATCAGAACTTTTTGCTCTTCGCCAAAAGATGAAGGCCGAGCAAGCTGAAGGGCGCGATATGGTGGCTCAAATGGCCGCACGGACTGACGTGCAAATACGGAAATCACAGCGCCGACTTGAGAACTTAAGAACAGTAAACGAGGCAGCCGAAAAATACGTGAAAGATAAGTACGGCATGGAAATCTCAGATTTTCGCTGATCGATCGACGACCAGTGTTCAAATGACGGTGATATGGCCTTTACACCAGCGATAACGTAAGCTTTCAGTTGCCAGAGCATCGAGCGGAGTGGCTTGACAGAATTCAATGAATGTGTCAATTTTTATACAGTTGTTGAACAGTCCATACGTCATCCGTTATTAGGGTGCACGTGTTAATGTGTTTACAAAATGATCAAGTTTTCGCGGACAGTGCACGCCCTGTGCACGCCGCGAAAAAAGGGGGAAACGGTGTGGGAGACGTTTCCCCCGCCTTATTTTTGGATCGCTTTTCCAGCGGCATAACCCGAAGCCCACGCCCACTGAAAATTGTACCCACCTAGCCAGCCAGTAACATCAACGACCTCACCAATAAAATAAAGTCCCTTCACTCGCCGCGACTCCATCGTCGTCGATGAAAGCTCGTTTGTGTCGACGCCGCCGATGGTTACCTCGGCCCGGTCATAGCCCTCTGTATCGACGAAGCTCACCCGCCAGCTTTTAATACGGTCGATCAGCCGAGCCATGTCATTTCGCGAAAGATCCGCGACGTTCATTTCGAGACTCATCTCATCCGCTATGAACGCAGCGAGACGGTTCGGCAGCGATCTTTCAAGCACGGTTCGCACGCTCTGCTTTCCACTTGAGTTGGCAAGCTCGTTTTCGAGGTCGATGCCGGGCATCAGGTCGATCTCGACGGGTTCCTTTGGGCTCCAGTAGTTCGACGCCTGTAATATCGCGGGCCCGGACATACCGCGATGCGTAAAGAGACTGTTCTCCTCGAACTGGTACCGCCCAGCCGTGACTACAGTAGTGAGGGCCACGCCGGCGAGTGCCGAATGACCTCGGCGCTCACGGACCAAGGCCACGAGCGACGGACGCGTCTCGACAATACGATGGCCGAACTGCCCCGCAACGCGATAGCCGAAGTCACTCGCCCCGATCTTTGGGAACGAAAGACCGCCGCACGCGATGACCACGTTAGTGCATTCGATCGGACGTCCATTAGCCGTGATCGAGAATCCGTGCTCTTTCTTCTCGACGGCTTCGACCTGTATTCCCGTCCTGATTGAAGCGTGAGCCTGCTCGCATTCGGCGACGAGCATATCTACGATGGCGCGGGAGTTGTCGCGGCAGAATAGCTGCCCGAGCTTCTTCTCGTAGTAAGCAATGCCATGGCGGCGGACGATCGCGATGAAATCGCCCGGCGTAAAACCTGCGAGGGCGGATTTGGCGAAGTGACGATTCTCGGAGATGAAGTTCTCCGGCGTAGTGCCGACGTTCGTGAAGTTGCATCTTCCACCGCCCGAGATCAGGATCTTTCGTCCGACCTCGCGGTTGTGTTCGAGCACCACGACCCTTTTGCCGTGGCTGGCGGCCGTCGCGGCGCAGAATAGCCCCGCGGCCCCGCCACCGATTATGACCGCGTCGTATCTCACGCGGACGCCGCGGACTTCAATGCGGGCACGTAGCGATTCCCGAGTATCGCCAGATGATGGCGGACGTGCCCGATCGAGATGTTGGCGAGAGCCCGGACCGATACCGGCAGTCCGCTCGCCGTGCCCATACGGGCGAGCCCCGTTTCGTCCAGGTTGTCGAGGAATAGCACATTGGCACGCCGGATCAGTTCAAACTCGTTCAAGAGCGATTCCAACGAGCGGCCGTTCGCATTCGAATTCTCGATATACCCGTCCTGCTCAAAGCCCTCGATCGGCGTCGAGTCGCCACGCGAGATCCTGAGCATCCGGTACGAGAATATCCTTTCGCCGTCGATCAGATGGCTCATGGCCTCTTTTATCGTCCATTTACCGGGTTCATATGAGAAAGATCCCTGGGCATCGCTCAACCCCGCGTGGGCCGCCCTCAGTTCGCCCGGCTGGGCCGCAAAGGCCTCGCGTATGTCGGTCTCGGGTACAAGATCGATATAGCGGCCGTAATATGCATCAAATTCATTGAGCTCTGGTTTGAACATTATGAAATACCTCTTTTCTATCGCGGTTATCGGCGCAATAATAACAGAATCTAAACTTGGCAATGACAGTACAATCGCGAACTCTGGCAGCGGCAGCAGTTGTCCTCATATGTTTTAACGCGGCCCTTTCTCAGGGCGGCAAGGCCGAGCCGTTTCGCATCGAGTTCGCCAAGGGCAAAACGAGCAAGAACGTAACCGGAACACTCTCTAACGGCCAAGAGATGGACTATGTCTTTGCGGCTTCTAAGGGTCAGACCGTAACGATCCGGAACTCGAACCGGGGTCATTTCGACTTCCGTGTTTTCAACGAAGAGTTTGAGTTCGAGACCGAGTTCGAGAGCTCGCCGAGCCTGACGTTTGAGGTGCCCGAGTCTGGCGATTACCTGTTCTTTGTTCGGAAGAAACAGGTCAGGACTCCCCGAACGGCGAGATTCTCACTTTCGATCACGATCAAATAACTTGGCTATCAATACCTCCAGGAGATCTACTAATGAAAAAAGCTTCACTTCTAACAGTTGTCGTCGCTGCGATCGTCGGGATCGTAGTGCTGACTCAGACAGGTGCCGAGGCGGTTGACCTAAGGATCGCCGAGCGGTTCGCTAGTGCCCCGGCCGATGGCCCCGCGGGCACGTACACATTCGATAAGAACCACACAGCCATCGGTTTTAAGATACGTCACAACAGCCTGATCGATATTCCGGGCTATTTCCGCGACTTTACTGGTACGATCAACTACGACCCGGCCGATGCGAGCAAGTCGAGCGTTGAGTTCACCGCTAAAGTAACCAGCATTGACACAGGCGTTGCCGGCCGCGATAACCACCTTCGGTCAAAGGACTTTTTCGAGATCGAGAAATTCCCTGACCTGACATTCAAGAGCACAAAGGTCGAAAAGAAAGGGAACCAGATGATGGTCACCGGCGACCTTAGCCTAAAGGGAGTGACGAAATCGATCACCTTCCCGTTCAACATAGCCGGCATCAATCCTGCGACCGAGCGAGGCGGGGCCAGAATGGGCGTGACCGCCGCGACCAAGATCAACCGGCGCGATTACGGCGTAAACTACGGAACGCCCGCGACGATCGCTGATGAAGTCCACATAGATCTGCAGATCGAAGCGACAATGCCGCGACCGACTCCGGCCGCTGCTGCACCAGGAACCAAGTAGCTCCAGCTAGCTTATCTCGGCGAATGCAATGTCAAAGATCGGATAACGCTCCCACCCGATCAGGTCGAAGTGCCACCATTCATTCGGATTCACGGTGAATCCGTTCGATTCCATCAGGCGGCGAAGCAGATCACGGTTTCGCCGCTCTTCGTCTGTTCCGCCAACGTACTCCGGCGATGCCCGCTCGGTGAATTCGTCGAATCCCGAGGGCATCGGGATCGCTTCACCCGTCGCTCGGTCGAATATCCCCAGATCGACGGCACAGCCACGATTATGCTTCGACCCTTCGGCCGGATCGGCGACGAATATCCGATCTTCGAGACTCACGGTTTCCCAAAACAGCTTCGTCACTGACCATGGGCGATAGCCGTCATAGATCACAACGCCAAGGCCCATTTCGCCAAGCTCGCGGTGCACGCCTACAACGCCGTCAGCCGCTTCCGGCTGCAGGAAAGCCCTCGCCTCCGGGTAGACCTGTCGGCCGATAAAGTTGTCATCGCTCGCGTACCTGATATCGAGCTTGATGCTCGGGTCGATCGTGTTGGGTTCTATCAAAAACTTTTCACACTCCAAGGGGAATCTTACCGATTGTACTCAGAATTCAACAGCGGGACGCAAGCCTTCGTGTCCCATTTTCGACCACCTCGATGCGCGCACGAGCCAGATGGTGTTTGCGGGATGCATAGATAATACGCCTAGCTCGCGAGAATCAAGATCTTATTGTCGACTAGTAGATCGAAAAATAGATTCGTGTAAGGCGGCCTGGGTCACACCCGTCGATCTCGTGGTAAACCCATCGACCGGTCTCGTAAAAGGCGGCCATGGAATTTAGAGCTTCGCGGAGCGTTATCTGGCGAAGAGCTTGAGTGCGTCGGGGATGCTTTGCTTTCCAGGGAGGCGGTTGGAGGCCTCCGAAGTAAAGTCCTTTGAGGAGCCCGGAGGCAGCGACCGCGGGCTTTAGCTCGTCTAGCGAAAGAAGCTCGTGCAGCGTGATGGCGGGGCTATTATCGGTATCAAGCGTGTATGCGTCGATCCGTTCCCGGAGGAGTGCAGGTTCATAGGCTTTCGGAACGAAGTTTGGAACGTCAGTGTTCGTGACTGTATAGCCGGGGTGAGCAGCCGCGATCTGCAGCAGGCGGGTCTTCGCGCCCTGAAGCTGTACCGGCTTCTCACCGGTGTAGCCAGTTCCACAGTTTTGAATTGTGAGTATTGCTCCGCCCGGTTGGTTATTGCTGCGAAGGGCCCGTGTAAACTCTGCCCCAAGATCGCGGGGATCTGGCGGATAAGCTGTTTGGGCAAATCCGTTGCTGACCGTGACAAACATCAGTAGCGGTAGGAGTAAACAAAGTCGAGTCATGGTTAGCGGAGCCTCGGACCCAGAATACCACTGATTGGATCAGGCTCAACGACAAATTCAAAAGGCCGCGACGATCGCGGCCTGTGGGTGAGCGACGAATACCAGGTCTCAGACTACTGCCCGATACCGTAGATGTACGGGGCGATTACGAGCGATACGATGGACATCAGCTTGATGAGGATGTTCATTGACGGGCCTGACGTGTCCTTGAACGGATCGCCGACGGTATCGCCGGTGACCGAGGCTTTGTGCGGCTCGGATTTCTTAAAGAAGGTCTCGCCGTTGATCTCTACGCCTTTCTCGAACGACTTCTTGGCGTTGTCCCACGCTCCGCCGGCGTTGTTCTGGAAGATGCCCATCAGCACGCCCGAGACGGTAACACCGGCGAGCAGTCCGCCGAGGACTTCAGGGCCAAAAGCGAATCCGACAACTACAGGCGTGATCAGAGCGATCGCTCCGGGCATGACCATCTCGCGGATCGAAGCCTGAGTCGAGATCTGAACGCACTTCTCGTATTCGGGCTGAGCCTGATATTCCATGATGCCCGGGATCTCGCGAAACTGACGGCGAACTTCCTGCACCATATCCATAGCCGCACGTCCTACAGCCTGAATACACAATGCCGAGAAAACGAACGGGATCATGCCGCCGACGAAGAGGCCGCCGAGCACGTTGGCTTTGTAGATATCAATGCGGTCAATCCCGGCCATCCCAACAAAGGCAGCAAACAGGGCTAGTGAAGTAAGTGCGGCACTTGCGATTGCAAAACCCTTGCCCGTGGCGGCTGTCGTATTGCCCACAGCGTCAAGATTGTCAGTGCGTTCGCGAACTTCGGGCGGCAACTGGCTCATCTCGGCGATACCGCCGGCGTTGTCGGCAATTGGGCCAAAGGCGTCAATTGCGAGCTGCATTGCCGTCGTTGACATCATTCCGGCGGCGGCGATGGCCACGCCGTACAGTCCGGCGAAGTAGTACGAGAGCACGATGCCGGCGGCGAGCGTCAGGATCGGGATGACGGTCGATTTCATGCCGACGGAAAGGCCGCCGATGATGTTAGTGGCGTGGCCGGTGGCGGATTGTTTGACGATCGAGAGCACGGGCTTTTTGCCCATGGCCGTATAGTACTCGGTGACGTAGCTCATGATCGCACCGACGACAGCACCGACGACGATCGCGGCGAACACACCATTTCGCGTGAACGTCGCCGAGCGGAGCGTTAATTCACCTTCGGGCAGCAGCCAGATCACAGCGAGGTAAGAGGCCGCAACGGTGAGAATGATCGAAGACCAGTTGCCGAGATTCAACGCGTTCTGAACGTTCGATTTCTCATCACTGATGCGAACAAAAAGCGTTCCAATGATCGAGAAAATGAGTCCGAGTCCGCAGATGACCATCGGCAGCAGGATCGGCGACATACCGCCGACCGAATCCGTCACGCGGATCTCCTGGCCGAGCACCATCGTCGCGAGGATCGTCGCCACGTACGAACCAAAAAGGTCGGCGCCCATGCCGGCGACGTCGCCGACGTTATCGCCAACGTTATCGGCGATCGTCGCGGGGTTGCGAACGTCATCCTCGGGAATTCCGGCTTCGACCTTGCCGACGAGGTCGGCGCCGACGTCAGCGGCTTTGGTGTAAATACCGCCGCCGACACGCGAGAAGAGAGCGATCGATTCCGCGCCGAGCGAGAATCCGGTCAACACTTCGATCGCGGTGCGGATCTGGTTTGGTCCGAGGTCGGCGAAGACCGCAAGGAACACGATAAAGAGCCCGCCGAGGCCGAGCACCGCGAGGCCCGCTACGCCGAGGCCCATCACGGTTCCGCCCGTGAACGAGACCTTCAGGGCCTGTTTCAGGCTGGTTCGAGCGGCCTGCGTCGTGCGGACGTTGGCCTTGGTCGCGACCTTCATGCCGATGTAGCCGGCCGTCGCCGAAAACACCGCGCCAATAATAAAGGCGACCGCGATCAGCCAGTGCGAATGTATCTGACGGCCGCCAACCTCGTGGATCGTGCCCGAAAACGCGAGCAGGGCAGCCGTGATCAGCACGAAGATGCTGAGCACTTTCCACTCGGCCTTGAGAAAGGCCATCGCGCCGTCGGCAATGTGCCCGGCGAGCTCCTGCATCTTCGCATCACCCGGGTCCTGCTTGCTGACCCAGGCCGATTTAACGGCCATCACAACCAGGCCAACGACGCCCAGTGCGGGCACCAGATAAATAACGTAATCGTTCATATTAAAAACTCGTCCGCATCGGCCGCCGCGTGGTCGGCCGCCCACGAACATCAAAACTAATGATTATCGAATAAATACGGATAATTAACAAACGCTGGTGGCAGTTCGCCACTGAGAACACAGAGTGCACGGAGTACGAGGAATGCCGACACTTGAGCCTCGTAGAGGCGATATGTTTGTAGAAAAGATTCTGTCGATCTCCGCTACGAGCGAAATTGTGCCGCCCGATGGTGCTCGACAGATCGGAGGGGCGGTATCTCTAGAAACATGACGCACCTGGCGGTGCTTCCGAACGGCGTCTCTTACGACCCCGTCTTACGTCCCAACCTGTCCCAAACGCCCGTTCTGACCGAACCGTTCGACTCTTACACCGAACCGTTTGGGCCCCAAACCGAACCGCTTTTTGGCCCTGGGACCGCGATCGCGGCAAAAGTGCCGAGTGCTGCTATCGCGTCGCAATATCGCCAAGATCGTATGGCAAATTGCGGTGGAAAATTCTTGACTCTTCGACGAGTGAGTGTGTTATAGTTGCAACACGCGTGCTCCTACGGCACGTCAAATCCCAACTCACAGGAGCTTCAAATATGCCAACAATCGACCAGCAATGCGAAAAATTTATGGGCGGGCCATTCGTGCCCCACGCCGAACGGCTCCACATCACCATCGACCAGAAGGGCAAGATCTTTCTCAACCGAAAGGCCCACCGGATGATCGGCCGGGCCCTGGCCGTCTACCTTTATTTCAACCGGCCAAAGAATATGATCATCCTCGAAAAGACCGACTGCCTGACCGCGACCAACGCTTTCCAGCTCAAGGAATTTGGCGACAAAGCCTCAGCCGGCCGCGCGATCTACGCCAATCCGTTCTGCAAACACTTCATCATCCGCCCGACAGGCACGCTCCGGTTCCTCAACCCCGAAGTCGACGCCGCCGGCCGCATGTACCTAAAGTTGCACGAAACAGTAAACGTCAGCCGCGGCCCTCGGAAAGGTAGATAACCACTATTAAATAATCTCCGGATCGAACGGGTATGAATTTTGACAGGCGTTCATACAAAGGCGATGGACAAACGCTTTTGGTCTATCGCCATCTAAATTAAGCTATTCCGGAGCAAGGTGATTTTTTTATGAAAGGTGGTCGCTCCCCTATTAGAACTTTCCGATCGGTATTGACTGTTTCTTTTATACTTTCGGCGGCGGCGTATTCAGTATTCGCGACGTTTAGGGACGGCCGTGTCGACGAGGACTTTAGGGTTACGCCGATCCGAGTCGACAACTCATCTCGAATCGAGTGTATTGCGAAGACTTCCGACGGTCGAAAGCTCGTTGGCGGATCGATCCGGAATGTCAGCGGAGGCGAAACCTCCTTCATCGCCCGTCTTCTACCGGATGGCAGTTTCGATCCGACATTTTTTGGACAGGCTGATGCACCGGTTCTCGGTATCTTCCCTTTGGGTAACGGAAAGATTTTGATCTCGGGAGATTTCCTGCAGTATGCCGGTGTTGCTAGGCGAAGGATCGCGAGATTGAACGAGGACGGAAGCCTTGATACGTCATTTGCGCCATCATTCGGGAATGATTTTGTTGAGATTCTGGTAGTACAGGCTGATGAAAAGATCATTATTCGCCGGGTCGTACAGGTTGGCGGGAATTCTTCGAACCGTCTTATCAGGCTATTTCCGGACGGAACGGTTGATACAGCGTTCGACGGCGGCTCGGGCTTTCCTGCTGGAGCACCCACGAAGGGCGTCGTCCAGCCCGACGGAAAGGTCCTTCTTATCGGCAGCTTTAACATGTACGACGGTGCTGATCGACAGGGAATTGTGCGTATCAATAGCAATGGGAGTATTGATACCTCATTCGTTCCAATCTCGAGTTCTGCCGGGTCTGTTACCTATTTCGACATCGCTTTGCATAGCGATGGCCGGATATATGTTGTTGGTGATTCGGTAATGTCCGATCTAACCGTTTTAAATAGTGACGGCACAAAATACACAGGTTTTCCTCCAAATTCAGTCGAAGCATCTGGCGGGCGAGTTTACAGCGTTGCTTTACAAGGCAACAAGGTCATCGTTGGAGGTGATTTTGATCGATTCGTGATTGATGGTGTTTCGGCCACTGGACTTTATGGATTGGCTAGATTCAATCCGGACGGAACGGCAGATCGTTCTTTTATTGCCTCGACGGGTTCCACCGGAGATGGCCGAGTCGAGGTGATCTATGCGGACGACGAACAAAAACTCCTGATCGCTGGGGACTTCACGTCACTTAACGACGAATCCCGCGGCGGGATCGGTCGAACGAACAGTGATGGATCGACCGATTCGACATTTCAGGGCTTTCTAGGATCACCCAGTTTTATCTATGCTACCCATGCTTTTGCAGATGGTCGAGTACTCGTCGGCGGGGACTTTAACGCGATCAACGGGGTGTTCTCCACAAATGTTGCGATGATAACGGCGGGAGGCACCGTCGATCCAACCTTTGTTGTCGATCAGCGCGTGAACAGCCGGATATCAGTTATCGCGGTGCAGCCGGATGGGAAAATTCTTTTAGGCGGGTATGCGGACACATTTGGTACGGTTAGAAAAGGGATATCGCGTATCCACCCTAATGGAACCCTCGATACCAGTTTTGATGCACGGCTTGACTCTACGACGTCGCTCAATACTATTGTGATCGAACCGGACGGAAAAATCCTTATAGGTGGAAACTTCACCCGAGTAAACGGCGTCGAACGCAGATGCTTGGCAAGACTAAACAGCGATGGAACGCTCGATACTACCTATGACGCTCGAATCGGAGCACTCAGGATAACTTCAATACTTCGAAAGCCGGATGGCAAAGTTCTAGTCGCCGGAGCGTCGTTTACGTCGATAAACGGAACTCCGGTTGGACATATAGCGCAGCTAAACTCCGACGGGACACATGATACCGAATTCATGACCGGTACAGGTGCGAATAATGACATTTGGGCAATATCGGTCCGTCCGAATGGGCAGATCTACGCCGCAGGTTCGTTCACTAGCTTCGATCAAGGGGCCTACCACAAAGTTGTACGTTTGAACGCCAATGGTTCTGTAGACGCGTCATTCCGCGGCAACTTCTTTTCCTTTACTGCCTATTCCGTCGCCGAATTACCAGACGCAAAGATCCTCGTGAGTGGCTCTCTGGCGTCTGGAATCGATGCGGCGCCGAGGCGCGGCGTCGTCCGACTCCTTAGTGATGGCCGAGTAGATTTTAGCTTTGAAGTGTCAGACGTTCGGCGGGGAGCCTCGACCGGCGAAGTCTTTGGGTTAAGACCGCTATCGGACGGCGGCTTGCTGATAAATGGACAGTTTGATTCGATAAACGGCACGGCTCGGAGTGGAATAGCTAAACTGCAGACGTTTCCAAAACCAACCCGGGGTGCTTTCGATTTTGATGGTGACGGTAGATCGGATCTTTCAGTTTATCGACCTTCGACCGGAAACTGGATCATGCGTCGATCGCAGGTAACGGCTTTACTTTCTATTGCCAACGGCGTGCCGACGGATATTCCGGTTCCGGGGGACTACCATGGCGACTATCTAAGCGACCAGGCGGTATATCGCCCAAGCGACGGCACATGGCGAATATATGATGCGGAGACGCGTACAATTTCGACCCGCACCCTCGGAGCCGGAAACGATAAGCCAGTCCCCGCCGATTACGATGGAGACGGCGCAACCGACGTCGCAGTATTTAGACCGGCAGATGGAAACTGGATAATTCAGCAGAGCCGGGACGGATTAATTGCGGTTAAGTACGGTGCATATGGCGACATTCCGGTGCCGGGAGATTATGATGGCGACGGGAGGGCAGATCTTGCCGTCTTTCGTCCCATGACTAGCGAATGGCGTATCCTCGGGTCGGCCTCCACGGAAACCGTACATTTGCTTGGCGGAGTGAATGACATGACGGTTCCGGTCGATTATGACGGTGACGGAAAAACAGATCCGGGGATCTTCGATCCGGCGACCGCTTCTTGGCATATTATTTACAGCTCGACATCCCAGCTTGGGTCATTTGTTCATGGGGCTCCCGGAGATATTCCAGTACCCGCGGATTACGACGGTGACGAAGAGGCCGATCCGGCTATCTTCCGTCCGTCGGACGGATCGTGGAGGATCTTATCGAGTTCGGGCGTATCGCTTGACCAGACTCTAGGACAGGATGGTGACAAGCCTGTTCCGGCGGCGTTCGTCCGTCAGGCGACCTTTGTGTCAATCTCCGGTCGGGCGACCACGCCGGCTGGATTAGCGCTACGAAATGTGATCGTCTCGGTATTCGATGGGACAACAAAGGTTAGGTCTGCAACGACAAGCTCATTCGGCGTTTATTCGTTGAACGGTCTTGTAACTGGGAGCTACACGATCCAAGTAGCGTCCAAACGTTATCGATTTAGTCCGCAAACGATTCAATTGTCCACTTCGATAAATGGAGTTGATTTCGTCGGTGTCGAATGAGCGGTGTATAGCTTCCATCCGGGCACGAAGCCACGGCATCGCTGCCTGACATGACTTCGCCCCCATTTAATGGACTCAAAATTGGTCAGATCATACCAAAAATATTCCCTCGATTAGCAAAGGTCTTACCTTTGGTGTCCGTAAATTCCTACAAAAACATCAGACGAATCTGCATTGTAAAGCGTTTCAAATCCGCTTAGCGTTTAAAGCCTAAGCACAAATGCCCATTTACAACCTGTACTGAATGCATCTGGAACTTGGGCCGTTGGCGCGGCCGATCGAAGCGTTTACGGTCGGCTAAATAAGATATTTGGAAGTTAACCGGTTGACCTATCCGATCTGATCGGCCGGTGGACAGCAACGACGTTTCCCCCAAAGTTCGGCTTTGACGGAGCGAAGTTCGCCGAGGCTTTTGCGGCCTCCGCGCATCGCTCTGGATGTTTTGGACGAGTTTTTAATGGCAATACCACATTGCTCGACAAAAAAGAGTTGGTAAGACCAATTCAGTTGTTCCGGAGGCCGGCCGACGGCCCCGACCGCTTCGCGGGAATCGCAAAAAGGAGAAAAGAATGAGTCTAGATATTATGAAGATCGCCCGTTTTTGTCTCGTCACTTTGTGCCTGACGGCGCTGAGCACGTTGATGGCCGCCGGCCAGGAAACGCGCGGCACCATCAGGGGCACAGTGACCGATCCCAACAAGCAGGCCGTCCCGAATGCGACGGTCATCGTTACCGACCTTTCCAGAAATTCTAACGTCACCCTGACGACGAACAACGACGGACTGTACCTGGCGAACTATCTGTTCCCGAGCACGTATCAGGTCGTCGTCGAGGCGCCCGGTTTCAAAAAGACGGTGCGCAGCAACGTGCTGCTCCAGATCGCGCAGAATGTGTCGGTCAACGTCGAGCTTGAGGTCGGCGGGGCCACCGAAACGGTGACCGTCACGGCGGACGTGCCGCAGCTCAATGGCGAAGACGCTTCGCTCGGCGAGGTCGTCGACGGCCAGCGCATCACGGAATTGCCGCTCGTCCACGGCGATCCTTACACGCTGATCGGGCTTGCCAACGGAACGGCCGCGACCGGTAACGCGCGTTTGGACCGGCCGTTCGAGCCGACGCACATCGTCGGTTACGCGGTGAACGGTGTTCGCGGCAACCGAATGGACCTGACCATCGACGGCGTCGCCAGCACGGCGACCGCCAACGCAAACGAGGTGATCGCGAGCTATGTGCCGCCGCCGGACATCGTGCAGGAATTTAAGGTGCAGACCGCTACGTTCGACGCGCAGTTCGGCAATACCGAGGGTTCGGTGACGAGCATCAGCATCAAATCGGGGACAAACCAGTTTCACGGCTCGGCGTATCTATTCCTACAGCCCGGCAGCCTCGCGGCGAACGACGCGTTCGGCAAGGCCCGCGGCCAGGAACGTCCCGATACCAAATCGGACCGATTCGGCGGATATCTCAGCGGCCCGGTCCGCATTCCATGGGTCTATAACGGCAAGGACAAGACGTTCTTCCTGTTCGGTTTTGAGGGGATCAACGATTCGCGGCCGCGTTTTGACGCGAGCAACGTCTGGGTGCCGACCGCCGCTCTTGCCAACGGCGACTTCTCGGCGTATCAGTGTCCGGCGGGAGTGACCACGGGCTGCACCAACATCTACGATCCGCTGACCCGCGACAACGGCGGCAGCGGCACGACCTACACCGCGCAGCAATTCCCGGGAAACGTCATTCCGTCGAACAGGATCAATCCGGTCGCACGCGTAGTGCTCGGCTACATGGGCGGCCCAAAGAATCCCGGGCTCGTCGGCAACATCCTCGATTCGACGCTGCGGGAAGAGACCAAGCCGTACACGAATTACACTTTCCGCGTCGACCAGAACATCTCGCAGAAAAATCACCTCTTTATGCGCGGAAGCTGGTACGACCGCAGCAGCTTGTATAATCGCTACACCGACAGCCCGTACGCCGGCGTCAACTTTGTGTTCGCGTCGCGACAGGCCGTGATCGATAACGTGCATACGTTCAATTCGACGACGTTCCTGAACGTAAAATACGGCTTCAACCGGTTCATCCGGGCTTCGGGAGCACAGGATGATGCGGTGGGGTTTGATCTCTCGGAACTCTGGCCCGGTTCGAACATCAACAACCTCGTCGGCGAAGGCATCAGGCGTTTTCCGCGGTTCAATTTTCCAAGTCCGGGAACGCTCGGAAATGGTTTGACCAATGAGAATCGTCCGGTGAGTTCGCACAACCTGGCGGGAATTCTGAACAAATCGATCGGCACACACTCGATCAAATGGGGAGCCGAAATGCGTATCTATCGCGAAGACGATAACTTCGCGAGCAACGATCAGTCGGGGCAGTTTACGTTCAACAACACGTACACGCGCCGCAGCACGACGACCTCGGGCGCGAATGCCGGCCCGCAGGAATTCAACGGCCTGCAGGCATTTGCCGCATTCCTGCTCGGCTATCCGTCGACGGCGAATATCACGCGAAGGGCCGACTATTCGGAATTCTCGAAGGTCTACGGCTTCTTCATGCACGATGACTGGAAGATCACGCGTCGCCTGACGCTCAATCTCGGACTCAGGTACGAGATCGAAACGCCGCTCGTCGAACGTCAGAACAAGAGCGTGTCGGGATTCGATTTTGGCTACACTCAACCGGACCAGGCCGCCGCACGCAATCGGCTGACGACAAATCCGGTCGTCGGCTACGTGCCGGGAACGAATATCAATCCGGCGACTTTCAACGTAAACGGCGGGCTGATGTTCGCCGGCGTCGACACAGGCAGCGGACTCTACAACGTGCCGAAAGACACGATCCTGCCGCGACTTGGCTTCGCCTATCGCCTCGGCGACAAGACGGTCATCCGTGGTGGAATGGGCCTGTTCGCGGGATTTCTCGGCCAGCGTCGCGGCGACGTGATCCAGCCGGGATTTACCCAGACGACGACCGTGCCGACGACAAATCTGCCGAACGGCGCGCAGATCCCTTACTCGATATCGGAATTTCCAAACGTGATCAACATTATCGAACCGGTCGGCAACGCTCGCGGGCGACAGACGAGCCTCGGCGGGGCCGTCTCGTTCTTTAATCAGGATCCTGAGGTCTCGCGGCAGCTGCGATTCCAGATCGGTTTTCAGCACCAACTGCCGTACGGATTCCTGTTCGAGGCCGCATACGTCGGCAACCGTGGATACAACATCGAGATCGTCAAGGACCTCAACGCTCTGCCGGTGCAGTACCTGAACGGCGATGCGCTTGTAAACGGCGCTCTCTCGCCAGACGCCGTCACGAACAACACGATCCTCGGACAGAACGTCGCGAATCCGTTCGCCGGCCTGGCTTCGTTCGCTGGTTCGTCGATCGGAAACGGATCTAACATCGCTCGGCATCGCCTGCTCAGGCCTTATCCGCATTTCACGACCGTTCTGACGACCAACAACGACGGCGAATCTTGGTACAACTCGGGCCAGTTCGGACTGCGTCGGCGATTTGCGGGCGGACATACGCTGAATGCTTCGTACACGTGGTCGAAATGGCTGCAGGCGACCGAATATCTCAACGCCGGCGACGCAACGCCGACCAAGATGATCTCGGATCAGGACACGCCGCATAAATTTGCGGTCAGCGGAATTCTGCAGCTGCCGTTCGGCCGCGGAAAACGCTGGGCCGCGAATAACGGCGTTGTCGACCGCATCATCGGCGGCTGGCAGGTGCAGGGTTCGTACACGTTCCAGGTCGGATTTCCTGTCGCGTTCGGTTCGTACAGCCTGACGGGCGGCACGACATCGGGTGACATCATCTACGTGGGCGGCGATATCGCGCTTCCGTCAGGTCAGCGGTCGACCGCTAAGTGGTTCAACACGGCGGCGTTCTCACAGGTGTCGCCGGGTATCGGACATCTGAGGACGATCCCGTTCCGCTTTACCGATGTGAGGCGCGACAACGTGAACAACGTCGATTTCTCGATGCTCAAAAACACCGAGATCAACGAACGGATGAAGTTCCAGTTCAGGGTCGAGCTGATCAACGCATTCAATAGCGTGTATCTTCCGGCTCCGTCGACGGCCCTCGGCTCGTCGTTCGGCACGATCGCACTCGCGACCGCCAACCAATCAAACTACGCCCGACGCGTGCAGATCGGGTTCAAATTCCTCTTCTAGGATAGGAAAACTTGGTGTGGATGCGGCTGGAGATCGATGAGGTCTCCAGCCTTTTTTATGATGGATAGAATTCGTTATATCCTAGCGGTCAGCGATGAAGAATATCTCTGTTGCGACATCGGCCCGTGAGATGATGATCGACATCACGAGTAAGGTTGCGGCCTTGGTGCCTGATGGAGAAGGCGTTGTGGTGTGTTTCGTCCAGCATACGACATGCGGGTTGACTGTGAACGAGAACGCCGATCCGGATGTGCAGACGGATATGCTCGCGTGGCTGCGGCACGTTGTGCCGCAGTTTCCGGCCGGTGATTCGGACGTAGAGAACCACCCCGTCGGCAAAACGCCGACACCCCTCCTTCGTAAGGAGGGGAGCCTAGTTTTCAAGCATTTCGAGCACAATTCGGATGCTCACATAAAGTCTTCGCTGATGGGTTCGAGGGTGACGGTACCGTTTGAGAACGGGCGGCTGTGTCTCGGCCGCTGGCAGGGGATCTACCTGTGCGAATTCGACGGGCCGCGCGAGCGGAAGGTCGTCGTGCAGGTTATCTTGAGCGGATCGACCTAAGATCGATCTTTAATAGTTATTAGTCGATAGTTGGTAGTTAATAGTCCCTATGGCTGCAGGGTATTCAGGAACGCCGCTGGCGAAAAAGCTCGGGATTAAGGCGGGCTCGCGGGTGCTCGTGTTGAATGCTCCGGGGAATTACGACGAACTGTTGGGCGAACTGCCTGAGGATGTTGAGGTGAGCTGCGAAGGCGAGAGGGCCAGACTCGCTGCGGCACGCGTTTCTGCCTCTTTGGCCGACATCGTTCATCTGTTCACCAATTCGCAGGACGAGTTAATGCGGGAACTTGCTCGACTTAGGAATACGATCAGGCAGGACGCGGCGATCTGGGTCTCGTGGTACAAAAAGGCCGCGAAACTTCCGACCGAGATCACGGAAGACACCATTCGCGAGGTCGCTTTGCCGATCGGCCTGGTCGACGTCAAGGTCTGTGCCGTCGACGAAAAATGGTCGGGGCTAAAGGTGGTGATCAGGAAAGAGAACAGGCGAGTTAAAAGTTAAAAGTGAAAAGTTAAAAGTGCAAAACGTGTGGGCCCGGTTTTGTGACCTGTGCGAGGTCAACGGGGTTATTAGATCTCGCTTTTCACTTTTAGTTTTTAACTGTTAACTCCTCTGTTAACTCCTCTCCGCCTGTTGTAAAATATGCTCCATGCCACAGACTGACGCGCGGATCGATGCGTACATCGAGAAGTCTAACGACTTTGCAAAGCCGGTGCTTACGCATCTGCGCAAGTTGATCCACGGCGCGTGTCCGGATGTGACCGAGACACTTAAGTGGTCAATGCCGAGTTTTGAGTACAAAGGCATCGTGTGCGGCTTTGCGGCGTTCAAAGAGCACTGCACGTTCATGTTTTGGAAAGAGGCACTTCTGAAAGAGGTCGAGTTTCGGGTCAAGAATGCGATGGGCAGCTTTGGCAGGATCAGATCGCTCAAGGACCTGCCGGACGATGCAACTTTGACCAAGCTAGTCAAGGAAGCCGTCCGGCTCAACGAGGAAGGGATCAAGGCGCCGAAAAAGGCGATGGCCGAGAAGAAGCCGCTCGTGGTCCCTGACGTTTTGCTCGAGGCCTTGGCGCAGAATGAGAAAGCCGCAGAGACATTCGACAACTTTTCGGCGAGCTGCAAACGCGAATACGCCGAGTGGATAGCCGATGCCAAGACCGAGGCGACGCGCGACAAGCGGATCGCCACCACGATCGAATGGCTCAGCGAGGGCAAACGGCGAAATTGGAAATACGAAAAGTGCTGATGCGGGGATCGCTGTTCCGAATATCCTAGAATATAGTTAAACACGCAGGCTAGCAGCCCGCGACCCATATGAGCGAACCAATTCTTGTTGCAAAAACTACGGCCGCGGATCACTTCCTGCTGCCTCAGATGGCCAATCGACACGGCGTTATCACGGGCGCGACCGGTACGGGTAAGACCGTGACGCTGCAAAAGCTGGCCGAAGGATTTTCGTCGCGCGGCGTGCCGGTCTTTATGGCCGACATCAAGGGCGATCTGACCGGCGTTACACAGCCCGGCGGCGGCAATGCCAAGGTCGATGCGCGTAACGAACTGCTCGGCATCACGCCGACTTTCGAAGGATTTCCGGCGACGCTCTGGGATGTTTTTGGCAAACAGGGACATCCGCTTCGGGCGACCGTGAGCGAAATGGGCCCGCTGATGCTCGGGCGTTTGCTTGATCTCAACGACACGCAGCAGGGCGTGCTCTCGATCGCTTTTAAGTACGCTGACGACAACGGACTGCTGCTGCTCGACCTCAAAGACCTGCAATCGCTGATGGTGTTTGTGGGGCAGAACGCCCAGGAATTGACGCTGCAATACGGCAATGTTTCGTCCGCCTCGGTCGGAGCGATCCAGCGCGGGCTGCTGCAGATCGACGAACAGGGCGGCGATCAGTTCTTTGGCGAACCGGCCGTTAAGCTAGAAGATTTTATGCAGACGATCGGCGGGAAAGGCGTGCTAAATCTGCTCGCTGCCGACCAGTTGATCAACGCGCCCAAGCTGTATTCGACGTTTTTGCTGTGGCTGCTGAGCGAGCTTTTCGAATCGCTGCCTGAGGCCGGCGATCTCGAAAAACCGAAGCTCGTGTTTTTCTTTGACGAAGCACACCTGCTCTTTTCGGACGCTCCCGGTGCTCTGATCGATAAGGTCGAGCAGGTCGTCAGGCTCATTCGTTCGAAGGGAGTCGGCGTGTATTTCGTCACGCAGAACCCCGCGGACATTCCCGAGAAAGTGCTCGCCCAGCTTGGCAACCGAATGCAGCACGCTCTGAGGGCCTACACGCCGCAGGAACAGAAAGGCGTTCGCGCGGCGGCTTCGTCGTTCCGCGTTAATCCCGCGATCGATACCGAGACTGTCATCACTGAACTCGGCGTAGGCGAAGTGCTCATCTCGACGCTCGACGAGAAAGGCGTGCCGACTATGGTCGATCGTGCGTTTGTCGTGCCGCCGGTCGGCAAGATCGGGCCGATCACGCCGGATCAGAGGCAGCAGCTGATCGCCAATTCTCTCGTTGCCGGAGCTTACGAAAACGCGCTTGATCGCGAATCGGCGTACGAGCTGCTCCAGCGAGTCGCCGAGACAAAGGCCGCCGAACAGCAGGCCGCGGCGGATGCCGAGGCGGCCGCAGAAGAGGCCGAAAAACTGGCCAAGGAAGAAGCCCGAGCCTCGCGTTCGACGAGCCGCAACGACACGCTGGTCGAATCGATCACAAAAAGTGTCGCACGCTCGGCGAGTTCGTCGATCGGCCGCCAGATCGGCAACTCGATCGTCCGCGGCGTTCTTGGAAGCATCTTCGGCGGGAAAAGTAAGAGTAAGAGCAGCTGGTTCTAAGCTATAATCTTCGTATGAACGGGATACTTGAGTTAGCGACGGCACGGGAACGCGTAAGCGTGGACACGTGGGTGATGAGTGTTCCGGATGAGGTCTGCGATCGAGAAGGCTTGGTCCAGGGTACGCTTGTCAGCATGACCATCAATGGCGGTATCCTGACGGAGGTCATACCTCCGCCGAGCGAAAAGCTGAAAGAGGCCGGCCGCAAGATATTGAACAAGGACCGTGAGCTTCACGAGAGGCTAAGATCCATTGGAGATTGACGGCCCGATCACTTACGTCGAATACGAACATGCGGTTTGGCTGCATTTCGAATTGATGTGGTATTGGAATGAGAAATACATCGGCGTCGACCGGAGGGAACTGGTTGAATCAGCGTTGTCGAGACCTAAGCAATCAGCGGCCTACGAGAATGGAGACATTATTCGTCAGGCCGCATCGCTGTTTCGGGCTCATCAAGAATCATCCGTGGCGAGGTGGAAACAAGCGCACCGCTACATACATAATGCGAACCTTCCTCTACGTTATCGGCGTTGACATTCTTTATGAGATCGAGGATATGGTCGATATGGTCGTCGCGGTAGAGTCTGACAAGTGGAAGGTCGCCGAGATCGAGGATTGGCTCAGGCAGCGTTCCGTACCTATCCAAGGCGCGTCGTGAGATCGGTTCTTTAAGTGTTGAGGGTTATGAGCATTTTGCTGATGGTCGGAACGGCCAAGGGGCTGTTCATTCTGCGAAACGAAGGCGGCAAGTGGTCGATCGACGGGCCGTTTTTTGCCGGGCTCGCGGTGTATTCGGCGTTCCTCGATCAACGTAAAGGACGCAACGTAATGTGGGCGGCTCCGGCGAGCTGGCATTTCGGTGCCGAGCTTTGTCGCAGCGACGATATGGGCAAGACCTGGGACCAGCCAGAGAAGCGGCGTATCAAAATGCCGGCGAGCACAAAGAAGTCGCTCGAGAACATCTGGCAGATCGCACCCGGCGGCAAGGCCGATTCGCTTTATGTCGGCGTGGCCCCGGCGGCGCTTTTCGAATCGCACGACGCGGGTGAGACATGGGCATTGAACAAAGGCCTTTGGAAACATCCGCACCGAAAGAAGTGGGAGCCGGGTTTCGGAGGCCTTTGCCTGCACACGATCGTAACTGATCCGAAAGATCCCGACGACATAAAGATCGCGATATCGACCGGCGGCGTCTATCAATCGTCCGACGGCGGCGAGAACTGGCAGGTGACCAACAAGGGTGTGAAGGCCTATTTTCTCCCAGATCCGTATCCGGAGTTCGGCCAGTGCGTTCACAAGATCGCCCGTCATCCCAAGAAGAAAAAGACATTCTTTTTGCAGAATCACCACGGAGTTTATCGCAGCCGCGACGGTGCCGTAACGTGGGAAGAGGTCGAGGACGGACTGCCGTCGAATTTTGGTTTCGGGCTGACGGTGAGCGAGTCGGGTTCGGTTTTCATCGTGCCGCTCGAGGCTGACGCCAAACGATTTACGTGCGACGGCAAACTGCGCGTCTACCGCACACGCGACGAAGGCAGATCGTGGCAGCCGCTCACCAAAGGCCTTCCTCAAAAGAACGCGTACGAAGTTATCCTGCGCGACGCCGTCACATCGACCGATGACAACATTTTCTTCGGCACTAAGAACGGCAAGCTCTTCGCTTCGCACGATGACGGAGATTCGTGGAAGATGATCGAAGGCTCGCTTCCAGAGATCACATGCGTCAAAGCATATATGATCTAGCTAATTATTAATTCGCGAATTAGTAATTAGTAATTAGTTTGTTATGAGCATCACCGTTCATCTGTCGGGCCACTTAAAGTCATTTGCTGGGGGCGAGGTCGAGGTCAAACTCGGCGGAGATTTCGCCACGGTCGGCGAAGCACTCGATTCGCTTTGGACCGAGAAGCCCGGCCTTCGCGATCGTGTGCTCAATGAACAAGGCGAGATCCGCGAACACGTCAATGTCTTTGCCGGGACCGATAACATAAAACGCATGAGCGGCCTTCCTACTCGGCTCTCGTCGAACGAGATCCACATCTTCAACGCAGTGAGCGGCGGCTGACCTATGCTGATAAAGGATGAGGTCATCGAAAAGATCAAGACCGGCGAGATCACGGTCCTCTTTCGCCGATGGTCACGCCCCGGAGCGAAAACGGGCGGCACGCAGATGACGCAGGGCGGCGTGGTCGCGATCGACGAGGTCGACGTCGTCGAGCCGGATGAGATCACCGATCTTGACGCCCGCAAGGCTGGCTACGCCTCAGTAACCGACCTGCTCGAACACCTCGCCTACCGAAGCGACCCTATCTATCGCATCCGAGTTTACTGGGCCGGCGTCGATCCGAGGATCGCGCTTCGCGAGAACGCTGACCTGACTGCCGATGAATTGACGGATCTTCTTGCGAGACTCGAAAAGCTCGATCGCGGAAGCAAAACCGGCGAATGGACGCGCACTTTCCTTCAACTGATCCACGATTTTCCCGCGACATATTCCGGTCGCCTCGCAAAGAAAGTCGGGATGGAGATACCCAAGTTCAAACCGATGGTCCGAAAGCTAAAATCTCTGGGACTAACCGAAAGCCTGGAGGTCGGATATAAGCTTTCTCCTCGCGGCGAACGCGTGCTTGCCGCGATCGAAGGAGACAGCCAAGCGTGATCCCAGTCACGTTTAGGCTTCGCAACAGCCGTTAAGTTACCCTATTAGAATGAAGGTCTTGCTCACCGGCGCCAATGGCTACATCGGCAAGCGCGTGCTTCCGATGCTCGTCGATGCGGGGCATGACGTCGTCTGTGCGGTCAGGAATCGGCACCGGTTCTCGCTCGGCAAGCTTGAAGGGAACGAGCAGGTCTCGGTCGTTGAGATCGACATGCTCAATCCGCCGCCGAATTCGGAAGCGATCTCCGACATCGACGCCGCCTATTATCTGATCCACTCGATGAGTGACGATTCGGAGGCGTTTCGCGAACTCGAACAGCGCTCGGCGAGCAACTTCGTCAAGCTGATCGACGGAACGACCGCACAGCAGATCATCTATCTCGGCGGTATCGTCAACGAGGAAAAACTCTCAGATCATCTCGAGTCGCGAAAGCGTGTCGGAGAGATACTCGATTCGGCAAAAGCCGAACTCACGACATTGCGTGCGGGCATCATCGTCGGCTCGGGCAGTTCGTCGTTCGAGATCATTCGAGATCTGGTCGAAAAGCTTCCGGTGATGATCACGCCGCGTTGGGTCGGGACGCGGACGCAGCCGATCGCCATCCGCAATGTGCTCGAGGCCCTGACCGGCGTCCTGATGAATGAGGAGACATTCGGGAATTCCTACGACATCGGGGGGCCCGACGTGATGACGTACAGGGAGATGCTGCTCGATTTTGCCGAGGTACGCGGGCTAAAACGCTACCTGATCACCGTGCCTGTGCTGACGCCACGGCTCTCTTCATATTGGCTTTATTTTGTGACGAGCACTTCGTACCGCCTGGCTGTCAACCTTGTCAACAGTATGAAGGTCGAGGTCGTCGCCCGCGAGAATTCGCTTTTCGAGATGCTCGGCATCAGGCCGATCGGATACAAGGAAGCGGTCGAACTGGCATTTCAAAAGATAGCCCAGAATGAGGTTGTCTCCAGTTGGAAGGATTCGCTCGTTTCGAGCTTTCGAGGCAGCTCTCTGCTCGAGCATGCGGAAGTTCCGAAGAATGGCTGCTTCACAGATCGTCGGCTCAAACCGATAACGGGATCTGTCGGCGACGTGATCGATAACATCTGGTCGATCGGCGGAACGCGCGGCTGGTACTACGCAAATTGGCTATGGGCGATCCGCGGTGTGATGGACAAATTTGTCGGCGGTGTCGGTCTGCGTCGCGGCCGGACAAATCTCGAAATGATCTTTCCAGGTGACACGCTGGATTTCTGGCGCGTGCTCGTCGCCGATCGCGAGCATGGCCGCCTGCTGCTCTATGCCGAAATGAAACTGCCCGGCGAGGCGTGGCTTGAGTTCAAGATCAAGAATGAAGCGAGTGGCCCGGTGCTCGAACAGACAGCAACCTTTCGCCCACGCGGCGTCCTCGGCCGGCTCTACTGGTACTCGGTCCTGCCATTTCACTACTTCGTCTTTGACGGGATGGCGGAGAATCTCGTAAGTTATCGGTCGCCGCGACGACTTGCAGATACTTCATGAAGCAACAGAGGAAATTGCCGATCAAAGTACAAGCAAAACGTACCGTGGGGACAATACCTTTCGCTAATAAAGTAAGAAGTTTTTCCTGACGTCTTCAAACTCGGGCAATCCGTTTGAGGAAGTTGCCGCGATCACATCCCAACTCTCTCCCGATTCGATCGCTTTCCTGATCTTGTCCGTGCCGCAGACGATGTCGAATGCATTGCGTCCGAATTCGTATTCGTAATCATTCTGGCGCCATTGGAAGTTGTCGGGGTAGAGGTCGTAGGCCGTCTTGACCATCGCGATGCCGACGATGACGGGTGTGAAGGCGGCGCCGTCGGTGACGTGGAGGGCGACGCCGCCGCACCTCTGGCCCGCAAACTCGGAGAACCACGGCTCGAAATAGCATTCACGAAATGCGATGCCGGGAAAGTCGAACGCGCGAAGTGCTGCGGCCCATTCGTAAGGATCGATGTAAGGAGCTCCGTTGAGTTCGAACGGCATCGTCGTGCCGCGGCCTTCGGAGAGTTCGGTGCCCTCAAGATGGACGGTCGCGGGGAAAACGGCGCACGTGTCGATGGTCGGAATGTTTGGCGACGGAAGCACCCAAGGCAAGCCGGTGTCTTCGTGCCACATCTCGCGGCGCCAACCGTCCATTTCGATCACTTCGAGGTCACAGCCGATGTTCCAATGTTCGTTGAACATCCGGGCCATTTCGCCGATGGTCATTCCGGGACGTGTCGGGAGTTCGAATTGACCCACGAACGACGTGAACTCTTTCTCGGTGACGTTGCCCTCGATGGTGACACCATTGATCGGATTCGGCCGGTCGCACACGACGACGCGCTTGCCGTATTTGGCCGCGGCCTGCATGCAATAGGCCATCGTGTACGTATACGTGTAGATGCGGCAGCCGACGTCCTGCAGATCGACGACGAATGTGTCGATCTCGTCGCACATCTCTTCGGTCGGTACGCGCGTCTCGCTGTAGAGCGAGTAGATCATCTTGCTCGTGCGAGCGTCGCGCACGTGTGGCGTCTCGATCATGTTGTACTGCACGTCGCCGCGGATCCCGTGCTGAGGGCCGAAGTACGCCGTCACGTTAATACTGTCGTGTGCCTCAAAGGCGTCAGCGGCATGGACGAAAGTATCGGGCAGAACCGACGCCGGATTGCACACGAGCCCGACGCGCTGCGATCGCAGCGTCTCAACTTTTTCAGACAACAAACGCTCGATACCGAGCCGAACACGATCTTGCATATATCAATAGAGAAAGCCCTAGCCGAAGCTAAGGCTGGATAAGTGAACTAGATCTCAAACGAAAAGCCGCGCTTACTTCTTCTTCGCGGGGGCTTTCTTGGCAGCGGGCTTTGCGGCCGCCTTCTTGGCTGCGGGTTTCGCCGCCGGCTTTGCTGCCGCCTTCGCCGCCGGCTTAGCAGCAGTTTTTGCCGCGGCCTTCGCTGCAGGTTTAGCTGCCGGCTTAGCCGCGGGTTTCGCCGCCGCCTTTGCCGCAGGTTTTGCAGCTGGCTTCGCGTCAGCGTCGACCACCGGTGCATCCGGAGCATGCTTGCCGACCGAAGCGACACCGTTCTCCATCGACTTGGTGGTCTTGTACATCTCGCTCTTGCCGATCGGTTCGCCGTTAGCGGCCTTCATCACGAAATACGGCGAGCCGTCTTTCGCTGTCTTTCGTTCGAAGCGTTTGTCATTGCCGGCGTTCTTCTTGACCGAGGTGATGCCTTTGACCGCAGCCGAGCGCGATTCGTAAGCTTCACTCGTCAGAATGATCTGCCCGTTGCTTGCCTTTAAGTTGAAACGGAACTTGCCGGTCTTCCCGGCCTTGATCTCGAACTTACCTGCCATAGTTTGTTTTCTCCTAAACTGTGATGTGTACAGCGAAAAAGGGTCGAAATTTCGTTAAGAATATCGCACACTCGGCGCGCGGCTGCAAATCGTTATTCGATAAAATCGTCGGGCATGTCACGCGGAGCGAGGTTGTTGCGCGAGATCACGCGCGCACAGCCGTTCCAACGAAGGATCGCATCGTCGTTACCAGCCGGCCTCATCGCCTCGGCTGTCTCGAAGCAATCCATCGCCTGGCGAAACAATTCATAGGCGCCGATGCCGTTCTTTGCGAGTACCGATTTGCCTCGGCGCTCGTACATGATGCCGGTGTAGTAGGAGCGTTCGTAGTCGCTCTTGATCCGCGTGATGAACTCAGCGATGCGAGCGTCGCCGATCGCGTAGTCCTTGCTCAGGCGGTCGCTCATCGCGAGCACGATCGTTTTCAGAGCTTCCTGATTCTCGGGATCGACATCCAGAATGTCGAGACAGATGCTCTCAGCCGCACCGGGTTCGTTGAGCAGGCGATAGCGATTCGCTTTTTCGAGAGCGGCCGGAATGGCCTCGATATGTAATGGTTTGAGTTGGTACATTTATCGGCGAGAACGAAAGGCCTCGCGACCTATTCCGCATCCTTTTCGGCGACGCGAAACGCATTCTCTAAACGCCGCCATTTGATAAACCCCATTATAGTACCGAAAAGCGTACCATGAAGAAAGAACGTCGTCCAAGTACTCACCGACGTGAAGTATTGCCCAAAAGTCTGGCCTTCAGGAGCGAACAGAAAATACCCGACGACCTGAAGAATGACTGCGAAAGGCCCGCCGGTGAAAAGCACTCCGTCGATGATCAAGAATCGCAGCAGGCCTTGTTTTCGTTTTTCTGCCCACGCGGCGTAGGTATAACTCACTTCTTCCTGAAAAGCTTTACTAGCCGGCCGATCGGATCGTAATGCGAGTCGACGACGCGTTCCTTGAGCGGAATGATCGCGTTGTCAGTGATCGTGATGTGCTCAGGGCAGACCTTGGTGCAGCACTTGGTGATGTTGCAGTAACCGATGCCGAAGTCGTCTTTAAGGTCCTGGGTCCGATCTTCGGTATCGAGCGGATGCATCTCAAGTGCGGCCGAATAGACTAGAAATCGAGGTCCGATAAACTCTGCGTGCTTCGTATGGTCGCGGAGAACGTGACATACATCCTGACACAGGTAACACTCGATGCACTTGCGAAATTCCTGCACGCGGTCGATGTCTTCCTGCTGCATTCGCCACGTGCCGTCGCCGGCGTCAGGCTTTCGCGGTTTGAATTTCTTAATGCGCTTTTTGACTTCGTAATTCCACGAGACGTCGCTGATCAGATCTTTGATCGGGGGAAAAGCACGCATCGGTTCGATGGTGACCGTTTGCGTCAGGTCGATCGTGTCGAGCCGCGTCATGCACATCAGTTTCGGCATGCCGTTGATCTCGGCCGAACACGAACCGCACTTGCCGGCCTTGCAGTTCCATCGGCACGCGAGATCCGGCGCCGACTCGGCCTGGATCTGATGCACTGCATCGAGCACGACCATGCCCTCGGTGACTCCGGTCGAATAATCGACCATCTCACCGCCCTCACGCCCACCGCGTCGTATGCTAAAAGTTGCCTTCGCCATTCTTATTTCGTGTTTTTCGTGCGTTTCGTGGTTGCTCTAGATAACATACCTTTTCCATTCAAGCTTTGGCCGCGCACCAAAGTTCATGAGTAACCCGACATGCATTCCCGTAATTCTAAGGTAGTTGATGATTTGCGATTCGTCGACGGAAGTCAGTCGAATGGCGGATTTCAGTTCAACGATCACTTGGCCGTAGCAGATGAAATCCGGGCAGTAGGTCTTACTCAATTTTGTGCCCTTGTAGTACATATCCAAGCGTGACTCCCGGGCGTTTGGGATCCCACGAGCATCGAATTCGATCGCGAGTGCTTCTTGATAGATCGGCTCGAGGAAGCCCGCACCAAGCGTGTAATAGACCTCCATTGCCGCACCCGCAATCGCGTAAACTTCGTCCTTAAGGATCAGATCACGTCGTGTGGTAACTCCTGCGGCGTTTTGTTCCATATCTCGACCGAAGTTCCGACAGTTGTCAGCAGCCGGAAAACTTAGGACAACCACGAAACCCACGAAACACACGAAAAAGATTAACCCATCTCCTCGATCACCTTCTTCAGCTCATCGGGCATTTCGGGGATCGGCACTTCGGCGATGGCCATGCCGCCGTCCTCGGTTTTGCTGACCGCATAGTTAAACTTTGAGAATGCCGGATCTTTTGCCGGGAAGTCTTCGCGGAAATGCCCGCCGCGGCTTTCGCGGCGCTCGATAGCCGAACGCGTCACGGCCTCGCTGACGATCAGCAGATTCTTGAGATCGAGAGCCGTGTGCCAGCCGGGGTTGAAATCGATGTTCCCGGGAACGAACGTCGTTGCGGCGCGGTTTCGCAGCAGGTCGAGCCCGTTAAGCGCCTCGATCATCTCATCTTGCGAGCGGACGATGCCGACGTTTGCCTGCATCATGTCCTGCAAGTCGTGCTGGATGGCGTACGGATTTTCGCCGCCTTCGCGTTCGAACGGTTCGAGAGCTTCGCGTGCAATGCGTTCGATGTCGGCGTTGTCGATCGTGCCGTGTTTGTTCTCTTTCGCAAAGATCGCCGCGTATTCGCCGGCGCGTTTTCCAAAGACGATCAGATCGGAAAGGGAATTACCGCCGAGGCGATTGGCGCCGTTGATACCTGCGGCACATTCGCCCGCGGCAAATAATCCAGGAACGGTCGAAGCCTGCGTATCGGCATCGACACGAATGCCGCCCATCACATAATGCGTCGTCGGCCCGACCTCCATCGGCGTCGTCGTGATGTCGAGATTGGCCAGCTGCATGAACTGGTGATACATCGATGGCAGTTTCTTCTTGATATGCTCGGCCGCGTTGGGAAGCTTTTCCTTAATCCACGCGATGTCGAGATAGACGCCGCCGTGCGGTGAACCGCGTCCGGCCTTGACCTCACGATTAATACAGCGCGCGACGTGGTCACGCGTGAGCAGTTCGGGCGGACGATTGGCGTTCTTGTCGCCCTGCGTATATCGCCAGCCTTCTTCCGGATCGCTCGCGGTCTGGTCCTTATAGAGGTCTGGAATATCGTCGAACATGAACCGCTTGCCTTCGCTGTTCTTGAGGATGCCGCCTTCGCCGCGGACGCCTTCGGTGACGAGAATGCCGCGGACCGACGGCGGCCAGACCATGCCGGTCGGATGGAACTGGATGAATTCCATATCGATCAGCTCGGCACCGGCTTCGTAAGCGAGAGCGTGCCCGTCGCCTGTTCCTTCCCAACTGTTGCTCGTGATCTTGTATGCTCGGCCGATGCCGCCGGTCGCGAGTACGAGGGCTTTGCATTTGTAGATGCGAAACCGCCCGTGTTCGCGTTCGTACGCCATACAGCCGACGATGCGGCCGCTGTCCTTTAACAAGGAGACGACCGTGACTTCCATGTGAACGTCGATTCCCTGATGGATGCCGTGATCCTGAAGCGTGCGAATGAGTTCGAGACCGGTGCGGTCGCCAACGTGGGCCAATCGCGGATAGCGGTGACCGCCGAAGTTGCGTTGGAGTATCTTGCCGTCTTTGGTGCGATCGAAAACTGCTCCCCACGCCTCTAACTCTCTAACACGGTCGGGTGCTTCCTTGGCGTGAAGTTCAGCCATTCGCCAGTTGTTGACGTACTGGCCGCCGCGCATCGTATCGGAGAAATGGACCTTCCAATTGTCGCGGTCGTCGACGTTGCCCATCGCCGCCGCCATTCCGCCCTCGGCCATCACCGTGTGAGCTTTACCGAGCAGCGATTTGCAGATCAGCCCGACGCTGACGCCCGACGCCGAAGCTTCAATAGCAGCCCGCAAACCAGCACCGCCGGCACCGATGACTAGAACGTCATGTTCGAATATTGGGTAGTCCATCAAGAAATCTAAACCGCGGAGACGCAGAGACGCGGAGATAAAAACGAGATCTTTATTCTTTCAACAGTTTCTTTTCTTCCTCTGCGTCTCAGCGTCTCAGCGGTTAAAGGATCCTATAATCTGTCCACACGCCCATCGACACCATTCGCACGTAAAAATCGCTAAAGCCCACCCAGAACAAACTCATCCACGCGAACAGCATGTGCCGTTTGTTCAGCTTGCTGACCCATAGCCACAGTTTGTGCTGAACGGGCCGTGTCGAGAGCGTGTCGCACCGGCCGCCAACCAAATGTCGAAGCGAGTGGCAGCCAAACGTGTACCCGCCGAGCAGAACGACGTTCATCGCCAGCACGAGCGTTCCGACGCCGATGCCGAAATGCTTTCCGGCCCGAGCATCCGTGAACCACATCGCGCTCCAGGCGTCATACGCAAGGATGCAGATAAATATCAGTGCGAAATATAGAAAATACCGGTGAACGTTCTGCAGGATCAACGGCAGCTTTCGTTCGCCGCGGTAGTTGTGTCGCGGTTCGCCTACGGCGCAGGCGATCGGATCAGCCCAGAACGACTTGTAATAGGCCCCGCGATAGTAGTAGCACGTTAGCCTAAATCCGCCGGGCGCCCACAGGATCAAAAACGCCGGAGTGAGCGGCATGATCAGCGACTGCGGCAGCCACGCAGGCCATGCCCCAAACCACGAATGCCCTGACGCCGCCGGCGCGATACGCCACGAATCGAATATCACGGGCGAATACATCGGCGACAGATATCCCGTGCCCTGCACGTAATAGTGCTCGCCCTGAAACGCCGCCCAGGTCGAATAGACGATAAATGCCGAAAGCCCGAGGAAGGTGAGCAGCGGCGCGACCCACCAGCCGTCGCGGCGCATCGTTTCCCCAAATCCACGACGCGTGATCTGAACCAGATTTGCTGCCATCTCGTTGCGAAAAAAAGCCGGAGTCATCGGCACCGGCCTCGTTATCTATCGCTAAGGTATTTGCGAAAAAGGAATCCGCTAGTGTTGTACGCGAAAACGGCGGTCAAGTCAAAGAGTTGACCAATGGCGAAGCAGAGAACCACCCCGTCGTCCGAAGCGGCCGCCACCCCTCCTTCGTAAGGAGGGGAGCTATTGCACAAATCACCGGCAACTCGGGACTATCGCTTGATAGTGAATTTTCCCGCACTCCAAACGAGGTCGTACAGTTTTGCTCCGCGCTCGGTCACTTCGTAATCGGGGCCTTTTTCGATGACCTTTTTGCGGTAGACCTTTACCGTCGTGCCGACGCGTGGCAATTCATATTCGTTACGAGTGCTGAACTGCGGCACGACCGCTTTCGAAACATCCGTCCACTTGCCGTTGCGATAGGTGAGGAAGTGGTTTTCGTCAAAGATCTCCTGCAGCGTTCGAATGGCGATGATGTACGTCGAGTCGGGTCTGCGAAACAGGGCCATCTCGATACAAGCCTGAGCGCCGTCGCAGCCGGCTTTTAGATAGCCATTGGCCGTATCGTTGATCTCAAGATAGGTCTCGATGTATTGCCTCTGCGCACGGCTGCAGTCGCGATCGGTGGCCTTATCACAGCCCTCGTAGTTGAAGTACTTCTCCGGAAGCAGCTTCATGAAATCGAGCACCGTCTTTGGCTGCTGTGCGGATGCAAGGTTCGCGCAGAGCAATAGGACCACCGCGATCAAGATCATCTTGTTCATTTTCATTCGATCTCCCGTTGCAACCTTCTCGTAGGCTCCAGGGTACTTTTTAATGCGTTCGGCATTGTCCAAGGGCCTCTGGCTATCGGCTTATTGGTTTTTCTCAGATTAGTATAAACCTTCGCGACCGAGGCGGACAGAGCCCCGCAAGAGTCCTTTTCGACTAAGTGCTGTCCGAAACCTTCCGATCATCCGTCTCTTCCGAAGATTTGTAGAACGATGCCAGGTTGACTTTCCCAATTGCTTGATTACAATTGAAAATGATTTTCATTATCTATTCACTTCGTTCAATGCAAGCAGGCTTAAAGAACCTAGGATCTCTTTCATTTCATTTATTCGGGCTCGCGACAGCGTTGCTCGCAGTTTGCTTCCTGATCGGCTGTGCTCCGAAGGTCGAAACTGTCTCGACCAGCGCTCGAGTGGTTTCTGTCGGCGGTTCGACCACTGAGACTATCTATGCCCTCGGAGCACAAGATCAGCTCGTCGGGACCGATACGTCGAGCGTTTACCCGGCGGAAGCCGCAAAGCTTCCTCAGGTCGGTTATCAGCGAACTCTCTCGGCCGAGGGAGTGCTTTCTCTCAAGCCGACGCTCGTAATTGTTTCCGCCGACGCCGGGCCGCCCGCGGCGATCGAGCAGATCGAGAACGCCGGCGTCAAGGTCGTTCGTGTTGACGGCCAGAACACCGAAGAGAGTACGGTGAATAAGATCCGTCGGATCGCTGAGCTCATGGGGAAAAAGGAAAAGGGCGAGGACTTGATAAAACAGCTTGAATCCGACATTCGTGCCGCGAAACCACTGGCTGACGCTGCGGGCTCGCCAAAGGTGGCGTTTATCTTTTCGCGCGGCCCGGGCTCGGTGCAGGTCAGCGGGACAAATACTCCGGCCGATGCGATGATCCGACTCGCGGGCGGACGAAACGCCGTGACCGAGTTCGAACTTTACAAACCGCTCACGCCTGAAGCGATGATCGCCGCACAGCCGGACGTGATCCTCCTGCCGGCCCGCGGACTCGAATCGATGGGCGGAGTCGACGCGATCCTAAAACTACCCGGTGTCGCAGAGACGCCGGCCGGCAAGAGTAAGAAGGTCGTTGCGATCGATGACGTGCTGCTGCTCGGCTTTACACCGCGTCTCGGTTTGGCCGTCAAAGAACTCGCCGAAAAAATAAAGTGACGCCCGCCGAAGTTACAAGTCAGCGAGCCGTGGCAGCCACGGTCGAGTCGAATTGGCTCGGTCAGATGTCGCGCCCTCAGAAGGCGAGGCTGCTGCTGATCGCAGGACTCGTCATCGCCGCTGTCGCGTCGCTTTCGATCGGAGCGGTTGAGGTCGGGCCGTTCGAGATCGTTTCTCTGCTACTTGCAAAACTCGGCATTACCACGTCGGCGGCAGTTTCCGAACAACAATCGTCTGTTTTGTTCGCCATCCGTTTGCCGCGGCTGTTCCTTGGGATCGGCGTCGGAGCGGGACTCGCCGTAGCAGGTGCGGTTCTGCAAAGTCTGTTTCGAAATCCGCTCGCGGATCCGGGATTGATCGGGGTTTCGACTGGTTCGGCACTCGCCGTTTCCATCGGTATCGTGCTCGGCGAGAAGCTGGGCATCGCGCAGCTTGCGCTAAAGACGCCCTACTTTCCGCCTTTTGTTGCGTTCGTTGGCGGCGTTTCGGCTACGTACATTGTGTATCGCATCGGCAAGACCAAGCTCGGCAGCAACGTCGGAACGATGCTGCTCGCGGGCATCGCGGTGAACGCATTTGCGGCGGCTGGAATCGGGTTGATGAGCTTTGTCGCGACCGATGCGCAGCTTCGCAACATCCTCTTCTGGAATCTCGGCAGCCTCGCAGGAGCTACCTGGACGAGCCTCGCGGTCTCGATGCCGTTGATCGCGATCTCGGTTTTTGCTCTCGTACGACTGGCTCGTCCGCTCAACGTTATTCTGCTCGGCGAAGCTGATGCGACGCACCTCGGCGTGAACGTCGAACGCATAAAATGGATGGCGATATGCTTTGTCGCTCTCGCTGTCGGAGCAGCGGTCTCTGTCACCGGAGCGATCGGCTTTGTTGGGCTTGTCGTCCCGCATCTGCTGAGGCTGACTACGGGCGTCGATCATCGACATCTTTTGGTGAATTCAGCTTTGCTCGGGGCGGTCCTGTTGGTCGTCGGCGATCTGGTCTCGCGAACTGCCCTTTCGCCTGCCGAACTGCCGATAGGGATCGTCACGGCGCTGATCGGCGTGCCTTTCTTCGTGTGGCTTCTTATTAAAAAGAATGTTTGAGGCTAAGGACATCCATGTGAAGCGCGGGCGGCGTTCCATTCTGAACGGAGTCTCCGTCGAGGTGGCTCCCGGCGAGGTCATCGGATTGATCGGGCCGAACGGTGCGGGCAAATCGACGCTGCTAAAAGTAATGTCAGGCGAGGTTCGAGCGGACGGCGATGTCCGCATTCACGGCCGCAGCCTCGCGGATTGGAACGCCCGCGATCTTGCTTGCCACCGAGCGGTGCTCTCACAGCATTCTGAACTCAATTTCCCGCTGACCGCGTTCGAGGTCGTGATGCTCGGCCGCAATCCGCACATCATGGGCGGCGAATCCGCGGCCGACCGTCGGATCGCGACGGAGGCTCTCGAACTGGTCGATGCGACGCATCTTGCCGAGCAGGTCTATCCGACGCTCTCAGGCGGCGAAAAGCAGCGAGTACAACTCGCTCGCGTTCTTTCGCAGATCTGGGAAGACGACGGCCGCCCGAGATACCTGATGCTCGACGAACCGACTTCCAGCCTGGATCTTGCGCACCAGCACCTGACATTGGAGATAGCACGAGGGTTTGCGAGGCGCAACACCGGCGTGCTGATCGTGCTGCACGATATCGCGATGGCGAGCGCGTTCTGCGACAGAATCTGTATGCTCAAAGATGGCGTGGTGCATTCTGCTGGCACGCCCGCCGCGATCCTCGATCGTCGCTCGATCCTGGACGTCTTTGATTTCGATATTGAAAACTATAGGAATTACAACGCGATCTTCGCGTGAATAAAACGATGACACCGACAACAGTTTTAGAAAAAGATGGCCTCGCCGCGGCGTGGGCAAAGTTAAAAGAAGAGAATCCGCGGCTTCGAATTCGCGATGCGGCGACGCATCTTAGAGTGAGCGAAGCGCAACTGCTCGCGACACGCTCGGGCGGGGGAGTGACACGGCTGAGGCCTGAGTTCGTTGAAATACTTCAGCAGCTGCACCGGCTCGGCCGGATCATGGCTCTCACGCGAAACGAAGAGATCGTTCACGAACGCAAAGGCGTCTATCAGAACGTCGAGGCGATCAAGGGTCATACCAAGATGGGCATCGCGGTCAACGAGGACATCGATCTGCGGATCTTCTTCGATCCGTGGACGTTTGCGTTTGCAAATGTGGAAGAAGGTGCTAGGGGTACGATGCGGAGCTTCCAATTCTTCGACGGAGCCGGCGATGCGATCCACAAGGTGTTCCTTACCGACGCCAGCGATGTTAACGAGTTCGAAGCGATCGTGAGCGAATTCAAGTCGGACGACCAGTCATCGGGGCTCAATGTCACGGAACGCGCGGCGAACCCGGTCGAACGCCCCGACAGCGAGATCGACGTCGATGGCTTTCGCAAGGCTTGGGCTGAGCTCAAGGACACGCACGATTTCTACCCGATGACGCGTAAGTTCAAGGTCGAGCGCGAACAGGCTCTTCGCCTCGCCGATCCGGAAATGGCCCGGCCGATCGACGTTGCATTGTTCAAGCGAGTCTTCGAAGAAGCGAGCAGCCGAAAGCTGCCGATCATGGTCTTCGTCGGTAATCACGGCATGATCCAGATCCACACTGGCCCGGTCGAGAACGTCGTCGAGGCTCGCGGATGGTTTAACGTGATGGACGAGCCGTTCAACCTTCATATCGATCAGGACAACATCGCCCGTGCGTATCTCGTGAAGAAGCCGACAGATGACGGCATCGTCACAAGCGTCGAGCTTTTCAACAAGGACGGCGAGAATGTGGCCCTCATCTTCGGCAAGCGCAAGCCCGGAATTCCCGAAAGCGAGGACTGGCGAAAGCTGGTCGCTGATCTTTTCGATTAGTCGAACCGGAACCCGATCTTAGGAACGGCGGCAGGCTCATCTGCTGCCGTTTTGTTTTGCGGCCTTGCAGCAATTGATATACTTTTGGCAAATGAAAGCAATAGGTTTAGTCTTTGCGATACTCGTGAGTCTTTCCGCAAAGGTTCTGTGTCAATGGACCGCAGTCAAGGTCGATACTAAAGCAAGTTTTCGCGGGCTTTCGGTCGTGAACGAGAAGGTAGTTTGGGCGAGCGGCACAGGCGGGACCGTTATCAGGACGACCGACGCCGGTGCGACCTGGAAAGTGATGACCGTGCCCGGAGCGGAAAAGCTCGACTTTCGCGATATCGAGGCGTTTGACGACAAGACCGCCTATATTCTGAGCATTGGCAACGGCGACAGCTCGCGTATCTATAAGACGGCCGACGGCGGAGCGACCTGGAAGCAGCAGTTCGTAAATCAGAAAGAAGCGGCGTTTTTCGACGCGATCGCTTGCTACGACAAGACGAATTGTCTCGCGATGAGCGATCCGGTCGAGGGGCATTACGTCCTGATCGAAACGACCGACGGCGAGACGTGGAAAGAGATAAAGTCGAACGCAATGCCCGCTGCTCGCGACGGCGAGGCCGCTTTTGCAGCGAGCGGAACTTGTTTGATCGTGCACGGCAAGTCGGATGCCTACCTCGTCTCCGGCGGCGATGCGGCGAGAGTTTTTCGTTCGCAAGACCGCGGCAAAACGTGGAAGGCGTTCAATACTCCGATCGTCAGCGGCACCTCTGGAAGCGGTATCTTTTCGATCGCGATGTGGGATGCGAAGAACGGCGTGATCGTGGGCGGCAACTATGAACAGCCGAACGACGCGAAGTCGAACCTGGCGTTTACCTCAGACAGCGGATCGACCTGGACGCGTGGCGAGGGGCTGAGCGGATATCGCTCGGGCGTTGCTCACATTGACGCGAAGACGATCGTTGCGGTGGGCACAAACGGATCCGACATTTCGCGTGACGGCGGTAAGACCTGGACGATGCTCGATAAGCTAAACTACAACGCGGTCCAGGCGAACGGGAAAAAGGCGATCTGGGCGGTCGGTCCGAACGGCTTTGTCGCGATGATGAAGCTTTAAGGAATGACCTTTGGCTGGTACGACATTCTCGGAACGCTCGGAACCGCGATCATCATCGTGACGTACGTGTTGCTGCAGGTCGGCCGAGTGCGAAGCGAACAGTTATCGTATTCGCTATTGAATGCAGTTGGGGCGGCGTTGATAATCGTGTCGCTATACTTTAGCTTCAATCTGCCGGCGTTTATCGTCGAATTCTTTTGGCTGTTGATCAGCTTGTTCGGTATCGCGAAGTTTCTTGTTAAACGATGAAATGGCTCGTCGAACGCGTCCGTTATGTCACCTACATTCCGATCATCGGAATGCTGATAGGCGTGCTCGCCGCGATCTATGTCGGTGTCGAGAAGACCGTCAAGGTGATCCAGGTCGCGGTGCTGCACTATGAGAGCAACAACCCGACGCTATACGTACTTTTTGAGGCTCTCGACAGCTTTCTCGTAGCGTTTGCATTGCTCGTGATCGCCGTGAGCATCTACGAGCTGTTCATCGGCGGGCTCGAAGTGCCCGACTGGATGCTCGTCCGGAATCTCGACGAGCTCAAAGCGAAGTTCGGCTCGGTGCTGATACCGATCATGGCCGTTAAGTTCGTGCAGAAGCTGCTCGAATCCGGCGGTTCGCTCGAGACACTCTATTACGGCATCGCTATCGCACTTGTATCTTTCGCCCTGACGGCTTTTAACTTCGTCGCCGACCGGCATCACGAAGCCGAGCTTGCAACCAAGGATGTAACCCTGGAAACTCGGGCTGAGGACCTAAAGGAAGACTGATGCAGACATTTACGAGCGTGCCCTTCAAAGCCGAGAAATATCATGGCCTGTCCGAGGTGAACGGCATGGCCAAATTCTCGTCCGCAGGGATCGTCCTCGAATTCGAGGCGAAGCTATTCGGACTCATCTCGGAGGGCGTCAAGGAAGCTCGTCTGCCGATCAGCGAGATCCTCGACGTCAAATTCAAGAAAGGTCTTTTCAAACGAGGAGCCAAGATCGAGGTCCGGGCAAAGTCTCTCGCGGCCATCTCACAGCTTCCGAATGAGAACGGATCTCTCGTCCTCAAGATCAAGCGAGCCGATTTCGAACGTGCACGCGAGGCGGTCGTTCGCCTCGAACGCGACATCGCCACTTACGAGGCCGAGGTCCCGCCGACCCACACGCCGGTCAGCGTCCTTTTCGATCCAAGCGAAGACGAGACCAGAAAGCTCGGCGAATAGCCTTCTGCGATGCTCGATCTATTCCTAGCATTTCAGAGACCAGAATCCTTATCAGGTTCGAAGGCGATTCTTTTTATGGTCGCCGTGATGGTCGGAACCCTCGTGGTACTGGTGGTCGGGGCTTACGTTTTCATTCGCATTCTAGCTAGCGTGATCAACAGCCGACGAGATAATTGGGAATCTGCGGGCGCGAGCATTGGCCTTTCTGTCGATCCGACGTCGTTACCGATCCAGAAGGATCTACTAGGCGAACTCGAAGGCCGTAAATTCAGGGTCAGCCGCTACACCGTTCCGCGCGGTGAATCCTCATATGACGATCATGTCGCGGTCGAATTTCCTATCGACACCTTGCTGCCATTTAGCTTCCGTGTCGAGCGAACCGAATTGCTGTATCAGAAGGTTACCAATATGTTTTCGAACGACGATATCGGGCACAAGGCCTTCGACAAAGTGTTCCGGGTCAAGGCATCCAATATGGTTCAGCTCGGCGAGTTCCTCAACATCGAGGTTCCTGACGGCGAAACGCCCACTATCTTGAACGACCTGATGATCGCCCAAAAGAGCCATTTTCGCGTGATCGCAACCGAGGGCTCGATCTGTCTCGGGCGAAAAAGCGAGCACCGTGGGGACGCGGAGACGATCCAGTTAACAATGAAACGAGCAGCCTATCTTGCCGCACGTTTCGAGCATGCTGCAAAGATCTATTCCAATGAGTCGTCTGATGTAGCTGGGCGCCAACCTTCCATCTGACGACTCTCGACGAGAGGCGAAACCGATACCAGGTTGATAACGAACTGTCTAGTAATATCAGGGACACGATCGTATGAAGTTCATCAGCCTACTACTTTCGATAACATTCTTATTCACCGCAAATACGCTGGCTCAGTCAAAGGTCGATAACTTTGGCCTAAAAGACCAAAGCGATAAGTACGTTGAGGTCAACTTTCCTAGTGACCGCCCGGTCGTCCTTATCTTTGGCGACCGAAAAGGCGCGGGCCAGATCGAGGGGTGGTCAAAACCAATTTACAGCCGTTATGGCGAACAGGTCTATTTATTCGGCATAGCGTCGCTAGGCGGCGTTCCTAAATATGCACGCGGTCTAGTTCGCCGCCTGATAAAGCGCCAGACAAATTACCCGGTTCTACTGGACTGGGGCGGGAAGGTTGCCGCGCGGTTCGGCTATGAGAAGGACAAAGCCCTACTCGTCGTTATCGACAGGCAGGGCTCGGTCATTACTAAGAAAACCGGGGCCGCAACGCAATCCGTCCTAGACTCGATCTACCGTGACATAGAGAGAGTATCGAGGTGACCGGCCTCCAGTTATCGAGTCGATAATCGCGGATCAGTGCTCGTCGTGATCTTGTATTCCTTCGGCGGTTCGGCACCGAGAAGGTGTTTGACGAAGTAATCCCAACGCCGACGCATCATGTAATTGTTATCGGCTCCGTAGCCGTGTCTCGCGTTCGGATAGATGATCAGATCAAAGTCTTTATTGGCTTTGACGAGCGCATCAACCACGAGATACGTGTTGTACGGCGGGACGTTGTCGTCCATGCCGCCGTGAGCGAGCATCAGCTTGCCTTTCAGGTCCTTGGCGTAGAGCTGATTGGCCTGCTTCTCATAGTTGTCGCCGACCATCAGTCCGACGTACCTTTCGCCCCAGTCGTCCTCGTAGTTGCGGTTGTCATGGTTACCCGACTGCGAGACTCCGACCTTATAAAACTCAGGGTGCCGGAACATCGCGGCCGCCGTCGCGAATCCACCGCCCGAGTGTCCCCAAACGCCGACTCGGGTCGTATCCATGTAGGGATATTTAGCCGCGAGCTGTTTGATGCCCGCGATCTGATCTTCGAGCGTGTTGTCGGCCATGTTGCCGTAGCACGCGTCGTGGAACGATTTCGAACGATCGGGGTTGCACGTACCGTCGATGATCACGACGACAAATCCAAGCTCGGCAAGTGCCTGATGATCACTTCGCGATGGCGAGAATGCTCGAGAGCCCACTCCGCCGCCCTGCGGGCCGGGATAGATGTAGTTGACGATAGGATACTTCTTCGACGGGTCAAGGTTCGTTGGCGTGAACATCAGCCCGTAGAGATCCCATTTGTTATTGCGATCCTTGACCGTGACCGGCATGGGCGGTTTCCAGCCTGCCGCACGGAGTCGGGTAACGTCGACCTTTTCGAGTTCCGAGATCAGACGGCCGTTCATATCACGGAGCACCGAGGTCTGCGGTACGTCAGGCTTTGAAAAGCTGTCGACGAAGTAACGTCCATCCGGCGAGAGCGAGATCTGATGCATCCCGTCCTCGGGAGTGAGAAGCGTGAGGCCGTTGCCTTCAAAACCGATCTTGTAAAAATGCGTGAAGTACGGGTCGCGTCCCGCTTCGCGGCCGTTGGCTTCGAAGTAGATCGTGCGGGCGGGCTCGTCGATCTTTACAATTCGAAGAACGACGAAGTTGCCCTTCGTGATCTGATTCTTTACCCGGCCGGTCGTCAGATCATAGAGGTACAAGTGGCCCCAATCGTCACGCTCGGAATACCAGATCGCCTCATTCGTCGCGGGGAAGTAACGCCAATTCTCTTCGCCCTGGCCCGATTCGTATTGTGTCGCGACCCTTTCTTCAAACACATCGCGAACATCGCCAGTCGCCGCGTCGGCTATACGGAATTTCGCTTCCTTATGAGCACGATCCGTCGAGATGAATGCCAGCTTGTTCGAGTCCGGAGCCCACTGAACATCGCCCCACGAACCGCCGCAGACGATGTCGTCACAGAGCGTACCGCGACGATCATCCGGCGCCATCTTGAACTTGACCATGCGGGCCGTGTCCACATCGATGACGATACGGTGGATCTTAATGATGTCCTTGTCCTGCGGCAGCGGATACTTCCAGGCTTCGAGCTTGGGAGCGCCGACGTTGGTCGAAACAAGATACATATCGCTTACGTGCCGCTGGTCTTGCTGATAGGTGGCGATCTTTTTGGAATCGGGCGACCAGAGCACGACTGCTCGGTCACTCTTTCGCCAGCCCGCGTTGTCCGTCGCGTAGCCAAAATCCTTTACGCCGTCGGTCGTTAGCTGTGTTTCCTTGCCCGAGGCGACCTCGCGGACCCAGAGATTCCAGTCCTTGATGAATATCGCTTTCTTGCCGTCTGGGGAAACTGCACCTCCACCACCGGCTCCAAAGCGTCCGGCCCCGCCGGTCGGGGCGGCAACGCCGATCGACGCGAGGTCTGCGCCGGCCTTGCGCGTTCCGTCAGCCGGGTTGAACAGAACGTATTCCCGTCCTGTTGGTGTCATCGCCTGATACCAGAAACGGCCATCGGGCAGCCACGTGGGCCGGACCGCTGAACGGTCGACCATCGCGGCCGTCGACGGGGCGAGCATCTTAGCGGCACGATCGTAATCGGCAGCGGTAAGGACGGTTTTCTGTCCGAAGGCCTGAGCTGACAGGCAAAGGGCTATCGCAACAGCAAAATATGCGTAAGTTTTTCTCATGTTCCAAATTGGCGGCTCAGCAAAGCGAGCGATCTATTTTTTCGGATATTCTAACCGATTCTGTGCCTTTGTCGCTAAAAGGGCGAATGCTTTGCTATCATTCCGATGCATTCGAAAATTTGAATCTTTCCGGAGGAACCAGGATGCCCAAATACGTTATTGAGCGCTCGATACCCGGCGTTGGAGATTCGACGGCCGAAACTCTCATGGCCGTCTCGCAGAAGTCCTGCGGCGTGCTGAACGAACTCGGCCCTCAGATCCAGTGGGTCGAGAGCTTTGTCACCGCTGACAAGATCTATTGCATTTACATCGCGCCGAATGAGGAAATGGTCCGCGAACACGCGACTCGCGGAGGCTTTCCGGCCGACAGCGTCGCCGAAGTTCGGACGATGATCGACCCGACCACTGCCGAAGCCTGATGGCTCAGCAAAAAGACCTAGGAAGGCTCGTTGCGGTATACGGCATTGCTCCGGCGTACCTTCAGCGGGCCATCTTTTTGGCCGTACTTGCATTTCTCTTCTTCCTGGCGATGATCTTTGCGTTCTATATTCGCCAGAGCCTCCTGTATTTCCTTCTTTCGACCGCCTTCCTTATCGTCTATCTGCTGACCATGTTTTCGTGGGTTATGCAGCGTCGAGCGAGCGTCGAGGTCTACGAGAACGGCCTCAAGTACCGCAAGAACGAGCTTTTGTGGCCCGAAATACTAGAGGTCAAAGCGGACGGCGAGATCATCCCTGCCAAGGGCAAGCCCTTCAACATTCCCTCCACGATCAAGGATTTTGGCCCGTTAATTCACCACTTGACGGCATCTGCCGCAGGAACACACGCTCCCTAGTCGCGTCCGCTGTCCGCTGGGTGTCCGCGGCATGTCCGCGCAGGCCGAGCGGACACGCAACATACTGAAGTCATTACAGTTACGGCTATTTCTACCCCCATTTTTTCGATTTTTCCGCAAAAGTTTTCAGCAGTATTTGTCCCGCTGTCCCGCATTTGTCCCACGGCTGTCCCACAGATGCGTGGGACAGGCAACTCACTGTTATTAAGCGAGTTACAGCGATTTTTACCTCTGTCCCGCGAAAAAACCGAAAAAAAATTCGCCACACGTGGGATGTGAAGCACCCGGGGCAATTTCAAAGATCGAATGCACGCGTGTGATGTGTGCACGAATGTTGCGAGCATAGCACAATCATCGGATGCGATTCAACGAAGTTTTTGCAGTGCGTCCAAATCCTGTGCTTGTATTGCCGTTCGCTTTAGCAAACGGATCTTTGTCTCGAAATACGCGGCTTTGCCGCTAATGCACGGCGGCGAGGCTTGCCTCGCCGATGGCGATACTTAGAAATCGAGGCTATCCCTGGGGAATGTCTGCAGGCACAGCCTCCAAAGAATCTCGGGGCCCTAACGGCGAGGCAAGCCTCGCCGCAGTGCGATAGCGGCAAGCCGCGTTGTGGTGAGCAAGCCTGCCAGTGAGAATGCCCGCGTTTGGGTTTGGCAATGGAGCTTATCTTCTTCGCGCTAAGGCGGCCTCGTTTCAAATACTTTCGCGTTTACGCTATTCTGTTGTGTTAGCTGTTCGCAGCGGAAAAGAGTATGAGTATTGAGGTCGTAATGCCCCAGATGGGCGAGTCGATCACCGAGGGAACGGTGTCGAAGTGGCTGAAGCAGGTCGGCGAAAAGATCGATAAGGACGAGCCGATCCTCGAGATCTCGACCGACAAGGTCGATGCCGAGGTGCCAAGTCCGGGAGCCGGCGTGCTGCTTGAGATACGTGCCGACGAAGGCGAGACCGTCGAGGTCGGTACGATCGTTGCGGTCATCGGCGAAGAAGGCGAAGCGCCGGCGGAAGTCCAAAGTCCTGAGTCCAAAGTCCAAAGTCAGGCGGAAGAGCCTGCTGAGGTCGCGGAAACGACAGCGTCAGAGCCCGAACCGGAGCCGGAGCGGGTCGTAGAGCAGCCGAAGACTGAACCCGCGGCGGCGAAGGCCGCTGCAGTTGGCGGTGGTGTCGAGGTCGTGATGCCTCAGATGGGCGAATCGATCACTGAGGGGACCGTTTCGAAATGGCTAAAAGCTGTCGGCGACGATGTCGACAAAGACGAGCCGCTTCTCGAGATCTCGACCGATAAGGTCGATGCGGAGGTTCCGTCGCCCGCGGCGGGCAAACTGCTCGCGATCAATGTTCAGGAAGGGGAAACGGTCGAGGTCGGTTCGGTACTGGCGACCGTTGGTGCAGAAGGCGCCGCTCCGGCAAAGGCCGCCGAGCCCGCACCGAAACAAGAAGCCACGCCCGAGCCCGAAAAGCCAAAGGCTGCCAGCGCCGTCGCATCGGCCGTTTCGGCCCCGGTCACTGCCCGAGCCACGAGCGGCAACGGAACGAGCGTCGAGGATCTTCGCCGGCAAAAATCAAGTCCGTTGGTCCGCAAGATCGCCGAGGAACACGGCATCGATATTTCGCGAATTCCGGGCAGCGGCATCAGCGGCCGCGTGACCAAAGACGACATCATGTCGTTCATCGAGACCGGTGCGGCACTTCGCCCGCAGGACCTGCTCGTTAAAGGTGCTCCGGCGATGCCCGCGTCTTCTCCCGCTCCGGCCGCTAAGAAGGTCGAATTCCTCGGCCCGCCGGTCACGGCGGCTATGGACGACCGGATCGAGAAGATGTCGGTGATGCGTAAGAAGATCGCCGACCACATGACGTTCTCCAAGCAGACCTCGGCCCACGTTACGAGCGTTTACGAGATCGACATGACGAACGTCGCCAAATTTCGCAAGGCAGATCAGGAAGCGTTTCAGGCGAAATACGGCACGAAGCTGACGTTCATGCCGTTCATCTTTCAGGCCGTAACGGCGGCGATCCGCGAGCATCGCATCGTCAATTCTCAGGTCGATGGCGATCAGATCGTCTACAAAGGCGACATCAATATTGGAATGGCCGTTGCGCTCGATTGGGGCCTGATCGTTCCGGTGATCAAGCGTGCGGGCAATCTCTCGCTCGCCGAGCTCGCCGTGACAGCGAACGATCTGGCCGATCGTGCCCGCGGCAAGAAGCTCTCGCCTGACGAAGTTCAGGGCGGAACGTTTACTGTGACCAATCCGGGCGTTTTTGGCGGCCTGTTTGGCACGCCGATCATCAATCAGCCTCAGGTAGCGATCCTGTGTGTCGGCACGATCGAGAAGCGTCCGAAAGTGATGACGACGCCAGAAGGCGATGACTATATCGGGATTCGTCAGATGGCGTATTTTGCCCTCACTTACGACCACCGCGTTGTCGACGGTGCCGATGCTGAGAAATTCCTCTCGTATATGAAGGAATATTTAGAAGCCGCCCCGTTCAGCATATAGCCTAAATACCTTACAAACGGCCCTGTTTATCGCACGCAGGGCCGTTCTTTCCAGCCAAAAAAAATCTTTATAGCGCGTATACCGTTTGTGTATACTTCAATACTGTGACTTGCCTTTTCAGCGTTTAATGTTTCAGACAACGCTGCCGATATGGCCCGCGTCTAGTATGAGGTTAGCTCATCGACCATCTTAATTTTCAGGAGTTTCGTTATGTATAAAAGATCGCTAGTTCTTGCTCTCGCTCTCACGCTCGGGGTTATTTCGGCTTTTGGCCAGACGCAGATGCGTTCAGCAGTGATCGGCCAAAAATATAAGATCAAAGGCGTGGTCGTAGCCAAAGAGAATCAAGACACGTTCATCATTCGTGACTCGGTCGGCGTTGACACGCGAATCGTCGTTGCTCCAAACGCGAGCATCAAGAACAACAGTTTCTGGGGCGGTGACCGCTATCCGGTATCCGCACTCGTTCGCGGTGTAACGCTCGAGATCGAGGGAATGGGCGATTCGCAGGGCAGCGTGGCGACGACCAAGGTGCGTTTTGATAAAGGGAATCTTCAGACGGCACAGGCGATCGATTCGCGTGTGACCCCGACAGAAGATCGTCTTACCGCCGCCGAGCAGAATGCCGAGCGCATTTCGGGCCAGATCGATGAGCTGATGGCAATTTCGAATGCCGCGAAAGGCGGTGCCAAGGCTGCTCAGGACACGGCGGATGCCGCTGTCGCGGGCGTCAATGCCACCAACCAGCGTATCAGCGACCTCGACGATTTCGTCGTTCAGTCGACTGCTACAGTTAATTTCCGCGTGAATAGCTCGGTGCTTTCGCCGGATGCTAAAGCCTCGCTCGATGAGGTCGCCTCTGCGGCCAAGTCGCTCAAAGGATATGTGATCGAAGTGACCGGATATGCTTCGGCCGAGGGCAACACTCGGGCGAACAAGCTCCTAAGCGAACGTCGTGCAAAAGCGGTCAAGGATTACTTGATCGAGAATCACGACGTCGACCTTCGCCGTTTTTCTGATTCTTACGGATTTGGCGAGCTGAAGGCCGTGGCGGACAACACTACCCGCGAGGGCCGCGAACAGAATCGCCGTGTTGAGATCCGCCTGCTCGTGAGCCGCGGGTTGAACCAGACGGTCGAAGTTAAATCAGCAGCGAACGACATCAACGAATAGTCTTCGCGTCTTCTCTGACCGGGCACCCGGGCCTTGGCGAACCAATGGTTCAGCGGGCAAGCGGGTGCCCTTTTTCCTGCCCAAAAAAGCTATGCGTTACCTGATCCTGACAGCTCTATCGACGGTATTCCTGACCACTGGCATCTTCGGTCAAACGCCGACACCTACGCCGGTCGATGATGAGATCATCAAGGTCTCATCGCGTCTGGTCATGGTGCCGGTCTCGGTGACCGATGCTTCGGGCCAGGCGGTCAAGGGGCTGACAGCGGCGGATTTCAGGATCGTCGAAGAAGGCCGTCAGGTACAGATCGAGAATGTCGGTGCGGCTGACAGCGTTCCGCTCGAGATCGCATTGTTATTTGATGTATCGGCGAGTACGGACGCGATGTTCAAGTTTGAGCTCGAGACTGCGGCGAAGTTTCTGCAGGACGTGCTCAGGCCGAACGATCGTGCAACGATCTTTACGATCGGCTCGAGGCCGATACTCGTAAGTCCGCGCAGCACTTCGGAGGCCTCGCGGCAGGCGATAATGTCGATAAACCCGACCAAGGGATTCACCGCATTCTATGACACGGTCGGTATGGCGGCTGAGTCGCTCGCGAGGAACGCTCCCGAAGGTTCGCGACGCGTGATGCTTGTCATCTCGGACGGCGAAGACACGAACAGTGACAAGATCGCGACCGCGATCCAGGACGGCTATCGAAAGGTCGATATAAATAAGCTCGACCGGGCTGCCCTGAATCGACTAACGGTAACAAACCGCAACACCGCCGCGATGCAGGAGCGCGTCCGCGTACTGCGTTCGCTGCAGAATGCCGACACGGTGTTCTACTCGATAAATCCGGCGGGAAGCTCGTTTCAGCTCAATAAGATGAGCGTTTTTGGCCAGGAGAACATGCAGAGCTTTGCCAAGGATACGGGCGGTACGGCGTTTCTGCCCAAGTTTCAGCCGATTGACACCAAGGACGAGTACGCCAACGCGAATAACAAACGTGCGAATGCGGCCGCACTCGACCGGATCTTCCAGCAGATCGGCAACGAACTGCGTTCACAGTACGTGCTGCAATTCTATTCCGAAGCAGACTTTCCGGACGGCAAGTTCGTCAAGGTTCAGGTCAGCGTGCCGAACAAGGCCGCAACCGTTCGCTCACGCGAAGGCTATTACGTGAAGAATTAACGCGTACGGACGACACGGGGAGCCTCGATCTCGCCCATCTCGCGCATTCGTTTGCCGTCCTTTTGCGGATCGAATGCGATCGCTCCCATCAGAGGTTCTGGCGACGGTTTGGTCAAAGGGATCTTTGGAAAGTTCACCGCTAGCTTTCTACCTGAAAGCAACGACACAAAAAAGACGCCTGTAAATAGAGCTATCATCAACGACACAGCTGCTGTCGCGGCGGAACGCGCACGGCGTTTGACCGCTGCCCAACCGACCGGACAATCCTTCGTAATGATGCTGCCGTCGTTCCGACGATAGAATCGTACGCACAGACGCCCTTCGTTCGCCAGGATCAGCGACTCAGCCTCGGCCTTGGTCATATCGGAAAGGTTGTAAACATTGAGTTTACAATCGCCGCAGAATCGCGAACGCTCGCTGCCGTACATCTGGTTCCAGTCGGCCGAGCATGGGCTCGCGATGCGTACATTTTGAAGTGGATCGTTGAATTTGGTCATAGCGCCTCCCGCCTTTTGAGGGATGAACGGGCGGCCGCAGGAAAACTTGCGGGAAAATATCAGGAATTCTGGCGGGTCTTGATAATGTGCTGAAACGAACCGAGCCGAAGGTCTTCGACACTGACACCGGCCATCGAGGCGGCTTCGTTTTCGGCAAACGCTCCCGTGTCGACCGCACGAAGAAAAAAATTCAGAATGCCCTGTCCCGTCGCCGCGTCATCGAAGGCGGTGCCGACGAGGCTCGCCCGAGCGCCTTTCTCAATGAATGCACGGAAGCGTCGTGACGCGTCGTCCGCACCTTCGAAAAAGAACGCGTAAACGGCCGCATATCGGGCCACCAGCTGAGCAGGATGAAGATCCCAGCCCTGATAAAAGCCGCTCGCCAGCGCGTGGCGGATATTGTCGTAGTGCAGTCGCCATGCGGAGCGGACGCTCGCGGCGTTTTCGACAAGCTGCTCGGCGGTCAGGCCTTCGCCGCGATGCACCGCGACTGGCATCGTCGTCGTGACACCGTCCGACAGGAAGACGCCCGTACCTGCGAGTGCGAGCTGCATCAGGTGCCTCGCCTGATCGCAAAACGGATGGCGCAGGTCCTGATAGGCCGCGGTAATTCCGAATTCGGCTGTGTAATCAAACGCTCCGAAATGCGCTCCGGTGACGCGTCCACGTCCGGCATCGACGATGCGGCCGAGTGCAAGCGATCCGTCCGGAGCAATGATGCTCGCGGCCGTTTCGACCATTACCTCGATCGCGATCGTACCTGCTGGCAATCCGAGATCGCTCTCAAGTTCGTCCAGGACCGCAGCCAGTGTCGCGACCTGCGACGCCGTGCGGACTTTTGGCAGCGTCACGATGAAATTCTCGGGAACGCTTCCGCCGAGTCTCGTTAGGAAGATATCGAGCGTCCTGATCGCTCGTTCCACAGCGTCGCCTTCGAGCGGTCGGATGCGGATTCCGCAGAATGGCGGTAGCGTGCCGGCCTCGGATGCAGCGGCCATTTCGAGAGCGGTCGATACAGCATGTCCGTCTTCCTCTTCCGCGGTACGGACGCCGTAGCCGTCTTCGAAATCGATACGGATGTCTTCGATCGGCTCGGTCGATAATTTGGTCTCGACCGCCGATCGAACGCGAGGTGCGAGTTCGCCATCGAGGCCAAATATCTCGCCGAAACTCGACGCGTCTCCGTATTCGAGCAGAGAATTCGTCGCGATACGGCCTAGTTTTGCGGGCGTTTCGCGTGTGAAGAGATGGGCTCCGCCGTAGACGACGTGAACGGGTTGCCGGCCGGCATGCGATCCGGAAGAGGCCGCGGGACTGTCGAGTCGGCGGATAAGATCTCGAAGCCGTCCGTCTGTGAGAGTTGTCGGGCTATCTGCCACGATACGTTGAGTAGCCGAACGGGCTCAGGATGAGCGGAACGTGAAAGAACTGGGTCGTGTCCTTTACAGTGAAAACGATCGATACCTGCGGAAAAAAGGATTCGGTTCCCTGGAGCAGGAAGTATGGTCCGACGTCGAAAATGAGGCGGTAATGGCCGGGAAGAAAAGCTTCCTGCGGTTTGAGCAACTCGTTGATGCGTCCATCCGCATCGGTCATCGCTTCGGCGATCGGCTGCCAGCCTGCGGTGTGCGTTTTCCGCTCGAGCCGGGCTGCGATCCCGGCCGCGGCCTTTCCGGTAGAGCTATCAAGAATGTACGTAGTTATCCGGCTCATTTTTCGAGTAGTTCCTCGAGTCGCTGCTCGATCGAACGGCGGTATTCATCGGCTGCTATTCGAAGCTCGACGGTCGGGGAATTCCTGAGCCTCTGGCGGCACGCCGCACGCTTGTTATTGTCCGTGGGATCGCTACTGTAAAGGAGAAATATAAACCCGAATCGCTCACGGTACAAGATTGCCTCTTCGGAAGTCGCAAAATCGTCGGTTTTTCCATTGACCGAAAGCCCTTCGAGCACAGCCGCCCATTCACGGGGAGGAAGCCTCGACCAGACAGTTGCCGCCGCTTCGAATAACGATCCGAGCATCGGAAACGGCCTTTGCTCGACCATGCCGCGCGCCCATGCCGGCGACTCGCTGATCGTCGTGAAAACTTGCTCAGCCTCGGTCGCGGACAGGTCGTTGAGCCACGCGAGGTTCTTGTAGATCAGATATTTGCCCAAAGGTAGAACCGTTTATAACACAGATATTGAATACGTAACAGCTCCGACCGCCGCGACGATCGTCCCGGACATGTTATTAATAGATGTATCGAATGAACTCGACGACTATGCCGCAAAACGCAGATGAATTTCCGCTTACTGATGCTGAGCGGGAATCTTTTCGCGCAAATGGCCACGTCCAACTTCGGGCGGTGGCGGGCGGTGAACTCGCATTGTATCGCGACGCGATCCGAGAGACGGCGACGCGGCTTTCGACCGAATCGCGGCCGCTCGAAGAGCGCGATACTTACGGCAAAGCGTTTCTACAGACGACGAATCTTTGGCGCCACGATGCTACCGTCCGCGAATTCGTATTCTCGCCGCGGTACGCCCGTATCGCGGCACGGCTGCTCGGCGTCGAACACGTTAGGCTCTATCACGATCAGGCCTTGTTCAAGGAAGCCGGCGGCGGACCTACTCCATGGCATCAGGACCAGTATTACTGGCCGCTGGATACCGACCGGACGGTCACGATGTGGATGCCGCTCGTCGACATCGATGCGGAAATGGGAATGCTGACGTTTGCTTCGGGCTCGCACCGCGGCGGTCCGATCGGCGACATGGCGATCTCGGACGAGAGCGACGAGGAGCTTGCGAAATACATTTCGGATAACGATTTTGCCGTTTCGGCTCCTGAGAGAATGTCGGCAGGCGACGCCACGTTCCATCTTGGTCTGACGATCCACAGCGCAGGTGCAAACCGCTCAGACCGCACTCGCGAGGTGATGACCGTGATCTATTTTGCCGACGGAGCTCGTGTGACCGCACCGCGCAACGAGCATCAGCAGGCCGATCTCGACGTCTGGCTCGGCGGAAAAGCTGCGGGCGAACTCGCCGATGGTGCGCTAAATCCTGTTATCGCTTAAGAATTTATGTTTCAGAGAGGTTCCGGAATTCTGCTCCATCCGACGTCGCTCCCATCGCCGTATCCGATCGGCGATCTCGGGCCCGAGGCGTTTAAGTTTATCGATTTTCTAGAACTAAGTGGCCAGCGTTACTGGCAGATCCTGCCGCTTAGCCCGACGGGTGATGGGGGAGCGCCGTACTCGGCGTTCTCGGCATTTGCGGGAAATACGATGCTGATCTCGCCCGAGCAGCTTGTTGCCGAAGGCCTGATCGACGAAGCTCCGCTGCCAGTCGCTTCGGGTGAATACGTCCATTTTCATAATGCCGCGAAGCTCAAAAACGAGATCGTGGCTCAGGCGTTTGAGCGTTTTCGCTCGGCCGCGGAACATCCACTTCGCGAAGAGCACGAATATTTTTGTCGTTCGAATGCGTGGTGGCTCGACGACTGGGCTCTCTTTCGAGCGCTCAAGGATACGCACGACGGCCAGCCGTGGTTCGAATGGGCTGCGCCGCTCAAACTCCGTGACCCTGACGCGATCGCCACTTCGCGGCAGCAGCTGGTTCGTGAGATCGAGCGCGAGAAATTTGCCCAGCATCTGTTCTTTCGCCAATGGCTTGAGGTCAAGCGCTCCGCGAACGAGCGCGGGATCAAGATCATCGGTGACATACCGATCTTCGTGGCGCATGATTCGGCGGACGTCTGGTGCAACCGCGAGCTCTTCAAGCTCGACGAAGACGGCACGCCATTGGTCGTCGCCGGTGTGCCGCCGGATTATTTCTCGAAAACGGGGCAGCTGTGGGGAAATCCGATCTACGATTGGGAAGCGATGCAGCGATCGAACGATTTCGGCTGGTGGACGGCCCGCGTCTCGTTCACGCTGGAGACCGTCGATATCGTGCGGCTCGATCATTTCATCGGTTTTGGACGTAACTGGGAAGTGCCTTTTGGCGACAAGACGGCGGAGAATGGAAATTGGGCCGAGGTGCCGGGCGACGCTCTGCTGACAATGCTGAACAAACGACTCGGCAGAATGCCGTTCATCGCCGAAGACCTCGGTGAGATGACCCCGGCGATCGAGCAGCTCAGAGATAAATTCGACATTCCGGGAATGCGAATAATGCAGTTCGCCTTCGGCGGCGACGCATATAACAGCTGGCTGCCGCACAACCACATCCGCAACGCCGCGATCTATACGGGCACGCACGATAACGACACCGCTCGCGGCTGGTACAAGTCCGCGCCAAAGAACGTCAAGAAACACTTTCGCGATTACACGCTCTCGACCGGCCGCGAACCGCACTGGGACCTGATCCGCGTCGCCCAATCGTCAGTCGGAGTACTGTGCATCGTCCCGGCCCAGGACCTCCTCGGACTCGGCAGCGAAGCCAAAATGAACACTCCCGGCACCAGCGAAGGCAATTGGTCGTGGCGACTGAAGTCCGGAGCACTCGACGACGAGATCGCAGATCGGCTTAGAAGCGTATCAGCAATGTTCGCCCGGGCGGATTGAACTGGAAGAGCAAGCGAGACGCCTGCGGTCCAGTCTCAGTAGATCATCCGTGTCTTGATCGTGCCGCTGATGTCTTTGAGTATTTCGAATGCTTCCTTTGAGAGAGCCGAATCCATATCGAGGATCACGTAGCCGATGGTTTCGTTGGTCTTGAGGTATTGGCCAGTGATGTTTATACCGTTTGCCGAGAGTCGCGAGTTTATTTCGCCCAGGACGCCGGGGACGTTGCGGTGAATGTGCAGGATGCGGTGCGTTCGGTCTTGAGGCGGCAGCGACACGGGCGGAACCGTGTGCGAGCCTTCGCTGGTGCCTAGTTCGAGGTATTTGATGAGCTTGGCGGTGACATCTAGGCCGATATTGGCCTGAGCCTCTTCCGTCGAGCCGCCGATGTGCGGCGTCAGGATGACGTTCGGAGTGTTTCGCAAAACCGTGTCGAATGCATCGCCGTTCTTTTCAGGCTCGACCGGGAAAACATCGATCGCAGCTCCGGCAAGGTGGCCGCTGTCAAGGTATTTTTTGAGCGAAGCGAGGTCGACGATGTCGCCGCGGCTGTAGTTGATGAAGATCGTGCCCGGCCGCATCGCTTCGAACTCAGGATCGTCGATCATGCCGCGCGTCGTCGCGTCAGACGGCACGTGAAGCGTGACGATATTTGATTCCTTTAGCAATTCGCCGAGGTCGCGAACCTGTTTTGCATTGCCGAGCGGCAGCTTGATCGCCGTGTCGTAATAGATGACGTTCATGCCCATCGCTTCGGCCATGGTCGAGACCTGCGAACCAATGTTGCCGTAGCCGATGATGCCGAGCGTCTTGCCGCGAAGCTCGAAACTCCCTTTTGCGTCCTTGAGCCATTCGCCGCGGTGAGCAGCAGCGTTCTTGTCGACGATCTTTCGGATCAGCATCACCGAAAGCCCGATGACAAGCTCGGCGACGGAACGCGTGTTGGAATACGGAGCATTGAAGACCGCGACGCCCTTTTCGGTCGCCGCTTCGAGATCGATCTGGTTGACGCCGATGCAAAAAGCACCGATGGCGAGGAGTTTATCCGCCGCCTCGATCACGTTTCTGGTAATCTGCGTCTTCGACCTGATGCCGATCAGATGAACGCCTTTGACCGCCTCGATCAGTTCGGCCTCGTTAAGCGCACCGCCGAGACGAACGATCTCGTCATATCCGCCGGCCGTCAGCTCGTAGACAGCAGAGTCCGATATATTCTCGAGCAAAAGGATCTTGATCTTGTTGCGCGGGTAGGATGTTGCGGTGGCGTTCATAAAGCTTAGATTGTAGCCAGAAAACGTTTGAGGGTAAACGAAACGGGTGTAAAATACCGGCATGACAAAACTGCTTGAAAAGGCCTTCGGGGCCGCATCAAGACTCCCGGCTAATGAGCAGAACATGATCGCGTTGCGGCGGCTCGAGGACCTGGAAGGGGAAATGAAGTGGAATGGTTCCCTCGCCGAAAGTCAAGATGAACTCGCGGCGATGGCGCGCGAGGCACTCGCGGATCTTCGCGCCGGACGGACCAAACCACTCGAAGAGCTTCTGTGATATCTCACGCAAACGAAAGATTTTGGAAAGCATTCGAGCAGCTTCCAGAATCGGTTCAGCGTCGTGCCCGCGAGGCCTACAAGCTCTGGCGAGCCGATCCCGGTCATCCGAGTCTACAATTTAAGAAGGTCCATACGAGCGAAGCGATCTATTCCGTGAGAATCGGGATCGGATGGTGAGCTTTGGGCGTTCGCGACTCGAATACGATGGTCTGGTTTTGGATCGGACCTCACGCCGAATATGATCGCCTGATAACTAACCTGAGAAAAAACGCATGAATTCAAAAAAACAAACTCGCCGCGAGATGCTGCGCAACACGGCACTGGCCGGATTTGGCCTCAGCCTTTTTGGTGTTGAGACCAAGGCCGCCGTGTCAGACGAAAGTGTTCTCAACAGACTCATCGCGGGTCCAGCTCCTGCCGCGAAAACGATGATCGGCGTGCCGTTCGAGAAGCGCGATGTTGTCCGTGTTGCGATGATCGGCACTGGGCTTCGCGGGCGAAGCGTTCTCGGCGAATTCGTCAATATTCCGAATGTAAAGGTCGTAGCTTTGAACGACATCGTTCAGGAAAAAGCTGACAAGGCGAAAGCGATCGTCGAGAAAGCCGGGCAGCCGGCACCGGCGATGTATGTCAAAGGCGACCACGGTTATCGCGAGCTGTTGAAACGTGACGACATCGACGTTGTTTACATCGCGACGCCGTGGGAATGGCACGTGCCGCAGGCGCTCGAAGCGATGAAGGCCGGGAAGCACGTCGCGGTCGAGGTGCCGGCGGCCTATACGCTAAAGGAGCTTTGGCAGCTCGTCGACACCTCTGAGGCGACCCGTCGTCACATGATGATGATGGAGAATTGCTGCTACGACTATGACGAGCTGCTGATCCTGAACATGGTCCGTGCCGGTGTTTTTGGCGAACTCGTCCACGGCGAAGCGGCGTATAACCACGATCTGCGGGCGATCCTGTTCGAGACGAAGGACGAAGGCCTGTGGCGGCGTGCGCATCACACTCTGCGCGACAGCAATCTATATCCGACGCACGGCCTCGGCCCCGTCGCGAACTACATGGATATCAATCGCGGCGATAAATTCGATTACATGGTAGCGATGAGTTCCGGCAGCCACGGTTTGCAGGACTATCGAAAGGAAAAGGTCGGCGCCGGTGATCCGCGTCAGAAAGAGGTCTACAAAGCCGGCGATTACAACACCAACCTGATCAAAACGGCAAAAGGCCGCTCGATCATGCTGCAGCACAACGTTACGACGCCGCGTCCGTACGATCGCATCAATCTTATTCAGGGAACGAAAGGCATTTTCCGCGACTATCCTTCGCGTATCTACGTCGAAAAAGACAAGGCCGACCATCGCTGGCAGACGATCGACGCCTACAAGGAACGTTACGAACACAACCTCTGGCGCGTAGTTGGCGAGCAGGCCCGAAAACTCGGCGGCCACGGCGGTATGGACTACCTGATGTGCTGGCGCCTGGTCCAGTGCATGCGCGAAGGCCTCGTTCCCGACATGGACGTCTACGACGCCGCCGCATGGAGCGCCCCCGGCCCGCTGAGCGAGATATCGGTCCAAAAAGGCTCGATGCCGGTGAAGTTTCCGGACTTTACGAGAGGGAAGTGGACGGAGCCAAGGAAGTCGATACCTTAAGTACCATAATGCAACTAGGCTGAGCGTAACGGCAACCAATCAACAATTGACTCGATAGTACCCATGAAGATCCTTTTCACCATTCCTCTTCTTGTAATCTGCTCGGTGTCTGTTTTCGCGACTGGACAGCAGGCCGATCTAATCGTGTATCAAAACGAAGAAAGACCCCTCTTTTCGAATCCGCTAGAAGGTTATTATGCGAATGGACGGGCGCGGCCACGATATATGATCGGGCCGCTGACGATGAGCAGTGGCAATTGGCGTGGATATGTTGCCACATGGCAAATCGATGATGGCCAATTATATCTGAAAAAAATCGACTCATGGCTTTGCAATGGTTCCACGAAAGAGTCATGTGCTCCGGTCAAATTGACTCAGCTCTTTCCAGGGAAGGTTAGAGACGGAAGGGTTCGGGCGGATTGGTTTTCAGGTGAGTTGCGGATCCCGGACGGCAAAAGGTTGCAATATGTACATATGGGTTATGGCTCGACATTTGAACGGGACATTATCTTTACTGTAAAGCGAGGAGTCGCGAGTGATTACCATATTGTTGACAACTCGAAAGCCGAGTTGCCGACTGAGTCGGACGCTGCTCGAAAGGAACTGGAAGAGCTAAGGGTCGCAGAAACTCGTAAGAAAAGACTGCCAAAGGAGCGAGCAAAGAGACCTCCTACAAGCGGAATTATGATTGTGCCCGGGAAAAGTGTATTCCGACACGGGGCAAGAAAGGAAGACCTTGAGGCCATTATTGGCGAAGGTGAGCCGGGTAGCAAGTATGACGACGTGTATTTTGTAGATTATCCCGCTGTAGGTGTGCAAGTTTCTTACGATAACAGAAAGAACACGGTTCACGTGATTTTTCTCTACAACAATGCTCCACGATACGACGGGTTTACTGTGCCCAAAGTGCTAACTGATAAGGGTATAGGCTGGGATGCAACTGCAGAAGATATCTTGAAAGTCTATGGGAAGCCACTAAAGGACTATGATGACGAATCGAAAACGTGGCGTAGGTTAGAGTATCCGGGGATAGATTTCCTCTTTGGGGGCACTAAGCTCGGGAGGATAGGCATCTTAGGGCCTGACGGAAACTAGAGGCCGCTACTGCGATACCACAAAAAGGGCCAGCCGCGAAAAAGGCGACTGGCCACTGACAGCTGAGAACCGACCACTAACACTACATATGTATCGTCAGGTCATGGACGCCTTCTGCTGCTTCCATGACGGCTTCTGAAACCGTCGGGTGGGCGTGGATGACGCGGCCGAGTTCGTCGGCGGTGGTTTCGAGTGCCATGGCGACGCAGGCTTCGGCTAACAACTCGGTGGCGTGCGGGCCGATGATGTGGACGCCGAGCACCTCGTCGTATTTCTTCTCGGAGACGATCTTGACGAAGCCGTCGGTCTCGCCGAGGATGCGTGCTTTACCGCTGGCTGAGAACGGGAATTTGCCGACCTTCACGTCGTAACCCGCTTCTTTCGCTTTGGCTTCGGTCAGGCCGACGCTTGCAACTTCGGGGTCGCAGTAGGTGCAGTTTGGGACGAGGTTTTGCTTTATCGGCTCGACCTTTTTGCCGGCGATCTTCTCGACGACGAGGATGCCTTCTTTCGAAGCGAGGTGAGCGAGCCAAGCCGTGTCAATGACGTCGCCGATGGCGTAAACGTTGGGCTCGTCGGTCTCGCAATACTCATTGACCTTGATCGTGCCGCGCGGATTTACGACGACCTTGGTCTTGTCGAGGCCAAGATTTTCGAGATACGGCATGCGGCCGACGGCGACGAGAAGCATCTCGGCTTCGAAGGCAACGTCCTCGCCCTTGGCGTTCTTGCCTGAGACCTTCACGCTCTTTTTCGTCTTCTCCAGCTTATCGAGCTTGATTCCGGTCTCGCACTTGATGCCCTGCTTTTTGAATGCGCGGGCGAGTTCTTTCGAGACGTCGGCGTCTTCGATCGGGACGATGCGGTCAAGCAATTCGACGACGGTCGTGTCACAGCCAAAGCGGTGATAGACGCTGGCGAACTCGACGCCCACCGCTCCCGAGCCCATCACGATCATCGACTTCGGAACTTTTTCGAGTTCGAGGATCTGGTCGGAATTGACGACCTGTTTGCCATCGACCTCAAAGCCCGGGATCGGGCGAACGACCGAGCCAGTCGCGATGATGATGTTCTTTGTCTCGATCGTCTGCTTCTTGCCGTCGGCGAGATCGACCTCGACCTTGCCTTTGCCGGCGATCTTGCCGAAGCCGTTAAAGACCGTGACCTTGTTCTTCTTCATCAGATAGGTCACGCCGGCCGAATTCTTAGAAACTACGTCGGATTTGTACTTCTGCACGCCCGTGAAGTCATAGCTGAGGCCTTCGACCTTAAGGCCGAAGTTTTCGAAGTGACTCGCCTTGTCATACAAGTGTGCCGCGTTGAGGAGCGCCTTGGTCGGAATACACCCACGCAGGCCACAGGTGCCGCCCAAACGGGCATCTTTCTCTTTTTCGATGATAGCGACCTTCAGGCCGAGTTGCCCTGCACGCACCGCTGCGACATAGCCGCCCGGGCCCGAACCGATAATTGTTACGTCAAACTGTTCTGCCAATTTAGTGTCCTCTGATATCTATTTGAAATAATGGCCAAAAGAGAATTATAGGATACGAGGTCGGGTTCGAACAAAATCCAGGTCGAGATTGGCCGCGTGATCGTCTTGCTATGCAGCCTAAGCGGTGCTATAACTTCCGTAAGCAGTTCATTTAACAATCCATTGAATCTCTAAATTAGGAGTCGATAATGAAAACTCGGACGTTTATTCGTCACTGGAGTTGCCGCCTTATTTTTGCGGCAGCTATGACATTTACTTTTGGTAACGTGGTAGGCAGTATCCATGCTTCCGACGACAAAAAGCTTTGGGAGCGATCCGATGCAAGTCGAGTTGCCACCCTTAGCGAAAGAAGGCTCTCACCTGAAAAGGCCGAGGTATTCCGACTCGATCCGTCCGTACTGGGCGAAGCGATGAGGCAAATGCCACTCGAATTTACCGATCAGGCACGGCTAATAGAGATCGTTATCGAAATACCTATGCCCGATGGCACGCTGCAGCGCTTCCGCATCGAAGATTCGCCCGTGCTGGCCGATCATCTTGCGGCCGATGTGCCGGGCTGGCGAACTTTCCAAGGCTACGGAATTGACGACCCCACAGCTGTCGGGCGGTTTGACTGGACCGTAAAGGGTTTTCACGGATATATCCTGACGGATCGAGGGGTCGTTTACATCGACCCTATCCAGGAGAACGATACACGTAACTACCTCGTTTACTACAAGCATGAATATGGGCGCTCAGATGCGGGTGAGTTCAAATGTAACGTAGACGATCTTGTCTCGAGGCTGGCTCCAATAGCGAGTTCGGAGAGGCCGGATGCCGTTAATTATTCGTACGGTAACGCCATCCGCACCTATCGGCTTGCCGTTGCGACAACGGGCGAATGGTCCCGCGGCACGACGATGTCCATCGATCCACAGACCGTACGCACCGCTGCGTTGGCTGCACTTACGACAAGTGTAAATCGGCTCGACGGTATATTCAGGCAGGAACTCGGGTCTTCATTCCAGATCGTCAATCCGTCTATCACGAACAACGCGACGAACATCATCTTTGATGATCCGGCAACCGATCCATACGACAACACGGACGGCATTCCACAACTCACGATCAATCAGAACACCATCGACGCTCGCGTCGGCGTCGCGAATTACGACCTGGGCCACCTGTACGGAACCGGTGGCGGCGGCGTCGCCAGCTCACCTTCGATGTGCGACGTGGACAAAGCTCAGGGATACTCAGCCCGTGCTGGTTTTTATGGCGATCCGTTCACGGTCGATTATGTCGCTCATGAGATCGGGCATCAGTTCGGTGCGAGCCACACCTACAACAACATGGACAACGGCGGAGCCTGTACCACCCGTTCGGCACAGAACGCTTTCGAGGTAGCAAGCGGTTCGACGATCATGTCCTACGTCGGCATTTGCAACATAAGAAATCAACAACAGTACGTCGATACCGGCCGCCCTGCATTTCATATCCGGAGCCTGACTCAAGCGACTAACTATGTTGCTACTCCCGTCGGAACGTGCGGAACAGCAGGGCCGACGAACAACAATATCCCGACGGTTAACGCCGGTGGAAGCTTTACTATCCCGCGGCTTACGCCTTTCACGTTGACGGCAACGGGCAATGATGCTGACCCGGCCGACGTTGCAAACCTGCTTTATTCGTGGGAACAGTACGACTTGGCGCCTTCGGGGTCGGGCCAACTCGGAACTCCGGCACTGACCTATGACGTTGATACCGATGGAATTCTGCGGCCGTTGTTCAGGAACTATTCGCCGGTTTCGAGTCCATCCCGGACGTTTCCGAGCATGAACTTCATCCTGAATCCGGGTTCGAACAATCCGGCAGGCAGCAACAATCCGCCACTCGAATATGCCGGTAACCATCCCAGCGGATCCCCGGGCGCCGTGTGTCAAGGCGGTCAGCAATGTGTGATCGGCGAGAGCCTTCCGTCTACCGCTCGAACTATGAACTTCCGCGTATCGATCCGCGATCGCAGGGGCGGGATCGCCGATGCCGGCACCACCGTAACGACAGCGGCCAACACAGGCCCGTTCCAAGTGACCGCGCAGAATGCTGCACCTGCCACTTGGACGGGTGGGACCGCACAAACTGTCACTTGGGATGTGGCGGGATCTTCTGCTCCGCCGATCAATACAGCAAACGTCAACATACTCTTGTCTACCGACGGAGGGATGACCTTCCCGACTATGCTGGCCGCAAATACGCCGAATGACGGAACGCAGTCGATAACCGTACCAAATACGCCGACGACGACCGCCAGGATACGTGTGGAAGCGGTAGGCAACATCTTCTTTGACATAAACAATGTCAATTTCACGATCGTCGGCGGCGTCAACACTCCACCGAGTGCGACCGCCGTTGCGGCGAATGTGACGACTGCCGGTGGAACCGCTCACACCATCACAACCACTTACGTCGACAACTCGGGCATTAATGTTGGCACTCTCGATGGCGCTGACCACAACGTTACCGGCCCGAATGCTTTTGGAGCAACGCCTCTTTTTGTCTCGGTCAACATCAATTCGAATGGCACGCCGCGAGAAGTCACTTACTCTCTGATCCCTCCTGGCGGCTCGTGGGATGCAGGCGATAACGGCGTTTACACGATCAATATGCAGCCGAACCAAGTCGCTGATGTGGATGGAGCCTTTGTACCGGCGGGGCCGATCGGAACTTTTTCGGTCAACATCCCGGGCGGAGCTACCCCGACTCCAACACCGACGCCGAGTCCTACTCCGAGTCCGACGCCGACACCGGTTGCTACGCCGACTCCGACGCCAACTCCGACACCTACCCCTACGCCAGTGGCAACGCCGAGCCCGACGCCGACAGTCGTACCGAGTCCAACACCAACTGTTGCTCCTAGTCCGACACCGACGGTGGTGCCGAGTCCAACTCCGACTCCGAGTGGTACGAGGAACATTCGTGTGATCAATTCTGCCGGTATTCCGGGCGGAACGGTGACCGTGCCGATCGTGCTCGATTCGCAGAACAACGAATCGTCCGTCAGCTTCTCGGTCGTCAGGGCGAACACTGCCGGCAACGCACCCGAAGCGATGGACGTGCTGACGAATCCGGTCGTTACGATCGGAAGCGGCGTTCCGGCTGGCTCGAATCTTGGTACGAATCTCAATCAAGCTCCGGGCAGCGTCGGGATCCTCGTCGATTCGACGAACACCTATGCCGCCGGCACTCGTGAGATCGTCCGCATCACGTACAACATCCCGGCGAACGCACCGCTCGGGCTGTACGCGATCACATTCTCTTCGAATCCGACGGTCCAAAGCGTCTCGAATGCCACCGGAGCACTGCTGCCGACTAACTACGTCGCGGGCTTCGTCCAGGTCGGAGCGACCGCTGCAGGAGTCGAGGTCTCGGGCCGCGTTCTCACGCCCGACGGCCGCGGCATCCGCAATGCTGTGGTCGTGATGACCGACGCGAACGGAACTTTGAGATACGCGACGACGGGATCGTTCGGCCACTACCGATTCGAAGACGTCGAGGCCGGTTCGGCGATAATCGTCGGCGTCCAGTCGAAGCGGTTCCGCTTCGCACCGCGTCTGCTGTCGGTCACCGACAGCGTCGACAACATCGACTTTGTCGCCTTGGAATAATCACTAAGCTCCAATTCGACAAACTTGGGCGGCTTGCATTACGCAGGCCGCCCTTTTTTTAGATGTTCTTGCTACGGGGTGAATATCGCCTGATAATCCTTGATCAGCTTTTCAAATTTCGGCATCGCTCCTTCATCCATTGCGAGGGCAAGGCCGTGCTTGAGCGAGACGTCCATCAGCGACTGAGTGTTGTTTTTTACGCTGTCTTCGAGTTTTTTCTTGGTCTCGGCGGTGACCTGAAACTCGACCGCGTCTTTGATCGCGTCCCACTTTGTTTTCAGGTCCGCTTTTCTGGCGTCAAACGCTTTCTGCGCGGCGTCGACGCCGGATCCGTTGGGGCTCGACTCGATCTTCGAAACGATATCCTTTGTTACGCCGTCGAGTTCCGTGACGAAGGCGTTTATCTCGGCGTCCTTGCTGCAGCCTGCAGCGGCGAGAGACAGTGCAAGGATGATAAAAATACAGGATCTTCTCATTGTTTTTTGTTCTCCGATATTTCGGGATGCAAAATTCGGGTTCGCCTGCGGTCGCTTTGCGAATCGAACACCACGGCTCGTGGAATTTGCGGTAATCTTAAAGAAAAGCCATGCAACATTCAATCGAATTTCTACAGTTGGTCGATGATGCCAAGAGCCGCATTCGCGAGGTATCAGTTGACGAGACACTCGAACGTGTCAAAGACGGTGCGGTGCTTATCGACGTTCGTGAGGACAACGAGTTTGCGGCCGGCCACGCGGCGGGCTCGGTACATATGGGCCGCGGCGTTATCGAACGCGACGTTGTACAGACATTTGCCGAAAAAGACCAGGAACTTATCCTGTACTGCGGCGGCGGTTACCGCTCTGCGCTTGCTGCCGACAACCTTCAGAAAATGGGCTACACCAACGTCTGGTCGATGGCCGGCGGCTGGAGCGCGTGGAAAGCAGCCGACGCTCCGATAGAAAACTAGCTGTTAGCTGGTAGCTAAGAAGCTGTTAGCACGGTGATCTCGACCGTGTACGCGGCTCGCGAAGGGGTATCGTCGATGTCCTTTACGCCATAGATCTGAATGCTGTATTCGCTCGTGATCGGGGCGAGGCCCGAGAACTGGCGATAGTCGGGTTTGCTGTCAAAGATCAGGTCTTCGTTGGGGCCGAGCTGTTTTGTCTCATAGATCGTGAACGACGCGTCGTCGTCCACGGTTGTCAGCTTGACGGTCAGTCGTTGGCCTTTTTTCAGGCGGATGGTGTACGCGTGATAGTCGGCGTAACGAGCAGGAAGTTTCCCACGGTAGCTGACGGTATTCTTGCCGCGTGGGAAAACGACCTTTCGGACGACATCGCCTGCAAAGACATTCGCCGCCGCAACGCATGCTGCCATGATCGCGGCAAGGACAATTCTGATCGATCTGGTTCTCATATAAAGTTCTCCGCTAGCTTACGCGTAAGTCCAACAAAAAAAGTATCATACGAAAAAGTATGGATAGTGAAGCAAAGGCAAAGGCCCGCGAGCGTGTCGCCGAGATCGCTTCCGAGCATTACAAACGCGGCGACGTGATGGGCTGGTTCGAGGCACTTTACAAAGAGTCGGCGGGAAACAACGAAATGATCCCGTGGGCCGATCTCGAACCGAACCGGTATTTCAAAGCGTGGGCCGACGCTGTCGATCTGCGTGGCGAAGGCCGTTCGGCACTCGTCGTTGGCTGCGGGCTAGGCGATGATGCAAAGTTTCTCACCGATCTCGGCTTTCGCGTTACGGCGTTCGACATCTCGCCGACCGCGATCGAATGGGCCAAGAAACTGTATGGCGAACACGGCATCGAGTTTCTCACGGCCGACCTTTTCAAGGCACCCGACGAATGGCGACGTGCGTTCGACTTCGTGCTCGAGATCTACACCATCCAGCCGCTGCCGATCGAGATGCGTCCGCAGGTGATCGACGCGATCGCCGAGTTTCTCACTCCCGGCGGCACGCTCGTCGTCGTTACACGCGGCCGGGCCGATGAAGACGAAACAGAAGAACTTCCGTGGCCGCTGTCGCGCCGTGACCTCGCCCGCTTCGGCGAGAACGGCCTGACGGAGACGAGCTTTCAAACAATGCCCGGCGAAGACGACGAACCCGAACGCTTTGTCGTGACGTACGTTCGAGAATAAGTAACCAACCTGTGTCCAAATCGGAACCACCTGCGATAGCGGGGTGGTTGAACGTGCGGCGGGAGCATTTAACGCAAAGACGCGAAGAGATCAGACACAACTTTCCCGTTTTCTCACGTAGAGAACCACCCCGTCCGCGGAAGCCGCGTCCAGCACTCGTTCTGGCCGCCGAGCCGGCCAGTGTTGCTGGAAGACAGGCAACCGCGTAAGGAGGGGAGCCGGTGTTCTCGAGGATCAGGAGTTTGCCCGCGAAATACGCGAAAGTACGCGAAAGAATATCAATTCTTATTCGTGCTAATTCGTGTCCATTCGTGGCAAAAACTTCTTCTCGCGTCTCCGACTTTTCAACGCTGATATTTCAAATCTGAGATATGAGATCTGAAATTCGTCCGTGTATCAGGTTGACGGTCCTCGAATTCGAGATTCGAAAGTTAAAATTCCAGGCAGGTCGTCGACAACCCGCATCTTCAACCACCCGCTATTGCAGGTGGTTCTGACTCCGGATCGCAACGCCCCGGTCGCTGCGCTCCCGGTACGGACTCCCCGATCCGTGGTCATCCGTTCTATCTGTGTTGATCCGTGTTCCATTCTTCGCGTCCGACTTTGGATCGACCCGGATGCAGGTCGAAGCACACACGAACGCGCGAGAGTTCTTTGGCGATCTCCCATTCGTCGGGGTACGGCTCGGGGAGGCCGCGGACGTACGCGTATCGTCCGAAGCGGTCTTCGAGCAGGATCCGGAGAAAGTGTTCGACCTGTGCGAGTCGCGGTTCTATTTGGGTTCGTTCGAGGAGGATCTTGCGTGGTGTTGAGAGCTTTTCCATACGCGCCGAATGTACATCGAACGTGCCGCACAATGGAATGCCAGATCTCTCACTTTGTATCAGAATGCACAGAATGCTACAGAATGCGTAAATTGATGCAGAATGCACAGATCGCTGCAGAATGCACAAAACTCTCGGTGGGCCCGCACGTCAGTAAGGGGCCATGTCGGCATCGGAGAACGGAGCGTGATGCAGGTCATCTAGCCCTCACTAACGTGCGGGCTACTGACACTGTGCGGGCTACTGACACGTGCGCGCCTGCTGACACATGCCGAAGATCGCTCAGACGTGGCTCGAAAGTTTCCGGCGGTAGGTGAGGTTGCGGGCGGCCTCGACGATCGCGGGCACGATGAATGTCGCGCAAGCAAAGCCTAGTATCAGGCCGGTGACGACGCGGGTGAGCTGGGTATTTTCCCAAATCCCGAAAACGGTCAGCGACCAGTCAATGCCGACCGGGATGAGCGAGAGGAACAGCCAGAAGCGAGCGATCGGTTCGATCTCGTCGACCGCGCGCCAAAGCGGATACGCCGCAAAACCGAGCACGAGCCCAAAATACACGCCCGAACACCGCGAACACACGCCAAACGGCTCGCCCATAAGATGAAACGAGCGTTCCGGCATTTGGTGACAGATGTAATGGAAAAACGAGTACAGGGCTTCGCCGCCGCCGCCAGTTGCACGAAATAGCGGTGCGGCAAGGATCAACGCCGACCAAACCGCCACGACCGCAAGTCCTATCGCCCACGCACGCCAGGCCTGCCGGCGAAAGCGACGCGCGAGATCCATGGGAATGTAGGCTTCGGCTGACGTCATTCGATCTATTTAGTTAATAGTCGGTAGTTAGTAGTTGCTTAGTCTTCGCCGGATTTCCGATTTATTCAGTGAATAGTGATAAGTGGAAAGTGGATAGTCGAAAACAACTATCCACTAACAACTATCGACTATTAACTGAAGCGATAACTCCGGTCAAAATCTGATGACCGCGTCGGGGCCGCCTTCGACGTGGACGGTGTCGACGAAGCGGATGCTCTTGCTGTCGGTCGTCATCACGACGGAATGAGTGCGTTTTCCGGCACCGAAGAACCGTACGCCGCGGAGCAGTGCACCGTCGGTGACGCCGGTCGCGGCAAAGATTATTTTCTTGCCCGGAGCGAGGTCGTTGGTGTCGTAGATCTTGTTGGGGTCGTTGATGCCCATTTCGTTGAGGCGTTTCATCACCTCTTCGACCGGCGGCACTTTCGAGGCGTCTACTCCGAGTTTTTCGGGGTCGAAGACGAGCTTGGCCTGGATCTCGCCGTTGAGGCATTTCATCGCCGCGGCGGTGATGACGCCCTCGGGAGCACCGCCGATGCCCATCAGTGCGTGAATATTCGTCCCCGCGACCGCCGCCGAGATTCCCGCCGAAAGATCGCCGTCCGAGATCAAACGGATGCGGGCACCGGCCGCTCGCACGTCGTCGACGAGCTGCCGGTGCCGCGGACGGTCGAGACAGATCACCGTTAGATCGTCAACGTCGCGGCCGAGTCGGCGGGCGATATTCTTAAGGTTGTCAGCGACCGGAGCGTCGATATCGACAGAGCCGCGGCACGAAGGACCGACGACTATCTTGTCCATGTAAATATCCGGGGCGTAGAGCAGCCCGCCGCGTTCTGATGCCGCAAGAACGGCGATGGCGTTGTTGGCTCCGAGTGCGCACAGATTGGTTCCCTCGAGCGGGTCGACGGCGATGTCGACCTCAGGAAATTCGGTGCGAGCTTCTTGCGAAAAGATGCCGCCGCCGAGTTCCTCGCCGATGTAGAGCATCGGAGCTTCGTCGCGTTCGCCTTCGCCGATGACGATGCGGCCGCGCATCGGTACGGTGTCCATTACCTCGCGCATCGCCTCGACGGCGACGTGGTCGGAATACTTTCTGTCACCCTGGCCCATTGTCTTGGCCGATTCGATGGCCGCGGCCTCGGTGACACGCAAAAAATCGAGCGACAGATCGCGCTCAGCTTTGATATGTTTCATCTTGACTTTTCAGTTAGTTAAGAAAGGTTCAAATACCGTGATTTGAGGGCATTTTACCACCTGTTCGACATCATTTGACAACTAGGGTCGAGGATATTACGGTTTTATCTTGGCCGTAAGCGTGTTTACCCGGAACGGCTTCGAATCAAATGACCTATATAGTCACGACCCCATGCGTCGAATGTAAGTACACGGATTGTGCCGCTGTGTGCCCCGTCGAGGCGTTTCACGAAACGCCCGATCGCCTTCTGATCAACCCCGATTCCTGCATCGATTGTGATGCATGTCTGCCGGAATGCCCGGTCGAGGCGATCTATTCGGACATGTCCGTTCCCGAGGAATACCTCGACTGGATCGACAAGAATAAAGAGGCCGAAAACTACCCGATCATCAGCACGAAACAGCCAGCATTGATGGGCCCCGGCTGCTCAGGCCCGCCCGAATAAGGATAGAGTTTATTTATTCCAGAGCCCGCTTTCTGCACATTGAGCAGGAGCGGGCTTTTGCTGCGTTTTTGCCCTTTTCTCCATTTTTTTGTATTCCCGTCGATTTTTACGTTAATTCGGTGTGACATAGCCAGGCAACGGGCTTTTATTTTCTTTTAGTTACGTTGTGGAATAAGCCTTGCTTATTGGCGAGATAAGTTCGAATTTACATAGCCGAACGGCTCTACCAACTTACATCTAAAATTCCTTTTTGAGGAGGATCTACCTATGAGCAAGTATTTCTCGCTAGTGCTAGCGCTGGCAATCTTTGCGCTTTCAGCCGCAGCCCAGACGAATAACGGTTCGATCTCGGGCACGGTCGTTGACGAAAATCAGGCTGTCGTCAGCGGCGCTACAGTGACCGCCCGTAATACGGATATCGGACTGTCACGCACCGCCGTCACCGGAACGGACGGCCGTTTCGCTTTCGCCAACATACCGATCGGAGCCTACGAGGTATCGGTCACGGCGACCAACTTCGCGAAGTACATTCAGACGGGTATCGGGCTGCTCGCCAATCAGGACGCTGTCATCAGTGTCACCCTGAAGGCGGGCGGTGTGCAGGAGATCGTGACCGTTTCGCAGGACGCTCCTCTGCTGAATACGACAACGGCCGAGGTGAGCACCCGCTTTGACGAACGCCGACTCGCCGAACTGCCGATCGCCACCAACCGCAACGTATTTAACGTTCTGCTTTCGGTTCCGGGCGTAAGTCAGCTCGGCAGCGGCCAGACCGGCTTTGCCAACGGCGTCAGCTTTTCGGCAAACGGCGGCCGCGTTCGCTCGAACAACTTCATGATCGACGGCCAGGACATCAATGACCCGAGCGTGGCCGGCGGCCAGCTCGCGTTGAATAATCCCGACGCGATCCAGGAAGTTCGGATCACGACGAGCCAATTCCTGCCGGAATTTGGCCGCAACTCGGGCTCGGTCGTTAACTTCATCGGTAAATCGGGTACGAATGACCTGCACGGCTCGGTATTCTGGTTTCACAACAACAAGCGTCTCAATGCTTGCAGCAACCTGAATAAAGGAGCCGGATTCTGCAACCCGAATCCGCCTGCGAATAATCCGAGTCGCGAGTTCGCACCGAAACGCCTCGAGAATCAGTTCGGATTCACCGTGGGCGGCCCTGCATATCTTGGCTTCTACGATGGCCGCGACAAGACGCACTTCTTCGTCGATTGGCAGCGTTGGACCGACCGCCAGCTCGGTTCGGGCTTTACGCTCGCCGGCGCACCGACCGACGCCGGCCGCACAGTGCTGCAGAATGCAGCCGGATCGCTGCCGCAGGTCCAGGCTTTACTCCGCTTCGTACCTGCCGGCGTTTCTAACGGCACGTCCGTCTCATTTGTCCGGAACGGCCAGACATTTGTTGTGCCGCTCGGCAGTATTACAGGTTCGTCTGCTCTAACTTTCGATGACGATCAGGCTTCGTTCCGTGTCGATCACAGGATCAACAACAAGAATTTGATCTACGGCCGCTATCGCTTTGCCGATCAGTCGACGAACGGAACGGGCCAGGTGACGCCCCCGGGACTTACGACCGCCAACACGCTTCGCTCGGATGCCGCCGTATTCAACTGGAACAGCATCTTTGGCAACGATAAGGCGAATGAGCTTCGCGTTTCGTACGCTCGCTATGACTCGAACACGAGTGCGGTCGACCCTGCGTCCGAAACGATCCCATCGATCGAGATCAATGACCTCGGATTGGTCGGCTTCAACGCTGCTGCCAACCGAACGGCCATCGGCCTCGCGGTAAATCTGCCGCAGTTCAGGATCAATAACACCTATCAGATCCAGGATTCGTTCTCGTGGACGGTCGGCAACCACTCGCTCAAGTTCGGTGCCGACTGGCGCTGGCTGCAGGTGAAGAGCTTCTTCTTCCCGACGGTCCGCGGGCGACTCGCCTATTCGACCCTTCAGAACTTTATCAACGACAACGCCGATATCGCGGCAACGATCAATCGGCCTCTCGTCGGCGGCGACGTTCTCAACTTTTATGAATGGTGGGAAATGTACGGCTTTGTTCAAGACCAGTGGAGAATTCGTCCGAATTTCACGCTGAGCTTTGGTCTGCGATATGAGTTTCCGGGCGACTCGTTCAAGTATCTCAAGGAACTGAACGGCCGCATTCTCGCTGCGAACAACAACAATCCAGGCTTCACGTTCGATCCGGTGCCAGAAGCTGACAAGAATAATCTGATGCCGCGTATCGGATTTAACTGGAATCCGATCACTCGCACAGACGGTGCGATCGGCTGGCTCACCGGCGGTGACAAACTCGTCATTCGCGGCGGCTATGCTCGCTCATTCGACGCTAACTTCATCAACATCAACCTCAACGTCGCGTCGTCGTTCCCGTTCGTCGCGGCGATCACACTGCCGGCCGCCAATGCCTATGCTGCTCTGCCGACGGCAACGCCAAATGTCGCCGCTCCGCTGCAGCTTACGCGAACTGTCGTTGCGGGAGATTTCCGTGCACCGGTCTCCGACCAGTTCTCGCTCGAATTTCAGCGTGAACTCGGACGCAACACGGCGTTCAAGGTCGGGTACGTCGGCACGATCGGCCGTGACCTGTTCCAGACGATCGACGGCAATCCGCGTACGGCCTGCGCCGGTGGTTCTAGTACAAATCTGTGCCCGCGTGTCGACCCGACCCGCGGCGTGATCCGACTGCGCGGCAACGCAGCCGAATCTGATTACCACTCGATGCAGATGAGCCTCGAGAAACGTCTGAGCAATAACTTCAGCGCGGGACTTCACTACACGTGGAGCTCGTTCATCGACACCGCGTCCGAGGTTTTCAATCCGTCGACCGGTGAGGTCGCGGTTGCTCAGGATTCGTTCAACCTTAGAGCTGATCGCGGACGTTCGAGCTACGACCGCCCGCACCGCATTACGGGTAACTTTGTGTACGAACTGCCGTTCTACCGCGAGCAAAGCGGATTTGTCGGACGCCTGCTCGGCGGATGGCAGGTCAATTCGTTCTTCACGCTCCAGAGCGGTGCTCCGTTCACAGTACTTAACGGGGCCGATCCGGCAGGTGCTCTTAACGGCATCTCGGGTCTCGTCGGCAACGCGATCAGGGCTAACGTCGTCTCGACAGCGAGCCTCGGCGGAATGTCGATCCCTGAGCTCAGAGCAGCTTGCGGTACGGCAGTCACCGGTAACGCGTGCCCAAATCTATTTGCTCCGGTAACGGCCGCTCAGAGGATCGGAAACGCAGGCCGCAACACGCTGCGTGCCGACGGTATCGAGAATATCGACTTCGGATTTATCAAGAACACACGGCTTACCGAGCGTGTGAGAATGCAGATCCGCGTCGATATGTTCAACGCTCTCAACCACCGCAACTTTGGTATTCCGAATGCGAATATCAACGCCGGTGCTAACTTCCTTAACCAGTGGGCGACCGATGGCGGCAACCGCCGCATCATCCTCGGTGGCCGACTGGTCTTCTAAACTTCAGTCCTAGATGACACTCGCTGGCCGCTCTTCGGGGCGGCCATTTTTTATTTGTCGAAGCGAAATCCGACTCGGATACTCGCCGGAGCACTCACCGTGCGGACGGGTGTTCGTCCGATCGAGTAGCGGGAATTGAAGACGTTCTCGGCGGCAATGAATATCTTTGAGGTTTTACCGAGACTGCGCGAGATGTACGCGTCGACCTGGGCGAACGGTTCGAGGGGAAACTGATTCAGATCGTCGTCGAATTGCTCGCCCGATGCACGGATCTGGATCGACGCCAGCCATTTTGGCCGAGTGTACGACGCCTGTGCCGAGAACTGATGCCTGGCGACCTGCGGGATGCGTTTGCCGATCAAGGCCACGTTTGCCGGGAACTCGGTGACCTCGGAATTGACGAAGATATACGATCCATTCAGGGTGAAAGCTCCGCGGGCGTATCCGGCCTCTGCTTCTACGCCGGACGAACGGGTCGCTCCGGCGTTCTGCCGCTGCCGCGTGATCAGCGTCGGTGTTGTGGTCAGCGTGACGTTTGAAACGGGTGCGTCGACGTTGATCACGAATCCGCTTGCACGCAGCGAGATCGGGCCTTTCGATAGATTGACGCCGGTTTCGTAGTTATCCGCACGCTCGGCACGGAGGTTCTCGTTCGAGTTCGTTATCACGTTACCAACGCGGAAGGAGCGATAGAGTTCATTGAGCGTCGGTGAGCGAAAGCTCCGCGAATAGTTCGCAAAGATGCCGATACTCTCGCGGATGCGAAAAATGCCGGCGATCTGCGGCGTTAAGGCGTCCTCTTCGCGATCTGGAAATTCGATCAATGTCGCTGCGCCTGTCGACAAGCTGCGGCTCGTGTTAAATGCCGAGTTATCTCGCCATTTTTCGTAGCGTATAGCCGCGGCGAGGATGATGCGTTCGCCGATACGAACCAGATCCTGCGCAAAAAAGCCTGTTGTCACCTGCCGTCCGCCCGCAGCCTGAACGCTCGACGCGGCGTTGTTGAAAAATCCGATCTCGTCACTCGAGCCTCGAACTTGTCGGCGTTCAAGGCCGAAAAGCAGCGTGTGGTCGCCAGCCGTTGCCGAAGCTTGGGCGGAAAAACCGAACCAATTCACGGGAACGCGTTGGACGCGGCTCAGCGACTCTGCCGTCCGGTCTGCGTTGACAGCCGAGAAGACCTGATCGTAGACCTGTTCGCCGCCAAAGAGACGCCCGCGGATGTTGATCCGGGAATCATCGGAGCGATACTCGCCGCCGCCAGCCGCTGTCTTCGAGTGAGTTCGATTGGTCTGCAGTGCGGTGCCGTTCGAGCGGGCCTCGCCAAAATACGACGGCTGAACGAACGCCGAAAACTGGTCGGTGAACCGCCGTCGAAGCGTCGCTGAAATGGTCGAGTTGCGAACACCGGCGAACGTATCGGCCGGGCCGCGCACATCTTCGTCGATCGGAGAATAGCCGCGTGTATGAAATCGCGATGCCTTGACATCGATCTCGTTTCTGCCGAATGTTTTGCCCGCGTATACCGCACCAGAGGTCGTCCGCTGCGAACCGCCCGAGATATCGAGCGAGATCGTCGCGTCATCCGGCCTTCGCGGCCGAAGTTCGATCGAGCCGCTCAGGCTCGCGTCGCCGTACAGCGTCGAGGCACCGCCGCGGATGACCTCGACCGCTTCGATCGCCACCGTTGGCACGCGGCCCCATTGCACCCATCCGCCGAAGGGATCGTTGAGCGGCACACCGTCGAGAAAAACGCCGGTCCGGCTAGCTCCGGTCGCTCCAACGCCGCGGAGACTCACTCCTTGAGTCGTCGGATTCGCATTGCGGCTGCTCGAACGCCTGAAGATCGAAAATCCGGGAGCTTGCCTGAGAATATCGTCAAGAACCGGCGATGCCGCGGCCTCGATCCGCGGTCTCGAGACGACGGTCACGCTCAGCGGCGTATCGCCGACGGGCGTTTCGATACGAAGTGCGTTGACCGTGACGTCTTCGCGAATTACGGGCGGCGTCGGCGTCGGATGCTGTGCGTTTGTCGGCGAAAAAAAGCCCAGGACCGCGACAACACAAAACACCAAACGCATAAAAAATCGTTGCAAAAAGGAAGCTAAGAATGTTTAAGTGTATATTAGCACGGGACTTCCCCCGTGCAGTCGAAAGGGAAAATGTATATGTTCGACAATGCAGCCCCAGGGGCTCGTACACATGCGCGCAGCGGCGTCGACTGGCGGATGAAGGTACTCGTGCTGTTTGGAACACGGCCCGAGGCGATCAAGCTCGCCCCGGTCGTCCACGAGCTGAGGAAGAAGTTTTTTCAAACGATCGTTGTTTCTTCAAGCCAGCACAAGCAGATACTCAAGCCGTTTCTGGAAACGCTCGACGTCGATGTCGATTTTGATCTGGCCGTGATGCGTCGCAATCAGACGCCGAATCAGGTCTGCTCGCGTGTGATGGCCAAACTCGACCGCATTCTCGATTCCGAGCAGCCCGATCTCATTCTCGTTCAGGGCGATACGACGACGGCTCTCGCTGGTGCACTTGCGGGCTTTAACCGCAATATTCCTGTCGGTCACGTCGAGGCCGGACTGCGTTCCGGCAATCTGATGAGCCCGTTCCCTGAGGAGATGAACCGGCGCGTCATATCGCAGATAGCCGCGTTTCACTTCGCGGCGACCGAGAAGAACCGCCGGAATCTGCTCTCCGAGAACGTCCCGACCGAGAAGGTTTTTGTTACCGGCAATCCAGTGGTCGATTCGCTCAAGTTCATGCTCAAGAATCTCAAACCCGACCCTGAGATCGCGGCATTGATCAAAAAGACAGAGGGCAAAAAACGCGTACTGCTGACGACACATCGGCGTGAGAGCTTTGGCGGAGCGATGACGGCAAACCTCAAGGTTCTCGCCGATTTTGTCTACAAGCACCGCAACGTCTGTCTATTTTTCCCCGTTCACCCAAATCCGAATGTAAAAGCCGCCGCAAAGGAAATTCTGGGCGGCCACGAACGCATTCACCTTTTGGAACCCCTCGACTATTCCGACTTTCTTGCCATCATGAAAGCCGCCTGGCTGATCGTTTCAGATTCAGGCGGCGTTCAGGAAGAAGCTCCGAGCCTGGGCAAACCACTTCTCGTTATCCGCGAGAACACCGAGCGACCCGAAGCTATCCGATCGGGAGTCTCGAAACTGGTAGGCAGCAGCCCCGGAGCACTCAGGCAGCTTCTCGAAGAGAACTACGCTGTCGATACCTGGATCAGATCGGTAAAGGAAGTCGAGAATCCATTTGGTGACGGAAAGGCTGCGGCCCGAATAGTCAAGATCATCGAAGAAAAGCTCGCTGCAAAACCTCCGAAAGTAAGATCTGTCCAGGGCAAACTATTTTAGCCCTGTATGAGTGCCAAATCCGACAAGGGTAATCTCCTGACGATACTCGTCGAGGATTACTTTCACGTAGGTGCCTTCGAAACCCTGATCCAGCAGAGGAACTGGGAGAATTTCGAGCCGCGCTACGAACAAAACACGCTAAAAACCCTCGACCTGCTCGACCGGTACGATACCAAAGCGACGTTTTTCGTCCTCGGCTGGATCGCCGATCTCAACCCTGCCCTGGTGAAAGAGATCGTCGATCGCGGACACGAGGTCGCGAGCCGCGGATTTTATCATCGCAGCCCGCGTAACTTGTCGCCCGAGGAATTTCGCGAGGACGTTCGCCGCTCGAACGCCGCGATCGAGAAAGCGACCGGCAAAAAGGTCGTCGGCTATCGCTCGGCCGAGAAACTCGCGTTCGGAAAGAACGAGTGGATACTCGATACGCTCGCTGAGGAAGGCTTTTCGTACGACGCATCGTTCCTGCCGAATTCCCAGACAGACGTTGCTCGCCGTGTAGCCCACGAGGTCGAGGCCGGCGGACGGCAGATCTGGGAGTTCCCGTACACAACGACCGATCTCGGCATCGGACTTCTGCCGATCTCGGGCGGCAACTACTTTCGGCAGCTGCCTTTCACGCTAATGCGAAAGGCGATCTCGAACTGGCAAAAACGCCACGATGATCCTTTCGTTTTTTATTTTCACGTCTGGGAACTCGATCCTGAACAGCCGATCATCTCAGCCGCGTCGCGATTCAACCGCATTCGCCACTATCGCAAGCTCGACAAGATGGAGTGGATACTCCACGAGAATCTCGCTCTCTACAAATGCGGCGGCATCGCCGACCACCTCGGCATCGTGCCTGAAGCCGTCAAGCGTGAGAGCGTATCGAAAGACGTCATCGAACTTGCAGCCGACCGGCCGACCGATGTATCAGATCTAACACCTGTTTCGATCGTCGTGCCGTGCTACAACGAGGAGGAATCGCTGCCATATCTCGCAAAGACGCTCGAGTCCGTCGAGTCGAAGCTCAATGCGATCGGCTACACCACACAGCTCGTCTTCGTCGATGACAAGAGCGTCGACAATACGCTCGGCGTGATCGAGGAACAGTTTGGCAGCAGAAAGGACGTCCAGGTCGTTGGTCACGAAGTAAATCAGGGCGTTGCCGCCGGTATCATGACCGGTATTCGTGCCGCACGCACCGAGATCGTGTGCACGATCGATTGCGACTGCACATTTGACCCGCACGAGCTGGTCCACATGATCCCGATGCTAGCGGACGGTGTCGATATGGTGCAGGCTTCGCCGTATCATCGCGATGGTGCCGTGCAGAACGTGCCCGGCTGGCGGCTCGCTCTCTCGAAAGGAGCTTCCGTGCTCTATCGCCGTGTGCTGAACACTAAGATCGCATCATACACCGCGTGCTTTCGCGTTGTCCGACGCAGTGCGATGCTCGACATCAAGCCTCAGGAGACGGGCTTTCACGGTGTACCCGAGATGCTCGGCCTGCTCGACATGAAGGGCGGCAAGATCGTCGAATATCCGACCGTGCTCGCAGTCAGGTTATTCGGAGCGTCGAAGATGAAGACCGCCAAGACCATAGTCGGAACGGTCAAGCTGCTCGCACGCCTCGCACGCATGCGGTTCTTTGGGAAATCCGAACGCATTCAACCTTCTTTAACACCAGCCGGGTTAAGGCCAGTCACGGACGAAGCTACGAATAAATAATTCGCTGGGCGAGAGTTCGATCTGACGGTCACCGACGGCGACCGAAGTACTCGAATTTTGACCTCAAATATGAAAGAAAAGATCGCCATCGTCGGTTCTGGATTCCTCGGCCTTACGCTTGCCAAGCGGCTCGCCGACGCCGGCAAACAGGTCACGGTCTTTGAATCGGCCCCCGAGATCGGCGGCCTTGCGTCTGTTTGGGAGATCAACGACATCATCTGGGATCGCCACTATCACGTCGTTCTCGCTTCGGACCGGCACACACGCAATATCATCGAAGAGATCGGCTTAGGCGACGAATTTCGCTGGGTCGAGACGAAGACCGGCTTTTACACCGACGGCGAACTGCTCTCGATGTCGGACACGAAGGAGTTCCTAACGTTTCCCGCTCTAGGTATTATCAGCAAACTGCGGCTCGGGGCGACGATCTTCTTCGCTTCGAAGATAAAGAACTGGCGAAAGCTCGAACGCCAGACCGTCGAATCCTGGCTGACCAAGATGTCGGGCAAAAAGACGTTCGAGAAGATGTGGAAACCGCTTCTCAAGGCAAAGCTCGGCGAGGCTTACAAGGAAACTGCCGCCTCATTCATCTGGGCGACGATACAGCGGATGTATTCCGCACGGCGTTCGGGAATGAAGCGAGAGATGTTTGGCTATGTAAAAGGCGGCTATGGCCGTGTGCTCGAACGCTTTAGCGAAGTGCTGCTGGAACGTGGGGTCGAGATCCGCCTAAACTCGCCGGTCACTCGCGTCGAACGCCTCGACAACGGCAAGGTCCGCGTCATTCCAGTCGCTTCGCGTCGCCACGGCGACGTCAAGCCGCAAGTACAAAAGACAAAGTACGCCGCGTTTCAGGCCGCGACTGTAGTTGCTCCTGGTTTTTCCGGAGCGTTCATCTCGGAACCACAATTTTCGTCGAAGGTAGTTGATTTCCCGGGCGAGGTGCCGACAAACGTTTTCGACAAAGTAATTATCACCGCTCCATCAAACAAAGCGGCCAAGATGCTGCCGCAGCTCGATGCGACCGAACGCCGCCAGCTTGAGAGCATTCGATATCAGGGCATCGTGTGTGCATCCGTGATGACGCGATGTTCTCTGTCGAACTACTACGTCACGAACATCACCGACGACACACCATTTACCGGGATAATCGAGATGTCGGCGATCGTCGACAAACGCGAGTTCGACGGCAACGCCCTGATCTATCTGCCGCGATATCTGCCGCCCGACGATCCCCTTTTCGACAAGACCGACGAAGAGATCGAGGATTACTTCCTCGGTGCCCTGGAGCGTATGTATCCGCATTTCCGCCGTCAGGATGTCGTCGCGTTCAAGGTGTCAAAGGTGCGTCAGGTGTTCCCGATCCCGGTGCTTCGCTATCACGAAGGCCTGCCCGATATGCGTTCGTCAGTAGATGGCGTTTATATCGTTAACTCGTCGCACATCGTCAACGGCACGCTGAATATCAACGAAACGGTTCAGCTCGCCGAACGGTCTTTCGAAGAAATTTTCACCGCAGAGACGCAGAGACGCGGAGCTTAGAGAGTGTCATCTCGTTTTCTCAGCGTCTAAGCGTCTCCGCGGTAACCAATTTTGTTATGAAGAAGCTCGCCAGCATTTCATTGGATCTCGACAATCAGTGGTCTTATATGAAGACGCACGGCGATGCGGGCTGGGAGGCATTTCCCTCGTATCTCGATGTCGCGGTGCCGCGGATACTGTCGTTTCTAAAAGATCGCGGGCTTAAGATCACCTTTTTCATCATTGGACAGGATGCTGCTCTCGAAAAGAATCGCGAGGCCATCGCGTCGATCGCCGCCGCCGGGCACGAGATCGCCAATCACAGCTTTAACCACGAACCCTGGCTGCATTTGTATTCGAGAGAACCCCTCGTCGAGGAATTCGAAAAGACTGAGAAGGCGTTGTTCGATTTAACAGGCGTCAAGCCTGTCGGCTTTCGCGGTCCGGGTTTCAGTCTTTCGCCAGCGGTACTCGAAGTGCTCGCCGAACGCGGTTACGAATACGATTGTTCGACGCTTCCGAGCTTTCTCGGGCCTGTCGCCAGAGCGTTCTACTTTATGCGTGCTCCCGAGATGTCGGAAGAAGAGCGAGAAAAGCTGAACAAGCTCTTTGGTAAATTCTCGGACGGATTTCAGACGCTCAAGCCGCATTTTGTCGAGGCCTCAGGACGAAAGCTCGTCGAACTTCCGGTGACGACGTTCCCAGTCGTCAAAACACCGGTCCACGCCAGCTATTTCTTATACCTCGCTGGTTTTTCCAAGCTTGCGGCAAAAGCCTACTGGTCATCGGCAGTCATGGCGTGTCGTTTGACGGGCGTTGAGCCTTCGCTGCTTCTGCACCCGCTCGATTTTTTAAGCGGAGAAGACGTTGTTGAGCTAAAATTCTTCCCGGGAATGAACGTGCCGACCCAGCGAAAGCTCGAAGTGCTCGATCACGCTGTCGGATCGCTGACGAAGCGGTTCGATGTCGTCACGACCCGTGCACACGCCGAAGCGTTCCGAAAGCGAAGCCGGTCTGAGAGCAATGCCACGTCTGCAGTAGCACATCAGAGTTCCTTCCACGCTGATGTCTGAACAGCTACCGAACGAAGAACTCCAAAGCTATTCGAAGCCAACGCTTTTCCTTCTGATGGCTGCGAGCCTCTGCATCGCGGTGCCGCTAGCATATTTCTTGAACATCCGTTTTGACGAGGCGTTTACGCTTGAAACAACGCTCGGCGGGCCGATCGATGCGGCAAAGCGTGCCGTCGGATTTGGTCAGCAGGCTCCGCTCTATTTCATCCTCATCAGCATTTGGCGTTCGATAGATCCGTCCATCTTTTTTGCAAGGCTTTTCTCGGTCATGTGCTTTCCGCTGATCATCTGGACGGCGGCCGAGGTCTCGCGTCGGTACGTGCGTGAGCTAAACCCCCTTTGGGCCGCACTGATCGTGCTCGTTCATCAGCAGGTCGTATGGAACGCCCTCGACATCAGGCTCTATGCGGTGATGACGCTGCTGTCGGGCGTCCTGCTGCTGCTTTTTAATCAGGCATATCTTTCCAGAGTCTCGAACTGGCGATGGCGGGCCGCGTTCACGATTGCGGCGGTGGTATCGCTTTACACGCAGTATTATTTGGGATTCATGCTGGCGGGCTTCTCGGTTGCGTTGCTGGCTTCGGGGCGTTGGCGTGAATTGGCCAGGTACATCGTCGATATGACGATCGCCGGAGTTCTGTTTCTGCCGATGGTCGCGGTACTCGTTTCAGGGCAGATGGCAACGGTCAGCGGGCACACCGAGGCCGCCCTCGGCTTTGGAGCACTCGTGAACAACACCTATCAGCAAGCGGTTTCGCTCCTGATCGCGGTGAACGCGGTCGAGGCCGAATTCCTGAAACGCTGGCTAGCCCGTGCTGCCGTTGCTGTGGTCGGAGTCCTCTTCGTTTGGCGGCTCATTCGCGAACGCGACTCCCGCGACATAACGCTCGCGTCGATGACAGCGGTCTCGGTCGCCTTCTTCGCCCTGGCGATGTACCTCGTCGGCGAACAGCTCACACGGCAGCGGCACATCTCTTTTCTGATCCTGCCAATGGTGATGATAGGGCTCTCGGCGTTCAGCGTTTTTCGCTCCAGAATACCTGTTATCGCGTGGATCCTGCTGTCGGTCTCGCTGAGCGGGCTGTATCTATGGAATGCGTACCGCCCGTTGGCCAAGCCCGGTGATTTTGAACGCACCGCCATGTACGTAATGGCCAATGAACAGCCTAACGAGCCGGTGCTCATATTCCACGCCGACGCCATTCTGCCTTTCAAGTACTACTACAAAGGCCCGAACAAGCTCGTCGCCCTGCCGCAGGAGAACGGCACCGACGCCTGGGATCCGCGGAACAACGTCCTAAAAGACGAATCCTCGATCCTCGCACGCATAAAGACCGCCGCGGGTGATGCTCAAACGCTGTGGCTGATGCACGACGGATGGTGTGCTCAGGGCAGCATCGAATTTAATTGCGGCCTGCTGGAAAAGGTCATCGCGGAGCATTTCGTTGTCGAAAGCACTGAGCGATTTCTCGATCCGACGACGGTGCGAAAGCTTCGCGGCCGCTGAGCGTTTTGGAAAACCCGTTAATCCATCTAAACTAGGCAAAATGCCTGAGAATCTCGACCCAAAGACCATCGCAAAGCCGCTCACCCGTTGTGCCGAGTGTGACCGCGAGGTCGATAGCTACAACACCTTCATTTCGCCGACGAATGAGAAACGCGTTGTGTGTTGGCAGTGCCTCGCTCGCGAAGAAAAGGGCTTTAACGCCGAGCCGGGCTTTCACCGCCAGTCACGCCGCGGCGTCATTCCCAGATAGATGGCCGTCAGACCGATATCTGAGTATCCCGAAGAAGTTCTCGCGACTCGCGGCCAGCCGGTGACCGAGTTTGACGACGAACTCGCCGCTCTGTGTGCGGATATGTACGACACGATGTACGAGGCCGAAGGCGTGGGCCTCGCGGCTCCGCAGATCGGGCTCAGCCTGCGGCTCTTCGTCATGGATTGTGAAGGCGTCAAGCTGATCGCCGCCAATCCCGAGATCATCGCCACCGAAGGCGAACAGTCCGGCCAGGAAGGCTGCCTCTCCGTCGGCAAAGTTCCCGCCGTCGTCGTCCGTGCCGAAAAAGCCACGCTCAAAGCCCAGAATGTAAAAGGCGAGTGGTTCGAGCAAACCGCCTCGGGCTACGCCGCCCGTGCATTCCTCCACGAGACCGACCACTGCGACGGCAAGCTCTTCATCGACCACCTCCCCAAAATGCGTCGAGACATGGTCGTAAAAAGATTCAAAAAAGAAAAGCGTTGGTAGCGGTTTCATCGTCTCATCGTTTCAGTGTGGAACAGGTGGAACGGGTGAAACGGTCGGGACAGTACGGGATGGCGGACTGGATCGCAAGCGTCCCGCTTGCATAGCCGCGAATGCGGCTGGTGACGGAGCGGTTCCACGAACGTTGCGAATACCGAGCGCCCGTTCACGCCGGCTGGCCGGCGTTGGCAAGCGGGACGCTTGCGGTCCAGTCGATGGCCGCGACGTTCTAGCACCGCGGCGTGTTATATTTATTCAAAATAATCTGAAGAATTGAATTAAGAATCCGCATCTAAACGGCGGGTTCGAGGAGGGACCGTCAAGATGAGATATTCGGCATTGTTAGTGTTCGCTTTCGTGTTCGGTTTTGGAGCGTTGAGCGTTTCGGCCCAGTGCGATCCGTATTCGCAGGGAAACATCGCGTGCAGCTATTACAACGAGGGCTTTCGCGACGGGCAGAATGACGCCAACACCAATCGCAGCCGCGACTACAGGCGATACCGCGACAAATACGAACGCCGTTATGAGAACAACTTTCGTGACGGCTACAACGCCGGTTACGATTCGATGCGGCAATCGACCCGCTGGAACGACCAGCAGCGAAGGGCCTATGACGTGGGTTTCAATATCGGTCAGGAAGACCGCCGCCGCCGCACTTCGGACACCAGAGCCGCTGAGGGGCTCCGCTACGATCAGAGTGTCAGCCAGTATTGGCTCAAGGGCTACGACGATGGTTTTAACGGACGCCGAAGGAACTATGATCAGTACGTCGGCCCGGGCGAACCGCTTCCCGGTCCTGTGACGCCGACCTATCCGCCCGTCTATCCGCCGACCTATCCTCCGACACCGACCTATCCGCCGGTCTATCCTCCGACGTATCCGGGCAATCCGGGCGGTTCGGCTTCTGGCAGTGCCAGTTGGAGCGGGCGTGTCGATGACCGGGGCAATATCGTCATCCGGGGCAATCAGATGTACGTCGAGAACGTCAGCGGCAACGAGATGCGGACGACGTATCAGAACATGAACGGCTCGCTCCCGCGACGTGCGGCCGACGTTTCGGCCCGTCGTGTTGATGGCAGAGGTTCGGTCTCGGTGATCCAACAGCCCACTCGTCAAAACAACTTTACGGCGATCGTTCAGGTCGTCGATACGCGTGGCGGAGCGGACAATTACCGCATCGACATCTCGTGGAATTCGACAGGACCGGTCGAGGAACCGTATTCGAGCGGCAGCGTCCGTTGGCGAGGCCGTGTCGATCAGACCGTCCAGATCACGGTAGCCGGCAGCGACGTTTCGGCTCAGGACATGACGCAGACCGGCCTTTCGGATGTGGACTATTCGATGAACGGCTATCTAGCGACTCGCCCCGGAACCGTGACCGTGCGAAAACGCCGTGGCAGGGGAACGGTGACGGTCCTGCAGCAGCCTTCGGCGTATAACGGCTTCGTCGCAGTCGTACAGATCTTTGACCCGAATGGGGGATCGGATAATTACGAGGTCGAGATACATTGGTAAAGAGAACGTGTCATTAGCCCGCACGTTAGTGAGGGCAACGTCGCCCTCGGAACCGGATCGTGATATTACGCATCTGGCCCTCACTCACGTGCGGGCTACTGACACTGATCGCCACATGGCACGGTACACGGGCAGTTCTTTGTCTTCGACGGCTTTTTCGCGTTCGGTGCGGACGGGGAAGGGGTTTGATCCGATGGCGATCTCGGTAAATCGCTCGTCCGCACGGAATAGTTCGAACATCTCTTCTGCCAGAAATTCGATATCCGTCTGAACGAACACACGTCCGGCGGGAGCGAGGTGCCGGGCGAGGGTTTCGACCATTTCCTCGTTGACCATCCGGCGTTTGGCGTGCTTTTTCTTGAACCAAGGGTCGGGGAACTGAATGGTCACCGTTTGCAGAACGCCTTCCGGAATTCCTTCGAGCAAACGGTCGAGCCAGAGCATCGCATTGCAAAAAGCGTAGTGCAGATTAATCAGCCCGGCTTCGGCAGCGAGGCGATTGGCCTCATCGACAAGCGGTTCTCTGATCTCCACACCAAGGTAGTTCTGATCGGGTTCAGCCTCGGCCATTCTGAGCAAAAACCTTCCGCGTGCACATCCGACATCGAGCAACAGAGGCTTCGAGGGTTCGGCGAAAACGGCCGCCAGATCGACCGGCGTTGGTGCCTGACGATAATACGGTGCAAGCGGATTTACGTGCTGATGAACTCGGACTCGCCCCATGGATAACGGTTAGATCACTCCGAGCATCAGCATCACGCTGAATCCGCATGCGGCGATGAATACTCCCAAGGCGAGCAGTCCGGCGATCTCGGTGCCGCTTCCGGCGATGCGAGGGTCTTTGTACTCGTCGGTCGGCACCTGGATCAGGGCATAGACCGCTCCGGTCGCCAGCCCGCCAATGTGTGCGAAGTTGTCGATGAGCTGATAGAGCACGAGGCCGAAAACCAGGATGAAACCAATGTTAATGAGCAGGCTCTTGCGGAACTCGCTCGATATGAACTGCCTACGTTTGAATGCATAGACGGCCAGATAGCCGACGACGCCGAGGATGCCGCCCGAGGCTCCGACAGAGCTTCCTTCGGGTAAAAAGATCAGGCTGAGCACGCCTCCGCCGATGGCTGCGAGCAGAAAGACGAGAACGAGATGTGCCCGATTTGAGAGCATCTCGACCAGACGGCCAAAGCTGTAGAACGCATAGCTGTTCATCACGACGTGCAGAATGCTGCCGTGCACCGTCGCTCCGGTCAGGATACGCCAGTATTCGCCGGTCCTGAATGCAGGTTTATTGAACGCCGTCAGCTGTGTCGAAAACTCAAAGCCCGTGGCGAACTGCACCACGAACACCACGCCGAGAGCCGCTATCAGCGTTGCCGTATAGAGCGGAAATGGCGGCTTGACATAGACGTATTCGTCACGTTCTTCGTGTTCAAGCTGCTGCTCTTCTTCTTGCTGGTATTGGAGCGACATCCGGGTTACATCGAGACGCCGCCGTCCGGCTGGATCACCTGGCCGGTGATGTATGCGGCCGAAGGCGAGAGCATAAAGCAGATGATCTCGGCGACCTCCTGCACATTGCCGAGGCGACCCAGCGGAATCGATGCGAGGATCTTTTCACGGTAATCGGCGTTCATTTCGCTGGCCATTTCGGTCTCGATCAGGCCGAGTGCGAGTGCGTTGACGGTGATCTTTCGGCTGGCGACCTCTTTTGCAAGGGATTTTGTCAGCCCGATCATTCCTGCCTTCGACGCAGAGTAATTCGACTGGCCGAGCATGCCCGAAACGCCCGAGATCGACGAGATATTCAGTATCGAACCGCCATTCTCGTTCCGCATCATCGGCCTCAGCACAGCTTTTGAAAAGTTCCACGCACCTTTCAGATTGGTGTCGATGACGGCATCCCAATCTTCCTCTTTCATCCGCAGAATGAGCTGGTCACGCGTAATTCCGGCGTTGTTGACGAGATAGTCCACCGTGCCAAAAGCCTCTTTCACCTGCCCGACGAATTCAGCCGCGGCCTCGGTACTGGCAACATCACACTGTGCGGCAAAAGCCTTGACGCCAAGCCCTTCGACCTCGGTCTTGAGCCGTTCGGCCTCGTCGGCACTCTTGGAATAGTTGAACGCCACGTTCGCCCCACGGCGTGCAAGCTCAAGCACCGCCGCCTTCCCAATACCCCGCGTACCGCCGGTCACGATCACGGACTTTCCTTCAAACTGTTTTTCGCTCATAGACAAAGGGCAAGTTTACTACATAGTCTCAGTAGCCCGCACGTGAGTGAGGGCCAGATAAGGCATGTTCCTGTTCGGGCTCTAACGGCGACTTGGCCCTCACTGACGTGCGGGCTACTGACAGCTGCCGGTCTCTGCTATCATTCAAAAAACCTATGAAAACTATGCTTCGGGTGCTTGTTGCCGTTTTGCTTTTTGCGTGTGTGTCGTTTGCACAGACGGGTGCGGTTCTCTTTAAGAATGCCACGATCATCGACGGCAGCGGGAAGGCTGCTTTCAAGGGCGATGTCCGGATAAAGGACGGAAAGATCATGCAGATCGGCAAGATCAAGCCCGCAAAAACGGACGAAGTGATCGATGCGTCGGGCCTCGTGCTCGCTCCGGGATTTATCGATATTCACAATCATTCGGAATCGGGTTTGCTCCGCGAAGGTGCGGCGGGAAATCAGGTCTCCCAAGGGATAACAACCATTCTCGTCGGGCCTGACGGCGGTTCGCCCTGGCCGATAGCCGAATACCTGACGAAGCTCGACGGCAAGATCGCTCCGAACGTCGGGGCCTTCGTAGGGCACGGCACGGTGCGGCAGCAGGTGTTGAAGAACGACCTCGCAAGGGCCGCTACGACAGAAGAGGTAGCCGCTATGGCCAAACTCGTCGAACAGGCAATGCAGGAAGGTGCGTTCGGGCTTTCGTCCGGGCTCGAATACGACGCCGGATTTATGGCAACGATCGAAGAGATGATCGAGCTTTCCAAGGCCGCTGCACGTTACAAAGGCATCTACATGAGCCACATCCGTGATGAGGAAGAGGGCTTTAGAGCGGCGATGGAAGAGGCGATCCGCATCGGAAAAGAGGCGAAACTGCCTGTTCAGCTCTCGCACATCAAGATGGGCAATCGAAACGTCTGGGGCAAATCTGCCGAAGCCATCCAGCTCATCGAAACCGCCCAAAAAGCCGGTCAGGACGTAACCGCAGACGCTTATCCATACACAGCGTGGGCTTCGACGATCACCGTTCTCGTTCCCAGCCGCAAGCACGAAGACCGTTCCGAGATCGAGAAGGGTTTGAACAACGTCGGCGGTGCGGACAAGGTGCTGATCACCAGCCACGCCGCAAACCGTGCGTACGAAATGAAGAACATGGCCCAGATCTCGGCTGAAAAGGGCATTTCGCCCATCGACCTGTACATCGAGATAGTCAAGAACGGCGGAGCCGGCGTCGTGTGCAATTCGATGAGCGAGGACGACGTGAAGGCATTCTACACACGGCCCTGGGTCATGGTCTCAAGCGACGGAGGCATCGGCAGCCGGCATCCGCGTGGAACCGGAACTTTTACACGAGTTCTTGGACGTTTTGTGCGTGACAGCAAATGGCTTTCGCTCGAATCGGCTGTTCACAAGATGACCGCAATGCCCGCCGCACGTCTCGGACTAAAAGACCGGGGTTTGGTCAAAAAAGGCATGAAAGCCGACCTCGTGATGTTCGACGCAGGTGCGGTGATCGACAATGCGACATTCGCCGAACCGCAGCAGTTCTCAACCGGCGTTAAGGCCGTGTTCGTAAACGGAACAAAGGTCTGGGATGGGGAAAAGTCGACCGGTGCAATGCCGGGAGCGGTACTCAAGCGTCAATAGCAGCAAGGCTTATCAGTAGCCCGCACGTCAGTGAGGGCCACGTCTGCATCGGAACACGCATCGGGAATATACGCGATCTGGCCCTCACTCACGTGCGGGCTACTGACACATATCGCACACTGTCTCATCCGTCTCACCCGTCTCACCCGTCTCACCCTGAAACGATGAGACGATTGAAACGCTGCAACCCTCAATACTCCAGCTTGCCGTCGTACATCATCTTCTTTACGTCGAACTTGGCGTTGAGTTTTAGGTTGTCGGGCAGGTTTAGGACGAACTTGACGGAGTCGCTCGCCTCGGTGAGAAAGGCTTCGCCGTCGAGCGTGCGTGGAAAGACGAATTTGCCGCCCATGTCGTCGTTGACAGGCGTTTTGTATTCGATCAGCGCGAGGCGTTTGCCGTCTTTTCGCTCCAGATAGACCTTCTCGGCGACATCGGCGGTTTTGAGCATCATCAAGGCACGGAGCGTGGCATTGACGGTCTGAGCGTTCTGGCCGTCACCATTGACCGCAACGACGATGAAGTCGCCAAAGCCGTTGTCGATGATCGTCTGCAGCTGTCCGGTGAGTTCGGCAGACGGATTCGGCTGCGACCTGAGCAGACGGCTCGCAAATGCCTCGCGAACGGGCTTGGCGGTGATGAATCTGATCCGCATATTGACCTCGGTCGGCAGAGCCGCCGGGCCCGACGTGCCCATTCGCTGATTCGCACTGCTGCCGCTTCGGCTCGACATATCGGGCTGGCTTTCGCCTTTCTTGTAGCTTTGCCCCCAGCCCGAGTCGTTCAGTATCTTGTCCGCCTCTTTCTTTGACCACTCGCTCCACTGCTTGCCGCTCTGGCCAAAAGTAGAGCTAACCAGGAGAACGCACGCCAATCCCACCAAAAAAGTCTTGATCATATTGCCTCGATAATTCAGCAAGGATATTACAACAACGGGGCGGCCCTCCGCCATCGATTCCGATAGAAAAAGGGCGTTGCCGCTGTCGACAACGCCCGAGGGAACGAGCCCAGTGAAGAGCCTGTTTCGAATTACCAGTTGATGCGGAGCATCAGATCGATCAGACGTCCGCCGGGATCGTTGGTCGTCGACGTATCCTGATATGCCGAACCGTTTGACAACTGGCCGAATGTTGCACCGCCCGGACCTGCCGTGACGACATCAGCCGCCCAGCCGCCGATGCGGAAGTTCGGGTGGTTGAGGGCATCGAGTGCCGTTGCACGAAACTCGAAATTGAGCCGCTCGCCGACCGTGAACCTCTTCGAGATACTCGCATCGAGCTTGAAGAATCCGGGTCCGTACACGATCAGGTTGTTGAACCCGCAGGTTCCCGCATACTGCTGCACGCAGTTGCCATAACCGGCCGGTGCGATAAAGCGTCCCTGCGGGCCGCCCGTACCATACGTCGTGCCGTAGCCGCCATTCGAATTGGTGTTGCCGACGTTGATGTCGTAGGCACGCTGCGTGTTCAGGATGATGTCATCCGGCAGATAGAAGACGAGATCGGCCTCTTTCCGCACCTTGATCGCTTTCTGGAGTTCCTTCTTGGTCATGCCGACAAGCTGAACGTTCCCGAACGAGAACGGCGAACCGCTCTGCCAGCGAAGCGTCGGCGTGATCGACCAGCCGCCGAGGAAGAAGTCTGCGAACCTGTTCATTCCCGAGAAGAACTGACGTCCGCGTCCCCACGGAAGGTCGTACGTTCCCTCGATCTTGAACTGGTGACGAATGTCGAAAGCCTGTACGTTCTTGGCTAGATCAAGCCCGTCAGGACGCTGCGTAAATCCGGCAAACGCCACGCTGCTCGATGCATACGCATCGGCCTGAGCCTTTGAGAGCACATAGTTGGCATTGAACCGGAGTCCGTTCGACAGACGCCTGCGAACCTCGATCACACCCGAGTCATACCACGTGTTGCTGTTGTTGCCGACGATGAATGCACCGCCCGTGAGCGTCGTCGAATTCACATAGAAGAAATTCGCCGGAAGCCCGTTGGCGATGGCATTAGCACGCCGCGTAGCATTGTTCTCAAACGACGTTCCGCTGAATCCGAAGATGTTCGGAGCGTTTCGCGACAATGCCGCAACGAGTGTCGAATTGGCAAAGCTAGACGACGCGTAACGAGCCGGATTTGACGGGTCGTAGGTCGCCGCCGAGTTGAAATACGCCATCATCAGCGGCAGAGGCGTTGTTCCCGTTCCCGCACCGAAGTATGCGAACGTGTTGCCTCGTCCCGCCGCGATATTGGCGTACAGATTGGCCTGTGCCTTGGCAAATTCAGCAGCGAAGCCATTCTCGATAGTGTTGAACTCGTTGATGTTCCACTGTCGCTGCAGATCTTTGCCGCGGTTGCCGACATAACGGACCTCGACCACCGTGTTGCGGTCGATCTCACGCTGATACCCGAAACTGAACGAATGCACCGCACCCGTCTTGATGTTCGGATCAAAAGCGTTCGCCGAATTACCCGCCACAAGTGCGATCGGGAATGACGGCGGCTTGCCGATGATCAGGTTGCCCGGATCGAACGGCGAGAGATTCGGATTGTTGGCATCACGCAGGTTCGTTCCGGGTGTCAGGCTCCCGGCGATGCTCAGGCTTCTCGAGAGCGTTCGGCTTCCGCCCGGGTTAGAGCCGTTGATGCTCTCGAGCAGGTTGGTGCCTTCACGGACGAACGAGATCGAGTAACCGCCGCGGAATACGCTCTGTCCCGACTTGCCGAACAGCCAGCGGCCGAGACCGCTGTCGCCCATGCTCGGGCTCCAGACGATACCTACCGTCGGTGCGAGGTTGTTCATATCATCGGGATAGACCTTTTCGCCCACCGGGACCTCGGTAACTCGAGGTGCCTGTCCGCCGGTCGCTCCCGGACGGAAGATATTCCCGAGGCCGGACAGTCCGTAGATCTGGCCAAAATTCTCGAGCTGCGTATAGTTGCCCTTGCTCAAAGCCACAAAGCCCGTCTGCGGCTGCCACCGGATGCCGTAGTTGATCGTGAAGTTCGGACGCATTCTCCAGCTGTCCTGAACGAACAGACCAAAGCTCTTCTGCTCGGCTTCCCTTAGGAGCACGCCGTGCGGTGCATAGAGTCCGTCAGGGCCGAGATAGCCCGTTGCTGTGTAGCTGATAACTCGTCCGACCAACGTCGCATACAGGTTCCTCGCATCGGTGATCTGTCCGGAAGTCGCTCCGGGCATCGTCGTCGAGTTGAACATGTTATAAGCGACCGAGTCAGCCGAACCAGCGGACGAATCCAGACCAAACCCAACGCTCGGGATGAGCTGATTCAGAGCATCGCCCTTCGAAAGGATGCGTTTGTACTGGCCCCCGAAGTTGATCGAGTGGTTGCCGAGTATCCACGTCATCGAGTTCGTCATGTCGTAGGTCGGCGTCGAGCGACCGCTGTTGCCCGTCGTATTTACCGGCCCCGTGGAGCCGAGAATGGCGACACCGAGATTGCGTCCGCCCATGTAATCGAAATCGGCTGTGCTCAGCTCAGGGAAGAACGATGACGCACCCGAGGCGATCGCGTATCTCCATTCATTCACCAGGTTCTTGGCGAACGTCGATCTCAAAGCATATGCGTACGAGTTTCTGTCCGATTTCTGCGAATAGAACGGGAAGCCCGGGAAACGCTCGTCACGGGAGTTCAGGAAGTCTTTCGTTCCGTCGAACTTCTGGCGATTGAGCACTACTTCGAAGCTGTGGTTCTTTGTGATGTTGAAGTCGAACCGCATCGCAAGGAACTTGCGGAGCTGGCTGCTCGTTGGCGTGAAGTTGAAGTTGAGAATGTTCGGTGAATTCGTCACCGGCGTGAGTGAGCCGCCCTGCACAGCCTGCTGGATGCGGTTGTAGATCGCCCCGATAGTAGGATCGATCGTCGCGAGCTGGCCGTTGGCAGCAGCTACCTGGAGCACGTTCACCGTGCGAGTTGTGCCGCCTGAAATATACGAATAGATACCGCTGGTCGCCGCAGGCGTTAGCACGTTACGCGTTCTGGTAAGCGATTCCGGCTGGCGAAACTCTTCGTAGTTAACAAAAAAGAACCGCTTGTCCTTACCCGAATCGAACCAGTCCACACCCTCGCCAAATCCGAGGAACGGGATCGGGCCGCTGAAGTTTCCGCCATATTGATTGAGGCGGATCTTCTGCCGAAGCGACTTGCCGTCTTCATCGAATCCTACGGGGTTGCGGTTCAGATACCAGTAATTGGCGTTGAGTGCCTCGTTCCTGTGCTGCCAGAAACCGCCTGCACGATACTGATTCGTCCCGCGACGCGTAACGAACTTGATCTGCACGGCTCCGTCGCCGCCGCTCTCAGCTCCGGGGTTCGCCGTCGAAACGGTGACTTCCTCGATAGCGTCGACACGCGGGCGAACGTATGTAAAATATCCATCGCTCGAACGGAGCAGGTTGTCCTGAACGTCTACGCCGTCGATGGTGATCGTGAGCGAGCCTTTCGGCAGGCCGTTGATCGAAGCCGAACGCGGACGTCCGACAGTTGCCGTGCCCGGGAGCAGCCCGACGAGGTCGAGTGCGTCACGCGAAGCGATCGGCGTATCTAGTATCTGGCGTCCGGTGATGGTCGTGCCGACAGCGGCCGTCTGCGTCTGCAGCACTTCGCCGCCGCTCGAGATCTCGACGATCTCGCCGACGCTTCCTATCTCGAGCCTTGCATCCACTGTCACAGGGGTACCGACGTCGACCTTTACATTGGTAACAGTCGCGGTCTTAAAGCCCTGAGCAGTGATAGTAACGGAGTAAAGTCCGTTCTGGATCGACGGCACGCGATAACCGCCCGCGTCGTTGGTCACCACAGACCAGCTCTGGCCCGCGGCACCTTTGATCGTAACAGCGGCACCGGGCACGACGGCTCCGTTGGGGTCAGTGACGCTTCCTGAAATGGAACCGGTCGTCTGCCCGAACGCCGTTATCGTGCCGATCGTCAGGGCCGTCATGACGATCAGAAAAAAGCTAAGTTTCCTCATCCTAGTCCTCCTCTCTTTCCGGATGAAATCCGAGTCGAAATTAAAAATGGTCGCCCGCCACAGCGGGAACGCTGTCTGAAACTCCTCCTCAAGCTTTCGTTTCGATATTTCGTGCCCAAGACACACTTCGAGGGCGATAACGCATGGCCCGCTGAAAGCTACCAACTTACATCCTTTGAGGAGGAAAGCGGGCCATGCGATATCCGGATCTACGGCAGATCCGGAACTGTTCGGCGTCGGCTGCTAGAGCTGACGCTTTCTTTTTCTTGGAAAAAAGGTTCTACGCTGTGTTTCGAGGCGATCCGAAAGTTCTACTAGCGATCTGACCGCCCCGAGATGTCACACCAACATCGATATTCACCCCTGGATAAAACAGCGATGATCGAGAGTAAACCCGAAGCGATGCGTCTTCAATTGGGATTTGTCCGAGATTGCTGACAGACTATTAGGAAGAAAAATGTAGGAATAAGCTGACAGAAGCCGTGCGGCTAGATCAGCTCATGTTCGATACAGTATCGGGTGATCTCGGCGATCGAACCGAGACCTGTTTTTTCGACTATTCTGGCCTTGTAAGTGCTTACGGTCTTTACACTTAGGTTGAGCTGCAGGGCGATCTCAGACACGCTCTGGCCGGATGCCAAATGACAAAAGACCTCAAACTCGCGATCAGAGAGCCGCCGATGAAGAATGTGCGAAGCTCCGTGCTCGACATAATCGGCTAACAGGTCGGCGACGTCGGGCGATATGTAACGCTCGCCCCGATAGGCTCGTCGGATAGCTCCTACGAGTTCGTCCGGAGCACTTTCCTTCGAAAGATAGCCCGCCGCTCCTGCGACGACCACACGGACCGCGTACTGGTCCTTGGGGTGCATGCTGAGCACGATGACGGCTATATCGCTGTGATGCTGACGCAGTTCTTTGAGCGTTTCAAGTCCGTTGCGGCCGGGCATCGTGATGTCGAGCACGACGACATCGACCTTGTTGTCCCGAACGAACTCGAGGACCTCGTTGCCGTTCTGAGCTTCGGCGACAACTCGAATATCGGTCTCTGCCTCAAGCACCTGTCGTAGCCCATGGCGGATGAAAGTGTGATCGTCTGCGATAAGTACTCGTATCATTTGTTTTCCTGGTGTGCGGCCAATTTTACAGGGGCAACGAGCCTGACCTGTGTCCCGCCGTTCTTTGATGACGAAATGCTCACCTCGCCTTCGAGCAGCCGGGCACGTTCCCTCATTCCGAGCAGGCCGAGCGAGCGATTCTTTTTCGTTCGTTCGCGGTCAATTCCTCGGCCATTGTCATCGACGGTCAGCTGAAGGTCGCCGTTGCTGTGTTCAAATCTGACGTGCACCTGAGTTGCGTCCGCATGACGCCCTATGTTCGTCAAGGCCTCCTGCAGGATGCGAAACACGGCTGTCGAGGCATCGCTTTCAAGCTCTATCTCGTCAACGTTCGAACTGAAGATACAGTCGATACCCGAGCGGCTTCCAAATTCCTTCGTCTGCCATTCGATGGCGGCCACTAGCCCAAAATCGTCGAGTACCGAAGGCCGCAGTTCGGTGGCGATCCGACGCACCGTTCCGATCGTACTATCAACCTGTTTCGACAGATCGTCGATCTCGGATGTGAGCTTATCCTCGACGCCGTTCCCGTTAGAGATGTTCCGCTTGAGCAAATGGATGCCGAGTTTAAGGCTGGTCAATGCCTGGCCGAGCTCGTCGTGTATCTCACGGGCGATGCGTTTCTGTTCGGCGTCACGTACAGACCGCTGCTGCTCCGCAAGCTCTCGCAGTTCTTCCCGCGATGCGACCATCTCTTCGCTCGTCACTCGCAGTCTGTCGACCAGCCAGCTGAGCAGCGAGCCCTCGATCGAAAAGAGCAAGAAGCGGACGAGATGATCCCTGAGTTCGAGAACGCCGACGAGCGGCTGAGCAAAAAAGTAGTCTAAAGTTGCCGCCGCAACGATCGAGGCAAAGATCCCGAGCCTGACGCCGCCGAGCCACGTACTGAGAATGATAGCCGCTAGAAATAGCGGTGCACTGAGAGGGCGATTGACGATCAGCCCCAAGCCGAGCCGTGCAAGTGCGGCTGCGAGCAGGAGTGCGATCGACACACCGTACCTGACGAGTGGATTCGCGTCCACCAGTGCCGAGCGTCCGAACTGGAATCTGCTAACGAGCATTCTAACAAGCCCGCTGGCCGGTCAACTGCTCAAAACCGACCGCTGAATTTCGAAAAGGCGTTGGATCCCTGTCTCTGCGAGGCCGAGCATCACGTCCATCTGTTCGCGTGAGAAAGGCTCGCGTTCGGCCGTACCCTGCAGCTCGATGAACTTGCCGGCTCCGGTGCAAACGACGTTCATATCGACCTCGGCGACTGAATCTTCGGCATATGCGAGATCGAGAACGGGCGTTTGTTCGACGATGCCGACACTGACCGCTGCTACTTCGCTGAGAATAGGATTTGTGCTGATAGTTCCCTGTTTCACAAGCCGACGGCAAGCAAGGGCGAGGGCCACATACGCTCCGGTGATCGACGCACACCGAGTTCCGCCATCGGCCTGAATAACATCACAATCGACATAGATCTGGCGTTCGCCGAGCAGCTTTGTGTCAACGATCGCCCTCAGACTGCGTCCGATGAGCCTCTGGATCTCCTGCGTTCTGCCCGAAGGCCCGTTCTTGCTCTCACGCTGAGTTCGGGTATTCGTAGCTCTCGGGAGCATCGCGTATTCCGCAGTGACCCAGCCTAAACCCTTATTTCGCAGGAACATCGGGACACGGTCTTCGACCGATGCGGTGCAGATCACCTTCGTTCCGCCGACCTCGATGAGGGCCGAGCCTTCGGCATACGGCGAGATATTCGGAGTGATCTTGGTGTTGCGGATTTGGCCGTAGGTGCGGTTGTCGGGTCTTGAATAGGTCATTACAAAATTTTTCGCCGCAGATTTACGCAGATGACGCAGTTAAGAGTTTCTTTTTAGATCAGCGTTATCTGCGTATATCAGCGGCTACTTCTTCTTCACCTCGTCAACGCCGTAGACCTCGATCGCCTCCAGTTTCGAAGGCTTGGCACCGAGAAAGCGTTCGGCGACCTTGGCGAATCTGTCGGCGGCGTCGGTCACGTAGAAATGGTCGAGGTCATCGCACAGCCGTCTTTTGCCGGTTGGCCCGGTCTGGCTCGAAAGGCCTTTCTCGTTCAGAAGCCGCTCGACCTCTTCGGCGGTAGCCTCGCCAGAGTCTACAAGCTTAACATTCTCGCCCACGGTTTGCTGAATGACGTCCCGCAGGATCGGGTAATGCGTGCAGCCGAGCACGAGCACGTCAGGCCCGAAATCACGCATCTTTGCGAGGTATTTCTCGGCAATGGAAAAGGTTTCGGCCTCGTGCGTCCAGCCCTCTTCTGCCAGCGGAACAAAGAGCGGACAGCCCGTCTGCAGCACTTCGGCAGTATCGGAAGCCCTGCGGATCGCATCGACATAGGCATTGCTCGAAACGGTCGCCTCGGTGGCGATAACGCCTATTCGTAGAGTTGGCTGTTGGCAGTTAGCAGTTGGCACGCCGGTATCTACACTGCCCGCTGCCCACTGCCCACTGCCCACTGCTACGGCCTTCCTCCCGCCCGGGCCGATGACGCCGACGACGTCGATGCCGATGCGTTCGCGTATCTTTGGCAGGGCGAGTGCCGAGGCCGTGTTGCACGCCACGACGAGCATCTTGATGCCGAGCGAAGCCAGAAACACCGAATTCTCCAACGCATAACGCTCGACCGTCGCGAGAGATTTGGTTCCATAAGGCACACGTGCAGTGTCACCTAAATATATGAACCGCTCATTCGGCAAACGATCATGCAGAGCCCGATACACCGTCAGCCCGCCGACTCCGCTGTCGAATATGCCAATTGGAAGCTCGCTCTTCGCAGTCACTCTCGAAAGTATAGGTCAGAAACGCGAGTGGTAGCGAGTACCGTCTCATCGTCTCAGCGTTTCAGGGTGGAACGGGTGGAACGGTCGGGACAGTCGGGACAGTGTGGGATGGCTGTGTCCGTAGCCCGCACGTCAGTGAGGGCCAGATGACCTGCACTCACGATCCGGGCTTGCTAACGACGTGGCCCTTGCTTACGTGCGGGCTACTGACACTGACGTCCACGCTTTCGATGCTATAATCCCGCCCATATGAAGAAATGGTCGTGTTCGGTCGTCGCGTTTCTGCTGTTTGTTCAGATGATGCCTTCAAACGTTTTTAGCCAACGCACACAGAAGCCGGTCTTGTACGGCAGGCACTGGGTCGCTGTCACCGGCAAGCCGATCGCGGCTACCGCCGGGGCGATGGTGTTTCAGAAGGGCGGCAATGCGGTCGATGCAGCGTGTGCGATGATCGCTGCGACCTCGACGATGTGGGATACGCTCGGTTGGGGCGGCGAGACTCAGGCCCTGATCTACAATCCCAAGACGAATAAGGTCATTGGTATCAACGCTTTGGGCGTGGCTCCGACGGGAGCGACGGTTGACCTGTATAAGTCCAAGAACATGCAGTATCCGCCGGAATACGGGCCGCTTGCGGCTGTTACGCCGGGAACTCCGGGCGGCATCATGGTAATGCTTGCGGAATACGGAAAGCTGAGCTTGAAGGACGTGCTTGAGCCTTCGATCCAGATGGCTGACGGCTATCCGATCGATGCCGGAACGGCCAACGCCATCGAACGCACGGTAAACAAGAACTGGATCAAGCAGTGGAAGTATTCCAAGGCCGTTTTCCTGCCGCATCTCGGCCAGCAGCGTGAAGGCCCTGCCGAAGGCGAGATATTCAAGCAAAGCGACCTCGCCGCAACGCTCAGAAAGCTCGTCGAAGCCGAGCAGAATGCCCTAAAAAACGGAAAAAGCCGGAAAGAAGCCATCATGGCGGCGTACGAGCGTTTCTATAAAGGCGATATCGCCAAGGAACTCGTTCGAGGCACGCAGGAAGAAGGCGGCCTGATCACAGAGGGCGATCTGGCCAAATGGCAGGTCAAGATCGAGGAAGCTGAGAAGGTCAATTACAAAGGCATCGACGTCTACAAGCTCACATACTGGACACAAGGCCCGGCGATGCTGCAGGCCCTGAACATCCTCGAAAACTTCGACCTCAAGGCGATGGGCTACAACAGCCCGAAGTACATCAACACCGTCTATCAGGCGATGAGCCTTGCATTTGCTGACCGGGATTTTTACTACGGTGACCCGGCATTTGCTCCGGCAGAGCCCGGAACCGGCCTGCTTTCCAAGGAGTACGCCAAAGAGCGTGCGAAGCTCATCAACCCCGAAAAGAACGATCCGGCGATGAAGCCCGGTGATCCGTATCCGTTCCAGAATTCGACAAATCCTTTCAAAAACTACCTCGACAGCTGGAAGATAACGCCCGCCGAACAGCAGACGCTGGCTCCGCCGGGAATGGCTTCGACTGGATTTCCGGACGACAGCTTTTATGGCGGAACGACCTCCGTTCAGGCTGCCGATGCCGAAGGCTGGGTCGTTTCGGTCACGCCGAGCGGCGGCTGGATACCGGCTGTAATTGCTGGAAGAACGGGAGTTGGATTGAGCCAGCGGGCACAGAGCTTTGTTATGGACCCGGCTGACGGGCCGTTCAACGTCATCGAACCGGGCAAGCGTCCGAGAGTTACTCTGACACCGACCCTTGCACTGAAAGATGGCAAGCCGATGATTGCGTTCTCGGTTCAGGGCGGTGATAGTCAGGACCAGAATCTGCTGCAGTTCTTCCTTAACACCGTCGAATTCGGCTTCAATGTCCAGCGTGCCACCGAGGCCCCGAATATCAACAGCTTTCAGATGCGAAGCTCGTTCGGTGCACACGAGATCAGGCCCGGACGGCTGCTGCTGGCCAATTCCACTCCCCAGAACGTCCGCGACGAACTGACAAAGATGGGCTACACGCTCACTTTCGAAGAACGCACCTCAGGCCCGATCACCGCCATCTGGTTCGACCGCAAACACGGCACAATGTGGGGCGGAGCCAGCACGCACGGGGATGATTATGGAATAGCGTGGTGAGGATCCGTGTCTGTAGCCCGCACGTGAGTGAGGGCCAGATCACGCATACTCCCGATCCAGGTTCCGACGGCGAAGTTGCCCTTACTAACGTGCGGGCTACTGACACGCCTTGTCTCGCCATCCCACGCCGTCTCAACCGTCTCACCCTGAAACGATGAGACGCCTGAGACGACCTGAAACTTCAAACCTGAAACTAGAAACTTTTTAAGATGAGTGGTGGAGGCGGCGGGAATCGAACCCGCATCCAAAGGTTGCGACCAGTGAGATCTACACGTTTAGTCGGTTCACTTGAGTTTCGCTTTTTGAGAGCAGATGAGCCGACAAGACCTCTCGAAAAGCTAACCTGGCTGATGTTTAGGTCTCGTCCGCAGGTGGTGGACGAGCCCGAGCCTGAACTGAGTTATGCCACGGCCGGTCGCATCAGGCGGACTTCCGGTGTGACATTGCTGTAGCTAAAGTTAATTAGGCAGCAAGAGCTAATTCTTGATTAGCATTTGTTTTTGCAGCAGTTGTTTTAACGAGCTAACCACGCAAGCCCGACGTGCACTCAAAGATCTATACAAGCCCCTGTCGAAGCCTGTCGCCCCCACGAGGAAGGACAGTTTACGATATTTGGATGAGAATTGGAATGGCGAGGATGTATGCATAGTGTCCGTAGCCCGCACGTCAGTGAGGGCGTGCTCGGGTGTCAGTAGCCCGCACGTAAGTGAGGGCCAGATGACCTGCACTCACGACCGTGTTCCGATGGCGACGTGGCCCTTACTAACGTGCGGGCTACGGACACGTGCGGGCTACCGAAACAATTTGCCATACTATCCTCGTGTCCAAAGACCTCATTTCGATCACTTCCGAACCGCTGGATGTTGGCGAGATAGCCCGTTGGTGCGTTCCGCCCGAGTGCGGTGCGACGGTCACGCTTGACGGATACGCCCGACGTTTCACCCGCGACAAAAAAACAGGCGAAGTGCGTGAGACGGAATACCTCGTCTACGAGGCGTACGAAGCGATGGCCCTAAAGGAGATGGCAAAGCTCATCGAGCAGGCAAAAACTGAGTTCGAGATCTCGGCAGCAGCCATCGTCCACCGCATCGGCAGGCTCGAAATAGGCGAAACGAGCGTTGTGATCTCAGTAGCCGCTCCGCATCGCCGTGCCGCATTCGCCGCCTGCGAATGGCTAATAAAAGAACTAAAACGCACCGTTCCGATCTGGAAAAAAGAGGTTTATGCGGGTGGAGAAGAATGGGTCGAGGGGTGAGTGGGTTTCTGGTTTCTAGCTTGAAGTTTGATGTGCCGACTCGACTGGACCGCAAGCGTCCCGCTTGCATGGCCGCGAATGCGGCTGGTAACGGAGCGGTTCCACGAACGTGCGAATGCCGAGCGGCAGTCACGCCGGATGAACCGGCGTAGGCAAGCGGGACGCTTGCGGTCCAGTCAGCTTTTCTATTTCACGAAAGCATTTCCTGCGGGGCGGTCGCCGGTCACGCCGAAGGCCACGGTTGCCCTTCCGTACGACGTAAGGTCGAACGACCATTTGCCGCTTGCAGGGCTGTAGAAGGCTTCGTCGGCGATACCGTCGCCGTCATAATCGCCGGGAGCCGGAAGGTCTGTCTCGGTGCCGAATTTGACGTAGCGAGGTTCCTGCGTGGTACTCGAATACTGATACCAGACGCCGTCGCTCGGGCGATAGACCGCGATGTCGGCCTTGCCGTCACCGTCGTAATCGGCCGGAACGGGCTTATCGATCGCAACGCCCCATTTCGCAACGTAATTGCCTTCTTTCGAACGCATGATGTGCCAGGTGCCTTCCGAAGGCCGGTACAGAGCGATGTCGTCACGTCCGTCGCCGTCGAAATCAGCCGGAACGGGCTTGTCGCCCTTGACGCCGTAAGGCACCGTCACCGAACCGCTCGACGACAGATTGATCCACCACTGGCCTGCCGAAGGGCGATAAACGGCGAGATCGGCCTTGCCGTCACCGTCATAGTCCGCGGGAGCCGGAATGTCGTCGGGAAGCCCGTATTTGAGCTGAAAATGAGTGCCAGTCGAGCTCTGGAGCACGTGCCAGACGCCTTCGGCTGCACGATAGACGGCCATATCGGTCCTGCCGTCGCCATCGTAATCCGCAGGCACGATCGTGTCGGTCTCGATGCCGAATTTTACCTGAATAACGCCTTCGGTCGAGCGTGCCAGATGCCATTTCGCCTCAGAAGGCCGGAAAACCGCCAGATCCGAGCGTCCGTCACCATCGAAATCAAAGACCGCCGGCCTTTTCTGAACCGGAGCCGCACTCGCTGCGATCGCCAGCAAGCCAAACAGAACAAAAAACGTTACCCCTTTCATACAGCTTCTCCCTGAATCTTTATAGGATATCACCTCATGCAAGCTATGACTGCCCGCCCTGTGTCGGTAGCCCGCACGTCAGTGAGGGCCACGTCGCTAGCAGAGCCCGGATCGTGAGTGCAGGTCATCTGGCCCTCACTGACGTGCGGGCTACTGACACAGCCATCCCACACTGTCCCGCACTGTCCCGACCGTTCCACCCGTTCCACCTGTTCCACCCTGAAACGATGGAACGATGGAACGCTTTAGCCGCCGGAGACTGCTTTGAATATCGCGACCTCGTCGCCGTCGCTGAGCGGCGTGTCGGCGTCGGCGTATTCTTCGTTAACGGTGAACGTTCTTAAAGATTCCTTTCATTCAGTGGATAGTGAGAAGTGGGTAGTTACAAGTGAAGAAGACTATTCACTTGTAACTATTCACTATTCACTGAATACGACAAACCAGCCTAGCCGCCGGAGACTGCTGTGAATATCGCGATCTCGTCGCCGCCACGTACTATCTCGCTGCCGGTAGAGTATGTCTGGTTCAACGAGACGAGCAGCTTTTGCTTGGAAAGGCCGGGATACTTGTTAACGAGTTGACCGACGACCTCCTTGATCCAAAGCCCGTGAACGTCCGGCATCTCGATCTCCCGGCGGCCGACGATCTCGGCTGTGGCCCCAAAAAACAAGACGCGGACCGGCATGGCGAGCTACTTTATCGCTCCGGCTATCGGGCTTGAGGCAGAGGCGTACAGGCGTTTTGGCATGCGGCCTGAGAGGTAGCCGAGGCGGCCGGCTTCGACGGCGAGCTTCATTGCGGTGGCCATTTGGGCGGCGTCACCGGCTTCGGCGATGGCAGTGTTCATTAGGATGGCATCGGCACCGAGTTCCATGGCGATAGCGGCGTCGGACGGCACTCCAACTCCCGCATCGACGATGATCGTCGCATCAGGAAGCTGTTCACGCATTATTCGCAGGTTCGAAGGGTTCTGAACGCCCATTCCAGAGCCGATCGGAGCCGCAAGCGGCATCACAGCGGGGCATCCGGCATCGAGCAGCTTTTTCGCCATTATCAGGTCGTCCGTAAAGTACGGAAGCACGATAAAGCCCTCTTTTACAAGCACTTTAGCGGCTTCGAGCGTCTGTTCGTTGTCGGGCAGAAGCGTCACAGGGTCGCCGATGACCTCAAGCTTGATCCACTCGGTATCCAGAGCTTCCCGGGCGAGACGAGAGGTCCGCAGGGCGTGTTCGGCATCGTAGCAGCCCGCCGTATTCGGCAGGATCTTCATCTTCGGATCGAGATGGTCGAGGAAAGACTCAACCGAGCCGTCGAGCGGCACCCGATTGACCGCAACCGTCACCATTTCGGCCCCGGAAGCGGCGTGTGCGGCCTTCATCTCGTCGTACGAACGGTATTTGCCCGTGCCGATGATGAGCCGTGAAGAGAAGGTTGTACCTGCGAGAACGAACTGATCTGACATCTATAAAAGTTTCACGCAAAGCCGCAAAGAACGCAACGCATCGAGCCGCCGCTTTTATCCTCCGCCGACAAAATGCACGACCTCGAGTCTGTCACCCGAAGACACCACCGTATCCGGCCAATCGACACGGCGAACGACTTGGCCGTTCAGCTCGATGGCAACACGTTGGTGCGGCAGGGAAAGGCGTTCGAGCACCGCAGTCAGGTCGGCGTTCTCGGGAACGTTTCGGCTCTCGCCGTTCAGGGTGATAGTGATCTCGCCCATACTTTGATTCTGGGCAAACGGAAGGGGATTTACAACTTCGGAAGGCTAGCCGGGGATGACGATGCGTCGAAGCTCGACCTCTTCGCCATCGGCGATCGCCCTGATCAGAAGTGCCGCACGGCCTGCCTGGAACTGAGGCAATTGCAGATGAACACGGGCGAGTCCGTTGCTGTCGGTCTTGGCGTGGAATATCACCGGGCGGAAGCTCGAACCCAGGACCTTGACCATTATCTGTGCACCGGGAACGACCTTTCTGTCGGTTCCACGGCAGATCATCACCGCAAGCGTGCGGCGGTCGCCGCCTTTGAACTTGGCGTCGCTGAGCAGTTCGAGGCTGAGCTTTTGGTTCTGAGTCCGCTCCTGGCCCGAGAGTTCGCTGACAACAGCCACTGCATCAGCCGGAAGGATCTCGATCTCGTCGTCCTCAATAATAAGAACGTCGTCGATGACGAGTTCCTCTTCGAACATGTCGTTCGGGATGATACGAATGACCTTTTCGGTCTCGACCGTGCCTACTCGGGTTGCCGTAGGGGCGGTGACGGTCTCGACGGGAAGATCGGCGGGAACTGCAGGCTTGGGAGCTGGGGCAGGCTTGGAACGTCCGCCGGCTGCACGTGTCATTTCGACGAGTTCATTGATACGGCCGGCTTTTACAGCGGCACACATCAATTTGTGCTGACGCCCGAGGCGTTCCTGAACGGCGGCCTCCTCATAGTCGACCATCGAGAGGTCTTCGTAGCTCGACCGCTTACTGGCCAGGATCGTGCCCTTGTCATAGACGAGGGTCATGATCATGCGAGCGGGTGCACCCTTGTCCTCGGTCTGGACGTGGTACGTCGTGCCCTGAAACTCTATATCGGTGTTAAAGCCTGAGATCACAGCGGTAAACTAAGGAAATTGAGGCGAGAGATGTGGCTGCCGAACGCGTGTTCCACAACGTTTAAAGGTAGCACAGCGGTTTCCGGAGGGTCAACGAAATAAATGGTTTAGGCCGCCGCTGGCAGGCGACCTGTACCTTGACTATGTTTCTGCCTTAAACTACGATTTAGTTTGAGCCGAAGCATATCCGAACTGCCTCTAGGAACGTGTGCGTTCCTGGCGTCGGGTTGCGGCACAGAGCCGAAAGACGATGTCCGATTTCAATGCTTTCGATTACGTTCCGATCGCGATAATGTTCCTCGTCGCTGCGGGGTTTGGCGTTAGCCAACTCCTCGTCACGCAGCTGATCGGGCCGCGAAAACGCACCGCCACCAAGCTGATGCCGTACGAATGCGGCAAAGACCCGGTCGGCGGGGCACGAGACCGCTTCTCGATCAAGTTTTACACCGTCGCGGTCATCTTTCTGCTGTTCGATATCGAAGTCTTGTTCATCATCCCCTTCGCAGTCGCCTTTAAGAGCCTGATGGCCGAGGAACAGATGAGCGGCATCGCCTTTGGCACGATCGCCTTCATCGAGATCATGGTGTTCCTGTCGACGCTGGTCGTTGGCTACATATATGTGTGGAAGAAGGGCACCTTCGATTGGGGCCAGCAGGCACGTGCCGAAGCACGCGAAGAGGCCAAACTGATGGCCAAACAGCGACGTGAGCAGGAAGCCACGATCAAGTTGGCCGCCTGATCGGCAAGATCAGTTAATAATTGGTAATTTGATAGTTGCTAATTAGGAAGTTCAGATGGGTTTAGAAAACACGCTATTCGAATCGCTCCCCGACGTGGTCACCGTCAAGCTCGATGCCGTTGTCAATTGGGCACGTAAATCGAGCCTATGGCCGGCGACGTTCGGTCTGGCATGCTGTGCGATCGAAATGATGAACTCGGTCTCGGCACGCAATGATCTTTCAAGGTTTGGTGCCGAAACGTTCCGGGCTTCGCCAAGGCAGGCCGACGTGATGATCGTCTCAGGCCGCGTCTCCAGGAAGATGGCACCGGTCCTTCGCCGCATCTACGATCAAATGCCCGAACCGAAATGGGTCATCTCGATGGGTGCATGTGCGACGTCGGGCGGTGTCTTTGATAACTACGCGATCGTGCAGGGCGTCGACAAGATCGTTCCGGTCGATATCTACGTTCCGGGCTGCCCCCCGCGTCCCGAGATGCTCGTGCATGCGATCACGATGCTCCAGGACAAGATCATGAAGGAATCGGTCAAAGACCGTCGCGATACGTACGAACCGGAATCGCGAGTCTCGATCGTACCCGGAACGCTGCCAGTAACCGAAGAAACGGCACTCGAACGCCAAATGCAAGAGGAAGTCGCTGAGGGAACCGCTCCTCGACCGTATACAGTGCCATCGAAGCACGAGCGGCGTCGAAGTTCTTGAAGCGAACACGTATCAGTGTCAGTAGCCCGCACGTGAGTAAGGGCCACGTCGCCCTCGGAACACGAATCGTCAGTCTAAGTGATCTGGCCCTCACTAACGTGCGGGCTACTGACACCAGAGTGGAATATCTATGACGGAAAAGCTCCACGTATTTGTGGATAAGCTAAGAGAACAGGACGCCGCTTGGGTCGAGGGCGTCGTTGACGCACTCGGCGAGGTCACGGTGACTGTCCCTCGCGGATCGATCTTCGACATCTGTCGCTTTCTTCGTGACGAACACGGTTTTGACCTCCTGGCCGACCTGTGCGGGAGCGATCGCGGACCGGAAGAAGATCCGCGGTTTGAGGTCAACTATCACCTGTTCTCGACGACTCATCATCAGAGGCTGAGGCTTAAAGTCGTGCTTTCCGAGGATGATGCGAATGTCGACAGCGTAACGCAGATCTGGAAAACGGCGGATTGGCACGAACGTGAGACTTATGACCTCGTCGGCGTGAAGTTCAAGGGCCATCCCGACCTTCGCCGCATTCTGCTGCCGTCCGATTTTGACGGACACGCATTGAGAAAGGATTATCCGCTGCGAGGCTACGAGCCTTACAGCCTGAATTAGAAATGGCAACTGCCGTAGAGAACATTCCTGGCAATCTCGAAGTGCTCGACAGTGCACTCGAGTCTCAGATGACGCTGTCGATGGGTCCGCAGCATCCGTCGACCCACGGCGTGCTTCGCCTCGACCTTCGTCTCGATGGCGAACTTGTGCTCAAGGCCATCCCCGACATCGGCTATCTCCATACGGGAATGGAGAAGCTCTTTGAATACAAGAAATACCAGCAGGGCATCGTCATCACTGACCGGATGGATTATCTTAATCCGCTCGGCAATAATCTCGCCTATGTGATGGCCGCCGAAAAGCTCCTCGGCCTCGAAATTCCCGAGCGTGCTCAGGTCATTCGCGTGCTGATGTGCGAATTACAGCGAATCGCTTCGCACATGGTCTGGTTCGGAACTTCGTGTCTCGATATGGGAGCGATGACGCCGTTCTGGTTCACATTTAAGGAACGCGAAAAGATCCTCAACATCATCGAATCGGCCTCGGGCGGGCGAATGACGCCGAGTTATTTCCGTATCGGCGGGCTGATGATGGACCTTCCCGCGGGATTTGAGAACCGCGTCAAGCAATTTCTCGAGAATTTCCCCGACGCCCTGAACACATTCGACACGCTGATCACCGGCAACACGATCTGGCACAGCCGCACGAAAGGCATCGGCATCATTTCGAAAGAAGACGCGATCGATTGGGGATTGACGGGGCCATCTTTGAGAGGATGTGGCGTCGACCTCGACCTGCGTAGGGCAAATCCGTACACGGGTTACGAGACGTACGATTTCGAAGTGCCTGTCGAGCCGGACGGCGATGTCTGGTCAAGATTCAAGGTCAGAATGCGGGAGCTGACTGAGAGTTACAAGATCGTTCGTCAGGCGTTAGAGAGGCTTAAACCGGGCCCGATCAAAGCCGATTCGCCGAAGGTCGTGTTGCCGGATCGCGATGATATGCGAAAGCATATGGATTCGCTGATCCACCACTTCCTGATCGTCGCTGAGGGTTTCAACGTTCCTCCGGGCGAGGTTTACATGCCGATCGAAGCGTCAAAGGGCGAACTCGGCGTTTACATGAAGTCCAACGGCGGGCCAAAGCCGGAGCGAGTACATTTCCGCGGGCCTTCGTTTGTGAATCTCTCCGCCCTGCCAGTAATGAGCGAGGGTGAAATGATCGCCGACGTTGTGGCGATCATCGGAAGTCTGGATATCGTGCTGGGAGAGATCGATAGGTAATTCTATGTCTGAGCAGATCGAGGATGGTCGATTTAAGTCTGAAGTAATTCGGATGCTGGGCAAGCTCATTGAAAAAGCCAATGAGCATGATCGTCGGTTCGATGAGGTCGACAAACGATTCGATGAGGTCGACAAACGATTCGAAGGAATCGACAAGCGATTCGAAGGGATCGACAAACGATTCGAAGGGATCGACAAACGAGTCGAAGGGATCGACATACGAGTCGAAGGGATCGACAAGCGTTTAGACGAAATGTCGGGCCAACTCAGCGAGCACGGAAGGCAGATCGCAAATTTGACGACTGCGGTCGAGAAGGTCTCGAATGACCTCGACTTATTATCCCGACAGTTTAACGATGTAGGGTCGATGGCAATCAAGGATCACGGCCGGATCGACGCCCTCGAAGAAAGGATGGGCCATCTCGAAGCCGACGTTCACTGATCAAAATGGCAGGAGCAACAGCAACAAGTTATACCGATCAGGTTCTCGTTTCGGACGAGGTCGCGGAGTTTTCTCCGGCGGTCGTCGAGGAGATGAAGGCCCACGTCGCCAAGTATCCGGCGGACAGATCCCGTTCGGCTCTGATCCCACTGCTTTTTGTCGTTCAGCGTGAACGAGGCGGATGGCTCGATAATCCGGGCGTCAATTTCCTGGCGAAGTTTTTGAACCTCGAAGTAACGGACGTCTGGGAAACGGCGACGTTCTACTCGATGTTCAATCTGCGTCCGGTCGGCCGTCACCACATCCAGATCTGCAAGACGCTGTCCTGCAAGATCATGGGCGAGCCCGATATCACGGACCACATTTGCTCAAAACTCGGCATTCATCCCGGCGAAACGACCGAAGACGGCAAGTTCACCGTAACCATGGTCGAATGCCTCGGCAGCTGCGGCACCGCTCCGATGATGCAGATCGGGTTTGATTACCACGAGGATCTGACGGTGGAGAAGGTTGATAAGATCCTGGCGGATTGTAAGTAGATGGAGATCAAAGCACTAGGCTGCGAGCCGTTATCATTGCGACGCGTGTTCATCAAGGATGGCCACACGCTCGATGTGTATCGCAAAGACGGCGGGTACAAGTCGCTTGAGAAGGCGATGACGATGTCGCAGGATGACATCATCCAGCAGGTCAAGGATTCTGCGTTGCGTGGCCGCGGCGGTGCGGGTTTCCCGACGGGGATGAAGTGGTCTTTTGTGCCGCGACAGAGCCCGAAGCCGAAGTACATCGTCTGCAACGCCGACGAATCTGAGCCCGGCTCTTTCAAAGATCGCTATTTGATGGAGTACGACCCGCATGCCCTTATCGAGGGAATGATCATTGCGGGCTACACGCTCGGCTCAAACACGGGCTACGTCTACGGCCGCGGTGAGTACCGGTATTTGCTCGACATCATGGATGTTGCGATCAAGGAAGCTCGCGAAGCAGGAATCCTCGGTAACAGTGTCCTCGGAAACAAAGATTTTTCGTTCGATCTGCACACACACACGGGTGCGGGAGCGTACATCTGCGGCGAAGAGACCGCTCTTCTAAGTTCTCTCGAAGGTTATCGCGGCCATCCGCGGATGAAGCCGCCGTTTCCGGCTGTCGAAGGCTTGTACGCCTGTCCGACCATCGTGAACAACGTCGAGACTTTCACGAGCATTCCGCAGATCATCGACATGGGCGGCATCGCCTGGCGTGATCTCGGAACCGAGAAATCGGGCGGCACGAAGCTCTGGTCGATCAGCGGCCATGTCAAAAAGCCGGGCGTCTACGAATTGCCGATGGGCTATGCCGACATGGAAAAGTTCATCATGGACGACTGCGGCGGCATGATCCGCAGCGACAAAAAGCTCAAGGCCGTAATTCCAGGCGGCTCAAGCGTTTACATCATGAATTCGGGCCAGATACTCGGGCAGAACGTGACGCTCGATTACGAAGGCCTCGTCGCCGCGGGCTCGATGCTGGGCACCGGTGGAATGATGGTCATGGACGAGACGGTCGACATTATGGAATCGACCAAGAACCTGACCGAGTTTTACAAACACGAGTCGTGCGGATGGTGTACGCCTTGCCGCGAAGGCACGGATTGGCTCGTTAAAATATTCAACCGCATCTCGATCGGCGAAGGCCGGCCCGAGGATGCTCAGTTGATGCTCGATATCTGCGACAACATCGAGGGCAAATCGTTTTGCCCACTCGGTGACGCAGCCGCGTGGCCGATTCAGTCGGCGATCAAGCAGTTTCCCGAAGATTTTAAGAAATGGCTCACGCAGAAGGCCTCGAATGGAATTTCTGCAAATGTTTGACAATTAGGTTGTACAACTTGGAGTTTCCCGCACGATCAAAGGCTGTATTGGTTCTCCTGCTCATCGCGATCTCGATCCTGAGCAGTGAGGCCATTGGCCAGGGCAAAAATCCGATGATCTTGATCCCGGGTCTGACCGGGTCTGAGCTGCGAAACAAGGATACGAACGAACGGATCTGGTTTCGGGCCCTTAAGCCAAAGTCTGAAGATCTGAGGCTTCCGGTGATCGCGGATTTCCGAAACAGCCGTGACGATCTGGTTCGCGGCGATATCATCCGCGACGTCAAGGTGACGATATTCCCGATCACGGACATCTACGGCGATTTCATCAAGGTGATGAAAGAGCGTGGCGGCTACTTCGAGGAAAAATGGGACCAGCCTTCGGAAGACGGTGCGGCGGATTCGCTCTACGTATTTCCGTATGATTGGCGACTCGATAACGCTGACAACGCCCGGTTTCTTATCCGCGAGATCGAAGCTCTCAAGGTGCGGCTCAAGAGGCCGGACCTGAAGTTCGACGTCGTCGGCCATTCGCTCGGCGGCCTTATCGCTCGATACGCGGCGATGTACGGCGATGTCGATCTGCCCGACGGCAACGGCAAGCCAAAGCCGACATGGGCGGGTGCAAAGCATTTCGAACGGATCATTCTGCTCGGAACGCCAAACGAGGGATCGCTGAGGTCGCTCGAGAGCATGCTAAATGGGTTTGGGATAACGGGTCTTGGATTTGACCTGCCGTTCTTGCAGGATACGTCGAAGTTCACGATCTTTACGATCCCGTCGGCGTACCAGCTGCTGCCGGCCCCGGAAACGGTTCGGATCTTTGATGAGAACCTTGAGCCGCTCGACGTAGATATCTACGATCCGGCAGTTTGGACGAAGTACTCGTGGAATCCGATCGACGACAAGAACTTTGCTGAGGCATTCAAAGAGACGAAGCCAGAGGTTGCGAGGCAGTTCTTTAAAGCAAATCTGGCCCGTGCGAAACGTTGGCACGAAGCTCTCGCCGCTGTCGACGCACAGACCGGAGGCATAGAGTTTCATTTGCTCGGGGCCGACTGCAAGTCGGCGGTCGACGGGGCTGTTGTCATCAGAGACGAGAAAGAGGGGAAGTGGAAGACGTACTTCGACGCCAAAGAACTTACACGTAGTGACGGCACTAAGGTGCCAGAGCCGCTCGTGAAAAAGAAAGTCGAGGCCCCCGGCGATGGCGTGGTGACAAAGCGTTCGCTGCTCGGAGAGACGATCGGTAAGACGGTACGTGCGACACTCGGCCTGAAGTCGCAGAGATTCATTTGCGGTGAGCACAGCAAGCTTGCCTCAAATTCTAAGTTTCAGGAATTCATCATCAGCTTGCTCGCAAGGCCGGCTGTGAAGTTGAAGAAGTAAAGGAGTAATTTATGGGAAAGGGTGATAAACGCACACGTCGGGGCAAGATCTTTGCCGGGAGTTTTGGCAAATCGCGTCCAAAGAAGAAGACGAATGAGAATAAACCGGCCGAGGAATCGGCACCGAAGAAAAAAGGTAAATAGTCACTGACGGTCGGCGATGAAGTTCAGCGAGTCGAAAGAACATGGGCCGCACAGCATTTTCCCCAGCCTGATCGGCGAGTGGGAAGGCCCGACGACGACCTGGTTCGAGCCGGGCGTAGTAGCCGACGAATCCCCGATGACGGGGCGGATCATTCCGATACTCGACGGCAGATTCGTCCAGTACGAATACAGCGGAACGCTGCAAGAAAAGCCTTTTGAGGGCGTAGCTATATTCGGCTTCGACCTTGCGACGAACAAGTTTCAGGCCGCGTGGGTCGACAGCTTTCATATGTCGACCGGGATGATGCTCTCAGAGGGCGATGTGGGTGAGCGATTCTCGGTCTTTGGCACGTATTTTACGGGCGAGAATTCGCCGCGATGGGGCTGGCGAACAGAGATCGAGATCGTCGATAAAGATCACATTACGATCACCGCGTACAACGTGACGCCTGAGGGAGACGCAGCCAAAGCGACCGAGACACGGTATTCGAGAAAGAATTGAATGTCCGAACAGATAAAAGTAACCATCAACGAACAGGATTTCGAGGTCGATAAAGGCTCTCGCCTGATCGACGTTTGCCGCGAGAAAGGCTTCGGCGTCCCGTCGTTCTGTTATTACAAGGATCTCGAGCTTCAAGCGTCGTGCCGTATGTGCCTCGTTCGCGTCGAAAAAATGCCAAAGCTGCAGGCTTCGTGCACTATCGACTGTACTGACGGTATGGTCGTGACGACCAACAGCGAAGAGGTCGAAAAGGCACAGCGTGCGATGGGCGAATTCCTGCTCACCAATCATCCGCTCGATTGCCCGGTATGCGATCGCGGCGGCGAATGTGAACTGCAGGAAGTTATCTTCGATTGGGGCGATGTCGAAGAGCGATTCACAGAACCCAAGAATGTCGCTCCTGAAAAGTACCTTTCTCCGATAGTCGCCAATGACCCGCAACGCTGCATTCTCTGCAAACGCTGCACGCGAGTCTGCGACGAATGGATGGGCGAAGACGCCATCGAAGCCGGAAATCGCGGTGCGAATACGGTGATTGGCACCTATGGCGGCTGGCTGAATTGCTCGCAGTGCGGCAACTGTATCGAAGTTTGCCCGACCGGAACGCTGCTGGACGGTGTTTATCGCCACGAAACTCGTCCTTGGGAACTCGAACAGACGACCTCGACCGATGTTTACAGTTCGGACGGAATGCAGATCTCGATCGGCTCACGCGGCGGCAAGGTGCATCGGATCGTTGCCCGCGACCGGTACGTAAATGGCCTCAACGGCGAATTCCTCGATGTAAAGGCCCGCTTCGCGCACGAATTTATCGATCATCCCGACCGTATCAAAACGCCGATGATCCGCTACTCAAAGGGCGGAAAGCTTATTCCGGCGACATGGGATGCGGCTATCAAATTTGCTTCGGAAAAGCTTTCGGCGGCAGGTTCGATCGGCGTTGTTGCAAGCCCGCGACTGACTAACGAATCGATATTTGCTCTCACGCGATTTGCCGAGACCGCAGGAAACGGAAGCCTTGCCGTCGCCGAAGACAACACGGTCGCTCCGGTTTTCGATAACCTCAGCGTCCCGCTCGCAACGCATAGCGACATCCGCTACGCCTCGACGATCATCCTGATCGGCGGCGAACCCGAAGAAGAGCAGACCTTTACGGCAAAACAGATCAGACAAGCGGTCCGCAACGGCGGGGCGAAATTCATCTGTGTGAACGAGCGTCCGATCAATCTTTCCCGCAGAGCGACGCAGTTCGTTCATGTAAACGCGGGTACGATCGATGGCTTTGCCCTCGCCGCGGTCGACCCGTCCGGCGATTCGTCTGTCGCTGAAAAGCTCGGCATCGAGACCGCCGAGATCGACGCGGTACGGAAGACGATCGCGGACACGCAAGGCGATGTCGTAGTGATGTTTGGCAGCGACCTTTCTGCCGAAGCTCAGGCGATCTTGGCCGCAAATGCCGCGAGTCTGGCGGGCGATGGCCGACGCGTGCTGCTGCATCCGCTCGCAAGACACAACAATTCGATCGGAGCTCTCGACCTGACGCCAGGCCGCAAACCTGCTGCCGAGGTCATAAAGAATTCAAAGGCCGTGCTTATCGCCGGCAGTCTCGAAGATGCGTCCGTTCTAGCCGGAAAAGACGCGGTCATCGTGCAGGAGCTTTTCCAGACCGAAACGACGGATCACGCCGATGTGGTCTTTCCCGCGGCGAGCTTTGCCGAGGTCGACGGAACGTTTACCAACAACGCCGGCAACGTTCAGCGTGTAAGGAAGGCTATCGACCCGCTTCATCAGTCAAAGCCTGACTGGATGATCACGAATCTGATCGCTCGCGAACTCGGTGTCGACCTCGGGCTGGAATCTTCGGCGTCAGCGATCTTTCGCGCACTTGCCGAAAGCGTCGAGCCTTACACGGGGCTTCGATATCCGGCGCTGAAAGACGAATCGATGCCGGTCCAGGCGAAATATCCGACGCGTTCTGAAGACGTCTCGGCCGCCGTCGCCGAGCTAAAACGCCGCGTCGATGCGATGACTCCGGGGGAAAAAGATCATACGGTTCCGAAAGTCGGGCACAAATTGCACCGGCTGACGACGATGACGAGCAAAACGGCACAGTTTCATCTGCTCGCAAATGGAAATCCGAAGCCGGCGAATTTGCTTGTATCGCCGCTCGCGCAATTTGGGCCAGACGGCTCGCCTCGCGAAGATGCGATCGCGGTAGGCGTCGGCGACCGGACCAATCCGGGAGGCAGATAGGCCTCGGCTGCCCTTTCTCATATGGAAGATGTTCTAAAGACAGCATTTCCCTTTATCGTCATATCCGTGGCGATCTTGCTCGCGTTTCAGGGCGTGCTGATGATCGTCGCGTACACGGTGCTTGCCGAACGCAAGGTACTCGGCTGGATGCAGGGTCGCATCGGCCCAAACCGTGTCGGGCCTTGGGGCGTGCTGCAGCCATTCGCGGATCTGCTCAAGTTCATCTTCAAGGAAGACCTTGTTCCCGATAAATCGACGAAGTTCATCTATTTCCTGGCACCGATGGTCGCGCTGACGTGTGCCTTGGTGCCGATCGTCGTTTATCCGTTCGGGCCGCGGATCGCCGATCCGCTAGGATGGCTTGTACCGTACGTGACCGATTGGCCGACACTCGGCCCGGCGATAATGTGGATTGCCGAGCAGGCCAAGAATATGCCGCTCACGATCGCACGGATCGATGTCGGCGTGCTTTTTGTGCTCGGAATTACGTCGGTCGGTGTTTACGGCATCGCTCTCGCGGGTTGGTCGTCGAATAGCAAATACTCGCTGATGGGCGGGTTGCGTTCGTCGGCTCAGATGATCTCGTACGAACTCGCGATGGGGGCGTCAGTTATCGGTGCCGTACTGCTTGCGGGAACGCTCGATCTCAACGGCATCATCCTCGCCCAGACGCAATCGCCGTTCAAGTGGTTCATCATTCCGCAGTTCATCGGGTTCATCGTGTTCCTGATCTCGGCATTTGCCGAAACGAACCGCGTGCCGTTTGACCTGCCCGAGGCCGAGACTGAGCTTGTCGCCGGATTTCATACCGAATACTCGGCGCTCAAATTCGCACTCTTTTTCATGGCCGAGTACGTCAATATGTTCACGGTCTCGATGATGTGCGTGGTGCTTTTCCTCGGCGGCTGGTACGTGCCGGGCCTGAGCTATCTCGTCGAGCCGGGATCGATCCCGTACGCTCTGATCAGCCACGTGGCGTTCATCGGTAAAATCTGTGCGTTCCTGTTTTTGTATATCTGGATCCGCGGAACACTGCCGCGTTTTCGTTTTGACCAGTTGATGAATTTCGGCTGGAAGTTCCTGCTGCCCGTTGGTATCGCGAACGTGATCCTGACGATCGTAGTGGTGTATTTTTTGAATAGATAAAAATGAAACAACGGATTGACACCGATTTCACTGACTAAGAGATCTATGTAAATTCGCGTTAATCCGTTGTTAAGGATCTATGGTCGGGACTGCTTTGTTTTTCCTATTTGCCGGACTCGCTATCGCCTGCGGGATATCGATGGTCTATCATCGCAACCCGCTTTATAGTGCGGTTTCGCTGGTCGGCGTGTTTATTTCGCTGTCGTGCATTTACGTGACGCTGGCGGCTCCGTTCATTGCGGCCGTACAGATACTGATATATGCCGGAGCGATCATGGTGCTCGTGGTCTTCGTGATCATGCTGCTCAATCTCGACGAAGAGCAGCCGCTAATACGGCTTAAGTATCTGTACGCACTCGGGGGCGGGCTCGGCGTGCTGCTGCTAGCGCAGACGTTCTTTATTTTCTACGCCGTGATGCGTGCCCCGAATCTGCCGATCGATCCGAATGTTAGTGCGGGCAAAACGATGAGCATCGGGCGAGCGATGTACACGGAATATCTGTTGCCGGTCGAGATCGTCGGCGTATTGCTGCTGATGGCGATCATCGGCGGCGTGATCCTCGCACGGCGGCTGTCCCCGGCTCCGCTTGAGCTTGTTGAGACCGAGAAGACGACTGAGGATCGTTGATCGAAAGTTTTATGGAACCCAATCTGGCCAGCTACCTGGCGTTGTCAGGAATACTCTTTACGATCGGAGCGGTCGGCGTGATATTCAAGCGCAACGCGATCGGGATGTTCATGTGTATCGAGCTGATGCTCAACTCGGTCAACCTGACGTTCGTCGCTTTTTCGCGTTACTATGCCGACACGACGGGCCAGTTATTCGTATTTATGGTGATGGCGGTGGCCGCGTGCGAAGCGGCCGTAGGACTCGGCATCATCGTCGCGTTCTTCCGTAATCGGCTTTCGGTCGATGTGGACGACGCAAGCTTGTTGAAAAATTAAAATGGCCGTCGCGGTCCGACGGGCAAGGGCAGAAGACGCCGCGAAACTGGGCGAATTCGCGACTTTGCTCACCGAACAGCACGTCGGTTACGACCCGGTCCGGTTCGCCAGTATCGTGACCCCGAAAGGTGCCGAGGCATTTTACCGAACGCGTATCGATGCAGACGACGCGGCGATAGTGGTAGCCGAGATCGACGACGACATCGTCGGCTTCGCCTATATCAAACACGAACCGCAGGCGTTCGAGGATATTCTCGAGAATGCCGTCTGGGTTCACGACATTTACGTCGACGAGACGGAGAGAGCCAGCGGAGTGGGCAGGGCACTGATGAATGCGGTTACCGAGGAAGCTCGCCGCTTCGGAGTTGAAAAGGTGGTTTTGGCGGTCGCCGCAAAGAATGAACGAGCACGGGCGTTCTTCGCATCGCTCGGATTTCGGACGACGATGCACGAGATGATGGTCGAGATCGACTGAGATGACAGATGCTCAATGCTGACTTCATCACATTTCGGGAGTTTGTAATGCACGAGCCGCTGCCGCTCGCCAAGATCCAGTCGGCGGTCCTCGAATTCCTTCAGGGACGCGAGGATGCGGTGCTCTTCGGAGCTCAGGCGGTCAACGCTTACGTCGACGAACCGCGGGCGACGCAGGATGTCGACATAATGTCGACGCGGGCACCGGAATTCGCCGAGGAACTTCGGCAGTATCTCGCTGACCGGTTCCACATTGCGGTTCGGGTTTGTGAGATCCGCGATAAGAGCTTGCGGATCTATCAGGTTAGAAAGGAAGGGGATCGGCATTTGGTGGACGTACGGATCGAAAACTCATTTCGGCCAAACCAGCTTGTAGAACAGGTTCAGGTATTAACGCCCGCTGAGTTGATCGCTAGCAAAGTGACGTCGTATTTGTCGCGAAAAGGTCAGCCGAAGGCGTTCACGGACCGCCGTGATCTGGCCGTTCTTTTGCTGAGGTTCCCGGACCTCCAAGACCAGAATGGCGATGTCTACAAAGCTCTTGAGAACCAGAAGGCTACGTCGGAAGCGATAGAGTTTTGGAATGAGCTTGTTGACGAGACGATCGTAGTTCCTGAGACCGATGACGACCTTGACTTTTAGTGGGTCGAAAAGACGATTTCTTAACATTGGTCGCGTGCCAATGGATATTTAAATGATAGAGAATAATCTCTTAAGTATCATCATCTTCGCTCCGCTCGCGGGTGCGGTGATCAACTGGCTGATCGGCGGCCGGCTAAAGAACGAGATGTTCTCGGGCCTGGTCGCGTGCGGCACGATAGCGATCTCGACGATCGTCGCGTTTTATCTGGCCTTTGTCGCGAACGGCGGTGCGTTGTTTATCGACAAGCCGATACTCGATCACATCTGGACGTGGATACAGGTCGGCGGATTCCGTGCAGATTTCGCGCTCGGAATGGACCGTCTGAGCGGTATTTATGCGTGTTTTATCACGTTTGTCGGGTTGCTGATCCACATCTTTGCAACGGGCTATATGCACGGCGACAAAGGCTTTTACCGCTTTTTCGCCTATTTGAACCTGTTCATGTTCGCGATGCTCACGCTCGTGCTCGCGGACAATTATCTTCTGATGTTCGTTGGGTGGGAGGGCGTCGGGCTATGCTCATACCTCCTCATCGGCTATTACATCAAGAAGGACGAAGCCCGTACCGCCGCCAAGAAGGCCTTCGTAATGAACCGCATCGGCGACTGGGGCGTGCTGGTCGGGATGTTCCTGATCTTTACGCTGACCGGCTCGATCTCGTTCTTTGACAAGACGGTCGGCGGCGAACAGGTACAGAGTGTTTTCAGCGTCGTGCTCGCAACGATGTCGGTCGAGCCGTTTACGTGGGGAGCGATCTTCGCCGGCGGACTGACATCTGCGGCAGTTCTGCTTTTTGTTGGAGCAACAGGAAAATCGGCTCAGATACCGCTGCTTACCTGGCTTCCGGACGCAATGGCCGGCCCGACACCGGTTTCCGCACTTATCCACGCTGCAACGATGGTTACGGCGGGTGTTTATCTCGTCGTCCGCTCGAACGCGATCTATCAGCTTTCACCGACGGCGATGTGGATCGTCGCCATTATCGGTGCGGCGACCGCTATTTTTGCCGCGTCGATCGCCATAGCCCAAAACGATATCAAGAAAGTTCTCGCCTACTCGACGGTCTCTCAGCTCGGATTTATGTTCCTCGCTGCAGGCGTCGGAGCATTCGTCGTCGCGATCTTTCACGTGATGACCCACGCGTTTTTCAAAGCCCTACTCTTCCTAGGTTCCGGTTCGGTCATTCACGGAATGCATCACGAGCAGGACATGCGAAAGATGGGCAATCTGAAAAAGTACATGCCCGTCACGTTCATAACGATGGCGATGGGCTGGCTCGCGATCTGCGGCATCCCTATCTGGGCAGGCTTTTTCTCGAAGGACGAGATCCTGTACAAGACCTTCGCGGCTGACAAATATTTTCAGGCAGGCAAGTTCCCGGGCGAAGAGATCCTGTGGGGCGTCGCGGTCGTCACGGCCGTGCTGACCGCCGTCTACATGACGCGGATGATGGTCATGACCTTCTGGGGCGAAGAGCGTTTTCATCATGAGATCGAAGGCGAGCATCACGGCGATGACCACGATGGGCACGAGGACGCACACGCTCATGTCCACGATGATGACGAGGAAGAACATCATCAGCTTCCGGCTGGATTTAAGCCGCATGAATCGCCTTGGGTGATGACCGTGCCGCTTATTATCCTTGCGTTTCTCTCGACCGTCGGCGGCCTGATCGGCGTGCCGTACGCGATGAGTTCGCTGGTCGGCGTTAAGGATGCAAACGCGTTCGAACATGTGCTCGAACCCGTAGTTGCCGAAACAAAAATGGAAACGGCCGTTGCGGCACGCGAAAATGCGAAATCACACGCGCCTGAGGTCGTTCAGAAGGAACGCCTGCTCGCCGGGCTATCGGTCGTAATGGCCGGACTTGGCATCGCGATCGGGTTTGGGCTGTTCCTGAAGACACCGCTTCGCAAAATGCCGAAGATACTGGAGCAAAAGTGGAAACTCGACGAGCTCTACAACGGGGCCATCGTCGATCCGCTCACGCGGCTCTCGCGTGAGCGCCTTTGGAAAGGCTTTGATCTCGGGTTTATAGACGGCATAGTGAACGGCATCGGCGGTTTTGTGATCGGCTTCGGTGATATCGTCCGGCGTATGCAGGTCGGATTTGTCCGAAGCTATGCAGCGATAATCCTGATCGGAGCACTCGCGGTCGTCGGATATTTTATTTATTACGGGTTGAAGTTAGTTGGATAGGCCTTCGGCTTTAGGTCTTCGGTCTTAGAGAATTCAAGACCAGCGACCGGAAACCAAAACGGTAATGGACTTTATTAATTCAAATCTTCTAACGATCCTGATCCTGATCCCGGTGATCGGCGCCGTCTTGACGCTGGCGCATCAGGCGTTCTGGAAGCAGGAAAGTCAGTTGAAATGGCTGACGCTTGGGTTCACCCTGCTCAACTTCATCGTTTCGCTTGCCCTCTTCTCTCAGTCAGCTGTCGCGGGCTCGAGCGGATTTTACTTCGAGCAGAACGGTCCGTGGATCACGGCGATCAATACGAATTATCACATCGGTGTCGATGGATTGAGCTTCTGGCTCGTGATCCTCACGACGTTCATCATGCCGATCGCCGTGCTCTCGACCTGGCAAGCGGTGGAGAAACGCCCAACTGCGTTCTACGTCTTCCTGCTGCTGCTCGAATCGGCAATGATCGGCGTTTTCGTCTCTCTCGATCTGCTGGTCTTTTACCTGTTTTTCGAGGCCTCGCTGATCCCGATGTTCTTCCTGATCGGTGTCTGGGGCGGTGCGAATCGCATCTACGCGGCGGTCAAATTCTTTATCTTTACGGCGTTCGGTAGCCTGCTGATGCTGGTCGCGATCATCGGACTTTATTTTATCTACGCCGATCAGACGGGGCTTGGCGGGTCGTTTGACCTTGTCGCGATCCTGAATGCGATGAACGCCGGCAACCTGGTGCTCGCTCCGCAGACCGGAATGCTGCTGTTCCTGGCGTTCGCGCTCGCGTTCTCGATCAAGGTGCCGCTGTTCCCGTTCCACACGTGGCTCCCTGACGCTCATACTGAAGCACCGACGGCAGGGTCCGTGATCCTTGCCGCCGTATTGCTCAAGATGGGAACCTACGGCCTGATGCGGTTCAACTTTGCGTTGTTCCCCGATCAGGCCCGCGAGACGGCCTGGATATTTATTACACTCGCGATCATCGGCATCATCTATGGAGCGCTGGTCGCGATGGTGCAGCCTGACGTAAAACGGCTCGTCGCATATTCGTCTGTCGCCCACATGGGCTTTGTGATGCTCGGGATGTTCTCGTTTACGGAGACGGGAATGCAGGGTGCAGTCTATCAGATGCTGAACCACGGGGTCTCGACCGGAGCCTTATTCCTGCTCGTCGGATTCATTTACGAACGCCGCCATACGCGTCAGATCACGGATTTCGGTGGCCTCGCGAACGTGATGCCGGTTTACGCGACGATATTCGTCATAACGGCGATGTCGTCGGTCGGCCTGCCGTTCCTTAACGGCTTCGTCGGCGAATTCCTGATCATGATCGGGATGTTCCAATCGCAGATCCTTAGCGTTACGGCTTCGGTAAATTGGAATTATGTCGCGGCGATGCTCGCCGGAACCGGAGTGATCTTTGCCGCGGTCTATCTGCTCTGGATGATGCAGCGTGTCTTTTTCGGCAAGGTGACGAATGAGAAGAACCGTTCGCTCGCCGACCTGACGCCCCGCGAACTCGGGCTGATGATCCCGCTACTTTTCCTGATGGTATACATGGGTGTCTATCCGAAGCCTTTCCTCGCAAAGACGGATAGCGCGGTCAAGGCACTGCAGGAGCGAGTGATGAATAGAGCAGGCGGAACCGTCGCTCAAGCCGAGCCGGTGCAAGATCCCAAGCCCAAACCAGCCGAGAAGAACACGAGCGGGCATTAACGAACTTTGATGAGTACTCTATTTCTTACAGACCTGATCGTTCCCGACGCGAATGTCTCGCTGATCCTTCCTGAGCTTGTGGTCGCGGTCGCGGGCATCATCGTGATGCTGTACGACAGCTTTTTCCCGAAGCAGCGTAACGTGTCCGGGATCATCTGCCTGATCGGGCTTGCGATCTCGGGCGTGCTGCTGGCGACGATGTGGGGCGGATCGCAGCCTGCTATCTCGTGGAACGGCATGATCGCCCACGACAATCTGCGTCTCGGCTTTTCGTTCGTATTTTTGTTCGTTTCGGCGATGACAATCCTCGTGTCGACCATCTGGATCGACCGTGAGAACGTGCCCGCGGGCGAGTATCATGCACTCGTCATGTTCGCGACGTTCGGAATGATGATCATGTCGGCTGGCAGCGACATGGTGACGATATTCCTCGGCCTCGAAACGCTCTCGATCTCAACGTACGTAATGGCCGGGCTTCGCAGGACCGACCTGCGTTCGAATGAATCGGCGATGAAGTATTTCATCCTCGGTTCATTTGCGTCGGCGTTTCTTCTCTATGGAATGGCATTGGTCTATGGTGCGACAGGCACTACTCAGATCGCCCAGATCGCTGAAAAGATAGCGAATCCTAACTTCCCGGGGCTGCTTCTTGTCGGCGGTGCGATGCTCTTGATCGGGTTCGGATTCAAGATCGCGATGGCTCCGTTCCACGTATGGACGCCTGACGTTTATGAGGGTGCTCCATCGCCGGTGACTGGCTTCATGGCCGCCGGGCCTAAGGCCGCGGCGTTCGCATCTTTCCTACGTGTCTTTGTGCTTGGCTTCCCGCTCGTTGCGGGGGCTCAGGCCGCGGGTTTCCTGCATCAGTCGTGGATCGGTGCAGTTACGGTCCTTGCCATGCTCACGATCATCGTAGGCAATGTTGCGGCGATACTCCAAGACAACGTCAAGCGAATGCTCGCATATTCGTCAATCGCCCACGCGGGGTACGCGTTGGTCGGCTTCGTCGGTGCGGGACTCGCTCGAACTGAAGCCGCTCGTGATGCCGCTATCGCAGCCGTTGCGTTCTATATGTTGACGTACGCCGTGACCAATCTCGGAGCTTTCGGAATTGTCACGCTCCTCGGCCAGAAGAATGATCGGCGTACGGATTTTGAGGATTACAACGGCATCGGTTTCCGCTCGCCGGTGCTCGCGTTTTCCCTATCGCTCTTCATGCTGTCGCTCTTTGGCTTGCCCTTGACGGCGGGCTTTATCGGCAAAATCCTCGTATTTCGCCCGGCACTCGAAGCGAATGACCCGCTTGTGACAACGCTCGTCGTAGTTGCAGTTATCGGTTCCGCGATCTCGGCTTATTACTATCTACGGATGATCGTCGTGATGTTTTTCCGCGAGCGTACGACTGAATGGGTTCAGCCCAAAATTCCTGTCGGGATGGCCGCCGCCCTGATCATATCGGTCATCGGCGTCTTCTACCTTGGCCTCTTCAGCGGAAGCCTGGTCGAACGTTTCGCCAAACCGGCTGCGGCTCAGGTCATTGCGGCTGAGAGGTAGGCTCGTTCTCGCTGTAATGAGAATAGTTTCAGAGATCTCGGATGAGCTCGGCGACGATTGGCTGCCCGAGATCTATCGGAACAAGATCCGTACCCAACGGACGCGGGCGATCAAGCTAGATATCCCAAATCGCGAGAATCCCGCCGATGTTCTTCACACACTGCTCGGAATCGAGCTGAAAGTTCGCAAGAGTCGTTTCTCTTGCCCTGACCTCGCCACCGCTCGATACATGCGCGTATTCGCCAGGCTTGGATGCTCAAATTTTGCCATTCCGTACGACATTACGCAGATCTCAGGGGCCGCCGACCTGCTCGAAACAAGCTGGAAACGCACGATATTAATTCTGAAACGTCTCTCGAAGGACGACGAGGGCCTGGACAAAGGGAAAGCCCGTACAGCGCTGATCAAAGCCATGCGAGATAAGCTCCGCGAGATAGGCCCCGGCGAGGCGATGCCCACCTTTAACACACCGACGCGGCGGCGGTAGCCCACAGTTTACGCTTTGGTATTGCCTCCAAGTGGACTTATAATATCTGAACGCCCCTCGCCAGCGGGTGGCGATATGCAGATGTTCGACGCAGTGTCTACAAAAACAGAATCAGAAAGCCTGCCCTTTCCATACAATAAGAGCACTTTCTGCCGATACGAGCCGATCGAGAAAAAGATAGAGCACGCCAAGGTGCTGATCGTAAACGATCTGCTTCGTTACCAGTCCGACCTTTCGCCGCTCGCGTATCTCGATTGGGCGGGTACGATCGAGACAAAACTTGCGTTTGAACGAAAGGTCGCCGGAATGGCCTGCGACAATATAGCCCGAAATGTGATCCGGCTCGTCAAGCAGCCAAAGACGATGACGGTCCATCTTTCCGAGATCGAAGACGCCGCTCACCAGTTCGTTCCAGACGCTATTGTCATGAGCGGCACGTTTGCCGATTTCGATTACTACAACCCGAAGCACATTAAGACCGCGAACGATTTCCTTAGAGCTACTAAGATCCCGGTGCTTGCGATCTGTGGTGCGCACCAGCTTGTGGGTGCCGCGTTCGGCGCTGAGTTGAAGACACTCGACGACCTTGAGCCCGCTGACAAGCGCTCTGACCGGCTGGTCGAGTATCAATATCGATTCGTCAAGATCGTCGATCGCGCCGATCCGATCTTTGAGGGTATCGATGACGAGGGTTCGGGCATCTGGCAGGACTATACGACCGAGGACGATATTCTGCGCGTTTGGCAGAATCACGGGCTCCAGGTAATGGGCGTTCCCGAAGGATTCGACCTGCTCGCGACTTCATATCTCTGTAAGAATCAGATGATGGTGAAACGCACGGATGGCCAGCTCATTTACTGCGTTCAGTTTCACCTGGAAAAGTCATTTGAGGACTGGTCAAAGAATCCGACGCGATGGGAACATCCCAACGAATCCCGCGACGGCCGCATTTTGTTTGAAAACTTTCTTAGCCTCGCCCTCAACCATCGCGTTTAAACCCGCACTTTCGACCAACCAGATCGACACTATCGAGCGTCCAACCAACTTGGGCATTCTCCGAAAACGTCAGTTTACGTGGTAGTATTTTGTTGCCGCATAGCCGGTTTTGTCGCCGCAGGGAAGGAGTTGTTATGAAAAATTTGTTGTTATGTCTCGCGATCTCCGCGATACTGTTCGGCACATCAGCGTCGGCACAGACCGACGAGGTACGCGCCGCCACCGGGCTGCCGATCAGGATCGGTGAGCCCGTCGTATTTGGCAAAGTGTCGATCAAGCGTCTCGAAAACAATGAGAGAAAACCGGTCGTTTTTGTCACACTTCTCGAAGGCGGCTCGGTGATCGAACGTACCCGCGTCGATACCAATGGTTGGTACCTTTTCCGCCGGGCTTTGCGTGGGAATGGCACCCTAATCCTCGAGGTCGACGACAACGAATACGGGCGGCTTCCGCTTGCCGTCGGGGCCAATCCTCAGATCAGGCAGGATTTCGAATTAGATTGGCAGCAAGTAAAAAGCTCGGCCGCTCCGTCGGTCGTTTCGGCAAAGGACGCCTATCCGAGAAATGCCGCTGCATCGGCTGCTTTCGATTCGGCAATGAGCTTTGCGCGCGAAGGCAAGAGCGATCAGGCGATCACCGCTCTGAACGACCTTCTGGCAAAGGATCCCAAGGACTACGTGGCGTGGACCGAACTCGGCACGATCTTCTTTAAGAAGAACAATCTGAACGATGCCGAAGCGTGCTATTTCAAGGCGATCGAACAGAAGAGCGATTATTTTATAGCGTTGCTCAACCTCGGCAAGCTCTACGTATCGCAGAAGAAGGCTGATGATGCGGTGCTTGTGCTGTCTAACGCCATCAAGACGAACGCCGGTTCTGCCGATGCTCAGCATTTTCTCGGCGAGGCCTACCTTCTCGCCAGGAAAGGCTCGATCGCCGTCAATCATTTGAACGAGGCAATTCGGCTGGCACCGGACGAAAAGGCTGAGCTGCACCTTCGCCTCGCGGCACTCTACGACGCCGCCAAGGTCAAGGATCGTGCGGCTGCCGAGTACAAGGCATTTCTTGCAAAACGCCCGGACCACCCTGAGAAAGAGCGGTTGCAAAAATATATAAACGAGAATTCACCCAAGTAAGACCTAACCCTTGCAAAAAAATGAGGCCGCCTTTAACGGGCGGCCTCTCTTATTTGTTTGCACGAGGTTCGGACTAAAAGTCGTAACGAAGTGCGAACTGCATGATACGGGGCGAATTCCGCATCGCAGTATAGCGGCCGAAAGTAGTGCCCGCGGCCGAGCCGGTGTATCCGATCGTGGCGGCCGCTTGGCCGGCAAAGAACGGAGTGTTGGTTACGTTAAAGACCTCCCAGCGGAAGTTGAACTTGTGGTCTTCCTTCCACGGAGCGTCAAACGACTTCGCCAGCCCCATATCGATATTGAACGAACCGGGATAACGAACCGCGTTGCGGGTTCCAGTCTCGCCAGGATGAGGCGTGCGGAACGATGCATATGCCGCATTCGGATCTGCGAACAGATTCGGAATATCGCAGCCAGACGTGCAGGCGGTCGTCGCAGTATTGAAGTAGGTTCCGGTCTCGATCGGCCGGATCTGCGTCATGTAGCTTCGGATCTGCCAGTTCGTCTGCCATCCCGTCGAGTCAAAATAGCCGCCCGTGTACGGGTAGCCGGAATCGTAACGGAAAATGCTGCTGAGCTGCCAGCCGCCAAGAAACGCGTTGACGACCTTGTTCACTCCGCTTCCGAACTTGCGGCCCCGGCCGAACGGAAGATCCCAAACGCCGTTGAAGTTAACAACGTGCTTGAGGTCAAAGTCGGAGACGGTGCGCGAATCCTTCAGGCGAAATGCGTTCAGGATGAACGTGCTTCCAAAGAGTCCGCCGGTCTGTAGACCCGAGGAATCGTCAAGCGACTTACCATACGTGTAGTTGAAATCCCACGTGACTCCTGATGAAAGCCTCTGACGGAACGACAGCGTAGCCGCGTGATAGTCTGAACTACCGATCGTGCTAAAAGCTGACAGCGCATCATACTGGCCCTGGAAAAAGTAGCGGCTTCCTGTGAATTGATCGAGAAGCTGCATCGTATACGTCCAGTCACCAGCCTGCGGAACCAGCCCGTAGACTGACTGCGTGTTCGTGCAGTTCGGACCGGTTCCAGTGGGACATCCGAAGATGCCGCGAAGTGAGCCAGGTGCCCACATGTTGTCGTAAAATGCAATGTTCGGCACCGATGTCGCCGGAGCGTTTGCCTGAAGCAGACGGTCAAGTATCGTTCCCGCTTCGTTATAGCTGACGCCCGAACGGGGGTCTCGGATGTCACGAAGCATCATAGCATCGCGTCCGGCCAACAGATTACGGGCAAGACGGCCTACGTAGGCAGCATCCATCCAGATGTTGCCCGGAAGGCGACGGCCGTAGCTGAAGTTGAACGAGTAGTTGATCGGTGATACGAGGTTCTGGTCAAGCGAGGTTTCGATCTTGGCCTGGCCGGGGTTTCTGAAAGGAGCCGTCTGTGGGAACGAAAGTGCTCCAGGGATCGTCAGATTCGGCAGGTTGCGGATCGTCATGCTCGGCCCCGTATATAGCGGCGCCGGATTCGTCGTCAGGTTATACGTATTAACGTTGATCGTCGACGACGACGAGAAACCGAGCGTATTCGCACCATCCCAGTTAGTCGCCAGCTGTTGGCCGAAATAGTCGTTCGTCATGGCAAAACCTAGACGAAACACTGATTCGGAGCCCTTGCTAAACAACTTCCCAAACGGCCCGGATTCAAATCCCGGCGACCACGCGAGAGAAATACGCGGCTGGAAGTTGTCTTTGTCCATCGGATAGATGCTATCGAGCCCATTTGCTTTTCCGGCAAGGCGGACCGAAAGCGTCTCGCGATAGTTGCCACCGATGTTCATCTGCTGGACCGTGTTCTCGAGGTAGGTCGAGAGCGGGATATTAGGTACGGTCTCGTAGCCCTGCGTTTCATAAACAGGAACGCTCAGACCGTAGCGAACACCGAGGGTAATAGTCAGGTTTGGCCGGGCTTTCCACGAATCCTGCACGTAGAAGTCATATTCTTCGGTCTTAAATTCACGAAGGATGCCCGTATTGGCTGCGAGAAGCTGACCAGCCGTATCGAAGTTGAAGTTGGCGCCGTAGCCGGTGAGCCGTCCGAAGAGAGCGACGATGGCTCCCTGCGCCGGCACATCCCAAGCTGAAGCGACCGAGCGGGTCGCGCCGGTCTGGGCAGTGATGTATTGATTGATCACGGTCCTTGCAACGTTGCTCGCCATGGCACTCGGATTCGTAATGCCATTATCGAAAGAACGTGCGAAGTTGGTCCGCGTGTTCTTGATCATTCGGATGTTTGTACCGAACTGCCACGTATGATTTCCGTTGATCCAGGTTAGGTCATCGGTGATGTTCGTGGTCGGATTTGTACGGCTGAACGTGCGTGCAAAGAAACGCGGCTGATAGATGTAGCGAAACGTGATCGTCGGATCGCTCGAGTCGCCCTGATTGCTGAACGCGAGCCGCGTCAGACCATAGCTAAAGCGGTTGGTGATGTTGCTGCCGATCAACCACGTGTGGGTGGCCGAGAATCCGAGTGGATGACTCCACGTATTCGTTGACGGCGTATCGGGGAAGTAAGGGGCTGCTCCCGCTACGTCCTGCTGATAATTGCCGCGAAACGAAAGTTGGTGACGCTGATCGCGAGTGATCATCCAGTCAAAACGTGCGGTATGAGCGTTCTGTTCGACCGGGGCCGGAGCATTAAAGCGGAAACCACCCGAGTTGCGTCCATCTCCCTGCGTGCTGTCGTTAATAGGATATCGCTGAGCCGCCGCTGCAAAGAGCGTAGGAACCAAGGGGTTCACATCGACAACGGGAGCGCCGCTGAGCGTGAACGAATTGATCTGAGTCGAATTGATCGACCAGTTCTGGCCCGTATTGTCGACGAATTGGATAATACCCTGTCCGAGCGTCGCGCTGGGAACGAGGCGAGCGACCGACGCTCCTTTCGCTTCGCGCATTCCTTCGTAGTTGTAGAAGAAGAAGAAGCGATCCTTTACGACCGGGCCGCCGAGGCGTCCGCCGAAAAGGTTGCGAATAAGCTGCGGGCGTTCAATGCCGGAACGATTGTTGAACCAATCGTTCGCGGTCGTGATCGTATTACGGTGATAGTTGTAAAGGGCACCGTGAAAATCATTCGATCCGCTCTTGGTGATCAGCGAGATCTGGGCTCCGGACGAACGTCCTTTCGACGCGTCAGGATTTGACGTCGTGACGCGAAACTCTTCGACCGAGTCAGGGTTGACGCGAAGCACCGGCGAGAACGCAGAAGCGTCCTGCTGGTTGTTGACGTCGACACCATCAAGTGTGATATTCGCCTGGTCAGAACGGCCACCAGCCACCGAACCGTCTGGCGTTACTGCGGCCTGCAGGCTGAGCAGGTTGGCAACGTTGCGGCCCTGCAGCGGCAGGTTCTGGATCTGACGCGAAACGAAGTTATTTCCGAGACTCGCATCACCGGTATTCACGATGCTCTCGAGTCCGGCTGCGTCAACATTAACTACCTCAGTGACCTGTCCGATCTCGAGGGCAACGTTGATCGTCGAGCTATTGTCGACGAGCGCCTGAAAATTTGAGATGCTGGCCTTCTTGAAGCCACTCATCTCGACCTCGATCCGGTAAGTTCCTGGCTGAACCGAGGCGAACGTATAGCCGCCGGATTCATTAGATACCACGGTACGCGTGGTTCCCTGAGCGCTGATAAGCTTGACCGTAGCTCCGACGACCCTATTGCCCTGCGGATCGGCGATCGCACCCGTAACGGTCGAAGTACCGACCTGTGCGATAGCGGCAGCGGCAAAAAGTACGATCATCAGAGCTGAGGCCAATGAGCTGACCATCAGGTTCTTATTTTTCATACATTTCCTCCTAAATCCTCTTATTAAGTCGGTCGAAAAAACTCGATCGACGAAGTACCCAACAATGATCCGACAAGCAGTTTCGATCCGAACTAACGGGTAAGGCCACTCATGGATCGATACGGAAAAGAAACGCTAAAGCCCTAGGGAAAACGGCTTCCACTCGCTCGAAAAGTCCCAGGCCTAAGGTTCAAATTTTCTGTGTATCACAAACCAGTGGAATTGCGCCTTTATACAAGGCACAGACCGTGCCAGTGCGATGTTTGAGGCGGATGTCGTATCGGTTTTGGGTTGTGCTGTTCAAAACGCCTGTAAAAAAGCCCGAAATCGAGACTCGGGGGGGTGAACAAGGCTTAAAGTCACTGTTCTTCTAATTTGCTGGAACGGGAGATGTTAGGAAATATTGCCCGTATTTGCTGATTTTTGGAGATTTTTCAAAATAATGGATATAACTTGTTAACAATTTATCCAGCAGAAACGTCCCGCGCTAACGTCCTGGCAGCGTTTTTTGCGGCGGTCGCTCCCATGCCGACCGCGCTCGCGATCGTCGGCGAATTCCGGTTGGCCACATCTCCAACCGCAAAAACTCCTTCCAAATTCGTTTGACAGTTTGAGTCGATCGAGATGTAACCGGTCTCGTCGACGGTCAATTGGCCGCTAAAGAGTTTCGTATTCGGATCAACGCCGATCCTGACGAGAGCGTGTTCAGCGGTAACAATCTCGCTAGAGCCGCCGGCAAGCGAGGTGATCTCAACCGCCGTCAATCGCTCCGACCCGCAAAAACGCACAACGGTCGAAGCGAGCTTGAATCGGACCTTAGCGTTTGCGGCGGCCGCACGTACGAATTCTTCTCGTGAAGAAAATTCATTTCGGCGATGTATGACGGTGACCGAGGAGGCATATTCAGCCAAAATGGAAGCGTTCTCGAGCGCCGCGTCGCCGCCGCCGACGATCACGACATCCTTTCCGGCGACCTCTTCCCTTTGCCCTGCACCGGAGTCGAGAATTCCTTTCCCTCGGAACTCGGCCTCACCCGGCACACCAAGGCTTCTACGGCTGACCCCGGTTGCAATGATGATCGTTTTTGCACTAATGCAACGCCCGTCAGCAAGTAATAGCCTTTTCGCTACCAGGTCGGCATCGACCACCCGACACTCCGACAATATGGCGACGTTCGCTGCTTCGACCTGCAATGCCAGCATGCGGGACAGATCTGGTCCGCCGACGGACTTGAGCGCCGGATAGTTTGTGATAGGCGAATAGATGCGATGCAACTGTCCGCCGAAACGATCGGCAGCCTCGATCAGCACCACTGAGAGTCCGAGATCCGCACACCATAATGCGGCGGACATTCCTCCCGGGCCGCCTCCGATGACGGCAGCATCGAAAGTCTCAGAGCCAGCTTTCAACTCGATCGCCTACCTATTTTTGTCATTTGCGAAGTACCAAAAAATGTCAGAACTCGAATGAAAGCCCGACAAGCAAGAATCGCTAAACCTTTATATTTTAACCATTTTATGTCGAAACTACCTGCACGGCAATTGTTCCAGCGACCTTAGTTTTCTGGCACTGGTATTGCCTTTGAAACCCGTGTGGCATTGGGCGTCCGCCCTCTGTCGCGACCCGCCTCAAACTAGATCTAGACGATATCGACCCGGGAACAAAAGATTTATGAGATTAGAACTCGAACCGAGAGTAACTACTTTCCCCCACACTTCGGCGAAGGATGCAAATGACGACCGCAACGGTGCCTCCTGGGATCTCGAATCCCTCTTGAAGAAAGGCGTTGCGGCGGCCCAGAGCGGCGACCGCGATCTCGCTCGCAAGCTACTGTCACAGGCGTCCGCGATCGACCCATCCAGTGAAGACGCCTGGATGTGGCTCGCCTCGATCAGCGATTATCCCGAGGAACTGCTCGCGTTTCTAAATCGGGTTCTGGACATTAACCCCGACAACGAGCGAGCGGTCGAGTGGCGGGCCCAAACGAACTCGCTGATGGCCAAGACGTTCGTCCAGCGGGCCCTCGCGGCGCGGAACGACGGCTCGTTAGAGATGGCAAGCCAGTTCCTCGACCAGGCTCTTAGGCACGACGAAGCCTGCTCGCCCGCGTGGTTTTGGAAAGCGTCGCTTTCCCAGGACGATGACGAAAAGATCGCCTACTTTGAGAAAGCCCTAGCGTTCGACCCCGAAAATACGGACGCCGCGGACGCGATCGCACGTATCGAACGCTCACGCGTCGACGCAGGCCTCGACGAGGCACGCACGTTCATTGCATCCGGCGACTTTGCCGCTGCCGCCGAAAGGCTTTCGGCCTACACGGACCACATCGAAGACGACGTTCGCGCGACCGCATGGTCGCTGATGGCCGAAACGGCCGAGAACGACGACCAAAGGCTCGAATTTTATCAACGCGTTCTTGGTGTAGATCCCGAAAACGCTGCCGCACTCGCTGGCGTCGAGGCGATAAACGAGAGCCGAACTTCAGCCGCATTCGACGCCGCCAAGTCTGCCGCTGCCGAAGGCGATGGCGACACGGCACTCAAATTGCTCGGCGAAGTGATCGACCGCAATCCTGATTCGGTGGAAGCGTGGCTTCTGGTCTCGCATCTTTCGACCGCGTTGGACGAGAAGGTTAACGCCCTCGAAAAGGTCCTCGATATCGATCCTGAGAATGCTGCCGCCAGATCGGGCCTGGCCTTTCTTGCACTCACTTTCGGGTCGAACAAGAAGGAAGAGGCCAAGGCGCCAGAAGCGGTCGAGCCGGTCGAGTCGGTTGAAGAGATCGTCGAGGAGGTCGCATATACTGCTCCGGAGGAAATCCTTACGGAGGAGCCCCAGGCACATCAAACCGAAGAGCATTCAACGGAGTCACTGGAATTCGCCTATCGACGCACAAAAGATGCCGTTGAGGTCGAAGACGATCCAACGGTCGTCGAACAGAGCTTTGAAACTACGCGGTTGGATGCCGACTCGATGGCGGCCGCGACCCAACCGGAGCAGGTCGAGGAAGACGTCGCTGCCTTCTACGATCCCGCTCCCGATACGGAAGAGCCAGCCGCCGCCGACGGCCCCCGTTCCGCCGAGCAGATTTTTGGCCCGATCACGCCCGAAGTTTCTCCCGATAACGTTACTGTCGAGAGTGTCAACGCCTTTGAAACGAAAGCTGTATCCGACCCGTTCGAGCCGGAGGTTACCGAAGACGAAACAGTCTTCTCGGTATCAGAACCGGTTGCTTCAGACCCCGTGCCGAGCCCGCCACATGGTGCGGCGGCGGTGTGTCCCTTCTGTAGTAACGAGAATGACGCTCAGGCACTTGATTGCAAGGCGTGCAACGCGACCCTGACATTTTCAGATCTCGAAAAGATGCTCGCCGGCAATGGAGCTGACCGCGGCGTGGTCCAACTCGCCGTGACATCGATGGAAGCTGAGTGGAACACGCGTGACTTTTCGTCCGACGAGTTCGTTTCACTTGCAGTGGGTCATTTTAACCTTGGGAATTCCGAGGCCGGCCTGCGTTATTTGCAGGAGGCTTCACGGCTTAATCCGAACGACGTCATCCTCTCAAGCCGCGTGAACGCGATTGCGATCCGCCTCGATGAAAAGCGACGCCAGTCCGAGGTTCACGATGCGATGCCGAAGGGCAAGACGATCCTCGTCGTCGACGATAGCCCAACGGTGAGAAAGCTCATTTCCGGCAAGCTCGAGAAATCAGGACACAACGTCGTTTGCGCTGTCGACGGCGTCGATGCCCTTACCAAGCTCGAGGAACAGATGCCCGATCTCGTTCTTCTGGACATCACAATGCCTCGAATGGACGGTTATGAGGTCTGCAAGCAGATCCGACAAATGCCCGAAGGCAAAGATCTGCCGGTCGTCATGATCTCGGGTAAAGACGGATTCTTTGACAAGGTTCGCGGCCGCATGGCCGGCACTTCGGGATACGTGACCAAGCCTTTTGGTCCCGAGACGCTCATGAAAGCTCTAGAGACCTACTTGCTCCCTGAATAGGATCAAGTCTCCCACACCACGCCTTTCGCCGCGACCCCCGGCGGCAGCAATGGAACGAGAAAACATTCAAACATTTGTAATGGCTGCCGAGGACGATATGGCAACTGTCCGGAGCAGCCTGCTTCTTGTCGCACAGACAGGCGATCCGCGTGAACTCGGGAACGCGCTCCGCGGTCTGGATCGGCTCAAGGCTCAGGCGTTTGCAAATCAGATGCCGTCGATCGCAGAACTCTGCCTTGACTGCGAGAATTCGATCGCGGTTTACGGCGGCGGGGCAACGGTGTCGCCGGGCGCGGCGTATTCAACGCTTGACCTCGTTGCACGCATCGAAGCCGCCGTGTGGGATGTTCCGATGCAGTCCGATGATTTTCTGTCGGACATCGCGGGATTTGTCGATTCGTCTTTTGAGAAACTCGTTGTCGAAAAGCCCGAGGTCGAGATCGATCTCGCGACGGAGTTCGAGATCGACGAAGAGACACTTGAGATCTTTCGGAGCGAGGCCGACGAGCTGCTCGCCAATATCTCGTCTAATCTTCACCTGCTCGCAGCGGCACCAAACGATCAGGCAGCTCTCTGGGAAGTGCGCCGCAATGCTCACACGTTCAAAGGGGCAGCCGGCATCGTTGGTCTTGATAGCGCAGCGGCCATCGCACACAAGATGGAAGATCTCCTCGACAAACTCGTCGAGACTCGCGCTGAGCCCGGCTCTGCGATCCTGGATTTCCTTGTTGCCGGTGCTTCGAGCCTAAAAGCGATGGTAGCTTCGAGGCCGATCGAGGATGACGATTTTGAAAACCGCTACAACGCTGCTATCGCGAGTATCGAGGGCAGCCAGGAACATATCGCGGCTGCAGCCCATCGCGGCCCCGACGCACGCCCTGTCGCACCGACCGATCCGGTTCGCCCAGCAACGCCTATCGTCCGCGTGTCGCTTGACCGCCTGGATGAGGTTATCAAGATATCGAGAAGCCTAAACGTCAACCGGGCCGCGATGCGCGAGGTTCTCGAGGATCGAAACGCCCAAACCGAGCCCGAAAGGATCGCATCGCTTCTCGAGGCACAGCAGACGCTTTGCGACGAACTATATGCCCGGCTGCTTGCCATTCGAATGGTACGCTTTGGAACACTCGAGGCGCGTCTTAGCCGCAACGTGCATACAACTTCCATCGACGAGAACAAGAAAGCGCTGCTCGAGATACTGAATCCCGATGTAGAGATCGATACCCAGGTGATCGATGCCCTTATAGAGCCTCTCCTGCATCTACTCAAGAACGCGGTAGTCCATGGCATCGAATCACCCGAAACGCGGCGCCTGCTTGGAAAGCCCGAGCGCGGAATGATCACCGTCGAGGTCGAAGCGGATAGCGAGGCCGTAGTGATCGCCGTTCGAGACGATGGCAGTGGTATCTCGATCGAAAAGTTGAAGGAAAAAGCCATTAGTAACGGCCTGATAACCGCTCAACAAGCCGACGCGATGACCGACCGCGAGGCCGTCGAATTGATCTTCGACCGCGGGCTGACCACGGCCAGCAAAGTAGACCTGAACGCCGGCCGCGGGGTTGGGATGAGCATCGTCAAGGAATCGGTCGAAGCCCGTGGCGGAACGGTCGTCGTTCGTTCAGAACCGCAACTCGGTACAACGTTTACCATTTGCATGCCGCTCGGCTCGTCTTCGTTTGGCGAACGGGTGGAAGTTGCCCCCGATGCCCGCGCGGAGCCACCTCTCGTTCTCGTGGTCGACGACAGCCCAAGCATTCGTCGGCAAACCTCAAAGCTTGCGGAAAACGCAGGCTTGCGGGTGATTACCGCAAACAACGGTGCTGACGCGCTTGAGCTTTTACTGAACGGGGAATGGCAGCCCGATCTGATCCTCTCGGACGTCGAGATGCCGCAAATGGACGGTTGGGGCCTGCTTGAATATCTAAAGACCGACGAGAACTTTGGTCAAATTCCGGTCGTGATGGTCACTTCCCTGAGCAGCGACGAACATCGGCAACGCGGCGCTGACCTCGGAGCTTCGGAATATCTGATCAAGCCGCTTAGCGAAGCGAGCCTTGACCGTGTAATTTCCCAATTCCTCACGACCGCCTAACGCTTTGGCGGTTTGCTCGGTCTGAGTTCGACTTTGCTGGGGAGAGCACGCGGGTCCATTGCGAGAAGATCGAGAACGATCTGGCCAATGTCTTCGGGTTGGATCTGCCAGGCCTTTTCGTCCGAGATCGTGTCACCGCCAAAACCCGTATTTACACTGCCTGGGCAGATGTAGCTTACCTTGATATCGTCGTGCCGAACTTCCTGCATGAGTGCTTCGGAGAAGCCGTTGAGGCCAAATTTCGAAGCGTTGTACGCGGCCATTCCCGGATGAGCGTTCTGGCCGGCGAGCGAGGAGATATTTAGGATATAACCGCCTCCGCCGCGTTTCATTACGGGGATCGCGTGATGGCAAGCATAGAAAACGCCGAATAAATTAGTCTCCAGTGTCGCCCGAAATTCGTCGCCGGTGAGGTCTTCGACCGTACGGTTCATCAGGCCGACCCCGGCGTTATTGACGAGAATATCGATGCCGCCGAATCTCTTTTCGCAGCTCTCGATCACACCGCGAACGTGATCTTCGACACGAACGTCGCACAACTTTCCCGCTGCCTGTCCGTGTGCCGAAAGTTTCTCGACCGCAGCTTCGACGTCTTCGCGGGTCCGCGAGCAGACGAATACGTTCGCTCCGTTCTTTGCCAGAGCCTCGGCGATCGCAAAACCAATTCCTTTTGTGCCGCCTGTAACGACGGCTGTTTTTCCACTAAGGTCCATATCTTATTTTGTTTCGATAACGGGCGCGTCAACGCTGCGAAGCTCACGCCAAAGGATCGTCACACTCCCGTCATCGCCCTTGCTCAGCACACGAAATGCGACTATCACATCGGTGCGTTTGTCGAAATCGAACTCGTTAAATTTCAAGCCTTCCATTTCGCGTGGCACGTCAGCTTGATACGCGATCGATCGGATGACATAGGTCGTCCCGACCTCGGCCGGCACTATCTTGGCGTATCTGACAGAGCCATCCGCAACGCCGTCTGCGAACGCCGCGTTCTGTTGGGCCATCTTCTGCGGATCTGTCGCCGGAGAAAAATCTGTGAGGAACTTCATTCCGGGCGATCTTAAGGTCAGATCTTCGAGCTTTGTATCGCCGAGCTTGACGATGAACCCCTGCGACACCTGGCCAAACGCCAAGAAATTTTTGCCGTCGTAGATAAGGTCGGCAAGCCGCCACGGCCGATAGTTCTTAACCCGGAACGAATACGCGGCTCCGCCACCCGGTAATGTGTATTCGTCGCATTTGGCCGAACGGCCCGGCATCAGCGTGATCTCGTCACAGCCCAGATCGGGCATCATGCGGATCAAGCTGTATTTCTTATCCGCTGTGATCTTTGAGTTGGCCTGTGAGACATCAGGATCAGGAGCGATCCTGGCGAGTTCGGTGTCGGTCGGCGTTCGATAATGATACCTGACGGCCTGCAGTCGCATCTTTTCTTCCACGGTGCCGTTGGCTTCGATGCGTAGTATCTCACTCTTCTTGTTCTTGCCGGCCCTGTCGTTAATTACGTGAGCTTGGAGCGACGCTTCCCGGTGTTTCTGCTGTATCACGCCGTCCATGGCAGGATTTTGAGCGGCTGCGGCAACTGTAGCGAAAAGCAATACCACCAGAAGAAAACTCGAGCGTGACATATCATCCTCCTTTCAGCTTGGGCAGCAACAGCTCATTAACCACCTTGGGATTGGCCTTTCCTTGCGATTGGCGCATCACCTGACCGACAAAGAAACCAAAGAGCTTTTCGTTTCCGCCGCGATAGGCAGCGACGTTTGCCTCGTTGGCGGCTATCACTTCGTCGATGATCTTCTCGATCGCCGCTGAGTCCGAGATCTGTTCAAATCCCTTTTCTTTGATAACCTCCGGAGCAGTCTTGCCGGTCGCGAACATCTCGGTCAAGACCTCTTTGCCCTGATTGTTATTGATCGCTCCGGCACTGATCGTCTTGAGCAACTCGGCCAGATCTTCGGCGGTCGTTTTGCTTTCGGCGATCGAAAGGCCGGAATTGTTCAGTTCGCGAGTCAACTCACCGAGGATCCAATTTGCCGAAAGCTTTGCGTTTGCAGTGATCCGAGCCGTCGTCTCGAAATACGCCGCCATATCTTTATCGCCGACGAGCTGCGATGCATCGGCAAAGGACAGTTCGTAGGTTGCGATAAAACGGTCGCGCATCGCATCGGGCATCTCGGGCATTTCGCGTTTGACCTGTTCGATAAAGTCGGCCGAAACGCGAAGCGGCTGCAGATCGGGCTCTGGGAAATACCGATAATCGTGTGCGTCTTCCTTCGAACGCATGACGCGAGTGCGATTGTTCTTCTCGTCCCACAAACGAGTTTCTTGAAAGACAGTCTCGCCCTTTTCGTGAGCCTCGATCTGGCGTTCGATCTCGAATTCGATCGCCTTCTGCATGAACCGGACCGAGTTCAGATTCTTTAGCTCCACCTTATTGCGAAATTCCGTCTCGCCGACTTTTCGCACAGAAACGTTGGCCTCGCAGCGGAGATTTCCTTTCTCCATGTCGGCATCGCTCGCTCCGACCCACTGCAGAGCGCGGCGAACGTGGTTTACGTAGTCATAGGCCTGCCACGACGAGCGGAAATCGGGCGCGGTCACGATCTCGCCAAGCGGCGTCCCCGCACGGTTGAGATCGACATAAGAATACTTGTCCACATCCGGCAGCCCTTCGTGAACGTTCTTGCCCGCGTCCTCCTCGAGGTGCATTCGCTCAATGTGGATCGTAATCGGCTGCCAGTCGTCCGCCCGGCCGTGCTCATCGCGTTCGGCGGTCAAGATGGTGAGGTGTCCGTTCGCCGAAAATGGCTGGTCGTACTGTGAGATCTGATAGCCCTTGGGAAGATCAGGGTAAAAGTAGTTCTTTCTGGCAAAGACCGAGGTCTCCTGTATCTCTAGCCCAAGAGCGAGAGCTGCCCGTGCTCCGAGATCGATGACGCGCTTGTTGAGAACGGGCAAAGCACCTGGCAGCCCGAGACAAACGGGGCACGTGTTCGCGTTAGGCTCGCCCCCCGTTTCGACGGGGCACGAGCAAAAGATCTTGGTTTGCGTCGACAATTGGGCATGGATCTCCATGCCGATCACTGCCTCCCAGCCTTCTTTCATATATCGTTTATCTTCGCCTGCGTGTTTGTATCAATGGCCGCGGCCTTGTCGCCGGGCCAACAGTCCAGATCGACCCGCCCGAAACGTAATACGTCTGTGTGTAGAAACGCCCGTTGACGCGACGCCCGCGCGGGATCGAATATCCCCAGATCGCCGCCGGAGCCAGCCCATACGGCCTGTATTGCGGTTGCCCGACTCGAACAATTCGTTCGACCGTCGGGCCAGCTACCGCTTGCGTCCGCTGCCTCGCGATCTCGTCGTCGCGAAGGTTTGCCGCTATCTCATCGAGCTTTTCACGGCTTGCCTTGTCTCGGGCCTCTCGCTCTTCAGGCGAAGGGAAGCCCAGCTTTTCGTAATTCTCGCGAAGGTCCTTTTCAGCTGCCAGCCGCTGCTGACGGTACTTCTCGAGAGTCTCATTCGTAACCGTTGGACGCTGGCCGAACGCGAACGCGACCGAAGCGAGCATGATCAACACAAAAACCGCAGTGTTAGCTTTCATAATCGTTTCTCCGTATGCATCCATTCTAACACGCATCGCGTTTGGCCAGCGCACAAGAAAAGTATCAGAAACCAAAGCTCACACCGATCCGGCCAGTCGCTCCCACGGTCCGAAAGCCGTTCTCGTAATACTCGTTGTCAAACACGTTCTCGATCGTGCCAAAGACACGTAGCGAAGTGTCACCCTTTATCGCAAACGTGTAACCCGCAGTGAGATCGCCCCTGCGGTTGCCGTTGAAACGATATGCATACGTGCTAAAGGTCGTATTGCTGAATATCGGGGCGAGGTAGCTCGACGTCGCGAGAAAGTCGAAATTGATCCAGAACCGATCGATTCGCTGCGTCGCGACCAGTGTGAACTGATGATCCGGTACGCCGAGCGTGCGTATGATCGAAGTGCCTGAGATCTGCGGCGTTCGCTGATCGCTGTTGGTGTACGTGTAGCTGGTCGAGATGTCGGTCGACGAAAAAGGCTTTAGGTGCCCGGTAAATTCGCTGCCGCGTGAAATACCGCCTCGCTGATTAACGTAACCGCCGAAGGTTCGGATCGTTGAGCCGATGTTTGGAGCTACGTTGGCGAAGCCGATGATGTCTGTCAGCTTTGTATAAAAATAGGTAGCTGAGAGTACGACGCGGCCGTCGGCTGCGTACTGCTCGACCCCGGCGTCAAATCCGACTGTTTTTTCCGGTTCAAGAAAAGGATCGCCCAGTGCGACAAAGCTCGGGGTGCCAAATGAAGAGAAGAACGTTCCAAACCGTTCGTACAGCGACGGAACTCGATAACCCGTTCCGACGTGGGCCCGCAGCTTTGTGCCGGTTTTTCGAAAATAATAAGAAGACGCTGCGTCGAAGGTGTATGCATTTGGCGGATCGCTGAGAGCGAGATTCGAGTACGGCGCATTTGCGAGGCTAAACGTCGGGCGGTCGAGGCCATACTGTTGGAAACGGCCACCGACGGCGAGTTGAAAACGATGGTCGTCAAGTCCAAGCAGGTGCTGCGCAAAAATCGTATTGCTAGCCTGGCCCGCCTCCGTAAAGAAATTCCCCGTACCCGAAGACGTTCGGCCTTCGTTGCGGAAGTTTTCGCGTTCGTATTCGTAGCCGGCTGTCAGAGTGTTCTTGCCGTCGGGCGTCCAAACAAAGCGTGCGTTCGCAGTGTCGATGCGGCCCTCGAAGATACTCGTCGAGGCCGATTGGAAGCCTACACCGAGCGGGCCGTTGGTGTTATCTCTTTTTGTGGCAAGACCCTGATAATGACCGGCAATGACGAACCGGCCTGAGTTAGAAAAAGCGTGCGAACCTGCTATCTGCCCGGAAAAGAAGTCCGAGTCCTGAAAGCTGTCAGGATCATTCCGGTCGGATGCGAAGTTAGATCCCGGCCGTGCGTCGATGATCGCGGCGTTCGAAGCGGGCGGCGTGCCGAGCGTGTCCGGACTCGAATTAAGCTTTACATCGGCTTTGGATAAAAAGAATCTGCCGGAGAGCCATGTGTTTTGAGCGGGACTCGTGTCGATGCGGCCTTGAAGGTTGGTGTTTGCCGCCCGGTCATCGCCATCCACGCCTTTGGAATAGACCGTCCGCGAAAGACCACCGCCGATCCCGACTTTGCCGTTAGCAAAACCATGAGAAAGATTGCCGCGAAAGCGTCCAAGCCCGAGTCCGCCATACGCCCCGCCGACCTGTCCGTGCGTTCCGCTTCTCGCTCGTGGCGTCTGAAAATCGACCGTTCCGCCTGCGGCGTTGGTGCCATAAAGCGACGAGCCGGGCCCGCGAAGGACTTCGACCTTGCTCACACTCGTGAGCGTAAAATCGCTTAGAAACGGAGCCGCATCACCCGGGATGGCTGAAGCATCACGGAATCGGATCCCGTCGATCAAGATCGCCGTATCCTGATTTCGCAGGCCGCGCGTCTTGATCGATGCCGTTTTTCCAAAACCGCCAAGCTGCTGAACCCTAAAACCCGGGATCGTCCGCAGCGATTCGACGAGGCCAAAATCAGCCCGGTCACGCATCTCCTGGCCCGTGATCAGATCGATCGTTTTTGAAACTTCTTCGATCGGCTGACTCTCGCTCGCAGCGACGGTGACGCGTTCGCTTATCGCGGAAGGGTAAACGGTAAGGTCGAGTTCTATCAACGGAGTCTGCCCGGATCTAAGAGAAACTTCTCGGCTGACCTTCACGGTCGCTCCTGGAACAAAGACCTCATATCGTCCCGGGACGAGATCCTCGAATGAATACTGACCGACTGCATCGGAAACCGTCCTACGCAAAACGTTATTTGGGCCTGTCAGTGCGACCGTCACATTCTGGACTGGACTCCCGTTACGAACGACCTTCCCCGCGATCGAACCTGTCTGCTGGGCGAACGTTACCGCAAAGGCGGATAATAAAAACGAAGCTGTAAGTAAGATTCTCATTTATGTCCTCTTGTGCCCACACGCACAATGGTTCTAAACCGAGACAAATGAGTAAAGTTCCCGACTGGAGAGATTGATCCATTGTGTGATCGGTTCATTGATTCAATTTGATAATCGATCAACGACCCGATCTCATAAGGACCCGATCGCCTTCACGGTTGCGTGGGCAGCGCCGGATTTTCACCGGACTTCCTTTGGCTCAGTTGTCAAAAAGAGGAATCTCGAACCACAAAAAACACGAAGCACAAAATCAAACAATAACTATCAAGCTTGTTTCAGGCTTTTGCGTGTGTGTCCGGGGTTTCATCTCCTAGATTCCTTCAATGATAGATCGCCGTAACTCTAACCTTACGGCTCGCCGGATTTTGGTCCAGCAATACTTCGACCCCGAATACCTCGCTGATATTCGGTGCCGTCAAAACATCTTTCGGGTTGCCGAAGGCGATGATCCGGCCTTCTTTTAGAAGCAGGATCTTGTCTGCGAATTCGGCGGCAAGATTCAGATCGTGCGTGATCACGACGGCGGAATGACCTCTCGTCCGGCACCTTTCGCCGACGAGTCGGAACATCATCGCCTGATGTGCCAGATCCAGATTGGCCGTCGGCTCATCTAGCAGCAGAATTCGGGCATTCGTAGCCAAAGCCCTTGCTAGAACGACTCGCTGCCGCTCACCGCCCGAAAGCTCGTTCATCTGGCGCTTTTCATAACTTGCCAGGTCGCATTCGTTTAACGCATCGGCGGCCATCCCAAGGTCGACCTCCGATTCCCAGCCGAACATTCCGCCGCTTGCAAATCGTCCGGCTAGGACAAAATCCATCGTCGTCATTGGAAATCGCGTCTCGTTCTCCTGAGCTACGACTGCGATCTCGCTGGCGATGTCGCGTCTCGAAAGTGTTGCCAGTGGTCGTCCGTTGAGGATGATCTCGCCCTCGGTCGGCTTCGCCGAACCGTTGAGCGTCTTGATCAACGTCGATTTGCCGGCACTGTTCGGGCCGATCAGAGCTACGATCTCTCCGGCGTGCAATTCCAGCGAGACACCGTTCAAAACGCGGCGGCCGTCGTATTCGACTGAAATGTTGCGAGCCTGAAGCATCCCTAACGCCTCAAAAGATAAATGAAAAGCGGCGCACCGATCAGCGCAGTCACCGCGCCGACCGGCAACTCCCGCGGTGCGATCGCTGTTCTCGCGACCGTGTCCGCGGCGACCACGAATATCGCTCCGGCAACCGCCGACAGGGGCACAATCAACCGATTGTCACTGCCGATCGCTAGCCTCAGAAGATGCGGAACAATAAGCCCAACGTATCCGACCGAGCCGCTCGCCGCGACCGATGCTCCGACTACCAGACTAGCTGAGCCAAAAACCAGGATTCGCACGCGGCCGACCTCGACGCCGAAATCGTGTGCGTCGCGTTCGTCGATCATCATCAGATTCAGTGCCCGAGCTTGCGATGTCAGCACAACGACCGCGATCGCAAGGGCTCCGAGACTGATCCAGACGCCGTTCATCGTCGCCTGTGAAAGATCGCCCAGCAGCCAGAAAGTGAAACTCCGAAGCCGCGTCGCATCGAGCACGCTCGTGAGCATTACGATCACCGACGACAGGAAAGTTGTCACTATCACGCCGGAAAGCACGAGCCGCTCAACTGTCATTCCAGCTCGACTCTTTGCCATCGAATAGACCGCGAAGGACGCCAATGCAGCACCCGCGAACGCGAGAATCGGCCGAGCCCATTCGACGCTCGAAAATCCGACAAACGCCAGCAGCGTCCCGAGAGCAGCCCCGTTCGAGACGCCAAGAAGATATGGCTCCGCAAGCGGATTCCTGAGCATCGCCTGCAACCCGGCTCCGGCGATCGCCAGACTTGCTCCGACCGTTGCCCCGAGCAGGATGCGCGGCAGGCGAATATCGAAAAGGATCGAACTCTGATCCCGCGTCATTGACCAGAGTGGAAAGTTCTCGGCCCCCAATTGAAGTGCCACCAAAAACGTCGCCGCGAGCAGCAGCGTCAGGATCGCGAACTTTCCAATATGCTGCTTCAATTTCGATGCTCTCCGTTTAAGCGAAAGCGCTCAAGTTCAGCCTCGATCATCTCGAGCGCGTTTACCAGCCTCGGGCCGGGACGTGATAGAAGATCAGCGCTCACTTTTATGACCTGGCCTTTGGTCACGGCGGTTGAGCTTGCAAAAACGGCATTCGGCTCGGTGTTGTCCGGCCCCTCGGAGAGGATGATCACCTCGGGCCGCAGCGTGAACGCCGTTTCTTTGCTGATCTTTGGGAAAGGGGTCTCGATCTCGGCTGTCACCGATCGGGCCTTTATCCTTTTTATTGCTGTCGTAAGAAACGCGCCTTTGCCGATGGTAAACAGCGGTTCGCGAGAGATCTGGACAAATACAGGGACGTCTGCGTGAGATGAACGGCGGGCCTCGATCTTTTTTATGCGGTTCCGAAGGCCGTCGGCGGCGGCCGCCGCAGCGGCCTGCGTGCCGAATACTTCGCCGAGCTGCTCGAGATCGCCGATAACAGCATCGAGCGAATCGGGCGCGGTAACGAACACTGCGATCCCGCGTTCGCTGAGTATTTTTGAGAATGCCTCGATCTGCGACGACGTCGTCACCAACACAACGTCTGGATCCAGGCCGAGGATCGTCTCGAGATTCGGCTGGACCGTATCGCCGACCTTGGCGATCGCTTTTGCCGCTTCGGGATGGTCGCAGAAGCTCGTGACACCGACCAGCCTGTCGCCCGCGCCGATCGCGAATACGATCTCGGTTAGGCTCGGTGCGAGCGAGACTGCGCGCTCGACGCGTGCAGGCAGTGCGACCTCACGGCCGAGGTCGTCGCGTAGGACGCGCGTTTGTCCGGTCCGGTCGATCGACACCGGATCGCCCGGCCCACACCCAAGGGTGTACAAGACAAAAAAGGAAAGCAATAGGATCAAGAGGGGTTTGTGCATTCCAAAACAAAAAACCTTGTTCCGGCCGAGATCGTTCGGCGTGAAACAAGGCGTTCTTTCTTCTCAGAATGCTGTGTCGGCGGCCACGATGCTTTGACGCGAAACATCAGTTGGGCTATGACGCTTGAGGCCGGAACCTGACTCGGCAATTCTGAAAACTGCCACACAGTGACGCGATCGCGCGGGATTCTCACCCGCTTTCCCGGCGTTCCAGTCCGCACTGGAACTCTCAAGCCATATTATCAATCATCCAAGAAACCATTCTGGATCTCGAGCTCGGCGAAGTCAATTTACTCAAAAGCATTCGTCCGGCACGTTCTCGAGCGTATTTGCCATCAGCATATCGACCACGGCGTTGAAATCGCCACCGCTCTCGGCAAACATTCTGAGCTGTTCGTCGGCCGATGTCCCGCGTTCGAGGATGGTGTGAATGTGCTCCACTTCGGACCGCGATCCAAGGTCGTCGAGGACTGGATCGACGAAATCGAGCAGCTCGCGAATCAGGTCTTTTACCGGCACTTCTTTCTGCTTTCCGAGATCGAGCAGCTTGCCCTCAAGGCCGTATCGCGTCGCACGCCATTTGTTCTCGAGGATCAGCCGGCGGTGATAGATGCGGAAGGTCAGGTTGCTGTTCGTGAGGAAATTGAGCTTTGCGACGATAGCTTGGAAAAGCGCCGCGATGGCGATCGTGTCATCGACCCGTGTCGGGATATCGCAGATCCGGAATTCAAGCGTCGGAAAAAGGTGATGCGGGCGAACGTCCCACCAGATCTTAGAACCGTTCTCGATGCAGTTCATCTTAACCAGCAGATCCACGTAGGCCTGAAACTGCTGATACGACTCGAAGGTATCGGGTACCTCCGTGCGCGGAAACTTCTTAAATACCTCAGAACGATAAGTTTTCAGTCCCGTGTTAAACCCAAGCCAAAATGGCGACGACGTCGTAAGTGCTAACAGATGCGGGAGAAAATATCTCGCCGCGTTCATTATCTGTATTCGACGATCGGGATCGGGAATGCCGACGTGGACGTGCAGGCCAAAGATCAAAAGGCTGCGGGCGACCATCTGCAGTTCATCGACGAGCAGCTTATATCGGTCGCCGTCGTATATCGTCTGCTCAGACCATTTCGAGAACGGATGCGTCGATGCCGCTACGATCGCCATGCCCTTTTTTCTTGCGAGCGACGAGATGATGCAGCGAAGCCGTGTCAGATCTTCGCGGGCCTCCTGAATATTGGCGCAGACGCCGGTTCCGACCTCGATCATCGACTGGATCATCTCAGGCTTGATCTTTTCGCCAAGCAGCAGCTTGCCTTCGTCGAGTATCTCGGAAACGTGCGATTTCAGTTCACGCGTGACCGGATCGACTATCTGGAATTCTTCCTCGATGCCAAGTGTGAATTTATCGAACATATAGTTTTCTAGATCGCGGACAGTCGTTCGGCCAGGAACGCTTCGTCGGCTTCGGACAGCTGCTTGAATCTTACGCCGACACCATGGCCGGGATCGGAATATACTACCGTGCCGTGCAGGCTCATTTGAGCCTCGCCGAGTGCGAACGACATCACGATCGGCGCACCGACATCGAGAGGCGCCGTCGTGGTCATGTAAAGTCCGCCGCCGCCTATATCGCGGGTATTTGCGATGCCTGTTCCGTCGCCGCCTTCGAAACGAACGTCGACGATCAACTTCTTCCGGTCAGAGCTCCGCCTTTCAGATGGGTCTCCCGACCTGCCTTCGAGTGTTTCTGCCATAAAAGCTTGAATTCCTTGATCTGAATCTGTTAGGACACCCGCTATTCTAACCCAAAATGCAATAACATACTAAGAATTAGTAAGTTATGACGCCGGACCGAGGTCTTTCGCTACCTTGAGAAAGGCCTTTGAGGCGTGGGAGAGCTCCGAGTTTCGACGATAGATGATGTTGAGCTTGCGTTCGAGTTTCATCTCTTTTACCGATATCTCTGCAAGCAATCCGGCGTTGATCTCAGCCCGCGCCGTGATCTTTGGAACAAGCGCCAAGCCCACTCCTCGAGCGACCAAACGCTTTATGGCCTCGAGCGAAGGCAATTCGATAGCGATATGCAGCTTCGTCTTGTGCTTCTCAAACGATTCGATCACCTTCTGGCGATAGGGCGACGGTGCGTTGTGTGCGACGAATATCTCACCGCCAAGTTCCTTGATAGAGACCTCTTTCTTCTCGGCCAGCGGATGTTTTGGTGAAACGACGAGCACAAGTTCGTCGCTCATGACAGCGACCGACCGGAGCGAATCATCGTTCGGCGTGAACGAGATCACGCCCAACTCAACCTCCCGCGCCGTGATCTGTTTCGGAATACGGCTCGCAACACCGCGTTGGACCTCGATCTTTATAAGAGGATGGTGCTTCCGGAATTCCTCGATCACGGGAAGCAGATAAAAGACCGTATGCTCATTTGCGCTGATCGTCACCTTGCCGTGCTGCAGGTCGCGCATCTCCGTGATCGCCTGATGAGCATGCTGCCTAAGGTTGAGCATTTGCTTGGCGTAATTGAGCAGCACTTCGCCTGCGAATGTCAGCGTGCCGTCCTTTGACGAGCGGTCGAAGAGAGTTTCGCCGACCTCTGCCTCAAGACGTCGGATCGCCTGACTAATAGCCGGCTGCGTACGATCGAGCACCTCGGCCGCGCGCGAAAAACTTCGCTCGCGTGCTACGGTTACGAGAACTTCGAGTTGATTGATATCCATCCTGACTCTAATGTCGTGTGATCTTTCAGGGGACCGGGGATTCGTTTTCTCCCTATTCTTACATTATTTACGCCAAATCCCGTCATTGGGTCGGTCATTCCGCGTTCGAGCCATTATATTTTCATAACTCAAGATTATGCAAATATCAGTAACATAATCTTGACTTATTAAATGAGTGTTGGCTAACATCGTCACGATAGGGCTTTAACGCCTGTTTTGCCGCGGCATTTCTGGAGAAAAGACTTATGAGCAACAAGAGGATCGCATTTTTTGATACTACGCTTCGCGATGGCGAACAGTCGCCCGGCTGTTCGATGTATCTTGAGGAAAAGATCTCGATGGCCCGGCAGCTTGAAAGGCTCGGTGTCGACGTCATAGAGGCAGGCTTTCCTTTTGCGTCGGAGGGCGATTTCAATTCGGTCGCAGCCGTTGCGCGCGAATGCCGTGAAACGACCATCGCAGGACTCTGCCGTACAGTCGCCTCGGACATCGAACGCGCTGCGGAAGCCCTCAAGAATGCGAAACGTTCCCGAATTCACACCTTTGTCGCGACCTCAGACATTCACCTCGAATACAAATTAAAGAAGAGCCGCAGTGAGGTTATCGACATGGCCGCCCGCGCCGTCAAACTCGCTAGCGAACGCGCCGACGAGGTCGAATTCTCGGCTGAGGACGCTACACGAAGCGACGTCGATTTCCTTTGCGAGATCTTCAAAACTGCCGTTGAAAACGGTGCGACGATCCTTAATGTGCCGGACACCGTCGGATACACGCTGCCGACTGAATACGCGGCTCTCGTCGCCACCGTAAAGGAACGCGTTGTCGGCGACCGCGATGTGACGATCAGCGTTCACTGCCACAACGATCTCGGCCTCGCGGTCGCGAACAGCCTTGCAGCTATCGACGCCGGTGCGACGCAGGTCGAATGCACAGTTAACGGCATCGGAGAGCGTGCCGGAAACGCTTCGCTTGAGGAACTCGTGATGGCGATGGCCGTACGCTCGGACAGGCTTCCGTTTACGAGCAAGATCGATACGACGCAGCTATATCCGGCGAGCCAATTGCTTTCGTCGATCGTGAGCTTTGACGTTCAGCCGAACAAGGCGATCGTCGGACGCAATGCGTTCGCACACGAGGCCGGGATCCACCAGCACGGCGTGCTCAGCAACCCGCTTTGTTACGAGATAATGACGCCCGAATCCGTCGGCGTGCCAAAAAACAGCATCGTGCTCGGCAAACACTCGGGCCGCCACGCACTCGTGTCGCGATATGAGGCGCTCGGCTTTGACCTGAGTGACGTCGAGATCAGCGATATTTACCCGCGTTTCGTGGCACTTGCCGATCGTAAAAAGAACGTCTACGATCAGGACCTGCTGGCACTCGCACCTGCACGCACTCCGACCGCGATCGCCGCATAAGTAATATGAAGGTTGTGATACTGCCTGGTGACGGCATCGGGCCTGAGGTTTGCTCGCAAGCGGCTCTCGTACTCGGTGAGATCGCCGCGGCATTCGACATTCCGGTCGAGACCGAGGAACACCTGATCGGCGGTGACGCCATTCGCAAGACAGGCTCGCCATTCCCGGAAGAAACTGAAAGAGCCTGCGAAACGGCCGATGCGGTCCTGCTCGGAGCGGTCGGTTCGCCCGAGTTCGACCATTTAATGCCCGACCAACGGCCCGAGATCGGACTGCTCAAGCTGCGGCAGGTGCTCGGCGGATTCGCGAATCTGCGTCCGGCGTCGGCAGTTCCCGCATTGATCGATTCGTCTCCGCTAAAACGCGAGGTTTTTGAGGGAACCGACCTCGTGATCGTGCGCGAATTGCTCGGGGGGTTGTATTTCGGAACGCCCCGCGGCTTTGCGGAAGATAGCAACGAAGCCTTCAACACGATGCGTTATTCTGCCGAAGAGGTCGAACGCGTCGCTCACGTCGCCTTCCAAACCGCGCAAAAACGCCGTAAGAAACTCACTTCCGTCGACAAAGCGAATGTATTAGAAACCTCCCGACTGTGGCGACAAACGGTCGATCGCATAGCGCAATCTTACCCGGACGTGACCCTCGACCACCTTTTCGTTGACGCGTGTGCGATGCACCTTGTTACGTCGCCTTCACGTTTTGACGTGATCCTGACCGAGAATCTCTTTGGCGATGTGCTCTCGGACGAAGCGGCGGTTTTGACCGGTTCGCTCGGGATGCTTCCGTCCGCGACGATCGGCGGCAAGGTCGACCTTTACGAGCCGATCCACGGCTCGGCGCCCGACATTGCGGGCAGGAATATCGCAAACCCGCTCGGGGCGATCGCGTCGGTCGCCATGCTGTTCCGATATACGGCCGGCAACGAGACCGCAGCAGTCGCTATCGAAGACGCAATCCGCTGGGTCCTCGAAAAAGGCCACCGGACGGCCGATATTGCCGGATCTGGAACGAGCCGCATGGCGACCACGGACGAAATGGGTGCGATGGTCGCAGCAAGAGCCGTTGAATTCGCGAACGTAAAGAACGCATATCATGCCGTCTAGCACGCTCTACGACAAGATCTGGGAACGCCACGTCGTTCATGAAGAGGCCGGCAAGCCGTCGCTTCTCTATATAGATCTGCATCTGATCCACGAGGTGACGAGTCCGCAGGCTTTCGAAGGCCTTCGCCTAGCCGGACGAAAACTCCGTCGGCCCGAACTCACGTTCGCGACCGTCGATCACGCTATTCCGACGCTGAACCGCAACCTTCCGTTCAAAGACCCGATCGCGGCGCAGCAGGTCGAGACGCTTCGGCGAAACTGTGCCGAATTTGGTGTGCCCCTCTTCGACATCCACCGCATCGAGCAGGGTATCATCCACGTATTCGGACCCGAACAAGGCCTTACGCATCCGGGAATGACGATCGTCTGCGGAGATTCACACACTTCGACACACGGAGCCTTTGGGGCATTGGCGTTCGGTATCGGTACGAGCGAGGTCGAACACGTTTTCGCGACACAGTGCCTTCAGCAGCAGCGTTCCAAAAATTTTCTGGTCCAGGTCGACGGCGAACTGCCGTTCGGTGTTACCTCAAAAGACGTCATTTTAGGCATCATCAATCGCATCGGTGCCGGCGGCGGAGCGGGCCATGTGATCGAATACGCCGGCTCAACGTTCCGCGCCATGTCGATGGAATCGCGAATGACCGTCTGCAACATGAGCATCGAGGCCGGTGCCAAGGCTGGCCTGATAGCGCCGGACGAGACGACATTCGAGTATCTCGCCGGGAAAGCCTATGCGCCTAAAGGCGAGGCCTGGGACCAAGCCGTTAATGACTGGCGAGGACTCGTAACCGATGAAGAGGCAAAATTTGACAAGTCGGTCGAGATCGACGCGGCTTCGCTTGCCCCGTTCGTCACGTGGGGAACTTCGCCGGATATGTCCGTGACGATTGACGAGGCCGTACCCGACTCAAGCTCGGCGGCGAGCGAGGACGAGGCCCGTGCGTACGAACGAATGTACCAGTACATGGGCATCGAGCCGTCGCAGCGGATCGATTCGATCGCGATCGACCGGGCCTTTATCGGTTCGTGCACGAATTCTCGTATCGAAGATCTTCGTGAAGCCGCAAAGGTCGTTAAAGGCTATAAGGTCGATGCTAACGTCGGAGCGATGGTCGTCCCTGGCTCGATGCGGATCAAGAAACAGGCGGAAGAAGAAGGTCTTGCGCAGATATTTCTTGACGCGGGCTTCGAATGGCGCGACGCGGGATGTTCGATGTGCCTCGGGATGAACGAAGACATTCTGCAGGAAGGCGAGCGATGTGCATCGACTAGCAACCGTAATTTCGAAGGCCGACAAGGCCGCGGAGGCCGCACGCACCTCGTCTCGCCAACGATGGCCGCCGCCGCCGCGATCGCGGGCCACTTTGTCGACGTCCGCAACTGGAGATTTAACGACTAAGAGATTGACCACAGATGCACACGGATAAGTACAGATAGATCGAATCTGATCTGACATGATCGGTGTCCATACGCGTTTATCTGTGGCCAATCTTCTCTTCTGTCCGAATAGAGCTATGAACAGATTCGAGACATTTTCCGGGTTGGTCGCTCCGCTTTACAGGCCGAATATCGATACCGACCAGATAATCCCCAAGCAATTTCTCACGCGGATCGAGCGAACGGGCTACGGGGCATTTTTGTTCAATGACTGGCGATTTACGCCGTCGGGCGAAGTGATACAGGAATTTGTTCTGAACGATCCGCGGTTCACGAATGCCGAGATCCTCGTTGCCGGGCCTAATTTCGGCTGCGGTTCGTCTCGCGAACACGCCGCGTGGAGCTTGATGGACTATGGTTTTCGAGTCGTGATCGCACCGAGCTTTGGCGATATCTTCTACAACAACAGCCTCAAGAATGGCCTGCTCCCGATCCGTTTGCCTGAATCACATGTCGTCACGATCGCTCAGCGGGCCGCCGAGATCGATGGTTATCGGCTGACGGTTGAACTCGCCGAACAGACCGTCTCTGACGAACATGGCCTGACGGTTCAATTTGAGATCGACGAATTCCGCAAACACTGCCTGCTCGAAGGCCTCGACGACATCGGCCTGACGCTTCAGCATTCGCAAAGCATCGACGATTACGAAACAAGGACCGCTGCGGCCGGGCGCTTCGCCTCAAACTAGACCCGCGAGACCGCAAACCGATTGCAATTTGTCTGCCTACGGGCTAGGATACCATTTCGTGTAGCGGCGCTTTTTCGACCCCCCAAAGATCTGCTTGATCGGCCCCTTTGCGAGCCGTGACTCAACGGCCGCTTATCGTATTTCTATGGGCTTCTCTACAATTGCTATTCACGCCGGAAACGAACCCGACTCGGCGACCGGAGCGGTCGCTGTTCCGATATACCAAACCTCTACGTACGCCCAGGACGGCCTCGGCCGTCATAAAGGCTACGAATATGCCCGCACGCAGAATCCGACGCGTTCGGCTCTCGAAACTAACCTCGCGGCACTCGAAAACGCAAAATACGGCTTTGCATTTGCTTCGGGAATGGCCGCGATCGACGCGACACTCAAGCTCGTCAAAGCCGGTGATCACGTCATCCTCGGCGACAACACTTATGGCGGCACGTTTCGGCTGTTTGATCGTGTGCTCAAGGAATATGGTGTCGAATTCGACCTCGCCGACACGTCGCAGACCGCAGATCTAGAGTCAGCATTCAAGCCGAACACCAAGATGGTCTTCGTCGAGACGCCGACCAATCCGATCATGACGATCACGGACCTCGCGGCTGTTTCCGAGATCGCTCACGCACGCGGAGCGATGGTCGTCTGCGACAACACGTTCATGTCGCCGTATTTTCAGCGGCCCATCGATCTCGGCGTCGATATCGTGGTTCACTCGACCACCAAATATCTCAATGGCCACTCTGACAGCGTCGGTGGTTTTGTCGGGCTGAATGATGAGAAGGCCGCCGAAAAGATCGGTTTCATCCAGAATGCAGTCGGGGCGATATTGTCGCCTTTCGATTCGTTTCTGGTGCTTCGCGGTACGAAAACGCTTGCCGTTCGAATGGAAGCTCACGACAAGAATGGCCGCGTTGTCGCGAATTTCCTCGCTGAGCATCCGGGAGTTGAAAAGGTTTATTATCCCGGCCTGACGTCGCATCCGCAGCACGAACTCGCGAAACGTCAGCAGACCGGTTTTGGTGGAATGGTCTCGTTCGAGACCGGTTCGCTCGAAAACGCTACTCGCGTACTTGAGGGCGTAAAGCTGTGTACGCTGGGCGAAAGCCTGGGTGGTGTCGAGACTCTGATCTCGCATCCGGCGTCGATGACACATGCATCTGTTCCGGCGGAGAAACGGCAGAAACTTGGGATCACCGACGGGCTTGTTCGCATCTCGGTCGGGATCGAGGATGTCGAAGATATCATCGCGGATCTCGATCAGGCTTTGAGCCGATAGTTGTTAGCTATAAAGCCGCTTTCGTGATAACTTTTACTATTCCGTGCTGTAAGACGGCGCTAAGAAAACTCGCGCACTTATGTTCACTGTTGAGACACACGCCGCGTCGCATATCGGCCGGGTCCGAAAAGGCAACGAGGACAACTACCTGCTCTTGAACATCTCGACGGCCAAGGCTTGGACGAGCGCTCAGGAAGACGGCGAATTTGTCATCGAAAGCCAGCGTTTTGAGATCGATCCGAACGGCGTCGTGATGGCAGTTTCCGACGGTATGGGCGGCGCCCTCGCCGGCGAGGTTGCGAGCACAATGGCAGTCGAAACCGTCAGCGAAAAGATGCTCGACCCTGACGCCGATACGACGCTTACGCCCGAAGAACAGGACCACTACCTCATCAGCCGTCTGTATGACGCGACCGTTTTTGCGAATTACCTGATACATCAACAGGGCCGCAGCGATCCGCAGTTCCAGGGCATGGGAGCGACGTTTACCGGTATCGGAGTCACTCCGGGAGCCGCGGATGTGATTCAGGTCGGCGACAGCCGCGCTTATCTCGTTCGCGGCGGCAAGATCTATCAGATCACCAAAGATCAATCGCTCGTCCAGCAGCTCATCGACGCACAGCAGATCTCGCCCGAAGAAGCCGAGACACACACACTGAAAAACGTAATTCTTCAGGCACTCGGTGCGCAGAATGAGATCTATCCCGTTTCAGCTAGGGTAGTTCCGTGCCGCGACGACGTTTTCCTACTGTGCAGTGACGGACTTTCGAACAAGGTGAGTGCGACCGATATGCAGCGGATCGTCGAAGAGAATAGCGACGCACTCCACAACGCCTGTGCCGAACTCGTTAAACTGGCCAATCAGAACGGCGGCGAAGACAATATCACCGTTGTGCTCGCACGTTTCTCGGGAGACGGCCTTGCCGAAGCGACAGAAGAAGGCGTGAAACTTGAGCTTATCGACCTTGGTGGCATTCACGATACTGCGGATCAGCAGCTCGGTAACGAGGATACGACCGAAATAATGAATCGTGAATTTGAAGATGGTGAAATAGCGGCCTCAGACGAGGAAGAAAAGGCTAGCTCTTAGGCTCCTGCCGCCACTCGGGAAGCTCGTTCGTGACGCGGCGAACGTAGATAGACGATCCGCGAACCTCTACCACCTCGACCTTTTCACCTTCTGATAGGTCCGATTCGCCGTCGATCGGGAACGCTGTCCATACCGAGCCGAAAACCTTGACCGCTCCCTCGCTCAGTGCGCCTTTGCTCGCCTCGACTACAGTTCCGACCTTGCCCGGCAGAGCATCCACACCCGAACGCATCGCATAACGTTCGTCATGCTGAAAGTACCTCGAGAATATCGTCCGCGACATGGCCGTCAGCACGATCGAGACGACTGCGAACGTAAGGAACTGCAGAGCCAATCCACCGCCGAGCAGCCCGACCAGCCCGGCCGCGATCGCCCCCACACCGAACCACAGCAGAAAGAAACCGAGCGTAAATATCTCAGCAACGATAAGGGCGATGCCAAGTATCAGCCACGGGATCCACGCCAGTTGTTCCATACGCTACTGATATTACACGAAAATGCTGATTGACGCCGAGACATTGGCGAGCGCTTACAAACCCCGACTTTGCGTGCTAATCTCTTGGGTGTGCTGGGGTGGCGGAATTGGTAGACGCCCAGGACTTAAAATCCTGTGCCCTTAGGGGCGTGCGGGTTCGACTCCCGCCCTCAGTACCACTCTAAATCACTTGTTTATAAATACTTAGGGACTAGCTTGAAAATTGGTTGGTCCCTTCTTTTGTCTAGAATATGGTTCCGGGGGGAATTTCGGGGGGAATTTTCGGCGAGTAGGTATGCGTTTTTGACTTGAACTAAGACCTATTGCCCGGAAGTGTCCGGTCACCGAACCGCTCCAAAAGTGTTCTCGATTTCGAGTGGAAGAAGAACCTTTTCAATCGATCTGCAAAGCATCGTCCGCTATGCTCTCGGCAAAGGTGTCGCAGCTTCTATCAGAAGACCTCGGATGTAATACTGGTGAACCCAGAAGCAGACTCCCGCCGGCTTGGATCCTAAAGGTCGACCAGACAATTGGCCTATCTAGAATGCCAGTTCTTCCACGTTTCGTTTGGAGGGATCGGGTGAAGTTGATCACTCCACACGAGCGGGCCCGGTGGATGCCTTCCGTGCCGTTTGAGAGCTGTCGAAGCAGTTTCCAGCAACTCGACCATACTCCGCCACGTAGTTTGTCAGGCCAGCCTAGGCTCAGAATCGGAAGTTTTCGAGCCAGAGATGAACGAAAAATAATTGACAGCGAGACACGCTAACGAGAACGCGGAGAGCAGTGCGAAGCCAAGCGTATACGTCCCCGTCGCGTCTTTGACAAGTCCGAGTTCGATCGGCGGGAAGAATCCGCCGAGGCCGCCGAAGGCTCCGACGAGGCCGGTGACCGTTCCCGTTTCCTTTGGAAAGTACTGCGGCACTAATTTGAAGACTGCTCCGTTTCCGAGGCCGAGCGCAGCGGCGCAGCCGAGGGCTCCGATGGTGAAGAGTACGATCGTCGTAAAACTGAGAAGCAGCGAGAGGACGGCGATCGCAATAAAGACAAGGATCAGCACTCGAGCACCGCCAAACCTGTCCGCGAGGACTCCGCCGACCGGACGCATCAGCGTTGCAAGCACCACGAAGCCGGCGGTGCGTGCTCCTGCATCGGTTGGTGTAAGGTCGAAGATCTCGCGAAGAAACGTCGGCATATAAAGAGCGAGGGCCACGAAGCCGCCGAAGGTAAGAAAGTAGAAGAGCGAAAGTACCCAAGCGATCTTCGACGTCTTCAGCGGCGCGAGCATCTCCGCGACCGTCTTTGGCCGAGCGGTTGTCGCGTCGCTGACGGCGGTAGTGTAGAACACCACGCCCCAGATCAGGGTGATCGCTGCGAAGATGTAGAACACCGTTCGCCAGTCGCCGAGGCTCAGGGCGAGAACCGGGGCGAAGAATACAGCGATCGATTGGCCGATGTTGCCCATCCCGTAGATGCCGAGAGCGGTGCCCTGTTTCTCGGGCGCGAACCATCGGGACGTGAAGCCAACACCAACGGGGAAAGTTGTTCCGGCGATGCCGAGCAGCAATCCGAACGCGAGTAGCTGGTAATAGCTGGTCGACAAAGCAATGCCGATCGCAGGCAGTGCAGAGAAGATGAGCAACCCGGCCATCACATAGCGCCCGCCGAAACGATCCGCTAGCATACCGGCAAATATGCGCCCGATCGAACCGAGCAGGACCGGCACAGCGATCATCACGCTTCGCTGCGTGGCCGTCAGGTTGTAGAGTTGGGTGAATGTGGGGGCAAGGGCCGCGATCAGTCCCCAGACTGCGAAGGAGACTGCGAAGGAAGTAGTAGAGAGGAAGAGAGCGCGGGCCGCTCCGGGCCGAAAAGTGTCACTCATTTTTGTCAAAGTCGGGTGGTGCGGCCTCGTCGCATTTGATGCATTCGAGCTCGGCACCAAGTCTTGATCTGCGGCCTTCGTCAGTCAGAACCCATTCGCGTGACCGCAGCGGCGGATCGTGCCGGACGTGCTGCAGATGGCCGCACGCCAACTTTGCACGCCAGTCGGAGTTCTCATCGAGGTTGAAGCCGATGATCGGTTGTTTCATTTAAGTTCGGAATGAGCCGCCGGGCGTTTGCCGTCGTTTTGGGGCGGGCTTCCACCAAAGAAAGATCGTTAATGCGATAGCCCAACAAACTACTGACGCGATGATAAGCGGCCAGAGCTTATCAAAGTGCCTGGCAAGAGCGGCTTCGATCGCCGCTGAAAGGATCCAGAGCTGCGCGAGATTGATCATCACGAGCATTACGAGCCGGGCCTGCCAGACGGCAGTGCGGCCGCGATCTTCGTGTCGTCTCGGGTTTGTGGGACGATCGCCGTTTGCGGTATCCATATCAGCTCTCATGGTTTACGGGACCTCCGCCGGGTTCGCGGCCTATCGCCCAGACCTCGGATCCCCGGACTTCGATCAGGACCTTGTCGAGCGGCCTTGGCGGCGGGCCGTAGAGTACCGCGCCAGTGCGTGCATCGAACCCGCCCTCGTGACACGGGCATTCGAGTCGATCCTTCGACTTTTCGTAGTAGACCGGGCAAGTAAGATGCGTGCATTTCTGGCCGAAGGCGTGATAAGAACCATCGCGGGAGCGGACAAGGATCGCCGAGTCGTGCTCGCCCGGGTAATAGAAATTCAGAGCTGTTCCCGGCTGCATTACCTCCGCCCCCTCGATTCGAAAGGGAGTGTATGCGGGCTCCTTGCTCGCGTCGTAGACAGATTTTGCGGCAAACCCCGCTGTGCCCGCGAGCAGCGTCGACGACGTTAGAAAGAGAAAATTGCAGAATTCGCGGCGGGTTACCTGGGCTTCGTCGTTGCGGTCATAGGGAAACTCGGCGTCAGACTCTTTCGTCGCGTGCCGTACGTCTCGTTCGTCTCGTTTCGTTCCGTCCATTGTGAGTTCCTCGTCTAGAATTCGTTTCTACGGTCAGATTCTTCGACCTGCGAATCGATCCACGATTCATCGGCGGGCCCTTCCGCGTGCACCCGCCCTTCGAAAACGCCGCATCCATCGACATTTACCTCGTCGGCGTCAGTCGGAAGCATTAGATACACCTTCGTCTCGACCTTCTGATTGCCAAACACGTGTGCGTTTACAGGCTTTGTCCGCCGCAGCGGAACGATCTGCTCATAAGTGCCGAACGAGATCGCACCGGTGGGGCAGACACTCGCACACATTGGCTTGAGGCCCTCGCTCGTGCGGTCGTAGCACATATCGCACTTCATCTGCAGGTGCATTTGTGAGTTGTACTTCGGCACGCCGAACGGGCAAGCGTTGACGCAGTTGCGGCAGTCGAGACATCGAGGCTTGAGGGCGGACATCACGACGCCGTCCTCGTTTGTCTTGATCGCGTCGGCCGGACAGACGAGAGCGCAGGTCGGTTCGGAGCAGTGCATGCAGACGGTCGGCATTGTCGCCGTCGTTTCGGACCGGTCGATGTAGTCGACAAAGATCATCGAATAACCCTTATGCGTCGAGCATTCCCGGCACGCCGCGACACAGGCTCGGCAGCCGATACACCGCTGCGGATCAATGAACATTGTCTCCTTCATTTAGCTGGCCTCCTTTTGCTGTCTACCTTGTATAGCTTCGCTCATGCTTGAGCCTTTACGGCCTTTACCGAGGATCGGCAGTTCGCGCGAGTGGATCTTCTCGAGACGCGCTGCACATGCCTTGAATTCCGGGATCTTCGATGTCGGGTCTAGCGCGGCGTTCGTGATCTGGTTCGCCGCGAGTTCCTCACCCCAGTGATACGGAATGAAGATCGTATCGGGGCGGATGGTCTTGACGACGAGAGCCGGGAAAACTCCCTCGCCGCGGCGTGATACGACCTTTACGCGCTCGCCATCGTTGATCTTGTACTTCGCCGCAGTTTCGGGGTGGATCTCGACAAACGGCTCGGGACATTGCTGCACAAGAAAGCCTATGCGGCGGGTCTGATTGCCCGATAGATACTGATGGACGATACGGCCGCTTGTGAAGATCAGCGGATACTCTTCGTCCGGCTTTTCGTCGGCGCCCTTGTACTCGATCGGATGAAACTTCGCCTTGCCGTCTGGGTGAGCGAATCTCGCCTCGAAGAGCCGCGGAGTGCCTTCACTTTCATCGCTCGGGCACGGCCAGAAAACTCCGTCCTGCCTCTCTATCTTCTCGTATGTGATCCCCGAATAATCTGCCTTTCCGCCCTTCGATGCGATCCGCAGTTCGTCGAAGATCTCTCGCGGTGAAGTGAACTGAAAGTATTGGCCGCGGCCCATTCGTCGGGCGATCTCCTGCAGGATCTCCCAGTCGCGTCGGGCTTCGCCCGGAGGGTCGATCGCTTTGTTGATCTTGATCACGCGTCCTTCGCCGCTCGTCGTCGTGCCTTCGTCCTCGGCCCAGGTCGTGCCGGGAAGAACGACGTCGGCGTAGCGAGCCGCCTCGGACATAAAGAAGTCGATGCAGACGTTGAATTCAAGCTTCTCGAGGGATTTTCGGACGGCGTTCGTATCGGGTAGCGAGACCATCATATTGCTGCAGATGGAGAGCAGCCCGCGGATCTCACCCTCACGCATTTTTTGGAATACTTCGACAGCAGAGACGCCGGCCTGCGGGAGTTCCGATTCGTCGATGCCCCAGACGCCGGCGACGTACTTGCGGGCGTCAGGGTCGGTGATGTAGCGGTATCCCGGTAACTGGTCAGCTTTCTGGCCGTGCTCGCGGCCGCCCTGGCCATTGCCCTGCCCGGTTATCGTCCCATAGCCACGGCCCTTGCTGCCGATCTTGCCCGTCGCGAGGACGATATTGATGTAGCTGAGCACGTTCTCAGTACCGTTCGAATGATGCTCGATGCCGCGTGCGTGCATTATCATTCCCGTTTTAGCACGGCCGTAAACGCGAGCGGCCTGGATGATCTTTTCGGCAGGTACGCCTGATATCTCGGCAGCTACTTCGGGCGGATATTTCAACGCCATCTCGCGCGCTTCTTCCCAGCCGTTCGTACGCGAATCGATAAATGACTGATCGATCAGGTTCTCGTTGATGAGTACGTTGAGGATGCCGTTGGCGACGGCGGCGTCGGTGCCGGGTTTGAGTTGGAGGTGAATGTCGCCTTGGCGAGCCGTCGGCGTCTCGCGGGGATCGATGACGATCCAGATACCGCCATTATCACGCTGCTTCCAAAGGAAACCGTTGATGATCGGGAACGTTTCGGCGCAGTTTGCACCTGCGATGATCAGCACCTCGGCATGCGGGATGTCGCTCCACGGGTTCGCGGCCCGATCGATGCCGAATGCTTTGTTGTTACCTGCGGCTGCGGAGGCCATGCAAAGCCGGCCGTTATAATCGATGAATCTCGTGCCGAGTCCGACGCGGGCGAATTTGCCGACGAGATAGGTCTTCTCGGTAGTCAGCGATGAACCCGAATAGACCGCGATCGAATCCTTTCCATGCTTCTCCTGAAGATCTTTGAACTTCGAGACGATGAGTTCGAATGCTTCATCCCACGACGCTCGTTCAAAGTTACCGTTGCGTTTGATAAGCGGATATTCGAGCCGGTCAGGGTGATGTGTTTGGAGATACGCCGTGACACCCTTCGGACATAGGCGTCCTTCATTAACCGGAAAATCATATCGCGGCTCGACGCCGACAACGTGATTCTTTTCAACCAGCAGCTTCATTCCGCACTGCATACCGCAATACGGACAATGCGTATCGACAACCTTGTCGATCTCGCGGTCGGCCTGCCAACCCTCGAACGGGGCGTCGTGAAGGTGCGGGCCGAACCGCTCGATGATCTCATCCAGATTCTCTACCTTCGACATAAACGTCTATTCGTTATCGCCCACCTTAGCCCGAACACCTTCGAAAACCGGCTCACTCTTGTTCGGCAAACTCGCATATGCGAGTCCGCGCATGATCCGCTTGCAGCGAGGACAGTAATCCTGCAACGTGTGGCCGTTCGGCAGCGTGTAATCGAACCCGAGCTGACCAACAACTTCTTTTAGATCATCGATCCATATCTTCCCCATGAACATCGTTCCGCATCGGGGACAACTGGCCTGCTCCATCTCCTGGGCCCGCTGCTGATATAGTTCAACGCCGATCGACGCAGGCCGCTGGACGATATGAAACAGTTTTCCGAACGGTAGATAGAACAACGTCATGATCACTGTAGCCTGATGCATCAGCGCGATGAAAGAATACATGTAGCCCGCAAACCAGAGACTCGAAACCGTCAGCATCAGTCCCGAAACCGAGATCGCTATCAGCAGCATATGCGGCGTGAAATCGAGAAGGAACGATTGGTACGCGATCGCCCCGCGATCCTTGAGGCGGCGGTGGATAGCGATGGCACATCCGGCGAGCACCATGATCGCGGTGAAGTCGAGCGCGTGAAACTGGACCCACGCGGCGGCACTGCGGCCGTCGAGTATCTGCCCGGGAAAGCCGAACACGTAAGCGCGATAGCCTAGATCGCCTTCAAGCTTGAAGTGCACCCATCCGAACGCGAGCGGGAAAGTGATCAACGCAGAAAGAATGCAGCCCCACATTATCAGGAAGTGCATCAGCCAACGGCTGAACCCCCGTTTGAAGATGAAGTGCTGTGCGACGAGATTCTTGCCGATCGTCGTTGCAGCTGTTGCCGTATTCTTTGCGAGGTTCTCTCTATCTCGAAAGAGTTTCCAGCCTCGGAGCCAATAGGCCCGCGTGGCTGGCCGCTGCAGCCAGATGGTGTATCGGTAGACGATCGCACCCAGTGCGACGACACTTGCGATAGTGTAACCGAAGAGGGCCGAATCGAAGTGCTCGAGACTTCGTGACCCAACGATAACGAGTAACGTGAGGACGGCAGACGCGAGAATTCCTAGGATCGCAGGACGTCTTCGATCGACACCGATTAGGTCTGGTCTCGGCAGTTCGCTTGCCATAATCTTCTGTGCTCCAGACGCTGTCAGCCTAACCCAGTTCGCTGACCCAAATCAAATCCTTCTCGGCGAGAACGCTTTGCTTCTCTAGGAATATGCTTTGCCTAGAAAAGCTCTTTTCTCCTCCATTGTCTAGAGCGTTTGGTCTCGTGCTCTACAGCGATTCGGAAGTCTTCCGGGGTGTTCACATTCAAGAAGTAATTATCTGATCCTTCGAGGTCCTCATAGACGGACAATTCTAGAATGTGCGTATTCAACCGCTGGATCAGGTCCTGCAGCCGCCAATTGTCCGAAGACAACATCTCCTTCACATGAGGAATACAAGTTCGCGTCCTGTAAAGCCCGCAAAGGGGTTGTATGCGTCCGTCACGTTGCCGTGGAAGGATCGCGTCGGTGGTTTCGTTCAAGCCATCATGCTTTTCCCTACAGAACGAGTTCATTATTGTGAACAATTCAGAACGCACAAGCGGAAGATCGCACGCTAGAATCGCCGCCCACTCGGACTTCGCATTAAGCAGTGCAGTATAGAGTCCGACGACAGAGCCTCTCGTGCCCGCCCCAACGGACGCGTCCTCAATAATAATTAGATTCGATCTGTAGTCGCTTGACGAATGCCCCACGATCGACACAGGTTCCGCGTTCTTTGCCAAAACGTTTGCGGCCCGCTCCACAAGTGTGAGACCTCCAAGCTTCAGTTGTGCTTTGTCCGAACCCATTCGCCGGCTTTGTCCTCCGGCTAAAACGAACCCTTCGATAGCTGTCATGTTTCTAAAATATCAAAATGTATAGGTCGCGCCGAGGTTTAGGTGAGTTGCGTACCTTGGGCCGGTAAAGAGGTAGTCAGTTCTAAATCTGCGAAATTCCGCGCTTACTGCGAGCTGAGGGGTGAATCTGTATAGAGCGTTCGCGGCGATAACGAAGTTTCGTGATCTCCAATCTCGGAATGAGAGGCTGACGAGGTCCGAATTAACAGGGTCGTCGATACCAAGGGAACCGTAGATCCCAAGCTGGTTGTTCAGGACGGGAGGTGTATAACCGACTTGCATCCACCCGCCGCGCGTCCCGATGGACCTGACGCCCGCCGGCGTAAGCCTGACGCCATCTGAATGTGCGAAATCGGTGTTGTAACTCTGAAAGACCCCGCCCTGAAAACCGCCGAGATTTCGGCCCGAGAATGCTTCCCCGGCGACGGTGACGCGTTCGGCAACCGGAAAATTCCAGTCCAACGCGACGCCAATGGACTCGACATCATTACGAGTATTTGCCGGGCCGGTAATGACCCGCGACATACCGAAGTGGCCGGAGACGCCGATGCTGCCGGACTTTTTGGTGCCGAGCCAGTTTGCATTCGAATAGGCGAGGCGGCTCTGTAGGAAAGGGACTCGGGACGCCTGACCGCTGGTCGGCTGCACAACGAATGCGGCGTTAGTCGCGAAATCGCCGGTCTGAGATTCGAGTGCGGCAGCCTGCACGGTGAGATTGCTGTTCAATTTCTGATCCACGCGGACCTGCGGCAAACGCGCCCAAAGATTGCCGCCCGCTCCCATCTGCGGATTACCGGCCGCGGCGATCGAAACGGGGTTGACGGGTGCGAACACCATCCAATCCTGGCCGACGGTCACAGACGTCCGCTCCCAATCGAGCCGTGCGTAGGCGAGTCGAAGCCGAACGACGCCGAAATTTTCGCCGATACCTACGGAAGGAAATCCGCCGAAGAAATCGCCTTCGATGACGGCTCCAAGTCTGGCGTTCCCGAGCCGTGCGCCTTCGAGTCTGAGACCAAGTCGCGTTTGCCGAGCACTTGCGCTTACGTTGCCGCTTCCGGAGAGTGTCGCGAAAAGAGGAACGTCAGCGTTGTTAGTTCCGCCGCTGTTGCCATATGCGTTGAAGAAGAGCGTTCCGTATGGGATCAGCCGGATGCCCTTTCCGATATCGACGCCGAGCTTCGGCTGCGTCTCAGCGGTGTCGGCCGGTTTCGTTTCGGTCGGCTTTACTGCCACCGCGGTCTGAGACGGCGATTCCGATTTAAGTTTCTGAAGTTCAACAAGGATCGCCTGAACCTGCGTCTCGAGCTGCTTGATACGAGTCTCGCGGTCGGCGGGCGGTTCTTGCGTGTATATAGGGAACGACAGTAAGAGTACCGAGGCAATTGCGAATATCGATCTGCTCATAACCATCCCTACGTTGTTCGGCATATCAATACAACGATAAAGGGTCCCTTTGGAGCGAAATATGATCTGAGTCATGTCACGCGCCTGAATGGACAATCAAAAGCAAAACGAACAAAATTGTGTTTTCAAATGGAAGACCTTCTAAAAGATCTCGGCGAGGAACTGGCGGACGCGATCATGCGGTCGGGTACCGCGAAGACGTTCGCGCCCAATCAGTCGATCTTTTTCGAAGGTGATACCTCGACGTTTCTGCCGATCGTCTTGTCCGGTAAAGTCAAGCTCGTCAGATTTCCCGAGCCCGGGAAAGAAGTCATTCTCGGGCTATTTCACTCGGGTGAAGCTTTTGCGATACCGCCGGCGATGGATGGTAAGCAATTCCCCGCCACGGCGGTTGCCATCGAGAAGAGCGATCTGCTGCTGATCCCACGCAAAGACTTTCTGGAGTTAATGAGATCATCCCAAGAGTTTTCAGCGGCGATCATGACCCGGATGTGCGGGATACTCCGCGATCGCGTCGATACCGTTCAGATCCTCGCGACATCCTCCGCCGAGCAGCGGGTCGTGAACGTTTTACTTCGGCTAGCCGGCGACATCGGCGCGGATGAAGTGAAGGAGATCACTTATCGCCGCCAGGACATTGCCGAGATGGCCGGCCTCTCGCTCGAGACGACCATCCGAGCGATCCGAAAACTGGCTGACAAGGGCTGTCTGAATATCGTAGGCGGGCGCATATATCTCGAGACGACAAATGAGCTTCGCGAATTGGTGCGGTGATCGAAAACATGATCTGAGTCATATTTGCGCGCGAGCCTTTTCCGCTATCATTCCGCCTAGAGAATATTCACGTGCGAGTAGGCCATGAAACTCAGAATACTTGGTAATTCGATTCGCTTTCGGCTTGGCCGGTCTGAGGTCGACTCCTTCGGCCAATCAGGTTTGATCGAGGAGCGTGTGAGGTTTGGCAGTTCGAATGAAAACGATCTCCGATACGCACTTAAGATCACTGACGGACCCGAGTTCACCGGAAGCTTTGCCGAGGGATCTCTCACCGTAAGCGTGCCTCGGTCGATCGCCGATGATTGGGTCGGCAGCGAAGAAATAAGCATTTCCGGCAGCCAGAAGCTGGACCACGAAACTTTCCTGAAGTTCTTGATCGAAAAGGATTTCGTCTGCCTCAGCGCCCACAACGACGAAGACCAGTCCGACCGCTATCCACACCCGAACGGCCCCGAGGCTTGTTGAGCAACAAAATTGCGCAACATGACCGAGATCATATTTCCGTCCCTCCGATCTCGCGATAATTATCCCCGACAACAGATCTGGAGGTTCTAACTATGCTCAATGTACAAGGAAAGACGGTTCGGGAAATTGCACTTGAAATGCCGCTCACGACTCGCGTGTTCGAGGAATACAAGATCGATTATTGCTGCCACGGTGACACGCTTTTTGACGAAGCATGCCGGAAGGCCGGAGCTCTGCCGGACATCGTAAACCAGAAGATCGACCTGATCGTGGACGCTGCGACCGAGACCGCGGGCGAAACCCTTTCCGAAATGTCTCTGAACGATCTTATCGATCATATTCTGGACAAACATCACGTATACACAAAAGACGAGATGGCTCATTTGACTCCGTTGATGGCCAAGGTCGCGAGCCGTCACGGAGATCATTATGATTATCTGCTTGAGTTGAAGGACCTTTTCGCGGCAGTGTGTGACGACCTTGAGCCGCACATGCTGAAAGAGGAAATGGTGCTGTTCCCATACATCCGGGACCTGGAATACCGCCTATCGAACAACCTAACAGCAGCGTTTCCGGCCTTTGGCACTGTTCGACATCCGATCAGTATGATGAACGTCGAACACGAGGAGGTCGGTGAATTGTTGTCGAAAATGCGTGCGACAACCAACGACTACGCTTTGCCGGACGGCGCGTGTCCGAGTTTTACGGCTCTGTACCACCGGCTTGAGGCTTTAGAGCGCGACATTCACCAACACATCCATTTAGAGAACAATTTGCTGTTTCCCCGATCGGTCGAACTCGAGCGTAGTGCATTCAATTGAAGGCCAGATGTCGAACACCGCTTCGCTAACAACACCCGAACCGGCAATCGGCCGGGCGAGGACTTTCAAGATAAGGCAGATCGCCATTCCCGTCGAACATGGCGGTTGGAGCTTTTTGCTCGAACCGCTGATCGCCGGAACGGCGATCGCTTTCTCGGTCGGAGGGTTGTGGATAGCCTTGATGACAATCGGAGCATTTCTCTGCCGACAACCTTTGAAGGTCCTGATCGCCGACCGGATAGGGATGAAGGATGCGAGCCGTGCAACAGCCGCGCTGGTCTTCCTGATGACCTATGCGTCAATCTTCGCGATCGGAATTCTTGGAACGTTGATCGCTTCCGGATCGCGGCCGCTTTTGCCGTGTGCTTTGGTCCTGCCGCTCGTCGGATATCAGATCTTTAACGACGTATCGCGTCGGGGCAGGCAGCTCGCACCCGAACTGTGCGGCGCCGTCTCGCTTTCGGCTTCAATTGCGGCGTTCGCTATCGCGGGCGGCCAGACATGGGCCGTTGCTGCGTCGCTTTGGACGATCTTTGTCCTGCGGTCCATCCCGTCGATCCTTTACGTCCGAAATCGATTGCTCTTGGAAAAGGGGAAGGAACACTCGCGGATAGTCCCAACCATTGCACACGTTTTTGCGCTCTTCATTACGTGCACTCTTGTATATTTCGGCTTGGGCCCGATCTTGACGATCTTTGCGATGCTGGTCCTGTTAGGACGCTCGGTTACCGGACTTGCTCCCGGACGGAAAAAGCTGCCGGCAATGCAGATTGGCCTTCTTGAGATCGGGTACGGAGCGATAATCGTGGTATCAGTTGTTGCGGGCCACTTCCTGGGATTGTAGGTCGCCGCCCTCCTCTTTGGTGCAGCTACATCTGAGCTGATTCTGTCCCCTTATGCACAACGTTGATATTGACTTGGTCGAGATGTCACTCGACGTGATCAAGTACGCCATCGGTCGCGTATCGGATGCCGATCCGGTGCTCGGTTTTCCAAAAACTGCCGCCGAGTTAAAAAGGCTCGTGGGTGAGACGATCACACCCAAAGGGATCGGTGGTGAAACGGCCTTCGCTCTGTTCAGGGATGTTCTGGTCAAGTCGAGTGTGTCTATCGATCATCCTCGCCATCTGGCTTTCGTGCCGGCCTCCCCAACACGGGCCGCAGTTTTGTTCGACTTGGTCACCTCGGCAACCGGTGTCCACGGTGCCTTTTGGCTTGAAGGTGCCGGCTGCATTTTTGCGGAGAATCAGGCGATGGAATGGCTCGTCTCGCTGACCGGACTGCCGGCCGGGGCGTTTGGTGTCTTCACCAGCGGCGGTACGGCGGCGAACCTATCGGCAATGGTCACCGCAAGAGAAGACTGGCGGCGGCAGAACCGCAGCCGTGAGAAAGTTCGCGGGATCGTGATTACGTCGGAGTGCGCACATTCATCCGTCAAGGCGATGGCAAAGGTCATGGACCTGGACGTTATAGTGATCGACACCGAGTGCCGGCTAGAGGGCGGGATGCTGGCCAATCGAATACGGGAGTTGACGCCCGAGGAACGAAACAGGTTCTTCGCGGTCGTCGCCACTGCTGGGACGACGAATGCCGGCATCATCGACGACCTTTCGGGTATCGGCAGTATATGCAGGTCCGAAGGCGTCTGGTTTCATGTTGACGCAGCCTACGGCGGCGGAGCTCTCGCCGCCCGATCGGTTCGCCAATTGTTCAACGGCCTTGAGATGGCCGATAGCATCACGATCGATCCGCACAAATGGCTTTTTTCACCTTATGATTGCGGCGCTGTGATCTATCGCAACCCGGAACTCGCAAAGAATGCTCACGCTCAGGAGGGCTCGTATCTGGATATTTTCAGTGACGAAGGGGCTCACGGGTTCAACCCTGCGGACTACCAAATACAACTGACGCGGCGCGTTCGCGGCCTTCCGCTGTGGTTCTCCCTGGCTATGCACGGCACCCTTCGATATGAACAAGCAGTCGAACGCGGGATCGAACTGGCAGAAATCGCAGGAAGACTGATTTCTGAAACACCCTATACAGAACTCGTTCGTGAGCCAAGCCTGTCATGTGTGTTATTCCGGCGATTAGGCTGGTCACCCGACGATTACCGAAATTGGACATATCGAAATCACAAATCCGGCTTCGCATTAGTCGCACCTACTGAGGTACGTCGAGGAAATGAATTTGAAACCGTCGCAAGGTTTTGCTTTATCAACCCGGATACAACTGAAAAGGACATCGCAGATATACTCGCGACGATGGCATAACGCTTTCGTTCGCTAGGTTAGTCCAACTCCACATTCAAAAATTCTCTCGTCAGGGTCTTCCAGGACCGGAAGGAATGTTTGCTTACCTTTATCCTTGTCCGGACCAACGTGTTTGAAGAGGGCTCGTCCCGCGAGTTCGAGATATTCGACCTGTGAGGCAGCGAGCAGCTTCGCAATTTTCTCGGCGAACTTGGAAAGATGATCGTTCAGAAAGGTCTTAGATGCTTCGGCGGTTATTTCAGCATTTTCCTTGTCGCCGCATTCGAGCGCGTACAGTTCCTTCAGGCGAAGATATGCGATGAAACCGGTCTCGACGGCGATGTGGTCGGGGACCTCGTGCGTTTTTGGCTGGTAGGAAAATGCGTTGTAGAAAGTAGACAGTTCCGAGAGCAGGTATCCCGGCTGAACCCATCCGCGGTAGCTCACCTCGCGGCCAGGTGCCGGCCCGCCCGGCCCGAAGATAGAATGAAACAGGCCTTCGCTCGCTTCTTTCTGTGCGGACCGTGCGGCTCGTCGCAATTGCTTATCGGTCACCTGCTCGCCAAGAGCTTTGACATCGTCGAACCAAGTGCCGGTCGGGCAATCAAAGAGCATGCTGATAAGCCGCCACTCGGCCGCCTCCACGAGAAGTTGGTTTTCTACGGTTTCAGCTTTCATTTCCATCTCTCTACCTTCCTCGGCCTATCGTATCCTCGGCTGCAACCATCGAGGCGCGGTCTGGGTGCAGATCGATCTGCGACATGAGCGCGCGCTCCTCATCATCGGAAAGGAGCTGCTCAAGGAGCGGATAGAGAAAATCAGTTTCTCGTTTGTCGTGATGGCTGCAGAGCCGGAGATAAAACGCCTCGCGATCCAGAAGGTGAAGCAGTGCCCTGTCGACATCCGGCTCACTCCGCAATTCGGAAGTCTTCTGCTTGAACACCTCAACATACGAACGCATCTTCGCGTGATCATCGAAGAATAGTTTTGGCGAGCCGGCCCCGGAAACCACCGCCCGCTCGGCATACACAGGGAGGAGCGTCAATTCTTCATCCTGCATATGGCGGAGGAGAACTGCTTCATACGTTTCAAGGAGGGTTAAGGCCTTTTCAAACTCAAAATGGATCAGGGCCTTCTGATGATCGAAGAACATCGCGTCGATCAGGTCATGAAGTCGCTTCAGATTCCTAATGTAAGTCATAACGGTTTTCCGAGTGACTTAAGGATCAGCGGCACCCATCCAGTCCTCATTTTGCGTGCTCCGACTTCAGTATGCGCTCCTTCCCAGACGGCAAAGGCGATCTGCGAAGGCATCGCATTTGAGAAACCAGCGGGCATCGGCCGAGTTATGACAACGGCCCAGCCTTTTGCGGTCTTAACGCCTTTGCCCTTCGAGATGGCATTCGGCGCTGGTGAAAGCGTTCCGGGTCCTTCAGCGATGAGATCCTCGACCGGCTGTGTACGGGGCCCCGAACGGCGGTTCCCAAGTGATCGGGCGGGCGCGTACCGAGCCGCGGTTTCTGCCTGGGCTTTGGGATCGTTCTCCAGTGGTTTCGATTCCGATGGGTAGTGGTCGACCGTCGCATTCGGATAAAGCGCCTTGATATCATCGGCTCTTCCGTCGACAGTCGCCTGCCAATCCGCACGCCAGTAAGATATCTCAACCGTTTTTCCAACTTCACCCATTTGCGGCGCCGGCACATTTGCCTCGATCTTCGATGGCAACTGAACAGCACAGCCGTCGATAAAATGTCGCGGCCCCGGCAAGTCGCTTTGCGTCTCATCGACCCATTCTAAGCGGAACGCTATCTCGCTGCCGTCGGTCATCGCTTTTACATTCACTTCCTGCGTTGACGGTTCCATCAAGCGAGGCTCAACGAGATCTTGAAGGATCAACTTCGACACATGAAGGGACACGGGATCCCAGGCGCTGTCGTTCGGGTCGAGCGAGATCTCCTTGACTTGAACAACGTTCACTTCAGGAGTCGGAACCTGCGTCCTTGAGCAGGACGTAGCAACTATCAAACTTACAATGATTGCGATCGAAACATACCGCATATTTCGTCCCTCCTTACGGACAGTTCGTCCGCGTGATCTGATAGAGCTTGTCGTAAGCCGGTCGAATGTGGATCGGCTCACGGAAGGGGACGTTCACTAGTTCTTTCCCGTTCTCATCCATCCCAATCGCCTTGTCGCCGACGCGCTTCCACTTCCGCATTATTCGTTCGCTCGAACCGAACAAACCGAGAAGGCTCGTCAGGTCCTGATCGTTGGGAGCGTTTCGATAGACCTCGACGGCCTTGTCGACGCCCGGTCCGAACATCTGTTTAGTGAACGCCGTCGGAACATGGATCGGCGGAATGTAATATACGTTCGGTTCGAGGCCGAACTGTGGGAAGAGCGGTAATGCAACTTTCCTGATATGGACCAGGTAATCGAGCGGATTATCGGCCTCGGCTTTGTCCGGCGTATTCAGAAAGCCGGCCATTCGGATCTTGCCGATACAGTTTTCGAAACATTGAGGTGCAAGCCCCTGTTCGATCTTCGGGTAGCAAGCGATGCACTTCTCCGAAGTCGACGTCATCGGATTGAAGAAAACTTTCTTATATGGGCACCCGCGCACACATTCCTGATAGCCGCGGCAGCGGCCTTGATCGACAAGCACGATACCGTCTTCGGGGCGTTTGTAGATCGAGCCGCGCGGGCACGATGCGAGGCACGCCGGGTATGTGCAGTGGTTGCAGATGCGGGCGAGGTAATAGAACCACGCCATATCATGCGTGCCCTCGAGACTTGCGCCTTTGTCTACTCCGCCGGCGCAATCGTCTTCGCCAACATTCGGATAGGCATAGTCCTCATCGCTGGGACGCCAGCCGAGAACGCGTTCGCCGGCGGGAGCGTTCTCGAATATCGTGCTGCCATTGTAGACATGCTGCCCGTTGTTGTCGGTCCACTGCTGGCCATCCAGCATCTCGAGAAGATTCAGATCCCATGCGAGGGGATAGAAGCCGTAAGGTTTCGTTTCAACGTTGTTCCACAACATGTACTCCTGGCCCTTGCCGGACGTCCAGGTTGTCTTGCACGCGAGCGTACATGTCTGGCACGCGATGCATTTGTTCGTGTCGAAGACGGCGGCAAATTGTTTTTGCGGACGGCTTTCCGGATACCAATAGGACATCTCCCGTCCAAGCTGCCAATTATTTACGCGTGCCATAGTTTATTCTCCGTATCGACCGAACTTAGTGAAATTGAACGCTCCGTCGGAACTGCGACGGCCCATTTAATGTGTCGGCCCCTTAATATCGTGGTCATCAGCAAGACCGAGGAGGCGATCGCCACCAAGAGGAGCGTGACGTAAAAGCCGCTGCCCCGATCTTGGCCTTTTCGGGTTCGGGCGAGTCCGATGAGAGAAAGGATTCCCGTGATCACGGTTGCGGCGAAGGCCGTTGTCGCAAAATGTTTGTGGCCGGTCAACGCAGCCATTCGCGAGCTGCTATCCGCGAGGTATGCCCAACTCGCCACCTCGCCTGCGAAAGCCACGCAGAAAGTGAGAATTGCCAACGCGACAAACAGCTTCATCGCGAAACGCTTTGCGCCCACGTTACGGAGCCACATGCCGGCGGTGAGCACGAGTGTGGCGATAATGAATCCGATCGCGGGATAGTAATTGAACAAGATATGTAGTTTGAGCGCGTCCATTTTCGTTATTTACTTCTTGCTGGTGAAACCGCCCTCAAGGTATTTCTTCATCGCATCGGATTCGGTCCGCGGCCGGATCCCGAGTTTCACAGGCCGCCACAACTTCTCTTCTCCGATACCGCCGGGCTCGGCCTTGGTGATCTTCACAAAGGATTCTCGAGGTGCTCCGGTCGGGCAGTGGATGTCGGCGGCAAAGCCCTTTCCCATTCCTTGTCCGAACATCCCTTTGCGAACGAGCGAATCGGTCATCCAAGTCGGCTTCAGCCAACCCCGCGTCGCGGATTGGTGTGACCCGGAGCGAAACATTGCCTGATAGTTGGTCCGGGGGTTCTTCGCCAACCCGTCCTTTCGCTCCGCCTGTCCCTGCTGCGATCCGGGCGTAGCGCCGTACATGTTGAACCACATTCGCGTGACTCCTCGCGGTGTTCCCGGGTAATACCTAGCCCTGCAGAGCAGCCGGGCCAGATCGTAGTTCTTCTTGTCCTTTTGCCACCCGCGAAACGGCCGGTCCTCCGGATCTGCATCGATCCAAACGTAATCGCCATCGTTCACGCCGAGTTCCTGCGCATCGGACGGGTTGATATCCACGTAACCCTCGGTAACGAACGGTGATCGTTTGTCGTGGCGATAGATGTCGCCAAACGGGCCGAACAGCATCGCGTTCATATCCGTGTCGATCGGCGTGGTATGTGAGCCGTGACGATACTTCGGGGTGTGGAAAATGAACTTGAAATCATCCTTGATCAGTGGGTGCGGCTTGGTCTTAGCTTCGGCCCACGTGTACACGACATTGCGGCCGCAGCGGGTCTCGCACGACAGGTCGTCGCGCCTTACGCCGTAGTCTTCGGGCTGAGCCGGACGCAATGCCTCGTGCGGGGCAGAGATAATGATGTTCGGTTCGTAGAATGTAGAGTCGACCGGTTCGCGGTGCACGGGCAGATTCTCGCCCGCTTCGATGAATTCATCCTCTTCTCGATAGGATTCAAGTCGGCCCGACTTCGTGTACCACGGGGACGAATCGACTACTTGGTCATATCCAACATTCTTTGGCGTGGTTCGGCTGTTGATCACCGCCGGAACGCCGTCGAGGGCTTTGTCGTGCAGGTCCTTGAACGAATAGCCTTTGGTATTCGTGGAATGGTCGAGAATGCGCTGAAGATAGACATCCGTCCGATCTTCCCTGACAAACTTCCAATAGTCGTTGAAACGCTGGTCGCCAGTCAGCTCGGCAAGCTTCGATGCAACGAGCGCATATACCTCAATGTCACCCATTGTGTTGAAAATGCGCGGGATCGGCGTTTTCGGGAAGACGAGCAGAAACGGATTCGTGACCGACGCGGTCATATCCGGATGCTTTAGCTCGGCCCATGAATCAACGCCGAAGACCACATCCGCATATTCGCAGGATGTCGACCACCACCATTCGTTCACGCAGATCAGCTCGATCTTCGGTATGGCGTTGACGACCATGTTGTAATGCCATTTCACGTTTCCGAGGATCGAATTCGCATTGGCAAACCACAGCGACTTTGTCGGGCAAGGCATATGAGTCTTACCCGTCAACAGCTTGTTGCCGACCCGGAGCGGATGATCTTCATGGTTGTAATAGTGTGCCGACTCCGCCCGCCAGTATTGCTTCGGCCGGGCAGGCTTTGCGGGATCTAACTCAATGTCGAATGGATTTTCGTTGATATACTGCGGGGCTCCATTGAACAATGCCGTTCGATAATTCCCTGCATACGAACCGACGTTTCCGCCGATCTTTCCGACATTTCCGGTCAGAGCCGCGAGCAGGAAAACATCGCGATCCTTATTGTCGCTGTTGAAAAATTGATTCGGACCCATGCCGAGTGCAAAGAGCGTCGTACCGGGTTGGGACGCAAAGTGACGGGCGAGCTTTTGAACGGCCGCGGCAGGTGCCCACGTGAGTTCCTCGACAGTCTCGGGTGTAAAGTGCGCCGCGTATTCTTTCACCAGATCGAACACCGGTCGGCACTTCACCTTGCTGCCGTCCGCCAATGTAACCTCGATCGAGCCTTCTAATAACGCTTCGCCGATCTTCGAAAACTTACCGACCTCGTCACGGGTGACGGTCTGTGGGGAACTGGTTTTCGCGTCCCACCAAACATAGTCGCCCCATTCAGCCCGCAACTTCTCGGGAACCACGTTTTGTGTCGTCTGCTGGATCGGTGGAGGTTCTTTCTCACCTTCCTTAACAATGAAAGTTTGTTTGAGAACCGAAGGGTCACCGCCAAAGACTTCGGAGGCCTTTAGATACTTCAGCGAGTCCATACGAACCAGCAACGGCATGTCGGTCCATTGCCGAACGTATTCTTTGTCGTAGAGATTTTCCTGGAGAATTACGTTCGCAAACCCGAGCGCCAATGCCGGCGTCGTGCCGGGCCGTACAACCACTACTTCGTCCGCTTTCGTCGCTGTTGCCGAATATTCACAGGCGATGACGACGACTCGGGTGCCCTTCATACGAGCCTCGGTCAGCCAGTGTGCGTCGGGCATCTTGGTGGTGATCCAGTTCATTCCCCAGACGACGACGGTCTTTGCCTGCTCGACGGAGTTGAGGTCGAATTCGACCGTTTGCTGACCCGTAACCATCGTGTGTCCGGGCGGAAGGTCCGTATGCCAGGAATAGTTGTCAAAGCCCTTTGGCCCCATTGCTTGATCGGGTCCGACGCCCCGGATATGCGAATCAAGCAACGCGATCGAATTCGCCATTCGATACATTCCGAACACGCGCGTCATCCCGAGCAACGGCATTCCGCCGCGGAATTTCATCACCTGCGTGCCGACTCCCTGAGTCGCTTCGATCGTCGCTTCGTCGTAATGCTGCTCTTTTAACTTTCGCTTGCCTTCATCGCCCGTATAAGTTTCTGCGATGTTCTTGAGCGCAGCAGCGACGATCACGGCGGCTTCGTCGTGCGACATCCGGATCCATTCATCGCGGGCACGATTGAAATAAGACTCGTCGGGACGTCCGTCCTTACCGCGAGGGAATCCTTCGTCGTACCAGCGTTTATAACCGGCCCGAACCATCGTCCCGTTCACCCGCCGATCGCCATAGAACCGTCGCGTCAATGCAAGGCCCTTCTGGCAGACGCGCGGATCCCAGCGGTGAGAGGTCGCGTTCCCAAACAGGTCGGTCGCCTGGCCATATTTCATTGTCGGGCCGATGCGGGTGATGACGCCCTGCCGAACGTGAGCGTTAAGCAGGCAGTTGTGCGTGTCGTTCGGCGCGCAGGTAAACGTGTATCTCGAGTCGTACTTCCACAGGTCGCGATACGCGTTCTCCCAATCGCGGTTCGGATAGACCGCAAGCGGATTTGTGATCGCTTCAAGTCCCCACGCATTGGTGGTCGACGCCACGAGAGCACCGAAACCGGCTGCGGAGATCCTTGCCATGAATTCGCGTCTAGAAATCTCTTTTTTCATAACATCCCTCACGTTCGGACCGAACTACTTCGGATTCAGAGAACGCAAATAAGCCACGATCGCCTCCATCTCTGCCTGCGTCAGCACACGCCGGATCGGCGAAGGATCGGTAAACCCCTGCATTACTGTTCCTCGACGTCCCCGGCTGATCGTGCCGACCAGGAACGTATCGGAAGCGCTCGAAAGAAAGGCTTTGTTGCCGAGTGCAGGCCCGTCGCCGCCGATGCCTTTCGCCCCATGACAGCCCGAACAGTTTGCGGTAAACAGCCGTTCGCCAAGAGCGACGTCGCCTCTTGCCCAGAACTGCGGCAACATATCCGGGATCTGCTGGACCCCTCCGCCCAGTTCGCGTATGTAAGCAACGACCGCACGGATCTCCTGTTCGTTCAGGCCGTTAACCCGTTCACCCCACGGCAGCATGGGACGCCCTGGCCGACCGGCTCTTATCGTTTGGAAAAGAAAATCGTCCGAGGCGAGTGCCAGGAAATCAGGGTTAATTATCGACGGATTTGGCACGAGGCCCGGGAAACGCGAACCCTGTCCGTCCGCTCCGTGGCAACTTGAACAAACGGCGGTGTAGATCGTTGGTCCATCACTAGCAAATTCCCTCGCGCCAAAACGCATCGCCTTTACGCGGTCCTTCGGCAGATAAGTATCAGGCAAAGTCCGGCGGCGAAGCGAGAGCGTGTAAAGTGTAAGGAGATCGATCTGCGAATCGGTCAGACCAAGTGCGGGCATCTGCGATCCTGCAACCGTCGAAGCGGGAGAGCGAAAGTGCTGGACCACCCAGTTCGACAACGTACGATCACCCGGGACTTTGGAGAAGTTCAACTGATTCGGGTCTTTGAATCCGGACATCGAGAGATTAACTCCCGCATCGCCGCCAAAGTATCCGACCGTATGACAGCCTGCACATCCGACCGTGTTGAACTGCGCCTTAGCCTCGATCAATTTCGGAGCACCCATCTGGGTATCCAAAAAGATCTTCAGCGCCGCACGGTCTGTTTCGTTGATCTCTCTGAACGAGACTTTCCAGACGCCGTCCGCTGCCTGCTGCGACTTCTGCAAATGTGAAACGTACCACTCCGCGTTGTATCCCTTGAGGCCCACGGGCGATAGGTCGGGCCCTTCCATTCCGGTCAAATTACCTCCCGGACGAAGCGTCCCGCCGCGGCCGTCGATACGGTGGCAGGCGTAACAATCGAGCCGTTCAAATGTCCTGCGCGCGTTGTCAAGCGTGGGAAGGTTCGGAACGTTAAGCGGCGTGTGACAGGTTCCGCAGCTTGCGTACGCATACTTTGCGGGCAGCATCGGCTCGGTCCAGAAATGCACATTTCCGTGCGCGTCCTCTTTCTCGGTCGCCTGTCCCTGCCCGCCGTGACATGTCGTACAGCCGATCTCAGTCGGTGAATGCACGACCGGTTTATGAGCGGCCCCGACTTTGAGATCAGTTGAGATCTGCTCTCCGGATGCCATGCCGACGTGACAGGTGACGCATCGGTCGGTAACTTTGAGGGCCGGATTCACGATCTGGCGAAGGCGCGCGTCGATCGGTCCCTCGGTCGTTTTCGCGCTGTTTTGAATGACGTGCCATTCCTTCAGGAAGTTTTCGGACACGGCCGCGATCGCGAGTAGAACGAACACGCCGATGCTTGATACCATTAACAAATATTTGTTCTTGTTCATGGCATCAATGGCCTCCCCAATCCGCCGGCGACCAGAAAAAGTCCCAGTTCGGTCCGCGGAAATATGTGCCGATAACGGTCAGTACGATGAACCCGCACAGGAAGCAGGTGAAAAGCGCTAACGCTCCCGCCCGCGTCGAGTTGTACCGCTTTACGGCCCAGATCGAGAAGGCCGCGTAGATCGCAGTAAGTACTGTTCCGGGGTTGATGAAAGTGATGAATAGCTGAGGAATATCCGGGAACCATTCGCGCAGCCAGCCGAAGCGGATCGCGAACGCTTCTACCGCTATCGAGGAAACGAACCCGACAACGATCGACCACTTGACCAGCTTCCATCCGCCCGGCCCGCCAAACCATTCGCCGGTTCCATCCGATTCGCGATCGAGGAAAGGGATCAAGCCCAAACCGATCACACACACCATCGGGATCCCGATGCCGCCCATGAACGCCGAGAACGACACGATCTCCTGAAGGCCGAGAAAGTACCACGGCGCCTTTGCCGGATTCTCGGGAACAAGCGGGTTCGCAAGTTCCTTAAGCGGTGCATCTGAAATGAATGCAAGGGCCACGCAGATCAGCGTCGTCAGCATGAGCACTCCGAGCTCCGCGTAAAAGAGATGCGGCATCGACGGAACGGTGTGTTCGGGGCCACTGTTGACCGCCGGGGTCTTGCCTTTCACAACTGCCGCAAGATGGTAGGTTTTTGCCGGTGCATCGGTGAAGACTGGATAGAAGGCCTTCGCTTCTTCCGCAACCCGCTCGTCCGCATCTATCGGCTTCGCGAGACCGCCGTCTTTACGGATCCGCCAGAAATGTACCGCCATAAGCGCAGCCAGCGTCAACGGCAGGATCATCACATGCAGCAGGTAAAAGCGGATCAGAGCTTCTTCGCCGACCTTGTCTGAGCCAAGCAAGATCTCACGCTGCAGCCCGCCAATGTCAAACAATTCCGTGATGCCCATCGCGTCGGTGATCTCGCGGGGCGATTGAGCGATGTTGGCCCCGATCGTAATCGCCCAGTAAGCTAGTTGATCCCACGGAAGCAAATATCCTGTGAAAGACAAGCCGAGCGTGGTGACAAGCAGGCCCCATCCGATAAACCAATTGAACTCACGCGGCTTTCGATAGGCAGCGGTATAGAACGCCCGCGCCATATGCAGGATCACCGCTACAACCATTACATTCGCCGCCCAGCGGTGTATGTTTCGCATGAAGCGTCCGGTCGGCACGATGAAGTGAATGTCCTTTATCGACTGGTACGCAACGTCCGGATACGGCTTGTAATAGAACATCAGCAGAATGCCGGTGACCAACGTGATAAAGAATGCTGCAGTGGTGATAATGCCGAGTCCCGCGGTCGTCGACCACCGGAGCGACCAAAGGTGTGTTCGAACCGAGTGGAGATGCAGAAAGACGTTCCCGAAGATAAAGGTCGAACGCGTTCGGTCGGTCTTCGGCGGCCCGCCGCGGAACATCGCGCGATATACGTGATCGGGGATCGCCTTTAGATTTATCCAAAACTCGTGCAATGCAGAGTAGTTGTCGGCTTTCATAACCTACACCTTTGTTCCGCTCTTAACTTTCGTATCTTCGTCGACAGTCAGAGTACTGCCTGCGACCGAGACCTTCAGCCATGGAAGGGGCGTCGGGGCCGGTCCCTTTCTAACTGTTCCGTCCCTGGTAAAGCCCGAGCCGTGACAGGGGCAGTCGAAGCCGTTCGCACTCGTTTTCACGATGCAGCCCAAATGGGTGCAGACGGTCGAGATCGCGAAGACACCTTCCTTGTCTCTAAATACCGCAACATTTCTGCCAGGCGGAATAAAAGCCTCGCCGTCCGCCAAGGTATCGGGAAGCGATACACTGAATTTTTTCGCAGGCGAGGCGGAAACGGCCGCCTTGGGGAGCTTGAGCATCCCGAGGATCGAAAGCCCGAAAGCTGCCGCCATCGAAGCGAGGGCTGCCAGTCCGAGAAAATCGCGCCGCGGCATCGGCTCGGGATCAAAGCGGCTTTTCTTTTCGTTTGGATGGGTCGTCATACAGAACTCCAGTTTGTAGTGAACGTGACTCGTTCCATCGAGATCGCATCCACCGGACAGCGAATTGCACAGAGCGCGCAGCGGATACATCTGTCTTCGTCCTTCAAGATCGCCGAATTCTCGCCGAGGGCTTCCGGATCTTCGAGGGACCGTGCGATTAGATCGGTCACGTCAGTGTCGAAATCCAGGGCGTCGAGCGAGATCAGCTTCAGACATTCGGTCGGGCAAACATCTGCGCAGCCTCCGCAAAGCACGCACCGGCTTCCATCGAAAACGGGAGTCACCCCGCAATCAAGACACCGTGAAGCTTCGCGCATTGCCTGCTCGCGGGTGTATCCAATCTCGACTACGTTCTCCGGATGTTCGAGGCGTTCGGCCGGCTCGATCGTCGGCACTTCTACACGGCGGATCGATTCGTAGCCCCGCTCGCGTCGGTAACGATCCAGGACGATATGGGTTTTGATCAGCTCGTGCTCGAGTTTGTTTCCGGTGAGATATTGATAAACAGAACGCGCCGCTGCCTTGCCCGACGCAACCGCGTCGATAAGCAGCCGCGTTCCGTGCGCTAGATCGCCGGCGACAAATACTCCGGCTCCAGTAGTTTGCAGCGTAGCGGGATCGACCTTAAGCCAATCGCCACGCATGCGTTCAATGTCCTCACCTCCGTCTTCGAGGAAAGAGAGAGCCGGTGCCTGGCCGACGGCGAGAAGGACCGTATCACAGGGGATCACTTTCGTTTCGTTATCGTCGTAGATCGGTGAAAACTTTCGATCCTCGTCATAGACGCGCAGGCACCGTCGAAACGCGACGCCTGTTACGCGTCCGTTATTCTCACGCAGTATTTCAGTCGGGCCCCATCCGTTGGTTCTCGCGATCCCTTCCTCGTCACCTTCGACGATCTCGATGGTGTCCGCCGGCATTTGTTCCGCGCTCTCGAGTGATACCAAGTGGACATTGGCGGTTTCGGAAAGTCGCGCGGCCGTCCTCGCGGTATCGAACGCGATCTGTCGGACTACGGACCTCGCCACGTCGTACGCAACGTTTCCGCCGCCGATCACGACGATCTCGCGGCCGATATCGATCCCTTCGCTTAGCGAGACCGCCCTCAATAGATCGACGCCGCCGATGACATCTGGGCCGTTCTCTCCGGGCAGCCCGAGCCCGCGTGATGATTTTGCTCCGACGGCTATGATCACTGCCGCAAAGTCCTCACGAAGTTCCGAGAAGGAAATGTCTCGGCCGACCTGGATTCCGCAGCGAATCTCTACGCCAAGGGCTTTGATGACGGCGACTTCCTTTGCGATCAGGTCGCGAGGCAGTCGATACGCCGGAACGCCGACGGCCAGCATTCCGGCCGCGACGGGTTCGATCTCGAAGACCACCGGCTTGAAGCCCATCAACGCCAGATCGTGTCCGGCCGCCAGACCCGCGGGGCCCGCGCCAATGATCGCGATACGCCGGCCATCGCCCTTTTTGACAGAATGTTCCGCGCCTGATCTTAGTAGCGCGGCCATCTCTTCCGCGTCCGCAGCGATCGGCGGAACGAAGTCTCTTATCGAATCCAGCACCTCATCTAGAGGACGGACTTCCGGCCCGAACGCGTCACAGGCGAATCGCTTCAGCGCACGGATCGCGATCGGGCGATCCTGCCCGACGAACATTCCGTCGTCGTTTACTTTTGGGATCTTTCCGCGACGGCAGGCGATCTCACAGGGTGCTCCGCAGATACGGCCGCAGATAGATGCGAACGGATTCGGCCCGCGTGCGATCAGGTACGCTTCGTCAACCCGGCCTGCGGCGATCGCGCGAACATAACCGCGAGCGTCAGTGTGGACCGGGCAGGCCACTTGGCATGAGATCAGGTTTTGATGGTAGTTCGCGTCCGGGACGTGAACACTTAGCCGCAACATACCATTCGCCGTCACAAAAAGCGTGAATCTGCTCGAATCCTATGCCGCCTGAAAGTCTTGAAGTATGACTTGAGTCATACATTGGAAGAAACTTCGGAATTTTTTTCAGCCGCCGATGGAGCTCATGGAACGTGAGGAATATTTAAAGATAGGAGAGTTGATCGTGTGGCCGCTCTCTTTTCTCGCGACAGCAAAATGAATAAGAGCAACAATCTCGTTTCGGGACGAGCCTCTTCTAAGTAAGCTCTTAAGATCGAACTCCGTCCTTGAGAACAAGCACGTTCGGATCTGCCCGTCGGCCGTAAGGCGTATTCGCGAGCAATTTCCGCAGAATGCATTCGTGACGGGCGCAATTAGCCCGATTTCGCCGCCCGCTCCGTCAGCGAACCGATATCTCCACGCCGTTTCAGCTCCGCGGGACGGGCTCATCAGAACAATCGGAAAAACTTCGTTGATCCTCTCGCGAATCTCAGCCGCGGGGACTAGCTGTTTACGATCCCACGTACGGCCTCCATCAAGCGGCATAAACTCGATGAACCTAACTGTCAGATCATTCGTTCTTGCAAATCTAGCAAGGTCAACGATCTCGTCGTCATTTCGGCCGCGAATGATAACCGCATTGACCTTTATCTGACGATATCCGGCGGTTCGGGCGGCCCCGATCGCATTCAGGACGTCGTTGAGTTTGTCGGAGCCGGTGATTGAACGGAAGTTCGCGGGTTTCAGACTGTCGAGCGACAATGTTACACGGTCCAACCCACTCGATTTCAGCAAGACGGCTTTCTTCGCAAAGTTGCTGCCGTTAGTGATCATCGCCAGTTCGCGAAGGTTGCCACGTTTAAGTCTTGCGAGTTTAGCAACCAGCAGTTCTAGATCCTTTCTAGCCAATGGCTCGCCGCCGGTCAGCCGAATCTTCTCGATGCCGAGGGAAACGAAGATTTCGCAGAGGAACTCGATCTCCTCGAAGGTTAGGAGATCTGAGTTCTTCGAAGTACAACCCACAGGATTCGGATCGCAATAAACACATCGAAAATTACAACGGTCTGTAACCGAAACCCGAAGGTCTCTGATTCTTCGATTGTAGGAATCACAAAGCATCTCTAAACCCATGGTAAGACGCCTCCGTTAACGACTCGATGAGCCGATTCATTTTCCTTCACCTGTACTGCGATCAGTTAGGAAGCTCTTAGCATATTTCTATTGCTTTACATACCGACTTGATAATAATCAAGTGTGCTGCACGCGATGCTTCGGATATATGATCCGGGTCATGTTCTGCTACAGATGTAGGCTGCAACGCATGTGTGCCTTTGTAAACGTTCGAAACCGCCCTGTAAAGCAACTCATTGCGGCTGCGATGGTCAGGGGAAATAGTGTTGTTTTCATGCTAGTTTCATGCTCACTCTCTAACAGTTACGTTGCTCTACGAAATTCAGATCCGGTTAAAACTTGATATGAACGCCCGCCTGCAGAAGCCTCGGACTGGACGGCAAAATACCGCGGCTGCGATCGACTATGAATGTTCGGTCGAACAAATTCTTAGCGGTAACGAAGAATGTAGTTTTCCACTGCTCCACACGGTAGTTCGCAGTCGCGTTCCAATAAGTCTGCGAAGGGATCGCACCCCGTTGTCCGTTCGCGATCGGGTTGATCGTATTCAGATCGTCACTGAACTGCCGCCCCACGTGCACATTCTCAACAAAAGCGTCGAATCCGTTGGAATGAGAATAGCCCAGGCTCGTGGTGAAAGACGTTTCCGGAACATACGGCAGCCGATTTCCTGTTATTGAGATCGCCGGGGTTACCGAGCTGAACCGAACTCCTCTAAACTCGGCCACAGACAGCCATGTGTATGCCGTTCGCAAATAGAAGTTATGCCTCGACTCGAATATCACGCCGGAATCGAACTGTCCTGAGAACTCAAGGCCCTGCTGCAGAGTCTCACCGCCATTTGTCAGCGTTGCCCCGACACCGCCGGCCAGGCTTGCCGGAACGATCTGGTTTTCATAGTCGAGCCTGAAGAATGCGCCCTCAAGACGCAAGCCCTTTATCGGGTTCGTTCTGATCCCCACTTCGTAATTCCAACTCAACTCCGAATCAAGCTCGACCACTCCGCCGGAGTTTGAAATGATGTCCTCAGCCCTAGGCGGGGAAAATCCGCGATGAACCCCGAAAAATATAGTTGTCTTCGGAAGGCCGGAATACGCTACGCCGATGCCTGGTATGATTTCATTAACGGTTGTATTCCCAACCGCTACCGGTGAAGCGAGCAGGTTCGTTCTCTCGATATCGATCCGTTCAAAACGCACTCCAGGTGTGATGGCCAGATCGCCGAAAATAAAGCGGTTCTGTACGAATCCTGAATAGGCATCGTTACGGCGTTCGTTAATCTCAACCGCAACACCCGACCGGCTGTTCGGAAGGTCTCCGTTCACCTGCCTCCGTTTCTGCACTTCCCAATGTCCGCGAACTCCCGCTTGCAGTTCACCGCGGAACTTTGTGCCGGCGTCGTATGTGAACGTGAACCGCGGTTCGATACCGTAGGTCTCATATTCGCGAAGTCGCCCCTCATTACCGCAGGTAGTGCTCAGATCGGCCATGCTCAAGCAGTCGGCGTCGACGTTCAACCGATTCGGGCGCTGGCCCGAATTCGACGACTGCCGCCACCAGTGTCGTTTGAATTTATTGGCGTAGAAGTTTGTATTGACGACCGCTTTGGAGGATATAACGCCAGCGTGCGAAGCCGAGAAACCGTATCGGTCGCCATAGAAGAAATCGTTCTCGAATGGATTTGCCCGAGGGTCAGCAGCATATTCAGCCGTGGTCAGCCCCGAATAGGTTACGTTCGAGTCTTCGCCGTAGTAGCTAAACTTGAAGGTCAGCGCATTGCTGTCGTTCAGAGTTTGAACCACCTTTGTCGCGATATCGTTTAGCTTCGAATTGATGTTTTCACGGGCTCCATCACCCTGCTTGCGCGTATAATTCGCGAAAATTCCCGTCTTGTGGATCGTGCCGCTGCCGGTAAAGCTTCCATTGAAAAACGCTCGATTTCCACCCGTCAATCGCACTCCGAAAGACGGCTTCTGAGTCGGATTTGGAGTAATGTAATTGATCAGGCCGGCGACCGTCTGCGGCCCGAACGCAACCTGCCCAGATCCTTTCAAAACTTCTATCGACTCATAACGCTCGATGGGCGGATGATAATAGGAAGCGTTGTCGCCGTATGGAGCATAGGCCAGAGGAACTCCGTCTTCCAGTAGCAGAACCTTTGTCGAGCGAGTCGGATTCGTACCACGGATACCGATATTGGGACGCAACCCAAAGCCTTCCTCTTCGCGAACATTTACGCCCGAAACCTTTCGCAACGCTTCAGAAAAGTTGAAAACTCGACTATTTTGCAGCGTCTGAGCGTCCACACGCTCGATCGATCCGGGGACCTCCGACAAACTCGCTTCTGTACCTGCGAGTAAATTTGCGTTAACTGAGACCTCAGCCGCAAGAGGTTGTGGAAGCAACGTGACATCGACCGAAGTGCGATCCGGATAGGTCAACCGCTCCCGCTGAACAGCAAAGGACCAGTTGGAAACTAATAATTCATATTCACCAGAGGGGACATTATTAAAAGAATAGTTGCCATCTACACCCGCGGTGACCTCTTGCTGATAGCGAACCGAAAGGCCCTTTAAAATGACCAATGCTCCCGGTACCGATGCCCCGTTGCCGTCCAGGACTCTTCCGGTCAGGCCCGATCGCGACTGACCTGCTACGGTACCCAGGGTTACGACAAAAACCAAGAGAAATATAGTGATACGAGACTTTCTAAAATACATAAGAGAGTGCTCCGAAAAATATTATTGAAAACGATTTTCAATTTCAGAAAGGATATCTTTTCGCAATCCTCCGTTATTGTCAAGAAGCTTATTCCCCCGGGGCCACCGAGATGGCATGGTTCCATTAACAGAGTTCGTGTGCTCCAGAATGAGGCACAGCTTTTGCCATCGAATGAGCACATCAGAAGGATGAGATCTATGAAAAGTGAAATACTCGATAACCAACAACTCGCAGAAAGGTGGCACCTTCATGGGACGGCGGATGCGATCGCAAAAAGGTTTCAGCGCCTTAGAGCTCTGCCAAAGTCGAACCCTCGCCATCTGAGGGCGTTGCGGATCGGCAATCAAATCCGTTATCGGCTGACTGACATCTTGGAATATGAAGATCGGAACGTCGGAAAGCGACGAGCTATCCTGAGCGTAGCCGTTTAGTTTGTGGTCATGAGTGAGGCTGATCCCCAGCGGTTGGACTGGAATTAGGCGGCCATGTCTTGCCTACCGCCGTTCGCCTACTGGTTCCATTTTTAACCGCGCGGTTGGTTTTCACTCCACTTGACCGATACATAGGAGACACGCTTTATAGCAAAACGAGTCGGGTGATTCCTTCCTTCGATATCACCATTAAATTTCGGCCTTCCTGAGAGTGCGTTCAACTTAGTTTATTCTGAGATTGATTTGTATCTGACTAAACTTCGGTTTATAGACGTGGGAGACCGTCGGGCGTCGAAATCTTTCTAATTACACACAAATCGCGAGTAGCGTTCATATGTTGCTCTAACTCGCTATTAGTGACGATATAATGTCTTCAATGTGTCTCTGAATGTACTCGCCATATTAGCCGATATATATTGACATTATGATGCTTAATCGCCAGTATTGACGTATTATGAGATTCGATGCAAACTCCACCGATCATGCGATACTGAAAGAAATTGGAGAACGTATTGCAACCGTTCGATTGAATCAGAACCTCACCCAAGCAGATCTTGCAGAGCAGTCTGGAGTCTCAAAGCGAACCGTTGAACGGCTGGAGGCTGGCGAATCGGTTCAAATTACAAGCCTGATTCGGCTCCTTCGCTCTTTAGGTCTACAGCAACGTCTAGAGACACTTTTTCCCGAGCCCGTTCCAAGTCCAATTACTCAATTAAAACTTCAAGGAAAGAAACGGCAAAGAGCTTCCTCGAAGGAACCTCGAAGTTCGAAAGGAACGGGCTGGAGTTGGGGGGATAAGTCATGACAACGCTGGCTGAGGTCAAGCTGTGGGGCAGCACCATCGGGGCTGTTTCGCTTGAAGACCGGAATGATGTGGCTGCCTTTGAGTACACACCGGAATTTGTGACTAGCAGGATTGAGGTTTCACCAATCGTGATGCCGCTCAGTAGATCAATATACATGTTCCCTGAACTGCCAAGAGCAACTTTTCACGGACTACCCGGTTTACTCGCTGATTCGCTACCGGACAAGTTTGGCAACGCACTCATTGACGCATGGCTTGCAACGCAAGGGCGATCCCCTGATAGTTTTAACGCAGTGGAAAGGCTCTGCTACACGGGCTCACGTGGTATGGGTGCCCTTGAGTTTTTCCCGAGCAATGGCCCAAAGGAGATGGCCTCTCGGAAGATTGAGGTTGACGCCTTAGTCAAACTAGCTTCCGACGTTTTGGATCACCGAGGCAATCTAGACACTACCTTTGACGATTCTGATTCTCTCAGGGATATCCTTCGCGTAGGAACCTCCGCGGGTGGGGCTAGAGCGAAAGCTGTGATCGCGTGGAATCGGAGAACCAATGAAGTTAGGTCAGGACAAGGAAAAGCCGGCGACGGATTTGAACATTGGTTATTAAAGTTCGACGGCGTTACCGGAAATCGCGACAAAGAACTTGCCGATCCTCAGGGCTATGGAGCAATCGAGTACGCCTATTATCTGATGGCCCTTGAGGCAGGAATACAGATGAGCGAATGCCGCTTACTCGAAGAAAACGGCCGACGGCATTTCATGACTAAGCGATTCGACCGTCTCGAGAACGGCGAAAAGCTGCACATGTTGTCATTGAGCGGTCTCGCGCATTTTGACTTCAACAATGCCGGAGCCTATGGCTACGAGCAAGCCATGCTGATCACGCGTCAACTTAAACTTCCGACGTCCGCCATTGAGCAGATGTTTCGTCGGATGGCATTTAACATCCTTGCGAGAAATCAGGACGATCATGTCAAGAATATCGCTTTTCTAATGGATAAAGAGGGTAGATGGTATCTTGCTCCCGCCTTTGATGTAGCGTACAGCTTTAATCCATCGGGAGTATGGACATCGAGTCACCAGATGACCCTGAACGGAAAACGGGACGGTTTTTCGATGAATGACTTTAAGGCATGCGCCGAGGCGGTTTCGCTTAAACGCGGTCGTGCAGAGTCAATCGTTGCGGAGGTCCGAAAGGCAGTTGAAAGATGGTCGGATTTTGCCAAAACCGCAAAAGTAACCGAATCGTGGAAAACGCAGATCCAAGAGAATCTGCGTTTGGAGTTGTCGTCAATCTGAACGCTACTACTGCCGATCCATTGATGCGGCTCGTTTGATCAATCCTACCGCAGCCGAAGGTTGTTGATCATCGCAAACATATGACCCTTCTTTGATCACAACCGTTCCTTTCGATTTGGCCCGTTCAGTCATGACTCCCAATGTTTGCGGCGGAATTCAGGCTTCCTTGGGGGTAATGCCCAACCGTAATCCGGCCGTGAGACGATAGATCAAATGACTTTATCGATATTTATTTTTGCAGTTGCGGAGGGAGACTTTCGGGGGGAATTCCGGGGGGAATTTACGTTAAATCAAGGAAGATTTAACTGTCCGTGGTGGGCCAGTCGCGTCTATTGCTGTCTAAAAGTGTCCGCCTATGGACTTAAAATCCTGTGAACTAAGGTTCGTGCGGGTTCGACTCCCGCCCTCAGTACCAAGCTAACTCATTTGTTTTTAGAGACTTAGGGACTAGCCCGAAAATTGGCTGGTCTCTTTTTTTGTCTAAAATGTCCCTCGGGGGGGAATTTGGGGGGGAATTTTCGGCGAGAACTCCTTCCATATGTGACTGAAAGTGACCGATTCCGACCGCAGGTGACCCGGCTTTTGCTCTCGGGATTATTCAGTAGTTTTTTCGGCATAACTTTTGCTATCTATGGTCTTGTAAGTTGGAGGACGATACCCGGATGAACAATGAAATACTTGATAACCAGCAGCTCGCAGAAAGATGGCACCTCACCGGATCAGTCGATGCTATTGCGAAGAGGTTCCAGCGACTTCGAGCCTTGCCAAAGTCGAACCCTCGCCATCTAAGAGCGATCAGGATTGGCAATCAAATTCGCTACAGGATCGTCGACATTTTAGAGTATGAAGACCGGATCGCCGGAAAGCGGCGCACTTACGTAGGAGTCGCTGCTTGATCTGCACCCTCGCGAAAGGCTGACGCTACTGACGACTGGAGTGATCGGTCACTGTTTAACCTCGTGCGGGCTATCCAAGAATGGTTTCTTTTCTAACCTATCGGTTGATTTTCGAGCCAGCCAAGTGCCGCGGTTGGGCATCGATCAATCCACGAGGGTTCAAATCTGAGCGATAAAGAGGGCACATTCTTGCCGGCGTATCCCAATCTGTCCAAGTTTGAAATGAAAACTGGGTCCGCCTCGAAAGACGGACCCAGCTTGAATCGCCGCTGTATAACGGCGGCTAATTTTTCTTCGTTTTATCGAGGATCTGTTTCAAGTCTTCGGCGATCGGCATCGGTCGGAAAAACCAGACATTCGAACCACCTGTGTTACCCGTTGGATAAATGCCAAAGGCCGTTTTGGTGGCAGCTCCGACGATGCGAACTAACTGCCCAAATATCTCCCGCGCGTCTTTCCTTTTCCAATCAATTTTCAACATCCGCCAATGAATACGGGTGTGTTGATAAGTTATGGACTGTCCCAGTACATGGGCCCGTTCGAGATGTTCGAATGCAGGGGCTATATCGCCGTTCTCAAGGGATCTGTCAGCACAAATAATCTCTGCATCAATATGTTCGCTAAGCTTGTCCATACCCAATGATTGTAAACCTCGCCTCGGGCCTCGGCCCACGAAGCTCATTTTGCCTACCGCTTCGTTTTTCGCTGTGAACGTCTCCAAAAGAAAATTCCAATTACTGCTAGAAGAGACATCATCAAAAAAGCACCGATCAGGAATAGCACAAACGGATGTTCCGACAATAGATGAGACAAACTCCTTTCCGTTTCCATATTCCGCTTACGCTACGCGATGCGCTTCTAGCTTATTGTCGAGCGAACATTCTGCAATGAGCAAACCCCAATTTACAAATGCGTTTCGTGGCAGCCGAAACCTTCGCGCTCGGTTTGGGCGGTGACGTGAGTGATCTTAAATTCCGAAGTGCAGCATTTATGAACTCGTTCGAGAACCTCGTCGTGCTCCGAGCCCGCGGTAAGTACGGCGTGAACGCTCAGGGCATTTACACCGGAAGTCAATGACCAGACGTGAAGATCATGAATGTCGGCAACGCCTTCAAGCTTGGAAAGCTTATCGCGTAACGTCGCGATGTTTACGTCTGAAGGCGTGCCTTCGAGGAGAACTCCGACCGCATCCTTTAGCAGGGACCATGTGCGCGGCAAGATAAACAAGCCGATGCCCGCGGAGATCAGCGGATCAGCGTAATACCAACCGGTCGTCAGCATAATAATGCCAGCGATGATCACGCCCACGGACGTAAGCATATCCGAAAGTACCTCAAAATATGCGCCCTTCATGTTCAGGCTTTCTTTTGAACCAGCTCGCAGAATAAACACTCCGACGAAGTTTACTATCAATCCGATCGCGGCGACGGCGAGCATTCCACCGCTTTCGACCTCCGGTGGATTCTTGAAACGCTCGTAGGCTTCATAAAGAATGTAAAGCGAGATCAAGATCAATACGACCGCGTTCGTTAGCGCCGCGAGAATCTCGACGCGGTAGTACCCGTAGGTTCTCTCCGGCGAGGCGGGCTTTTCGGCAAACCAAATAGCCAGGAGAGCGAGGCCCACGCCGGCGACATCGGTTAGCATGTGCCCCGCATCGGCAAGCAACGCCAGACTTCCCGTCCACAATCCGCCGATCACCTCGACGATCAGATAGGTCAGCGTTAAAAAGAAAACTATCGTAAGGGGTTTCTTGTTCTTGGCGGAAGCAGATACTTGATGCGTATGTCCTTGTCCCATATATCTTGGTGAACTCTTGCTTGGTACAGATTCTTTTACAGTCAGCGGCGGCGCTTATGGATCCTATGTTTTCGTCTAAATGCCGCCCGCCACTCACGCCTCTGCTGATGGTTGAGCCCCGCCGCTTTTAGATCGGCCGTTTTGAATTTGTGCCGCTTCAACCCGAACTTGGCAATCAAGAGAATAATCACAGTCAAAGAGACCGCAACCATGGCCCCTAACCAAAACAAGTTGGACGAAAATGAAAAAGCTAAACTCATGTCCAGCGACTGTCAGATCAGCACAGCCTTATCGAGAGGAATCACGAGAATGATCCCGTCACCCTTCTTGCCGGTGTGTGCGTTCTCCCGGATCGCCGCAACAATGCGGTCAACCATCTCGTCATCTGCCCCGATCTCGATCCGTTTGTTCGGTTTGAAAGGATCGAGAGCGTCGTAAGTCGTCGTCAACAATCTTTGCCCAAATCCTTCTGAGTCGCTCAGCGTCATTCCGGGAAAGCCTTCGATCTGTTCGAACGCCGTTACGATCTTTTCCACTGTGAACGGCCGCACAATCGCGATAATTAGTTTCATTTTCTAATCCTCCGTGAATTCGCCTTCCACGTCTTTTTCGAACCACGCGTAGAGCGTCGGCAATATCAGGAGCGTGAGCAGGGTCGACGTTATAAGCCCGCCGATGACGACGGTGGCCAGCGGTCGTTGCACTTCGGCCCCGGCGCTTGTGGCAAGGGCCATCGGGATGAAGCCGAGACTGGCGACGAGGGCGGTCATCAGAACGGGACGCAGGCGTGTCATCGCGCCTTCGTTCACCGCATCCACCACCGACTTGCCTTCTTCCCGGAGATGGTTGATGAAGCTGACCATTACGACGCCGTTCAATACCGCGACGCCAAATAGAGCGATAAAACCAACACCCGCGGATATTGAGAACGGCATTCCGCGTAAAGCCAGCGCCACAACGCCGCCGACGATCGCGAAGGGGATTCCGGTATAGATCATCAACGCTTGCTTTGCGGACCCGAAGGTGGAGAACAGCATCACAAAGATCAGGAATAGCGCGATCGGTACGACGATCAACAGTCGATTGGTCGCGCGCTCCAGATTTTCAAAGGCCCCGCCCCATTGCAAATAATATCCGGGCGGCAAGGTCACTTCCGTTCCGATTTTACTCTTCGCTTCGGCCACGAAACTCGCGATGTCGCGGTCACGGATGTTGGTCGATACTACAATTCTTCGACGCGTAGCCTCGCGGGAGATCTGTGCGGCTCCCTCGACCAGGGAAATATCCGCTACCTGTGCGAGCGGCACACGCTGGCCGTTTGGCGCGGTGAGCATCAAGTCGCGGACCGCTTCCACTGACTTGCTGGCGTTCTCGTCCAAACGCAGAACTATATCGAAACGCTGTTCGCCCTCGAAAACCTCGCCCGCTTTCTGGCCGGCAAAGATCGCCTCGACGAGCTCATTCACGTCCTCGACGTTCAAACCGTAGCGGGCCATGGCCGCACGGTCGGGCTTGATCTGCAACTGCGGCAAGCCCGTCGTGACCTCGACCTTTGTCTCCTCAGCACCGTTGACCTTCGCGAGAGCTCTTTCGATCTCTTCTCCTTTTTCCGCCAGGACGTCCAAGTCGTCGCCAAAAAGCTTTACCGCAAGATCGCCCCGCGTTCCCGCGATCAGTTCGTTGACGCGCATTTCGATCGGCTGTATGTATTCAAACGAAGCCGCGACGGGAACTTCCGATTCCAGCTTTTTCGACATTTCTTCGATCAGTTTTTCCTTCGACCAACCGGATTTCCAATCGTCTATCGGGTTTAGCATCACGAATATATCGCATTGGTTCAGGCTCATCGAATCTGTCGCGACCGCGGGCGCTCCGCATTTTGAGACGACAATCTTAACCTCGGGAAACGCCTTGAGAGACTTTTCCACCTCGGTCGTCGCAACCATCGATTGTTCGAGCGACACGCTGGGCAAAAGCTGCATTCCGACCAGAATGTCGCCTTCATCAAGACGCGGAATAAATTCGCCGCCGAGATATGGGAAAGCTATGCCTGAAATGAGTACCGCAGCGACAGCGATCGCAAGAACTTGTGCCCGGAACTTCATCACAAACGCGAGTGAGGGCCGGTAGATCTGCTTCGCCCAACGGATCAAAAAGCTTTCCTTCTCCGAAACATTGCCGCGAAGTATCAACGCGAGCATCGCCGGGACGTAAGTGAGCGATAAAAGCAGCGAACCAAGTAGAGCGAAGATGACCGTCAAAGCCATCGGTACGAACATCTTCCCCTCGATGCCCCGAAGGCTGAGGATCGGCAAATATACGATGCCGATAATTGCCACGGCAAAGACAACGGGACGCGCGACTTCGAGACAAGCCTCGAGAATCGTTCGCTCCGGCGGCTCCCGCGATCCTTCGTGCTGCGCTTCGGCTCTGCGACGAACAACGTTCTCGACCATCACAACAGCGCCGTCAACGATCAATCCGAAGTCCAAAGCCCCCAGGCTCATCAAGTTTCCAGATACGTTGAAAATTCGCATCAGGATCGCCGCGAAAAGCATCGAGAGCGGAATTATCGTCGCGACCAGCAAAGCGCCCCGCCAATTTCCGAGCAGCACCAGCAGAACCAAGATCACGAGTGCCGCGCCCTCGAGCAGATTGGTTTCCACCGTCGCGATCGCGCGTTGGACGAGAGCCGTCCGGTCATAAAAGGGCTCTATCGTCACGCCTTGAGGCAGCGTCTTGCGTATTTCGTCAATTCTTTCTTTGATCCGTTCGGAAACTACGCGAGAATTTTCGCCTTTCAACATGATCGCAGTGCCGGAAACGATCTCGCCTTCACCGTTGGCCGAGGCTGCTCCTTGTCTGATACTTTGCCCCTCGACAATTTCGCCCAGATCGCGGACAAAGATCGGTACACCTTCTTTGCCGGTTTTGACGACGACGTTGGTGATGTCGTCCATCTTTTCGATAAGACCGACGCCCCGCAACAAATATTGCTCCGCACCTTTCTGGATATAACCGCCGCCGACCGTGCCGTTATTTGCGGTCACCGCCTCGTGGACATCGTGAAGGGTTAACCCATACGACTGCAGCTTTTCAGGTGAGAGACGGACTTCGTACTGTTTGCCATAACCTCCGTGGGAATTAACTTCGGTCACGCCGGGAACGCCCATCAACTGACGCCGAATATTCCAGTCGTGGATCGTTCTGAGATCGGTCGCGGTGTAGTTGCTTCCCGGTTCTGCACGAACTTCGTATTGATAGATCTCGCCCAAACCCGTCGCGATCGGCCCCATCTCCGGCGCACCTATACCGGGCGGGATGTTTTCCCGAGCGGTCGCCATACGTTCGAGAATGAGTTGGCGTGCGAAATAGATATCGGTTGATTCTTCGAAAACGATTGTGACGTTTGAAATGCCGAATTTCGACACCGAGCGTATTTCTTCGACGCCCGGAATCCCGGACATTGCCACTTCGACGGGGAACGTGATCTGCCGTTCGATCTCGAGCGGCGCGAGGCTCGGAGCACTCGTCAGAACCTGAACTTGAACGTTGGTTACATCAGGCACGGCGTCAATTGGTAGATTTATCAGGCTGTATGCACCCGCGGCGGCCATTATTGCGACGAGCAGGAGCACTACCAGTTTTTGTGCTATGGAGAAGCGTATAAGTGCGTTAATCATTAATTTATGTCTTTCTGAGCCAAAGTTCCGACGCCGATGATGAGGTCGTTCAAGAGCCAGAATTGTCTATTGTCCCCGACCACTATTCCCTTTTTTCCAAGCTCAGTAACAAAGGCATCCCCGCTAAATCGGTTCTCGTTCGGATGCTTTAGGAAGGTTCGGTAAACCCAGCCCTGAGCGATGTCGGTCATTATTGGATAAAGCTCAAACACATGAATTTCATCGGCTCGGAAACGTTCAAGATTATCTCCGTGCCGACTCTGCGACCGGCGCCGATCTCAAGCGCCTTCTTGCCCTCACTTCATGGTGCCCGTGAACGAAAGCATCGACCGGATTGTTCATCAGTGCTTTTTCGATACGAATTAGTTTCATCTTCCTAGTCGTAGAATCTTAATTGCCCCGCGTATAACCACAACGAACACGACTGTCCCGATAATCAAGTCGGGCTTGTTTGAACCGATCAGATTGACCAAAATGCCCGCCGTGATGACGCCCAAATTGATGATCACGTCGTTCGAAGTAAAGATCGTGCTCGCCTGCATGTGGGCATCCTTGCTTTTCGACTTTTGAAGCAAATAGAGACAAAAGCCATTTGCCGCCAGTGCCAACGTTGAGACTATTATCATCGTGAGAAAGTCCGGAAGTTCCTCAACCCCTATGAACCTTCGTACAACCTCAATAAAGCCAACGACGGCTAGAGTGATCTGGAAATATCCGGCAAGCCTTGCAACATTCCGCTTTCTCGCGAGAGTTCCACCGACTGCGAACAGACTAATGGCATATACGAATGCATCAGCGAGCATGTCGAGGCTATCGGCGATTAGTCCCATCGAGCCGGAAATAAACCCGGTAGTCATTTCAATCGCAAAGAAGCCAAAGTTGATCGCCAGCACGATCCATAACAATTTCCGCTGGCTTCGTCGGTCCTCGTCAAATGGGATATCGTCGACTTCCTCGGTCTTCATTGTTTTGCTATCAAGATCAAGCTCGCCTATCCGCAACTCGATCTGATCAGGCTGTCCGTCATGAAAAACCGTCAGCTGACGATTAGGAATGTCGAAATCGAGATGTCTGATCCCCGCCACTCCATCGAGCTTCACGCGCACCAAATTCTCCTCCGAGGGACAATCCATCCTGTTTATCTGGAAGACCGTTTTCTTCATACCTCGATTGCTGTTTTCAGTTCGCGAGCGGCACTTGTAAATACACGAATCGCAGAACGAAGAAAAAGCCCAACCAAACAGAGAGCTATAACGATGTCTGGCCAGCCCGACTGAGTGAACCACACAGCACCAGCGGCGAGGAAGACGGATATGTTCGATGCAATATCGTTACGTGAGCACTCCCAAACGGAACTCATGTTTACATCGTCTTCGCGATGGCGGGTCAGAAGAAACAGACACACGGAATTTGCGACGAGCGAAAACAGGCTGACAACCCCCATGATCTCAAAAATAGGTAGGGTCGGAACGATCAGCTTATAGATGACCTGACCAAGAACGATCAGGGCCGCGAGTAATATCAATCCGCCCTTGAAAAACGCCACCTGAGCCTTCGCCCGAGACGCCTTGTAAACGACGTAGAGACTAAGCCCGTACGTCATAGCGTCGCCGAGGTTATCAAGGGAGTCGGACAGGAGCGCGCTAGACCCTGCGTAGATGCCGGCTCCGATCCCCGCCACAAACATTGAAATATTGATCGCGAGAACGATCTTAAGAGTCGAGCTCTGCCGTTCCCGTAACGCATCGATCGCATCATCTTTTTCACAACAATCGCCCATATCTTTCCCTCTTAATGGTCATCGCCCATCGCACCCTTTTCGAGTTGCGTCTTTAGCGTAAAGCTGCCCTTCGTCACGACCTTTTCGCCCAATTCTAATCCCTCGATCACCTTTGTGTAACCGTTGATGTCAGCCCCTGCTTCGATCTCCCGGACCTCAAAAGCCCCGGGCTCATCTTCGCGTGGAACAAAGACAATCGTCTTGTCGCCGGAGCGTTGGATCGCCGTCGATGGCACGACCAGCTCCTCGCCCGTCGTCTCGTTCGTTCCGGTGTAGAAGCCGACTTGGGCGAACATACCGGCGCGGAGCTTGCCTTGAGCGTTCGGCACCTCAAGACGGACCCGCCCGGTACGTGTCGTCTCGTCCAATTTGGGATCGATATAAGACACTCGACCGCTGACCGTTCCGATAGCGGGCGAAGTGATCTCCGCGATCGACCCGATACGCAAGCGTGCCATGTTTACCTCCGGTACATTTGCGATGACATAAACCGTGCCGAGATTCGAGATCGAAAAAACCGGAACTCCCGCCTCGATCCCGGCTCCTGCGTTGAATTTACGCTCGGTGATCGCACCTGACAGCGGAGCTCTTAGCGAAACGAGCGACGAATCCTCACGATGGTCATCGGGTTTTCCCGATTCGACCGGAACGCCCAGCGCCCGCAGTTCGTCCTCGATGTGCCGCAGATCCACCCGTGCGGTTTCGACCTCGGCTCTGGCCTCCTGAAGTTCCTTGTTAAGGGCTATGTTCGATTGGAAATCGTGATCAGCCTTTGCCGTTTTGTAAGCCGTCTCCGCGGCTATAAGGTCCTTGCCTGCCCCCGCACCGAGCTCAATCAGCCGTCTCGTCCGTTTCAAAGTCGCGTCGGCTTCGTCAAGTTTTGCTTTTGCCTGAAGCACCGCGACCCGGTTTTCAGTTCGCTGAACACGGGTGAGGTTTCTCTCGGCCAGTTCGTACTTCGTCTTGGCCTCATGCATTTTTCCGTGCATCTGCGCCAATTGGGGACTTGAGATAATCGCCAGGACAGCTCCTTTGTTTACGCTGTCACCGACACCGTAGAAAACCCTCTCTATCCGCCCTCCGACCAAAGGTGTCGCCATCTCCGTCGTCTCCGGATTCAATTCGACCGCACCCGTCACCATGAGCCTAGCGATCGCCGGCCTTTGCGTGACGGCTTCCGTCACAATACTGGCGGCCTCGAGCGTTTCGGGATCGAGTTTCACTTCGTTACCCTGCTCGTCGTCAGAATGCCCAGGCTCTTCTTTATGCACTTCGAGGGCAACCTTATCAGCAGTCGCCGAGCTTCTGCTTACTATCCACACGATTCCGATCAGCGCGATGAGACCTACGACCGCGACTGTGACTATCCACGGCAGGGCTGCATTGGCCTTTCGGGCCGTGGCTTCCCGCTCGGCCGATTCATGGCTGTCCGGATTGGATTCGAGACGAGCCGGTTCTGCCTCGTCGATGCGGCCGTGTTCAACTTGGTCTGTGAATTGGTTGTTAGACATCTTTCTTTTCCTCAGTTATCAAATGTGAGTCCGAGTGCGATAAATAGATCGGCCTGCGCGCGATATCGCTCCGTGAGTGTTTCGGTTAGGTCCCGGCTCGCCTCCAGGAGTTTGCGTTGTTCCGAGATCAGGTCGGTGATCTTTAATTCGCCGATCTCGTATACGCGGCGAATGGTCGCGATATTCTCACGGGCACGCGGCAGTACCGCAGAATCCAATATCGTGATCGCTCGCTTTGCGGCCTCGATACGTTGGAACGCCGTGACGATCTCGTTCTTGACGACCTGTTCGGCGAATGTCCGGCGTTCTTGAGCCTGCCGAATCGCTATCTCGGCTTCGGCCTTGTCACCTTGCTTGCGGTCGAAGATGGGCAGTCCGATCGAGACGCCAAAGGTAAGGCTCCGGTCGTTCTGAAAAAAAGGGCCGCGTGGATCATCGATTCCGGCTCGTCCCTGCGTGTAGCGCGAGTAAGCTGTAAGATCTGGTTTGCTTTGAGAGCGGATCAGCCGCAAGCCCGCGCTTGCCAACTGCTCCTCCAGTTCGGCCAGGCGAATCTCCGGACGATTTCGCAGTCCTACAGAGACACTCGTTTCAAGCGTCGCCGGGAGAAGGGGCAACGATGCCGCGGAGAGCTCTTCACGGAGTCTGAAGGGTTGCTCGAATGGCACACCAGCATAGAACTTTAGCTTCGATATCGCCGCCTGGAGCTTGCCTTCGACGAGAAGCCGACGAGCTCTGAGCCGCTCGACCTCGGTTTGGAGAAGATTCAGCTCCAGCGGAGACGACTCGCCTTCGTTAACCCGAATTTGTACGAAGAGAACCGCTTCAGTGTCCAGGCCGAGCAACTCTTCGACTATTGAGAGTTCTTTCAGGGCAGCAAGAGCCTCGGCGTAGTTAACAAAGATCTGACCCGCTAATTCTCTTTGTCTGGCCGTTACTTCCGCCTCTCTCAGTGTTATCTCAGCTTGGGCCAGATCGATGCGACGTCGGCGCTGTCCATACACATCCAACGGGACTGATACGCCCACGCTCAGCTCGCGTTCGCCCGACGAGCCGACCAGACTCCCGGTTGACTGTTCTACCTCAAGAGTCGGATTCGGCCGCACCCCGGCTTGCCGTAGCCGCGCGCGAGCCTTGTCCACTTCAAGGCGGGCGATCTTTATGTCACCGTTGTTTCCGAACGCACGCTTTACGATCTCCGCAAGCGGAACGCCGTCATCCTGGCTGTGGTAATTTGCTAAAACCGAAACTACAAGCGGTTTAGGTTCGCTTGCCGTAGCCCGACTTCCATTCGGGCCAGTGTCGGCGGACGCAATCGCGCCCTGCGCGTGGACTGCGGCCGCGCCGAGGCCGACTAAGCTCAATGCGCAAAAGAAGCGCATCGGATACTTCAAAATCATTTGTATATTTCCTGATCAAATAACGCCTGAGGCGCCCGCTTCAGCTTCTGTAGAAGCACAAACAGCGGAATCCGCAGACCAATCGACAGATCCGGGTTCAGACACGTTGCCCGAAACCAGACCTATCTAAAAGCCAGATCGATCAGGAAAATTTTGGAGGCAGGTAAGGAGGGGGGAGCGAACTAGAAAAAGCGTTCGCATAACCGATGGTCATCGCTTCCGCCCGGAAAGCGGAGGGCTCAGTGCCTGTTACTACGCAGGGAATCGCCGCTGCATGACAAAGACATTCGTCGTTGCAGTAAGCAGATCCGTCGTCCGTACGACCGGCAGACTGTTCAATAGAAGCTTCTTCTGGGTCAGATGATTCCCGGAATTCAGAAACGACCGCCGTATCAGAGGAGCGTAGATTTGCTGCAACGGCCGAAGGTTCATCACAGAAAACGGGGCATAAAAGTTCAATCGCGACAAGGCAGATCCAAAAAGCGACAAATCGCTTTTTCACTACTCGTCTGCGGAGCGATCGAAAAATCCCGTTCATAAGTTCGTCAATTCGAAAGAGGAATCTTAGATTCCAATCTTAAACGGTAATCTTTCGGCTCTCTCGTTGTCAATTTCTTTCTGGCGGAACACAGGAGACGATCGCGAAAAGATTCCAACGTCCCGTGGCTTCTAGAAAAAAATATAAAACTTTTGCCGTACGACGATTTTGCATTTAATTTTCCTGAATCAGGACGAATCAATGCGAAACCGCTGGCGGAAGTCTGGCAGGTTATTCGGATCTAGTCCTTTGCGGTCGCTGTTAAATGGCGTCCCGAGGAGTGAGTTCAAAAACGTTAAGTTTATTCTGAGATTGATGTTCGTACTAAGGGTACGGTTATTCGCGTCTTTCTAAACTACCCCTTGCTTGTCTTTGGTTTATATTTATTGGTATATTCGTACTATGAGTACCGATACTCCGACTAAGATAAACCAGCTTCTCCGGTCACAACCGCCCGGCGTGGTGTTTCAGTCCCGCTGGCTAACAACGCAAGGCTACAGCCTCGACCTCCAACGAAAATATCGAACGGGAAGGTGGCTAGAGTCGATAGGTAGCGGTGCAATGATCCGGGCCGGTGATAGCGTTGGCTATGAAGGCGCCATCTACGCTCTACAAAAACAGACAAATATGTCAGTGCATCCGGGTGGGCGAACTGCTCTTGCCTTACTAGGAAAGGCCCACTATCTAGACCTCGAAACCCAACGAATAATAATATTTGGAACACAGGGCGAAGGTCTGCCGGCATGGTTTCGACATCATGACTGGGGCTCAAAAGTGGAATACTATCCGACGACGTTCCTGCCGCCTGAGTTGGGTCTGACCGGAATCGAACTAAAAACTTTCTCGATCAAAGTTTCGAGCGCAGCGCGCGCGCTCATGGAATGTCTTTATCTTGCGCCGGAAAAACAGGATCTGATGGAATGCTACGAGCTGATGGAGGGACTAAACAGTTTAAGGCCTGATCAAGTGCAGTCTCTGCTTGAGAAAAGCACATCAATAAAGGTTAACCGGCTGTTTCTCTACCTTGCCGATAAAGCCGGACACCGCTGGTTCAATCAATTGAAACCGGAGCTTGTAAACCTGGGAAGTGGCAAGCGAAGCATAGTTAAAAGTGGTATCTATATCGACAAGTACCAGATAACAGTACCGAAAGAATTGGGAAATGGAACAAGCATATAGACGACAAGTTTCACTTCTTTTAAGCGTACTACCAGAGGTTGCCAAGGAGGAAAGCCTGGCTCTGCACGGAGGCACCGCGATCAATCTTTTTGTGCGGGAGATGCCGAGGCTATCCGTGGATATCGATCTAACTTACATTCCAATTGAAGATCGACAAACATCGCTCGCAAACATTAAGGCCGCACTGCTGCGGATCAAAGGGAGCGTGGAACGAGTCGTAAAAAACGCAAGAGTAACCGATCGAACCGGATTCGGGAAGCTTTTGATCTCTTCGCAAGGCGTCATCATCAAGTTGGAAGTGAATCTTGTGAATCGCGGCTCAATTGTGCGCCCGGAACCCATTGTTTTATGCTCTAGGGCACAAGAGGAATTCGACTCATTTTGCGAGGTCTCAGTAATGCCGATCGGACAGCTTTATGGCGGTAAACTTTGTGCTGCTCTCGATCGCCAGCATCCTCGAGATCTATTCGACGTGAAATATTTGCTCGAAAATGAAGGATTTTCCGACGATGTGAAAACGGGGCTTCTTCTCGCAATACTTTCCAGCGATAGGCCAATTCACGAGGTACTCAACCCAACGAAGCTAGATCAGAGAAATACGTTCGAAAATCACTTTGTTGGAATGGCAGTCGAAGAGTTCACATACGACGAATTTGAAGAGACTCGCAATACACTAATCGAAACGGTCGATAAAGATCTCACGGATGAAGATCGCGAATTCATCCTTAGCGTAAAGAGATTAGCCCCTAGATGGGATATTTACGACTTCGAATCATTCCCGTCCGTGCAATGGAAAATGCAGAACTTGCGAAGACTCCACGAAACCAACTACGCAAAATACAACGAGCAGTTAGAGAAGCTTGAGAAGGTGCTAGAAAAGGGACAATAGAAGGTGCCTTCTACCAGGCTTGGGGGTCGAGTCGCCCGAACAACGCCCATCTAGTGTTTACTCAATCGCCCGGGATCAAAGATGAGCCTTTGATTCCGTGACCCGCGATACTCACCCGCCCGATCGGACACGCTTGCAACGAACGGCCCGTCAATGAGCAAGTCGATATGCGTCAATATGTAGTCAATACTAGGCGTCTTTCGCTGCATCAGTACTTCCATCGTATACCCGGAATAGACCGTTATGTGGAAGCCCAGAAGGTTCAGTCTCGATACAAGTTCGGCGACCTGTTCCGATTGGTCGAACGGCTCGCCGCCCAATATTGTCACGCCGTCATGTTTAGCGCGATTCGCCACTACCTCGTCAACTATCGTGGAAATCGAGATCAACGTTCCGTTCTCCCGTTCATGTGTTTGCGGAACGAAACATCCTGGACAACGAATTGAACATCCACTGACTTGAACCACACTTCTTCGTCCGGGGCCGTCAACGGTTGAATGATGGTAAAGACGGTAAAGCCAAATAGAGAATTCGTCTGATTCAGTTTGCCTGGTTGAACTACATTGACGCGGGAGAACGGGCAAGTTTCTTCGCGAGTTTTCGGCCGGCTTCGCGCAGTTTAAATTCACTCGCGTCCCAAGATCATCCGCAACATCGTAAACGGCTTGGTGCGAGGCCTGCGAGATCTCAACGGTAACTCGCCCGACATCAGGTTCCAGTAAGAAAACAATTTCGTTACTCATTTGATCCCACTTGCCGTTTTGTTTGGGCCTTTACATGAAACTCAGGCGTTCTTTGGTCCGTTGCGGGAGAGCCCAGTATCTGTTTTAGCTGCTGGGCATTCCTCTCGCACGCTGGCCCCTTAATACCGTTTATCTGGGTTTCGCATTTCCCGCTTTCGGTGTCGATGGTGAATTCGATTTCAGGCATATTCTCTCCTTAATGTCAGAATTTCACTCTGATCTTGATTGTCTTTCCGACTCGCTCTTTAATGAGGGTGCCGCCAAGTTTCTTGGCCATCTTCCGGGCCGCAGCTTCGTGATAGCTGTTTTGCAGTCTGATGACAAAGTCTTTTCCAAGACGATGTGCAAGATCCAAATCATCGATAATGGCTACATACCCATTAGCAGTTTTCTGGAAACCGATATCCCCTAAGAGCGATCGCCCAGCCACCTCACGTCGGCGGATCACGACGTCGGCTGTTTTGGGATCGCGTTTATCCCATCCTTCGAGAGGAATATCGGTCCCCACAGTGGGAGATGCGAACCCACACTCGGCCAAAGCTTCGAGGAGCAACTCGCGATTCGGGAATGACTGGGATTCAAAGGTCATGTATTTGCTCATTGAGATTCTCCGTTCTTAGAGTTCATAGATTCGATCGGTCCGGCTTCCGGCGAGGCCGGTATTCTCTGTCCGGGAACCAACGCCTTTGATATTGTTCCGTGCCCATTTGCGGATCTCTTCGATCTTCTCGCTCATCATCTGAGCTGTTGGCGTGATGTTCTCGGCGGCTTTGATAATGTCGCGGGTTTCCGCTGGCCGGTCGCCGTCGATGAAGGCTTCAAGGACTCCGTCTTTTACTGCACCTTCTATTTCGGCACCTGAGAAGTCCTTGCTCTTTTCAACAAGTTTCTCAAGATCGAAGTGTTCGGCATCAAGTGCTCTCTTAGTCAGATGAACCCGGAATATCTCCCTTCGGTCCACTGTCTCCGGAAGATCGACAAAGTGTATATACGAAAATCGGCCGATCCGGAACTGTTCGGATTCGAGTTCACGGACGTCGTTGGCGGTTGCGAAGACAAGAACATCCTGGTTGTCCTGCATCCAGTTGAGAAGATACGAGATGGTTCGCGCCGTTTCACCGCCGTCGGTCTTGTTCGAAGACTTCATTCCGGAGACGGCCTTCTCAAACTCACTGATGCCAAGGATGCCTTTGATCGTTCCGGCGATAGACAATGCCCGCTTTATCGACATTGCCGACGATCCGATGACGCCTCCGCCCTCACCCATGATCGAACCGAAGTCCAGATCTAGCAGAGCCCGATTTGTAATGCTTGAAGCGACACGTTTACAGAGATCCTTTCCGCAACCGGGGAGACCGACAAGCAGTATTCCTTTACACGGTTCGACGTGACGGGCCTTTGCTCGGGGACTGAACGTATAAGCTGCCCGTTCGAGGATGGCTCGAAGGGATCTGTAGCCACCCAGATTGCTTGCCGGTTCGGGATGAACGTAGGTAAGCGAGCCACTGCCGCGGATGACATTCTTCTTTTCCTCGAGAATGACATTGATCGAGTCCTGATTGAGACCGTTGCAGCTGATAACTGCCTTAGCTACCACATTGCTGATCTCGACCGCCGTCAACCCCAGAAGAGACTGCTGCAGCGCATCCTGGGTTTCTTTGGTGAGGCTGATATCGAGACCGTTGGAACGCAGGTTCTCAAATTGAAGTTCTATCGAGTCTTCGATCTCGGATTCCTTCGGAAGCTCAAGATCTATCTGCGTGACTTCCTTTTCGAGTGTTTTTAGCTCTGGAAAGTTCGGTCCTACAAACAGAATGGTGGCTTTCGTGGATTTCAGCTTCCAGGCGATCTCACGAAGTCGTCGAACCAGTAAAGGGTCTTCCTGCCCATACGGCGAGATGTACGGTGCGTAGTCACACAGCAGAAAGATACCCGTCTTCTGCTCGCCTATAAATCCAAGAAGACTTTCGGGATCTTCCGTATCGCCGATCGTTTGAGGTGAGCCCAGTAGTCCTTCTTTCGGATCGACCACCCTTTGGAGGCCACTTGGGCGGCTCCAGAAATAGAGAGGCTTTTCCTTATGCCTGTCCTGAAAGACGAGATCGATCAACGCCTCTCGTACGCGGTCTTCTTCAAAGGTATTGATAGCGATAAGCGGATATCGGGCTCTGATCCTAATATCGAGCTCATGAAGAAACTTCCGGATGCTGTCAGCACCGGTCTCTAATTCAGACATTGTTTGTTTACTTGAAAGAGTTTATGAAACGGATTGTGTGACAAGACGCCCGTTGTGACCGTTTCGTCCATTGTTGCCGGTAGGTCTAGGTGCGTCGGTCATTCTTTCGACCTTCTGCATCTCTTCTCGTGATGCGATGCCGTTGTCGATCTTGAACCCTAGATTTGCTAAAGCCCTGCCAACAGCACTTGTTTCACCGTTTTCGATGTATGATGTTGTGTTCACATATCCCTGCCCCCGGATCTCGAACGCGTGTCCGGTAGAACTTGGTTCCACGTCATCTCGGTTCCGATACGCTCCAGCCTTTATACACACAAAGCCGCTGTCTTCGTTAAGTCTCAGGATCTCCGTAACGATCCGGCCGTCAGGATACTTCTCATAGAACTCCGCTATACGTGCATGAACCGGAATGTATTTGGTCAGGTCGAAGTTTGCCATTGTTGTATTGCGCCTCGTATGTCGCTGATCTAGAGTTCAAGTGCGGTTAGCCGGTCTTCATCCAACAGTCTCTTTGAATGGACCGATGTCATGCGAAGAAGATCGCTCAGAGCAGTTCGCATCTCTTCTGGCGAACGCTGCTTGGCTTCCCGGCCCGCAGCGGTCTGCAATTGTTCGAGCACGTTTTCGAGGGATGTGTCGCCCGTGAAGTTCATCAACTGGTACCATTCGCACATCTGGCGTGCGCGTTTAGCTAATGAACCCGACACAAACTTCGCATCCTTCATTCGTTCCGCCATTTCAGAAGCAGATTCAAAGATGTTCGCAGTTATCTGTGCAAAGCCTTCCTTGATCGGAGATACGGCCTCTTCTGCTTCACGCTGGGCGGCCTCGATCTTCATCTCCCGGATACGCTCTTTTACCTCTCGTTCTCTTCGGGTTTCCGCAGTCACCTCATCGACCTTAATTTCTTCGATACGGCGTTTTGCATCGATCTCAAGATCGATCTTCGTCTGCTCAGAATTGATACGACTCATTTCGAGTGCAAGAGATTTTGCGAGGTTTCGCTCGGCGATCATCTCCGACCCGAGAATGATCACCTTCGGCTTCATTGTTATGACGAGGCCATCGCGTATCATCTCGCGTGTCGGAACCATTCCGATGGCTTGTGCGGCGACCGCGTTAACAAACTCTTCTCTATCGAAAGGCTCATCACTGGTCGCCTCGAACCTGTCGGCAGAATCTCTAGCAAGTTGATAGAAACTGTCCTGAAGGATGGCGATGATCTCATCGTATTTCGATAGAACCTCATTCTTTGCGGCGGCGAGAGTTTCACAGGCCTTGAGATATGCTATTTCGAAGGATTCAAACGCGGTCCAGGGAATCCACTTGTACTCGCTCGTTCCCCAAACCGTCTCGCAAAGAGTGAACCTAAAGCCGAATTTGTTGAGAGCGTTGTGGGCCTGGGCCGCTCCTCGCATCAGGCGATTCCGATAGACATCAGGCAGTAAGCCTGCTCGCGGCGGGCTCACTCTGACGGCCGCGTTCTCAGGTAGCTGAACGCCGAGAGTTTTCCATTCCAGTTGCCGGACGAGACTACCAAACCCTCGACAATCGATGTTCATGAAGATGCCTTCGCTCTCCAATGTCGATAGATCGAATGGAAGAGATTCAACCTCTTCAGCACCTATACCCAACTCCGTCGCAGCTCGGTCTTTTCTGGTTTCCAGCCGAGCCAGTGCTTCCCGGGCGATTGCACTTGGCCCTTCAACATTCGAAGCACCGGAAAGTTGGTGCAAGGATGCGTCCTCCTGCCGCGTGCTGCCAAAGACGTTTCGAAGCACCGAAGATGTTAACGATGGCAACACTTGCGTGCCCGTGATTTCGGTAGATGTTCGAGTTTCCATTCGCATCCTATCCGCCGCTCAATTTTCAGAAAAGCCGTATTGTTTTAGACACTCTGATAATGGCCTCGGGACGTGATCTACCTCACGTCGGACCCTGAGCCCGTTGATGTCAACGGTTTCCAATTCACTGAGACAAAAATATCCCCATTCGCGCTCAAGCCCGACGACATAGCCAAAGAAGCAAAAATCGTCTACATATGCATCGCCTTCTGTCACGAACCAAATCCATCCGCTCAGTGGAAATTGGAACACGGCATATACCGTCGGATTCTTGTTCCCCTCTTGGTCACTGATCCGTGGCAGGACACTTTCAATCTCTTTTGGTAATAGTTCCGACATTATTTTTGACCTACAAGATGCGCTGAACGCTAGATAGGGCTGCCGAAGTGCAATAGGCGGATCTTGTAGTACCGCTCTCCAGATCGAAATAGACCGCAAATCGCTTGAGGGTACGTGTCAAAAGCATCGACGAGAGCATCTCCGCCATTTCGACCGCCACTCGCTGATTCACGTTTAGACCCTGCTCACCGAGACGAACGCGCTCAGGACACGACGCCTCGCTCTTGGCTTCAGTTTCTTCTGATTGAAGGAGATCGGGATGTTGAAGTGACGGTGCTGGTAGTGCTCGGCAGATACTAGTTCCCGCGAAGTATTGCTCCACCTTAAGACGCTTTGTCGTCGAACCGAGCAGCACTTGGCCTGATATCTTCCCGTTCCCGCCGTCTATCCACCAGACCCTCGAAGCATCACCGTAACTTCGATACTCATCGAGTGCTCGATGCATCTCCCGTCGGGCCAGGTGATTATCGACACAACCGACGATGATCGTCAGACTCCGGTAGTCGCTACTCGAGGCTTTAAGATGTTTCTCGGCATCGAGCCTTTCACACGAGAAACTTGTTTCTATTCCCCAGGCCGTAGAAACTCGCTCTGCAAGCGTCTGTGCCTTATATCGTCCGACTTCAGCAAAGCAGAAGTTGCTCCGCGGAATATTTCCATTTTCCACCACGTCCGGGTCAACGATCAGCATTTCCGCGGATTTGTTTTGCTGCTGCTTTAGTTCGTAGATAAGCCGGGCAATTGCAGGAACTGCAAAAGAGCCAGTGCCGCCAGCACCGACAACGATGAACCGGAGGATGCTGTATTCAACAGGCATTACAACCGCGGCCTGCGAGAAGCTAAGATCGATTTCCATCACAACATCATTTGAAGCAAAGCTTCGACCTCATTAAGATCGATCACAGCACTTGGAAGCTGTCCGATCCAGGAAAATGGAATGGGGATAAGGTGATCGTAGATCCCGCATCGGAATCTTAATTTGGGTTTGTCATGAACATCCACAATGATCCCGAAGATGCGGAACTTGCCTGATTCGTCCCCATCATCTGCCTTGCTAAACTGGTAAGCTCCGGGCGGGTGCGTGTGAACCTCGATACAAGCTTCGGAGTATTCAGGCCGTTCGTCATCCGCAATAGTTGATGCCCACGTCCGCTCCCGGCCCGAAGTGCACCACTTCCAAGAGTCGCTCCCTTTGTCCCAATAGATCAGATAGAGTTCTTCCTTGAAGTTGTCTTTTGAGTTATGGACTTTCGCGTGCAGGCATATTTCGTCCCAGATGCGGCCAGCCACTTTCGGCTTGTGCCATTTGATCCCGACGAAGGCTTCCGGCAGTCCTTTAATTTCTCTGTAGACAAGCGGCACTGAAACCGTGAATTCATCTCGATGAGCCTTTAGAACCACACCATTTCCGGCTAAGACATATTCATAGAGGATCGCTTCAACCGGTTCGGACCGTTCCTGTGCGATGCGATGTCCGATGAAAGGTGTTGAAGACGCGAACTGAATTTCCTCTGAGCCTGACGTTAGATCTTGCATACAATTTAGAAACGCGAATCGTATCTCCGCTGTTCAACGATCGTTTCCCAGCCGTCTTCGACCGTAGTGGTTGATAGGATCAGTTCCGACTTCGGAAACTTTTTCACTTTGTCAGCCGCCAGTTTCCAAAGTAGATCGCGAATGTCTTGCGGCTCGGAATGGCACCGCTCGCCCGTATGGTCTGCGTTGAACGGAGTGTCGAAGATCAGTTTCCAAACATCAGACAGAGTAGACGGGTGGGTCTCAGGAACTTCATTTTTCCCGAAGCATATCTTGCCCGAACCAATATTTGGCAACGGTGCAACAGCGAGGTTGGTATTCGCTGTTATCTGCGTCGATGCTGCGGCCCAGAGGTGATATTCGTTCCCCTTTCCAAGGAGAATCAGCGCCGGCATCGGAACGGCCAGTTCGACCAAGCCTTTGTCTGTAAAGACGACGGATAACTTTCGGATCGCGGCCGGTTCATAAGAGAGGATCGCGTTGCCTTCCGGAGCCTCTCTGTATCGCAATACTCGCTTGCCCAACCATCCCGTATCTGTGTGAACCTTTCGAAACGCTCTCGCAACCTGGTCACTCGAAAGAGCTTTCAGAGAGACCGACGATTCCTTGAGATCGGCAAACAGATATTGTCCAGGAAGAAAATAGAGGGCAGCCGATGCATCCGGAGGCACCTGAGAGAAGTTATTCATAGCGGGCCTGCTCTAGGTATCGATCTTTCCTGTATTCCAGAACGAGATAAGCTCAGAAAGGAACTTCTGAGCATCCTGTTCGATCCGTTCATCCAGGTTTTCGAGATTCTGAAAAGACTGATTTGCCGCCTTAAATGTCTCGGTCAGCCAGTCGATGTTCTCTTTGTTCCATTCAAAGAACTCGGGATACTGACAATGCGTTACGTCGAGCCAGGGGTTTCCGGTAGAGTGATCGACCAGCCTTATCAGATCGCTATAAGGTTTTGTTTTGGTATCTTGTTCTTCTCGCCACACTCTAGCGTGCGGAGAGGCTTTGACAGCGGGAAGTGTTTTTCTTTCAATGCCGTACTTTTCGGAAAAGAAGGTCCAGATCTCATCATCTTCAACATAATAGAAGATGAGTCCGGCAAGATAGCTCGCTCTCAATCCTGAAAAATCAACTTCTTCGCAACATAGGTCGAAGTTCATTGGTGGGATCGCGAAACTGTCGAGTTCAAGATCCGGATCATCATGCCAGTACTCCAGCAGCGGAAAGCACTGATCGTTCACCAACTGAAAGAACTCATTAGTCCGTTCGCTGTAAGCCTTGAAATGTCCAGCTTTATATAGGCTCCTTGTCGATCGTTTCCATTCCTTCGGAAACAAGTCCTTGTAAAGACGGTATTTGTACTGCTCCGATACAACCCTTGAGACGGTCTCACAGGCGAAAGCGGCGTTATGACTTCGAGCCTTGAATCGCAGATATTCGAGTGAGCGAATCAACCTGTCACCTAAGTACAACGTGTGTTGTCGATTTTGCCCTACAACCGCGAGTCCCGTCATAAATCCTCGATTTCTCAGAACCCGATCGGAACGTAATCTATTGCTGACGCAGGAGTCTTCAGAAATGCCTTGCGGTGGAATTCGACAGTTTCGATCTCCTGAGTGCCGATCGCTAGTACTTTCTCCGCCTCAGAAACTTCTTCGACAGTCAGGAGTTTCTCGGCATCTCTCCGCATTAGCCTGTCTGCCAAAGTGATTGCCGGATTGATCCTCTCGTCTTCAGCCCGTAAGAGACCCAACGGCGAATCATCGCCCGGCATATCCTTTGTGCTGCGCTCGCTTGACGATGGTGACACTCAGCTTTCCATCCTTTACCTCCCGCGTAATGTTCGCGTTCTCTATAGAGGCAAAATGCGGCTGAAGGACGACCTTTAGCGTCTTATCTTCTTGCGCGAGCGACGCGTCCAGCTCAAAAGTCTGGCCTTCGATCTTAATGGTCGCCTTAGGATCGGTTACAGGGGTCTCCGCACCGGAAGCTTCGGCCGAGGCCGCATCGGCGCTATTCGTTGTACCCGCCTCATTCTCGGCAGGGGGAGTATTTGTTTCGTTTGCCATGATTTTTTTAAGAAGCGAACAGATTCCGCTGATCTTTCGGTTGTTCTTGACCTGCCGGGCTTGGAGTTGGGGTGCTGTCGATGCTCGTAGCCTTTGTCACCTCACTGGCAATCGTGTTCTTATCGGTTGGCTTGGAGGCCCGCTTCTTTGTTGGGGGTTTTTCCTTCTTCAGTTTCTCCGCTGCTAGTCCGGGAAGAGCATTTCTGTATTGATCAAGGGCATCTGATAGTTGAGCGGACAAGTCAGACCGACCACTTTCATCGGTGATATTCGAAAAGAGAATTTGCGGAGCGAAGTTGTGCGAACGGACGCTTAGAACGCAGTCGCGGACTCCGTTAGCTTCTGGCAACAACTGGATGACAGCCGTGACCGTACAGGAATCGAAGTTATATGGCTCCTGTTCAGACAGGATGACCGGCTTTACCGACTGCTCCCCGACAATAGATTCTACTTCTGTTTGAGTACCGGAACTCACTTCGGAAGGCTGGAACGGCTTCTCTTCCTCGACAAGCGAATCAACATCGATTTCACCGTCGTCTGATCTCATTTCGGAGTCAGTCTCTGCAACCGATACTCCGACCTCGACCCTCTCTTCCACTGGTGTGCGATAGTTCCGTTCTTCGCTGTGAACACCGTCCAAATCTACGACATTACTTGTACCGGCTGAACTTAATATTGACGCGATCTCATCTTCGCATTCGGGAATACATTCGTTAGCGTAAGACGGCCGTTCCTCGCCTCGGTCTTCGGAATCGACTATGCCAAGAAACTCATCTTGCTGTGCTGGTAGTTCGTTCGCTTCGACCTCAGTCTTAGGTACCGACGATACTGCTGTATCGGGAGTACTGAGCTTTTCCTCCGATCGCATCGTTATAGCATTGGTAACGGATGGTAGTTTGGAAGGCTCACGTTCGATCTCTCGCAGCCTTTCCAAGAACTTGCTCAGAAAGATATTACGGACCGTGACCTCTTCGTGGGAACGAGTCATATATTGAGCGCCATTCCAAAGCTCTAGTCCGATCTGCTGATTTGATTGCCCGCTGCTCTGGAATCCGTCGTTCCGTGACACTTCCTCAGCAAGCGCACGAGCCGTAAAGATAAGTTGCTCGATCCTTTCCCGATTATCAAGAGGAATGAACGAACCGCTATTTAGAATTTCCATGTCACTATCTCCACAGTCCTATCGACCGCCTGTTTCTTCCGGCTTGCATAACTGGACCAAAAGAAAAAGGGTTCGCGACGAATCGCGAACCCCAAAACTCGAGTATTGGTTGTATCAGGCTGCTGCCGCAAAAGTAGCGGGTGGATCTGGGGGAGCCACAAACCGTTCTTGGTTCTTTTTAAGAATCCGGGAGATCGTTGAATGAGTTGTATTGATCGATCGCGCCGCACGTCGTAGATTTCCGTTTGAACGCTTCAGAGCGTGTTCGACGAAAGTTGCGGCAGCTTTGACATAGACGCTATCAAGATCATCGGTCTCCGGATCAAGTATTACAGTAAGACACTTGTGGCCTTCTTCAGCCGCTGGCAATGGCTCGACAAAACATTTGGCCTCATTACTAATTAGTTGGTTGACGAGCTGAAGAGTGATCGCCCGTTCATTTATAGATTCCACGGCAAGTCGCGTTGCGAAATTCCGAAGCTCCCGATAGTTACCTTTCCATTCGAGGTCCTCGATAGCAGCAAGTGCGGCCTTTTCGACCTGAAACGGAAGCTCAAGACCGATCGTTCCTCTTTCGGTTTCCAACTGATCGAGAAACGTCTCTACGATCCGTTCTTTTTGATAGCGAAGAGGCAGAGTTTCAAGTTGAAGGATGTTCAAACGGTCAAAGAGATCCGCTCGAAAGGCACCACTGCCCACCATCAACTGAAGATCCTTTGAAGTTGCGGCTATTATTCGAACGTCTATGTCCCGCTCCCGATTGCCGCCAACGCGACGGATGCGTTTTTCCTCGACGGCCTTTAGGAGTTTCGCCTGGAGGCTCAAGGACAGCTCGCCGATCTCATCCAAAAAGAGTGTTCCGCCATCCGCCGTTTCGAATAGCCCCGATTTCACAGCATTCGCTCCCGTGAACGCCCCTTTCTCGTATCCGAAAAGCTCCGATTCAAGGAGTTCCGCTGTAAAGCTCGCGCAGTTTATGCTGACGAACTCCTTACGAGATCGTGAACTCATCTCATGGAGTCGCTTAGCCAGAGTTGTCTTTCCAGTGCCCCTCTCACCCGTTATGAGTACATAGTGCGGAACTCTTGCGTATAGAACCACTTTTTCGTCCAAGATCGACGTTGCCTTGAAAGGTGTACCATCCGTGTATTTGTCGGCCATAAGGTCTTTTTCTCCGTACATTCTTGGATTTTCAGTGCTGTTCGATAGCTTTAGCGGGTTTCCGTGGACGAAAAACCCGATTCACAAATTCGATATTTCAGCCTTCATAAGTAAAAACCCGCAAAAACCGGAGAGGTTACGTTTTGATAGGAATTATTTTTATGACTGAGAACCGTTATGGCGCGAACAATTCGTTTACCAGAGGATCACCGTTCTGACCTGGGCGGCGATTTTCGCTGGAGCCGCCGAGGCTGCCAGTCGATTCGAGATCAGGTTCAGTGAGCCACTCCGGCAGAGTGACAGGTTCTTGTATAGTAAGTTCTTCAGAACCGATATGGAGTTCAGGGAGAAAGGAAATGCTTGTCGATTCCGGTGGATACAGTGACAATACCCTTTCGAGCGCGAGCCACGGCGAATCCTGGGGCAAGAAAAATCTTTGCCGGCCATGCTGCACGATATTAACGAGTCCCATTCCTCGAAGCTCTCTGATCTGCACGAAAGTGGATGGACACACCTCGGTGAGCAACTGTCCCTGAAACCGCGACGATCGCACCGTGACATCTCCGATCAGGTTGACGCTGTTCTTCTCGAAATCAACTACTCTCAGAACTTCATTGGCCGTTGTTGGAATACTGGCGCGAAGGCCAAAGTGCTGTCGAATATCTGCAAGCCATTCTTCCGATATCCGAACGCCGACAAGCCTGGTTCCGTCATCGGTTGTTGTTCGAACGATATTCAGAGCTTCATGGCTTAGAGTTTTTAGATACTTCCATATCGGAAGCAATGCACCGCTCAAGATATGTACGGTCCTGTTCTCAAATGTGGGTATCTTGTTCTCCTCTTTGACCCACCAGTCTTCTGCTTTGGTCTTGGAAACTATCCGATATCGCTGATTTAACTCGCCCTCCCGCAAATAGGCAACATTTCGGCCAATTGGCTTAGAAATCGAGAACATCTGGTATCGTTCGCCCGTCTCTGGATCGGTATGGGATAAGGTTCTTCTCACCGCGATGAACGAACCGTCTCGTCGGTCCTGAAAAAACTGGTGGATCTCGCTGGCCGCCATGTCCCGATACCTGGCCGGTGTCGTTGCGACTTTGAGTTCGAGCTTGCAATAGACAGTCTTTGCTCCAGTCAGAGGATCTGAGTTGAGAACCTGGGGCGATCCCGAAATGGCGACGGACATTGCTTTCAGGTCTTCCATCCCGTCATCGAGTTTTCCTTTCTGCTTTAGATATTCGATCGTTTCGAGGAATGTTGAATAGAAATAGTCGAAGAGAGCATTTTGCCGCTCAACTTCGAGCGACAAAAGCCTGTTCAGAAATCGCGGGATGTTCGTCTTCTCGCTGTCGGGGATCTGCTCGTCACCATCGACGGTCTTTACGAGACCCATGTCTCTAAGAGCTTGCTTTGGATCGTCGATTCCTTCGACCTCGCGTCCTCGCATAATGCCGGTCAGTACGACACTTAATGCTGAACGCCCTTCTCGCGATTCAAGATTATATTTATCAAGGTTTCCAGCCTTTTCGGCACGCCGGTCACCCTTCGTAAGGGCCCCCATATTACCAAGTCGCCGGGCGATTGTTGAGGAGAACCGTTTCTCACCGCCGAGTTCCGTAAAGACGAGGAGATAGACTGGGGGTGCAACTTGACCCGTCCGATGCGTTCGCCCGAAGTCTTGGATCTGCTTATCGGCCGACCATTTTAATTCCGCAGCGATATGAAGACGTCTCTGCTGGTTTCCGACACTTTTACCTGCGTGAAGGCTGTCACCGGTCGATGCCACCTCCGACATGACCGCAATCCTCTTGTCACCTTTCTGAAAAGCATTTTTCTCGTGGAGGTTGATGAGCCTCGATGGAACACCTGCAAGTTGCCGCGGCCGATACTCCAATGTCCCGCTTGCCGTCCGAATAAGACGTTTCTTCCGGCCGGTCATCTCGGCAATATTCTCAACCCCGAAGTAGTTCACGAGTTGATCAAGCGGATGCTCCGGGACTTCCAGGGTGGACAGCTTGTCCAATAGCTCTGCTCGCAATTGCAAAGCTGCACGACTCTCGACCTGATCGCCGTTAGGGTGAAGGAGCGGACTGTACTCGACGGTTCCGCTGTAAGGATTGGTTCTTTCCTGATAGCACGCAGTTGGGAAGCAGTTCGCCACGAGTCGCGTAAGAGTTTCTCTCGGACTGAAATCGAGGCTATCTATCGCCTCTTCCTGGTCGGCTGCTCTCTCAATCTGCTTCTTCGTTTGGCTCTCGCCCGTCCCCGTTATTGAAACGACGATCGATTCCTTTCTGCTAAGAGCTTCCTCGATCTCGCGGAGCAGAGTCGGCACCTTAAATGCCGTGATCAGATTCCGAAAGCACCGTTGATGCTCAGCCCAGAACTGATTGAGCGCACTGCTTCGGGTGGCTTTGCCGGAGTTCGTTAGTTCAAGTGCACGATGGATATTCCGAAACACTTCCTGCCAGCCCTGGGCCATGTTGTCGTACATCCTCCGCTGAGCAGGAGTGAGTATATGAATGACTTCCCGAAACTCAACCGATAGGCCCGACTCCGGGTCGGTTCCCATACTTAGGTTGCCGCATAGGTACCGTCCCATTGCCTTTAGGTCGCGGCACACCATCTCTAAAGCACCGACACCGCCGGATTCGATCTCTTCAGCGAACTGCTCGAAGCCTATGGGAAAGTTAGTTCCTTCTCCCCATAATCCAAGCCGCGACATATATGCGAGGTGTCTTACCTCACCCGCCGAAGTTGCAGACGAATAGACCACTCTCACATCCGGGAACTTCTCGGGATTCTGGATCTCAAGTACGGCGGCTCCGGTCTGCGTCGATTTGCCGCGGTCATCCGCAAATGCGTATTTGGCTTTATGACCTTCATCGAAGATCACAACTCCGTTTGGTCCAAGCCAACGGGTTATTTGATCGATCCTTTTGTTACCCTTTTTCGATCTGGCTATTAGTGAGCGATACGTACAAAAGACAATGCCGTCTTCGATGTCGATTTCCTGATCGGTTGGAAAGTCATTTATTAGTTTGATAGGAGGCACTAGCTCAAGCCTTTTGAACTCATCGGAGACAGCTTCGATCAGATCGGCCTTCACTGAAAACCAGACCGCTCGTCTTCGCCCGTGAAACCAGTTATCCAGAATGATTCCTGCAAGCGTCGCGGTCTTGCCGGTTCCGGTTCCGTCGCCGATGCTTATGCCGGCGCGCGCTCCGTTAGCTAGTAGCTGTTCGTGCGCTTGGCCAGCGTAGATGATCCGTTCCAATTGCATTGCGGATAGCTTACCGGTTTCAGAGAGATACTTTGGCAGTCGCGGGCGATACCGTATTGGAGGCGGTTCGACGTTGGCGAGGCCGGGCGGTTCCACGATCACGCCAGGGTGCGGCGAACCGCCGAGAACATATCTTGGAGAATAGATCTGAATGTCCGGATCGCTCGTCGTTTGTTCAACCGTCGCGATTGGTTGACCCAAAGCGATCATAGGCGCAGGAAATTCTTCCGAACCCTGTTCTTGTATTGAGTACATTGATTTTGTCGTTGGATCAGAAACGGATAGCCAGCGCCGATGATTGTTCAAAAGCGTGCTCGACCGATCGAGCGACGATATGAGGAACCCGCCCGATCTCAGCCGATGAAGCATTCTGAAGAAAGATCGGTTTCGTTCCAATGATTAGAGTCGTATCTACGCTTGTGCCATTGGGATAAAACTCTTTTCCCGGCAGTTCGATCGATGCTTTCAATTGGATCTCGGGATGAAGGTAGTCCCAGAATCGGTGGCCATGGCGGGATCTCGGTGAGCCATTCTCGCCGAGAATAACAGCGAACCGTCCGCCTTTTCTAAGTCTTCGTAATGCAGAGTCAATATGGTGAAAACCGTATTCGATGCTATTCCGTCGAACTCGTCCTCCGCTCGATGAGAATGGTGGATTGGCGAGAACCACATCGGGAATCAGATGATCTGGTAGCAGATCATCAACGAAGTCTCCATCAAAACCATAAGGCTCAAATCCCAGAGCATTAGCTAACAACCGCCGTCTCGGGTCGATCTCGTTGGTTATTACACTTGCTCCCGCGGCTTCCGCCCATACTGCGAGACTTCCAGTTCCACAGGACGGTTCAAGGACCGCCTCACCGGGCTGACTACGAAGAAGATAAGCTGCGAGATATGCGATCGCGGCCGGAGTCGAAAACTGCTGATAAGTTATCTGGGTTTCACTTCGCCATGTCTGCGTTGGTAGACGCTTCTGCAGCGGTCGTAATATGGCCGAAACGGCCTCGACCGGATCCGCAGCAGAAAGCAGGTAGCGTCCATATTTTTTCTGAATAAGTGAGTTCAGTGCGGTCTCGGCCACCTCATGGAAGATATGTGAATCGACAGTAGACTCAAATCCATGTTCCTTGCAGAGTTCGATCAGCTCCCTATTCGAGATCGACAACTCGCTGTCTGCGATTTTGGCGACCTGTTCAATGAGGCTTGTAAGTGAGTGTGTAGAAACAGTTGGCTCGCACATGACGCGAACTGCCAGCCGCCCATTTTTACAGAGAGATTCCTGCGAGTTGATGCCTTGTCGCTTCGAAGCAGTTAGGCGTCAGCGACTTCAACCACGCCGAGACACTTTGATATTTGAGAGTCGCTCCTGCGATTAGTGCATCGTCGATCCCCTTGTAGTGCTTGTCCCAGGTAATAATTCTGACGGGGTGGTCGTATGATAGGAACTTCTGCTCTCGAACTCGAAGGGCGATAAGTGACGCAAGAGCTCTCGCGACATGCGGATTCGTGAGGCAGTCGGCGTCGAACGCTATCTCCAAGTTCTTCTTTCTAGCAGTTTTCACGATCTCCCGATGTGACGTGGCAACACCGCTGTTTCCTACGACATATCGATCGGGTAGAAAAGCCTGAACCGTAGCGGCCTTCAGGGCACCTTCAGTAACCAGCACAGTCTGGATGGACTTACCCTTGAATCCCAAAGGACCTTCATGATGGAGTGGAGTTCCTGGGCCGCATCCGTCTCGGTGCCGAATTGACGAAAGCCATAGATACCTTCCTGACCATGCAGACGACTCTTTCACGCACCTTATCTGGCAGGCCTGTATTAAGCCTTTTGGGTCAATGAAGGGTATGAGAATCAGATCCTCGACAAAATCAAAATCACCCCCAAGTCGGGGCCTTCCGTTCGAGCCTCGCCAGAATCCAGGCACACCCTTAAATGCAGGAACAATCCCATCTTCGCTTACAAAAGATTCGATGATCGCTTCGACAAGCCTATGTCGTTCGATTGCTGTTTTAGGAAACCCGCCATGTTTGTCCAACTCGCGAATTTGAGCGCCTCTTATCCGTTCGCTTCTAGAAACTAACTCATTGTACTTAGGCAACGGCGAAAGCTGGATGAGTTTCTTATAGATCTTATGCCTGTGTTCGATTGGGGCTATCGGAGTTTGTTTTGAGGACGATTGGGTTTGTGCGGAGAAAGTACGGCTTGGACCGGTCAGTCTTTTGAAATTGTTGTAGTAGATTCCCCAGCCATCGCGGCTGAGCCTGTCGGCATTTGTCGTAGAACGTGCGCAAAAAGACATATTTTGATCTACGGTTGTGCTGCACCAATCCGGTTTGCCGCAGATTCGGCATGGACTCTTTCTTGATACTCGTCGGTAGCCGATAATCATATAGTTTTTACCTGCTCCTTTCCCGCCGCCTTTTTTAATCTTCTGAAGAAATAATATCGGTTGGTGTAATGTGACATTGTGTATTGAAAGATGTCACTTTTCACCGCATTCTTTGAATGATGGATAGGCAAAAGGATCTAATGACAAGAAAATCGGGGTCTTACCCTGGCCCGGGCAAAGCGATGGGCATCAGTCAACATGATGTATCCCCACTCGTCGCCGCGAAGACTCTCGTGCTTCTGTCGATCAGATTGCCGTGCGGGACCATCACACGAATGCCTCCGCCCGAATCCAGGCCTAATTAGCTCAATGGCAACCGTGATCCGGTCTTGCTGCCCAATCGTTTCGAATCGAGAGAATTCCGTGTGCTATAGGTGGAACAGACATGCACTCTTCGCACGCGCTATGGTATAGTAAGAGTATCTGTATTAGAAAAGTGAGTGATGATGTCTGCTATGAAACTAAATTGGTATTTCGATGAATTGAAGTCGGCTATCGAGCCGGACCCGCAGTACATGATCAATGCCCAGAAAGCCGACGATCCGGTCCGGGAACATCTCCGCGATCACGAATCATTCTCGAGACGATATTTGGATTCGTTCCTTTACGGGTCATACGCCCGCAACACATCCGTCGGGAACATCAAGGACGTGGATATCGTGATCGTCTGCGATTTTTCGCGCTACTCTAGCCCACTGACTCTCTTGACCGAACTTCGCGATTCCCTTTGTCATCTTTATGACGATGTGGATCTCGGCGACCAGCGGCGGTCGATCCGGGTAGATCGTCCCTTGCCGGACGTACCTGACTCCGAACTTACGCTTGATGTCATACCAGCGATCCGGGAAGACGGGTCCGATGGCAAATTGTGGGTCCCCGATAGGGATAAACGTGAATGGACGGTGAGTCACCCGCGTGGACATATGAACTACACGACGGCGCTCAACGCTGCATCTCACCAAAGCCGGTCGTTCGTGCCGCTCGCGAAAATGCTCAAGTGGTGGTGGAAGCATCAATCGGAGGTGAAGCGCCCGTGGGTCGAATCGTTCCGCCGGAAACCGAAAGGGTTCTGGATAGAGACGATGGCCGGGCAGTTCGTTGACCTCTCTAAGGAATCGTACCCGGATCTGATCATCTCCGTGCTTGAGAACGCCCACGCGGAGTTCGCGAAGTTCCGTTCCACGCGGCGGATTCCGGAATTGAAAGATCCCGCTCTCGAGGGAAAGACCATCAAGACCTCCATCACCGAAGACGAATTCGACTTCTTCCTCGACACGCTGGAGGAATCGCTTGAAATGGCCCGCGAGGCCGCGAGTTCGACTTCCGAAGAGCGTGCAGTAGACATCTGGAACAGCCTGTTCGGACAGGGCACCGAGATGTCGAAATCTCTAAAAGGCGAAGGCGATTTACTGCGTCCGGCCGTAGCCCCGCCTTCAACGCCGTTTACCTTTCCAAGCGCGCCGATAGCGCCGAAGAAGCCTGTGGGGTTTGGCTAAGATGGATACCTGGTTTCTTTCAGATCCCGCACTGCTCGCGCGTGAACGCTCGGGGATAGCGGATCTAAAGCAAAATGAAGCATGGCTCGTTTCGGCGGATTGGTCGTTTTGCGGCGGTGACCTTTGCGTCGATGCGGTCTTAAACGCTCACGCTCACGACTATCCGGTGCGACTGACCTACCCGAGTCTTTTCCCTCGGATTCCCGCCGCCGTTAAACCGGTCGACGCGACCGAACGGTGGTCGGGGCACCAATACGGAGAGGCTGGGACGCTTTGTTTGGAATGGGGCCCGGACAACTGGCAGGACGGGGTGACGGGAGCCATGCTCCTCGAAAGTGCCCACCGGCTCCTGGAGATCGAAAACCCCTTGGGAAACCGCGAAGACGAAGACGGAAGAGCGGTACTGGAGGTAGCTCCGTCGCGGCATTCGTTTACCCCCGGGCAAGAACTTCGCGGTGAATACCTTAGGTTCCTCATGAGCCGCGATGCGATCGAGCAGCTGACGCTGCCTGAGTCCGTAACCTTTGGTTTGTTCAAATACACCCTCAGGAACAAGCCGGACATGATGTTGGCCATCGTGCACGAACTGCATACCGAAACTGAGGCGGCAGTCTGGTCGGATCCCCAAATTCCGGAATACATAAAAGATCCGAATGCGAGCGATATCCGCTCCGGTGTGTTCTTCCGCACTGACGTTAGCGCGGCCGATATTATCGGTATCGAGTCTTCCGCGTCACTTGTTGACCTACTGAGTGAACAGGGGTTCAGTGAGCACCTATCCGTGGAGGATGGCAGGGTCTGCGTTGCAAACTTCAGTTCGCAGTTTCCGGCCCTTCTGGTCCTTGATGCTGAGAATACGCCTCACTTCCTGCTTCCGCTGAGCTCCGGGGGAAAACCGTTGCGGTTCGCTTGCGCCGGATCTGAAAAAGAGGCAACTACGAACAGAACACCTCCGCGTCTGGAGAGTCTGAGCAGCAAATCCGTCGGGATCGTCGGGGCCGGATCCTTAGGAAGCAAGGTCGCTTTGTCTCTCGCCCGCATGGGGGTCCGGCGATTCTTCATCATTGACCACGATGTCCTGCTGCCGGGGAACATCGAGCGGCACGCTCTCGACTGGGACAGCGTAGCGAATCACAAAGTTGTGGCTCTGAAGGCAGCGATCGAAAGGATCGGAAGCGGATTTCAGGTGATTGTCTCCAAGCTTCATCTCACCGGTCAGGAAAACGCGACGCTGCTGGCGGCCGATCTTGAACGGCTTGGCGCGTGTGACTTAGTGATCGACGCGACCGCGGAGCCCGATGTTTTCAATCTCGTCGCTGCGGTCGCCAAGACATTTGAAAAACCAATGGTTTGGGGCGAGGTGTACGGTGGTGGGATCGGCGGGTTAGTCGCAAGGAGCCGGCCCGCCGTTGACCCGGACGCGTTGGCGATGCGTGGAAAGTACCGCGACTACTACGCTCAGAATCCGGCGCCCGAACATCTCCGAAAGAAAACCAGCTACGGGGCTCAGGGCCCTGACGGACAGATACAGGTTGCCTCCGATGCGGACGTGTCGGTGATATCATCGCATCTGGCCCGCCTAGCGGCGGACGCTCTGCTCGCCAGCGAAACTTCTGAGTACCCGTATTCGATGTACCTCATCGGGCTCGCTCGCGAATGGGTCTTTCGATCCCCTTTCGATACGGTCCCAATCGATATGAGCAACCTAGAGAGCGTGTCAAATAGCACTGAGGACGCTGGAGTTGCGGACGGCGATCATTATCGATTCCTAATTTCCCTACTGGAGAAGAAAGATGCGGCTGGTACTTCCGCCTGACCTTAGGGCTGATCTCGAGGCCGCCTTGCGGAAGGCGGGCAGCAACGAGATCGGGGGGATCCTGATGGCGGAGCATGTGGGCGAGAACGATTTCAAGGTTCGTTCCCTCACGATCCAGACCCACGGAGGGAGCTTTGCCGCCTTCATCCGGAACGTCGAAGCCTTCCTTAAACCGTTGAAGGATTTTTTCCGCCGGACCAATCACGACTACGTGCGGTTCAACTATATCGGTGAATGGCACTCGCACCCGTCCTTCGCACCAGTACCGAGCGGCACCGATCACAGAACGATGCGTGAGATCATCGAAGATCCGGAAGTGGGAGCCAACTTCGTCGTACTCATGGTGGTCAAGCTCGGCGAGGACGCCAGCGTCATCGGCACGGTCACTTTTTACGCACCCGGCGGCTCTTGCAGCCGCGGTGAATTATTATTAGACAACGAATGACAACTGACCCCTCAAAACAATCGTTGCCCGCCTCGCTGCTAGAACGCCAATCGCGCGGCGGCGAAGTGGGTGAAGGCGGCGTCAACTTCCAGGCGGACGTCGTTTTGTCTTTGATCCCGAAATGGCTAGCCGATGAAGGATTCAGCTCGCTGGTCCGCGAATCGATCGGCGATACCGAAGCTAAATTTTTCGCCCCCAGTGTCGGCTATCGGAAGGAACTCGTCGAAGCTAAGAATCACAAGCTCGGCACCGCCGAATTCTGGGGTGAGATCGACCGGTTCCGACAGATCGCCATGGACACGGGCGGCGAGTATCGTTCCTTCACGATCGCGTGCACTGGATTCGTCGACACGCTTCAGCCGCTGATAGCCGATCTCAAACGCATTATCGGGCCGTACGATTTCTATTCGGATTCAAAGATCCGCGAGAACTCGCTCGCCCAACTGCGCGACCGCGTGATCGGTGTCGGGGGCGATGCGGACGACGCCGAGTTCCTCCTCGATCGGGTTCAGATCATCGATGGCCTGACCCTCGCGAATGAGAACGGCCGAGCTCTTTTCAAACAATCTCTGCCCGATCACCATCCGCAATTCCACGACCTGTCCGGCCGGATCGTGGATGAGATCTACTCGGACCTTTCGCATTTCGTCCGTGACCGGATCAACAAGACGATCACGCGAACGGAGATCGAAAAGCTCATCAACGACCGACTCCCGGCGGACCACCGGACACTGTCACCGAACGCGATTCGGGTCCACACCGAATCGAAGGCGAATGAAGACGACATCACCGGCGTGCTCACTTTCCATTGGGAAGACTTCTCCCGCCTCGAAGACCGCAAATATCCGCCTGCCGAGGAGTGGAACAAGAATCTGCTGGGTCAACTAACGTCCACGAAAAACTGGATGCTGGAGCACCGCGACACTCGACGGCTGCAACTCACAGGAGAGCGGCGTCTTTCGGCGGCTGTGGCTTTCGGGTTTGTCTTTTCCGCCGTTTCTGGATTCGCGATCGACATGAACCACCGCGGGAATTCCTACTCGACCGACTCGCACGCGGACGCCGAGACGAAATACGATCTGACGTTCAGTCACGAAGGCTCTGATAAAGGGGAACGCCTGATCGTGAGCGTCGGGATCATTCGCGAAATCGCATCGGGCGTTGGGGAATATCTGCAGAATGAAAGTATGGACGACTCCCCCCAATTGCATATTCACGGGGCTGAAGCGATCACGTCCGCCGAGCATGCGAATTATATAGCTGGGAAGATAAAGAAACTCATTTCCGAATCTCTGAACCAGAGTGGAGCGGTTCATATCGACCTTTTCATCGGGGCCCCATCCTTTCTCGCGCTGTTCCTCGGTCACCGCCTGAACGCGACCGCACCGGTGCAATGTTATGAATGGCTAGGTGCCGGGCGGTACCACCCGACCTGCCGGCTTTTCACTTGAGCCGCTTTTCAGTCGCGACCGATGGGCGAGAACAAACGACAACATTATGTCAACCAGGCGTACCAGAAGCGGTTCTCACCGAACGGCAGAAGGGTCTTCGTATTCGATAAGGTTCTCGGCAAGTCATTCCCGGACGGGATCCGTAACATCGCCCAGGAATCGCATTTCTACACCGTACCGATCGGTGCGGACGATCAACACGGTGCCCCAATGGATTTCGATCCCTTGTTCGTGGAGAAGTGGCTGCAGCGAATGGAAGGTGATTTCGAAAAGGACATTCAGATCCTTATCGATCTGCCGTTAGGTGGAAAGATTGACAGCGACACGCGTATCAACCTCTCGCTATGGCTAGCTCTTCAGTCCCTTCGGACTCGTGCCTACCGCAATCTTGTAGTGGAAATGACCGAGCAGTTGGTCGACGCTATCAACAAAAAGGCTATCCGCCTCAATTTCGGAGAGGACGCTGTGAAGTACGCTCCCAAAGTTACGTACACTGAAGACGCTGCGGCGCTTTTCCAGAGCGAACAGTTTCTCGATGGCGAACTTCTCGGGGTCATCGGTGAAATCCTGTTCCAACACATTTGGACCGTGCTGGTCAACGAGACGGATCACCCTTTCTACACCTCGGACCATCCTGTCGTGCTACACCGGCATGGGCCCGGGCGCGGTGTCGGATTTGCTTCGAGGGGCGTCGAGATCGCATACCCGCTTTCTTCCACCAGACTTCTTTCCTTGGTCGACCGAGAAATGTTGGGTGATCAAGCAGACCGTTTCGACAGCCGGGTGCGGACGGTCTCGGCGGAGAACGTCGAGTTCTACAACAGCCTTCAGGTTCTCCATAGCGAACGACAAGTGTATTGCGAAAAGTCGGACTTCGCTCTCGCCGAAGATATGCTAAAGAAGAATCCGAAGTTGTCGATGCCGGGTCGACCTCGCATTCAGGTCGATTAATATTCGGCCCTCTAACTTTGATAAACAAATGAGACATCCCAAGTTTTCCTGTCATCAGGTCTCGTCTTGCAGTTAGTGGTCGCATTTTTCTCGATGTTTAGTCCCTCGCTTTCGACCTAGAACCTAATATTTCGGCTTCATTTCCTCAAGTCGCCGATCCATATCCCTGAAAAACCCAGTGACGACGGATGAGACCATACGTAGCCGAGCCGCTTCCATTGCCTCGGTCTGATTGATGGTCGCAGCTTCACTTCTACCTTCAAAATTCAGTTGATTCGCTCCACGTTCTATTTCCGCAGATCGACGAATTCCTGAAAGCTGGATCCCGGCTCCTTGTCTGCTGCTTGAAGAGGCGATCGAGCTACCGGTATTAAATGCCTGTTTGCTTTGTGAAGCCTGTGTTTCAAGAGCTTGATTGATCTCGCCTTGATAGGTATTGCTAGCTTCAACTTTTTTGTCAGCGACGATATCGGTGTTGTTGTTTTGGAGAGCGACAGCGCTTCGCGTACTGGAATCCATTTGCTTGTTGACTTCCTGAATCGGATGCTTGTCTCTCGACCAGTCGAAGAGTTCCTGACCAGTTCGGATCGGAACGGATGTACCCGCGATCGACGAACCGCCCGGTGTGAGTTCATATGTCTTCATACCAAAGCGCTCCATGTTGCCCTGGCCGCGAATTTCAACCTCCTTCTTGCCATCAAAGCTGCGTGCTTCTTTAGTTCCTTGAGCTTCAGCCAGCGTACCCGTGATCTCACGATTTGTAGCAGAGCGGCTGCTGCTTAGTCCATAGTTCATGCTTGCTTCTGCGAGCAGAGATTGCGTTACCTGATTGGCGCGGATCTGCCCAAGATTTGTAACGAGCCCGCCCTCGACTCCAGCGACCGATGAGATCAACCTTGCGTCTGTTGACTGGTTCGCCGCTTCAAGAGCCTTCTTCGCGGCTGTCTGTTCCGCATTGTAGATGCCCTGGATCTGGGTGTTTTCAGCTTGACGGTTGATAGCGGCTCCGGCCACTAATCCGTATGTCTCAAGTGCGGTCCCTAAACTTGAAAGCATCCATCCCATCGATATTTGAGATACGCCCTCATAAACCTGTCCGCGAAGAACTCGATAGCTAAGCCACGGAACAAGAATGAAACAGAGGCTAGACACGAAGAACAATGCGGTAACGATAAGCGCACTCGACGCTGGATCGTAAGCACCGTTGGTAATGATCTGCGCGGTGGCGGGATCGAGAGAAAATGTGCTCTCACCGTTGTAGATAGAAAGCGCGAGAACGCCGAGGGCATAGCAAACATAGAGAGTCACTTCTTTTACCATCGGAAATGCCAGCGCAAAAGTAGCGACGCCCCAACAGAACGGATAGAACATCTGAGCCGCAAACTTCTCGTCAAAGCCGAAAGCTGCCAGTACCGGAGCAGCCAGTTTCAGGCCGATCAAAATGAACAGCCCCGCGATCGCCAGAAAGAGTCCGCCGAACTTTATGATGTTCTGCCCGATCACCATAAAGGTAAACATCCTGGGCATATTCCATCCGAGTATATTGAGTTCTCCGGTTATGTCTTTCACGGATGATTCCTTATCCATGATGATGCCGACAAGGCCCGGCTCTCCGTTTGGAAGCCGTTCGGCAAGCAACTCGTTTGGATCTTCGACAGCGAAGTTTGCTTTCACATACTGTTTCATCTTTTCGTCGAACTCAGTTACCAGTGAACGGTTGTAGGCACGGATCGGCCGTGCAAAGAACTTCCCGGTGATCGTGAGGCCGTCGATGATGAACGGGCTGGCCCCAATCAATACCATGAAGATGATCGACCGAATTGCCCAGGCAACAAGCTGCTCGGGTCCAAGCCCGCGGTTGTCGTGGAATCTTCTTATGAACGCAAAGATCAGAACGAAGCTCGCAATGATCCATGCGAGGAAAGTAAGGATCGGCATTAGCGGCTTTACGATCACGTTCAGTACGGACTGAAAAAGCCAACCCTGGCCGGTTCGCATTAGGTTTCTGATCTGCTCGCTGAAACTCGGAGCGGGCGGCTTCGGCGGCAACACTGGACCGGGGGATGGACTCGTGACAGGATTTGCGGGATATCTGTTCTCGAACTCTCTAAGAGCCGGAGCCGGACTTCCGTCAAGCGGCGGCATGAACGGTGAATCCGGGTTAACGGTCATAATCAGATCGTTCGCCGTAACGGGCTGCCCGTTCATCGTGCCGATCGGCGTCTGTCCTTCGACACGCGGTGGGCGAGGAGGGCGCGGCCGGGTTTGCCCGGCCGCTGGCGTGGCGAGGAGGCATGGCGAGACGGAGCAGGCGAGAACGAATAGAGCTGTCGCTAAAGCGTGGCGAAAAGTAGACGCGTTTCTCATGGCTTTGGTTTGTTTAGTGCTTAGATGAGTTCTTAGATGAGTTCTTAGGTCCGGTCCCTATGGAAGCGGGCTTTGATAGACGTCATCGTTCCATACTTCGTAGCGTTCGAGTTCGCGTAGGAATTCATCTGACGCTTGAGTGATACCCGTCATCATCTCGGTGCTGCGGCGTATCTCCTTTCCGAATTCGGTCATCTGTTCGATCTTCAAGCCATAGACAATGAATTTAGCCTGTATCTTGGCTTCGAGTTCTCGCAGCTGACCCTCGACGGTAGTTATGCGCAGATTGATGGCGAGCATTTGATCGATGAGGGATTGCACACCGTCCTGGTTAGCGGAAGGATTCGCAGAGATCGCCCTGGTCTCATCAGCGATCCGTTCACGTTCTTCGTAAAGTTTTGCGAGATCGAGAAGGATGTTCTCACGGTCAAAGAGCATCCTTTCGAGTTCGGAATCCAGCTTTGCAAGACGTTCCAAATTGGCCAAGTGAGCATCGGCACTGCGACCGATCGAGTGGCGTAGAAAATCATCAAGGTCCCGCTTGTTTGCTTCCATATCGAAGATGCCGTTCTTCAAGCGTCTCGCAATATTTACTACCGAATGTATCTGGCTCGTGATCGTCGCCTCAATTCGCTTTTTTAGCTCGAAGGTGCCGCGAATCAGGCGGCCGATGGTGGAGTAGGTAGTTATGAGTTGCTTGTGCCGCATTACCTGCTCATCGACCTTGTCGAGGATCCCGCGCAGGTTGGTTACGCTTTCGACCATCTTCTCGTACTGCCGAACAGCTTGCTCATAGGTTTGGATATAGTGATTGATGGTCTCGACCCACCGCGCGGCCTCTTCGATCCTTTTCGCGACCTGAAGCGTATATTGCGACGGATCGAAAACGGTCCACTGCGCCTGCGCAGGACGCACATCTATTCCGATAAATATCGACGAGAGAATTACGCCAAGAACCATTTGCCTTACTGTTCTGCTATTGCGAGTCATGCTGTTACCTCCAGACCACTCAGTTCATTGAGGTCAAAAGAAGAGATCTCCGTGAGCCCGATGGCGGTCAATCCGCTCGGATACTTTGAGGCCAGCCACGACACGACGATCTCGGGCGGCAAGTCCGGCCGAATGTTTTCGACAAGTCGCCGGGCATTGGCTTCGTTCGTATCGTTGGTATTCGCCCAAAGCATCGCGGGTGAGAGACGTATCTCGGCCATTTGAACGATCTTGTCCGCACCGCTTCCGATCACGAACACCCATTGCGTATATCTGCCATATTGATTTCTGATCGCTCGGATAGCTGCGACCGTTTCCGGTGCGAGTTCGCAGTCTGACGCCAGACGGTCGAAGCCGCCGATCTGTTTACCGATCATCTTTACGCCGGAGTTTTTCACAAGGTCTATTCCGATCTCATTCGGACGTTCTGCCGTTCCTGTAAAGTGCTCGTAGGCCTGCGAGAAAAGAACCGTGACCAATCCTTCTTTACGGCCGGTTACGGATGCTTCGGCAATAAGCTCCTGGATCGCCGGAAAATGCCGGTTGATCTCCCGCATCTCATCGCAAAGGAAAAGGATCGGGGTCTTTTGCTTCCTGTCGTCTTCTTCGCCGATCTCCTGCATTATCTGGGCGCTGATCCGATAACCCACGCTCTCGCGGATCTTTTCGTCGAGTCCGCTTATGCCTGAAAGCTCGAACACATCGAACATCGATGGAACGTCATAATCGGGATGGGTCGGCGAGTTGAGCCAGGGATCTTTGCGATGAACATTGAGTTTTAGGTAAAGTTCGCTAGCCGGCTCCTGCTGTGCCGGTTCCCAGTGATAGGTCTTAAGAACATCGAGGAAATGTCCGAGCGTTGGCTGGAACTTCGGCCTGCCGTCTCCGTTTCGTGCGAGCGACATCTTATAAACTTCATCGATTACCGTCGCTGCAATCGCACTTGTGATCGCGTCGGTCTTCGACGTCTTGCTAAGAATGAGGATATCCGTCAACACCATTGAAAGCTGGCGCTTTGTCGGGCGGATGCCTTTCTCGATCCCCGGGTAGTTCCAGATATTGATCGGTTTGGGATCGGCCTCGTTGAACTCGATGTGACGGCCGCCAAACAGTCGACAAATGGGCTTGAACGAATGTCGGTAGTCCATCACCCGGACCTTTACGTTCCCGCGATGTGCCCGGATATCCGTGATCAGCATCGAAGCGAGGAATGACTTTCCTTCCCCCGACGCGGCCGTGACTATGACGGTTGGGGATTTAATGAGCGCCCGATCGTAGAGGTTAAGACCGAAAATCTGCCCGTTCGGTGTTGTAAAGATGCTATGCGGGCGTTTACTTCCCCGCCAGCTAGTCTCGGTCGGGACAAATGCTATTACCGAATCGGCAGTCTCAGTGAGTTCCTGGCCGGTTGGCTTCGAGGAGAGTTCACCCGCAAGCATTCGCGGATAGATGGCTCGCTGCCTGATCGCATCTTCCCGTATCGCATCGGCACCGATCTTCTTTCGGATCGAGGAAACAACCGCATCGCACCGGTCATCAAGTATCTCAAGCTGCTTCCGAGCTTCCTTCGTTCCTTTCGAGCGGCTCGCAAAGACGATGACATTCAGCCGCAGGTTGCAGATCTCTTCGTTATCGCCCTCTACCTGTTCGAGAAGATCTTCAAGATCGGACTTGATCACGATCGCGTCTTTCTTGAGATTCCTAAATCCGAGCCAGGTATTCCGGCTTCCCTCTATCCGGTCGATGCGCTTTTGCAGGTCTTTTTTTGCAGCCTGTTTCTGGGTTGTCATCAGATCAACGACGATCTCGTGAGGAAATCCCAGAGCTCGCGTTGCCGTCAGGTAACGCATTATGTCCGCGGTAACAAATCCGTTCGGAAGAGTTTTCAGGCTGACCAGGCATACGGGCGTGCCGTTGTGCCGGACAAATTGCTCACGCGTGCTCTCGATACTTGTACTGCACAGATATCGCCGCAGATCGACACACTCCGGCTCGCGAAGGTTTGGAAAGTCTTGGTGTTCCCGGCGATGGCTTACAAAAAGTGCTTCGAAAATTTCCGTTCGGCTCATCTCACGAAGCTGAAGCCCTCGCGGAAAGTTAGCTTCGAACGACTGAAAGACACGTGCCGCTTTGAGTCGGCACGCGGCTTCACTTTGCACTTCTCTTTGCACCATCAATTCACTTTCGCGATTTCTTATCCTCAATAGGGGCGAGCGGAAAAGTCGCGCGATGCCGTATTCTTTGACGTCTCGTACAAGCGAGGGCAGTAGCGACGAAAGAGGGCTATTGTCTGCAGCATCTCTTACGGGCACGCGGATCCAGACTGTCGCGGACTGCCGCATCACTTCACCGGATCTTATGGCTTCTTCATGGAGTGAAAGATTGGTGGCTTGAAGGACGCTTGCGACCGGGTCGGACGATTCCGGATCGCGTGAGAGCAAATGGTCTCGAAGAACCTCTCCGGTATCAAGCGAGTTAAGAAATCGAAACTGTATGACCGTGTTCTTCGGCTTCTCGAACTTAAGGATCGTTTTCAGTTCTTCGATCCGTTGCTCGGTAACATTTCCGTCGATATAAAGACTGTGCGACGGCTCGAAGATGTACGCCTTGCCGTAGCTCCCGTCCCTGTATCGGATGGTGTTGCCGTCCAGCCCGGCGATTTCGGTCGGAAGCAGTCGTCCAACGGCTTCTGCCATAGACCGTTCTTTCTTCTTTGCCGGTATCGGGCCATCCATCGTGCGACTTCTTTGTAGTTTGAATGCCGGGATGATCCGGTATCCGGCTACTAGACCAAGACCAGCGGAGAAAAGCCCGCCGAAGAGTGAGATTGCGATCTGTGTGAATGATAGGTTTGCGATGTCCATGTTTATTTCCTTGGTTTATTTTCGGGTTGGGATGGTCCAATCGAGTGGTTCGATCTCGCTCCTGAGCGGTGGCCGAAACGTCGCCCATCTGTCGATCTCTGCGTCAAACTTCTGAGAAAGCCAGTAAGCGGGTTTGCTGAGGCGTAGGTAATTGAATGTTCCCAAGAGGATGAGGAAGACGAGTAATCCTACCGGGAAGCCCAACGGGACATATCCGACCCAAACACCTAGAACAAACGGAACGAGATAAGCAATGGCTGTGGGGATCAGGATAAACTTCCAGTCCGTCGAGTAGACCCCGAACCTCTTGAGTCCTCGGAAAACATTTGGTCGTGTTACACGTCTTCTCATTGGTCTGTCCCCTAGAAGTTCGTGTCAACTCCGACCGCCCGGCCCTGTGCGAGCTGCCAGAACACCGCGACGATGGTTCCGAAAGCAAAAGAAAGGAGTGAGCCAAAGGCCTGGTTGCCCCACTCTTTGCCGGTCATCTTGTTGTAGATCGACCATGCTACGCCGACCGCTCCGAGACAGAACAAAATGATCGCCATAAGCTTGAGCGCTTCGCGAATGATGTTCGAAAGATTGCTCGCATCGCCGGTGAAGATCGGGCCTTGGGCCGAAACAAGATTTGTGAAAAGCAATACCAAGGCGAACGGTGCCAATGGGGTTAGCCCTTCCTTTGTGATCGTTAAAAGTTTCTTCATATTCGTCCTCGCTGAAGTGGATTTTCCTGATGCTGATGAATGACCAAAAGCGTCAATGGTTTCTCTCGCTCTGCAAGGGTCGTGCCGTTTCGACGAAGGGTTGTTGGCACGTCCGTTGCGAAAGCCCTCGGCATGAAGCAACCGATCGTCTTCGCCCTCATACTCATCGTCTTGTCCTTACTCGGCTTACCATTATCAGCCGCGTCGCAAGGAACACAAAGAATTTCTCGAACCACACTTGCCGGAATGGATGTACTTTCGCGAGCGCGGTTGTTCGAAGCGACGATTGAGAAAGCAGCAAGAAGTGAAGGCGTCGATCCGCTAATTCTCTGGACAATCGCATACAACGAAACCCGCTTTCGGCCGTGGCTGACCAGTCCTAAGAATGCACAGGGAATGATGCAATTCATGCCAGCGACTGCGGCTCGTTTCGGCTTGTCCGATCCATACGAAGCAAGTGCGTCGATACGAGCAGCAGCTCGGTATGTAAAGTACTTGGGACGGCTTTTCGATTGGAAGCTCGAATCGGTTCTTGCGGCCTATAACGCGGGGGAAGGAACCGTTTTGGCCTATATTCAGGGCCGCGAATTACGAAGCAACGGGAAACTGATCAACGCATCGAGGCGCAGGACCACGAACGGCGTCCCGCCGTACAAAGAGACGGTCGGGTACGTTTCGCAAGGTGTGAAAGTTTATCGCTGGCTAAAGGAACAAGGAAGGCTTTCCAGCTTTTCTCCACCGGAAACGATCGCCAAAACGTCCGAAATTCCAAGTGCAGCTAACGCTCAAGAAAGACAAGCTATCTCCGTGTTTTACGATCCCCGTACAGGTAAACGAAGGGCGGTCTCGTTGAATAACAGCGTCTCGGCGCCGCTGCTGGATTTCGGTCCCGTCATCGTTGGGCCATCGATCCCCAAAAATTCAACTCAATTAGCTCGATCAACTTTTGCCGGTCTCTCAGAACTTCAAAAGTAGTCGGCGAATTTTCACGTCATTCTCGGACGACTTTCACGCCAGTCGGCAAATTCCTAAACCGATTCTTTAATCGAAAAAGAACGCGAGGAATGCTTGATCGAGAAGTTATCAATAATTCACGTTTGGCACCGCTTTTGCCATTAGCTCGGTCGAGATCTATGTCCTATGAAATCAAATGAAACCACAATCGAGTTGTCGGGAGGTTCCAGTGAACAAATGGATGCCCCTACCTACCTTACCCGCGACCCGGACGACATCGTAACCATTACCTCGTTGTTCAAGGCACTTTGGATATTGCTGTTCGCCCTTGTTCTGAGCGCTGGCATCAATACTTTTCTCATCCTTAGAAAAGCCGATCGGATCGTTGTCGATAAAGCTTCCGGAAGAGTTGTCGAGCTAAACAATCGCGACTACGGCACGACGGAGACGGTCAGCATAGCTCCGGACAATCCAACATCAACCGACAAGAAGTATTTAGTAAAGGAGTTCCTCACCTCCCTCTACGAAGTCGAACAGACTACGCGTGAGGCCGAAGTCAACAAACTTCTTCGGATGCTGGATCCTGATCTATCGATGGCGATGGCCGCTAGGTTGAAGCAGAACGGCGTTCTTGCAACCGAAAGATTGGAAAGCGTCAATTCTTCCTGGGAGCTGCAGGACCTTTCTGTCGATGAAAGTGATCCATATATTCTTCGGGCGATCGGGACCAGGAAGATACGACGCAAAGCCGCAGGACACGACGTGGAAGAGTCCGTACAGCTTAAATGCAAATTCCTTCTGAAAGACAGCCCGTCGGCTCCGATCCGCAACGACAACAACCTTCGAACTGGATTCACGATCCTTCGCTTTAGGGTTGAACCAGTTAACGGTAAGACGGTCTCGCCCATATCTCTCATCGGAGATGCAGAGGAAAGTCCTTCAATGAACAACACCGTTAGTGAATCCACTAACAGTAAACCTACTAACGACCAATAAAAACCGACCCTAACTACCATGAACACAATGCAAGAAAAAGCACATATCCATATGAAACTGCTCGCGGTTGCCCTTACGGCACTCGCAGTAATTTCCGGACACGCTGAGGCACAGGTTCGAAAGCCCGCAGTTAAACCGGGCCAGAAGAAAATTGCTCGGCCTGTCCCTCCTGAGCCTAAGTCTGCCGAAAGGATCGTCGACATTTCGTCGGCCTCTGGCGGAGTTCAGCCGGTCGCAGTTGTTAACTCACCGCAACCTGATTTTCTGTCGGGAGAGGCAAATGTAACCGTCAATCCTAAACAGCCCACGGTTATCCGTCTGGGACTGGCTCAGAATGCCGTCTCGATCGTCGAGTTTCCGGCATCTGACGGCATCTATTACATCCACGAAGGCAACCCCAAACTTGCTTCGGTATTTCAGTCGCCTACAAAGGAAACTGACCGGTCGATAACTATCTACCCGGGAGAAGCTTTTGCTCCATCGAAGGATGGAACCACTGCTGCGGCGATCAGCCTTCAAATGCGATCCGGTCTGGTTCTCATTCTCGAACTCGTGCCGGTGAGTGATCTGAGAAGGAACGCGCACCGATGCGTTATCACCTATGACAGGGATGCTGTCGTGTCAGCTCGAAAAGTCGCGGGCCTTGCCTTCGATCTAGGGGGTGAGTCTGTCAACGCTTCACCGATCAATTCGCGAGCCGTTTCAAAACTCGTTGGCTCGTCGCCATCCCTTGAAACGAATCCGCGCGGTTCTGATGCCGCTAGGTCCGAAGACAGCTCGATCGTCAAAACCGCATATACGGATGTACCAAACTCAAAGCGAAACAGTTCAAAACGCGTAATGACCGATGCAGCAGTTTCGAAGTCTTCTAACAAACTGCTGGCGGATGTTCTCAGAGACCCAAAGAAGCATCTCGGAGTCTGGACGCCATCTCTTCACGGACTGGAACTTTCAGTGTCGCGAATTACAGATCTTGATGCTGAAAACCGGCTCGTTGTTGTAGCAGTTCGAAACTCTACCACGTCGAATTTGAGACTCCTGAATGGATCGCCGGAACTTCAGATACAGACACTCGATAAAGATGGGAACAGCCTCCTGACCTCAAGAGTCGATATCCGATATCTGGAAACCACTGCCTTGGAAGGTCTTGTTCTTCCCGGTTCTTCGAGCTTTTACGCGCTTGTCTATAAAACCCCGACGCTAGCGACCAATCAAAAGGTGAGAGTGGTTGTCGCTCACAAGGATGCAGCCGACGCTCCCATATCAGCGGCTCTGAACGGATCCAGATAAAGGAGAACATCGATGCAAACAACTGTGAGTACGAGTACCGATATTCCAACCGCATTGCCCGACATCGAAGCAGATGACGACCGAGAGAAGTTACTTCTCGAGGATCAAACGGATATTCCAGAAGACGAACTTTATGCAGCGGACGACTTTGCTCCGGTAGATGCTTCCAAGTCGCCGCGTTCTCGTGCGGGAAAGATCATGAAAGGCATCGCCGCTTTCATCGTTTTTCTACTTCTAATGGGATCCACAATTACCTGGTTTTTTGGAATGGGATGGTTCTCTCAGCCAAAACCAGAATCCGTTAACAGAACCGGGCAGCGGGATGCCACTTCCGCACCGATGACCGAGGACGAAAAACTCAAGGCCGCTCTGACAATGGTCGCTTCGAAAGAACCCAACCTAACCGGGGATCCGGTATCCAGTTCGCCTGGAGATGTCGAGATAGGTGATACCCCTCAAATAATTTCCGGTAACGAAGGCGACATAGTAACGCCGACAAATTCCCGACCTCCATCTGAGCTACCCGTCACGAGTGTCGGCGCTGGTTTCTCATCTCGGGAAATGACGAAAAGGCAGAACGAAATGCCAGATGCAAAATCGACGGATGTGGCTCCGCACCAAAATGGTTCCCAATCGGCTCTTTCAACCACTTCTAATGAGCCTTTGGGCCGATCGCTTTTCTTCGGGATTGCTAAAACGAAGAACCTTGCGATCGCTTCTCCGGACACAAAGCCAATGACTCCGGATGCTGAGGCGCGAAAGCAAGAACCTTTGGGACGGATACCCTTCGGCACTTTGCTGCCCGTACGTTTGTTAGGTGCGATCTACACACTACGGAATTCGGGTGGTGTCGTTCGCATGGAACTAACGCAGCCGATCGAAGGAAAGGGGTACTCGTACCCGGCCGGCACGACGCTCGTCGGCAACGTAAGAGGCGGCGAATCAACTAGAGCCTTTGTGACTGTTGTCGGCCTCATTGATCCGGTGTCAGGTGAACTGATGAGATTCACTGGAGAACTCATGGGAACCGACGGGGCGTCTGGTATCGACGGAGAAAGAAAAAGGGTCACGGGCAAGTGGACTCGCTTCTTCCGCGGATTGAAGGATACTGCCGGGTCGGTATTGGGATCGGTCGGTTCATTACGATCGGGCGGCACCGTAATTCTGTCCGAACCGCTTCGTCGCGGCTCAGAAAGACTGTCTGAGGATACAAGCCAGTCCCTCTTTGGAAGCGAACGTGAAGATACGTTCCTGGAAGTTCTAGCCGGAACGAGCGGGTACGTTCTAGTTACACAATTGCCGGAAGCAAGCACCTCACCACTGACAGCTATTAGCACGGGAGTTGAGAAAGAATGATTCCGTTCGATCAAGGTCGGTCTCAGATAAACCCTCGTGACCTTGTATCGGAGGGGCTCGAAGCCGATCTCTTTCAGTTGATGGCTCGCAATGGCTATGTACCAGATGAGCAGGTGTTTGAAGACTTTTGCGAAAGCCTCAAGTCCGGTCGGGCCTGGCTGATCTCCGGAACAAGGGGTAGCGGAAAGACTGCCTTCCCAGAAGCACTCGCAGCCGCATGCAATTTGACAATGTGCGTCGTGGCGGGCCGTGATGGATTGAAACAGGAAGAGATCCTCTACGACTGGGATTCCGAAGAACAGGAGGTCTGGATGCGGGAACACTTGGCTCTAGCAAAACAGTTACCGCTCGAAGAGCAAACTCAGTTTCTGGACAACGCCCGTCGATCCAAATGGCAGCGCCGATTTCTGATTCTCGGTGAGGTTGGAATCGCATACGACCTTGCTGCAAGTGCGGCGGTATCTTCACAACACAAGCCGCCGCCAGTGTTGATCCTGGATGAAAGCGATAAATTCGGACCAAGTATTGAGGATTCGCTACTTATGCCGCTCGAACGCGGGTTGATCTACATTCCGAGATTTGAAGGCGGGACCATCGGAATCTCGGATTGGCGGTTCCGGCCGATCGTCATCACGACTTCGAACGATCTTCGTCATAAACTCAGTTCGCCGTTTATTTCGAGACACGTGTTCAGCCGATTCGCGAGCCCCTCGTTAGAAAAGGAGCTTGAGATCCTATCGACAAAAAACAAGCGAGCGACCTCAGCCCACCTGGCTCTCGCAACCAAGCTGATCGACGCCGTCAGAGGGATCGCCGGTATAGAAGACCATCCGAGCGTTCGTGAGTCTATAGATATAGTCGCGGCGTTTGAACGCGACTCGATCGGATCGCTAGATGCGAGAAGCATTGTTCGGTATTTCTGCTATTTCGTGAAGGCCGGTGCATCTCGAGACCTGCTCAATCTCCAACTCGACTACCTTCTCGCAATGACGGACGCTTTCCACCCCGACATAGATTCCTGGCTTGCGAGAAGAGATCCAGATTGGAAAGTTAGATGGCCGCAGCTTTCCGGCATTTCGATATGAAAGAAACGACCAACACACTGGACCTTTTTGCGAAGTTCAAAGAGAGGATCCGCTTTATAAAGTCGGTCGATCTCTCACGGCATGCGGGTGTCTTAGTAGTTTTATGTTTTGTCGGCGTGTATGGACTTTTCAGGATAATATCGCCCGCGAACAACTCTGCCCAAGTCCAATTCGTCGAGGCACCGGCCCACGGTTCTGGCGAAGAGCAGGCGGAGCATGAAAAACAGCTCAAGAATCCATTTTCCGGCCCGGAGCACGATCAGGCCTTAAGACTCCGCGAAACCTCAGCATTGGGAATGGCGATCTCATTGTCGGTGTTGTCCTTCAATACCCGGAGGTCGATACTTCCGCATAATCTGTCGGGAATCGTTGGAAATTTAACTGCGTCAAAACTATGGCCGCCCGGAATCGAACTCCGCAATGGGGTTATTACTTCCGAGCAAAGCATATTTCATGTTGCCTACAGACGTGAGCCTTTCTCATTCGAGGTTCTTGCCATTCCTCGAACGGATCACGGATCGCGAATCCTTTTCAGGTTTCCGCTTCCGCAAAGCGAACCGAACTCCGTTCTGTATTTTGAAGCGAACCGTGATCAACCGATGCCGGCTGCACTCTTAACCACTGAACAGCTAAGCGCATCAGGTTGGAAAATTCGGCATTGGCGAGGCGATGCTCTGACACTGAACCCGACGACAATCGAGTCTCTCCGCGAACAAAGTTCGATGCCGAGCTCTCGCTAGTTCATAAGACTATGTTTTCCCGTGAATGGATCGAGAGGTTTGATGCTTCCTATGGAATCCCAAGGAAAGCAAACGAGCAGTATCTGCCATCGTACCAGGCTTTTTGGCAATGGTCCGCTGACGTTGGTATGTGTCTTTTCTTTGTTCTGTTGGGAATCGTCGGAGCTCTATTGTGTTTGTTTGCGGGCATACTGTTGGATGTTTATGGACTCATCACGCTGGTCTTCTGGGCGATGGCCCTGATATGTGTTGCCGGATCACTAGTCGATGCTTACTCGTTAATGTGGGCCTATCGAATTCGAGGAATGAGCACCGCGCACGGGTCGGCCAGGTGGGCGAAGGCGTCGGACTTGATCCGCTGCGGTCTGATGAACCGGATAAGAGGTCTCCCGATACCTGCAAATGCTCTTCCGATTGCAAGAGCTTTTCGCGGCCGCGACGTATTTCTTCCGACGAGTCAGTGGCTGCGGCATTTTGCTATGTTCGGTCCGACTGGCTCCGGCAAATCAAAGACGTTTTTTGTGTCGATGATACGAGCGATCCTGAACAAGTCGTCTTGCCTTGTCTACGATCCGAAAGGAGAACTCTTCGCTCAGACTGCCGGTGCAGCCAAAACGATCTATCGTTTAGACCTAAATGATCCGACAAAAAGCGATCGCTGGAACTTCATTCCAAAATGCAGAAATAATCCGGCCTTTGCATGTCAGCTCGCGGGGATGATGATCGGGATCGAAAGCCGCCGAAGAACGAATGCCGACCCGTTCTGGGGTGATGCCGAGCAGATAGCATTGACCGCGATCTTACTTCACATCGCGGAGGTCTACCGCGAGAAAGCAATTCCCGCCTTCGCTGCGGATTTCCTCCTTTTCTTGAGCGGAGATAGCGACCAGGCCTTCAACGAAGCGATGACGAATTCGCCTAGCCTCTATGCGAAGCAGGCGTACATGGCCTTTCGGCAGGCTCCAGTGCAGACACGCGGATCAATTCTGATCGGTCTTTACAATAAACTGCGCCCGTTCACTCTTGCTCCGGCTCGGATGGTGACTGTTGCTCCAACCCGTGATGAAGAAATTTCCGGTTGCCGGTCGATAAACTTCGCGGATCTCCGCAAGCCCGGTACGGCGATTTATCTAATAGTTTCCGAAGGGGCCGCGGATATGTATAAGGAATTTATCGCCACATTCATCGGACAGGCGGTCATGGAGATGAGGCTCGATGGTGTAAACGAGCCTGAGCATCCGTGCTTTGTTTTGATCGACGAAGCCTATCAATTAAATGTTTCCGAAGTTAAGAGGATCTCTGGTATCGGTCGTGGCCGTGGTGTAGGACTTGGACTCGGGTATCAAGACCTGCCGCAAATGTACGACCAATATGGACGTGAGCCCGCCAACGCAATTCTTGGAACGATCATGACCAAGATCTTTCTTCCCGGACTGGATGACGTTACGGCTGAGTACGCATCGAAACAGCTTGGCGACACAACGATCTTTTCAAAGACATTTCAGGATTTTCCTGGCAAGAAGCAGGACAACACAAGGTATGCAGAGCAGAAGCGTGCGCTCATGCAGCCGAACGAGATACGACAAACGGCGGCTCATTCCGAAGTACTAATTATCAGCGACACGGCACCGCCAATTCGGGCAGCATATCCGCCCTTTGCAGTTTCTAAATACATCTTTCCGGCTTCAACAAAAGGAACTCCCACCGATGTTCATTTAGGCGATGTCGATCCTCAGTTTCTACTTACCGCTCCAATCGATCGCGGTCCAGTTACCAGGCATGACGAGGCCGCATTAAGGGAAATTATTTCAGAGGGGGTCGATCGCATCTGTACGAGTGAACGACTGACCGAACTGGCTGACATCGACCGGAGACAGACGGCCCACGATTTGCTCGACGATCAGGCAGAAGTAGAACCCGAAGAAAGCGATCCTGTTAACGAAGCTCTCAACGGCCTTCCGAATGATGTTCGGTCAGTCACTTTTCAAAGCAATAGAAACTCATTTGGGATCGAACACGCTTCAATCTGAAAATGTTAAATAGGCTGAAGATATCTCTTATACTGGCTCCCCTTGCTCTGACGATTTTAATAGGCGTGTATGTCTATACCCTCTGGTCCGAGCAGCGAGAGCGAGTCGCTGTGATACCTTTTGACGCGACCGGCGCTATGAATCGGGATCTATTGAAATTCCATGAAAAGCGTGGGTCTTTCCCAGAAGCACTCCAGAATCTGGAAGGCGTGGTCTGGGAAAAGAAGGATCGAAGTTATGTATCTGAAGGGCGTTCCATGTTCCATCGGAATTACTTCTACATGTACACGCGGGTAGGCCCACATCGGTTCACGCTCTGGGCTATACCAGTCGGCAAGCTGCGCGATGAGGCAGCAACGTTTCACCTGATCGGAACTCCCCGCTACTATAGAGTGTGGAAAGGACCTGCGGTGCCGATCCCTGATGTCGAGAATTTGTCATTTACTCCATCGGCTCCCAATCTGAACACTCTGGGACTTGTCGAACAACAGCCAACGATGTTGAAATCGAAATGACTTTAACCGATGGGCTGTAAGTGCGAGCCTTAGCGCAGCAGCACAAGTTTTCCGAACTACTTGATCAGCGTACCTTTAGCCAGGCCGCCCTCAACAGAAAACTCCCGTTCGTGACAACTCTGTCGCCAACCGTCAACCCCTCTTGAACAACTCGATGGCCGTCTACTTCGGGGCCGAGACGAACAGAGCGGAGTCCGAAAATAACCGGATCTTCGGTGGGGACGAAGACGACGTCCTGATCGTTGATCCGTTGCACGGCGGACGCGGGAATTACGGGGGACGTACGCTCCGCATCGCCGAGTGCTCCGAATGCCGTCTTGACGTACATTCCGATCTTTAGTGCTTGCCCTGGGTTTGCTAGCTCGATCCGCACTTTTCCGGTACGAGTGGCGTTGTCGAATTGTGGGTCGATATAGGTGATCTGCCCGCGGAAGATGTTGTCGGGGAACGCGTCGGATGTGACACTCGCACCGCTGCCGACGCGGAGCCTTGCAACGTCACGTTCGAAGACCTGGGCAATGACCCAAACGCTCGATAGATCGGTGATCCGCAAAAGCTCCTTGCTTGCGTCAACCACCTCACCCGCATTTACCGCCCGGCTTGTGACTGTCCCTGAAATGGGCGCCGGAACGAGAAGTTCCGAGCTGATCTGCGACGCCGAGCGAAGCGAGTCAAGCCTGGCAGACGGCATTCCGTAGAGGATCAGTCTCTGACGCGTTGAAGCAAGCTCCGTTTCGGCAGTGCGAAGTTTATTTAGCGACTCCTCGCTCGCTGCGCGGACCTCGGGGCTGATAGGCAGCAGACGTTGCGCACGAGCTTCACGCTGCCGAGCTTCTTCCAACTCAGCTTCAGCCGTTCGAAGTTTGGTGGTGTCCTGTTCGAGTTCCTCACGGCTGGCCGCGCCGATTCGGATCAGCCTCGTCGTTCTGTCATAACGATTTCGGAATTCCGCCACGGCCGCCTCAGCCGCCTTTCGTTGCCGGGCCGCTTGTTCCACCTCTCCGCGGCCGGGTTGATTGATCTCGACGAGGCGCAGCGAGCGTTCGTAGTTACGCCGTGCATTCTCCACCTCTGTTCTTAACGCTATGTACCGGGACTGTGTTTGTGCAAACTCGTCGCTGAATATGACCGCGATGGTCTGGCCGGCCCGAACACTCTCTCCAAGTTCCGGCAGACCTCTGCGCACGATACCGCCTACCAATGACACCGCAGGCGTTTGCTTGTATGCGTTCGCTTCGACGACCCCGGTGGCAGCGACGGTTTCGCTTTCGGTCGCAAGTTGCTCGCCTACTGTTTCGATGGCGAGGCCGGCATTCTCGACCTCGGTAGCCGAGAGCGTTATCGTTTGGTCGACGAATTGATTGCCGCTAGAGTCGGACGTGTCCGACATAGACATCGTCGGAGCGGGTACTGGTCGTCCAGCGTCGCCGGATCGTGTGAAATACCAGACGAGCAACGCAACCACGGCGACTGATGCCACGCCCGCACCGATCGCGACGATCACCATCTTTTGCTTTCGGGCCTGCATTGCGGACTCGGCGTCGATCTTCTCGATCTCTCCTGTCGGTGATGTATTCTCTTCCATTCTTATCTGGCCTCCTGAACGCCCGGCTCTTTGCTGGCGGAGATCGGCTTATGTTCGCGGGCCGGAGGTAGGAACGCGAGTATCGCCGCAAGCAAAAGAACGATTATCGCTAGCAGCATCTCGAATCTCACACTACTAAACAGCCGCGTCTCGCCCGCATCGGCGAGCGCCCCGGATTCGGCGACTAGCCGAGGTCGAAGTAAGAAGGTGTTGATGCCGCCAAGGAGGATCATCACACCTGATATCGCTACTTTGGCCAGGAGCACTAACCCATACGTGGTTCCGACAAGCGCTGAAGGACCCTCAACGTGGATCCACGTGTTGTACAACCCGGTGATCGCGAGTAGGACGGTAGCAGGGATCGCGATATTCGTGAATTGTTTTATGATCGCAGACAGCGACGCTTGAGCTGCCAGACGATCCGTGTCCCGGAGGGCTTCGGCAATCGCAAAAGCGATTACCCCCAGTCCGCCGATCCACATCGAGCCGGCGACAAGATGCAGCCAATCCGAAAGGATCGCGAGACTGTATTCGTCCCACGCGGCGCGCGCATGACCGGAAAGGCTTGGGCCGAGCAGTGCCGCGAGTGATAGCCCGAACGCGGACCACAAAGCAATTTTGCGCCGAATGGTATTTCGGGCGCTCGCTAGAACCAGCAATACAAACGCGACAGTTGCACCGCATATTTGCAGCAGCCACGGCGGACCGAAACTCGTTTCCCGCAGGACTGACATCGCTTGCGACGTCCCGAACGAGCCGGTCACCATCTGCGTTTGAAGGACGAGTGCGGCGAGAAGTCCCGAGATCGCTAAAAGCCCCGCGGCGGCGAAGATCCCTATGAGCCGGGCATCGAGGGTTTCAGTTCGTGCGTTGACGCTGCCGAGTACAAACAATCGAAAGCCGAGTCCGCCCGTCAGCAGCATCATACCGATGTAGATCAGCCATCGGATCAGGCTCTGGGGCCAGTTGATCGACGGAGCAGACTCATGGGCCGAGTGATCCATTCCGCTATGATCGACGTCGGCTGAACCGGTCGGGATCATTTGCGATGCCTCACCAACGCTAAATTCGAAATTTCCGTCGATCATATGATCGTCTGCCGAAAGGGCCCGCCAATCAACCCTATACGATCCGGCCAGGATTTCCGGCAACGGTACGGAGATGAGCTTCCCTTGATCGGACTCGACGAGCTTCCCGACGATGATCGAGGCTCCCGACTGATCGGTGACTGCGATCGAACTCATCCTCGATTGAACTCTGACGCTGAACTCGAGCGAGATCGATGTCGGTGACGTCGTCAACGTCGCGCCGGCTAATGGCGTCGAGGAAACAAGCTTTGCGTGGGCAAGCGAGGTCGACGCGGCGAGAAGGATCGCCGCGATCACTAAGCCTACGGTTGTAGCTTTTCTTCTCATTTCAACGCCGGATCGTTCGTCGCTTTCAGTATCTCGACCATCGCGAGGTAGGCTTCCAGTTGTGCATCGATGAATCCATTTTCCGTTTCAATATATCGGTGGTGCTCCGCGATGTAGTCGAGCAGCGTTTTCGAACCAAGCTCGTATGTCTGGCGGACGACCTCGGCGTTGTCAGCTGCCCGATCGCGAACTCCGACGCGATAGATCTCCATCGCTCTAAAGGCTCGGTTGTAGCGGGCGTATGCAACGGCAATCTCGCGGCGGATCGTGAGTTCGCCGAACTCTCGACGGTTCCGTGCTGCCTGCTCTTCAAGCAGCGATGCGGCCACAAGTCCCTGATTCCTGTTCCTCACGGGCAGATTCAAACGCACCCCGAACGTGAAGAAATTCATTCGCTGTTCGATCGGCAGCAGAGCACCGGACATCTCGTCCACCCCCAACAGCGGGAAGCCGCTCTGCATCCGCTGATAGCCGATCATCACGTCGGCATCGATCCGGCCCTCGCTTCGTGCCTGTCCGACGCGAGCCGCAGCGAGTTTCTCCACCGCGATCGCTCCCAATAGGTCCGGCCTGGATCGCAGGGCCGTCTGTTCCGCACCGATCTGCGGAGGCAGCGTTTTAGCGAGGGTATTGAGGTCCCCTTTAAGGACGAGAGGCTCCTCGGGACCCATTCCAACCAAATTTCTCAGCTCAAAGAGGCGTATTTCTGCAGCTCCTTCGGTTGTTTCTCGTACTGCTCTGATCCGGTTCAGCTCGACAAACTCCTGGCTTTCTTCGAGCGGCGGCGTGCGTCCCTCCGCAACTCGAGCCGAAACAAGCTGAACGTTCTCTTCCGCCATCGCGAGGATGTCCTCGCTGAACTTAAGCTTGAATATGGCGGCAAGAGCCTCACCGAACTTCGCACGGACATCGGCAGCTAGTTGCCTCTCCTGCTCCGCAAGTGCCTGGCGTCGGATCTCCAGCTCTTTCTCTGCAACGTTGATTCGAGCAGCCCGGCGGCCTCCGAGTTCAAGTGGCAATGCACCTTGCAACATCACGCTGTTGTCACCCATGCCGCCGATCTGGCGCGTTCCGCTGACCTCGAGGCTCGGGTTTGCGCGGAGGCGAGCTTGGCGAATAAGAGCTTCGCCCGCTTCGGCCTCCTTGCGCATCGCGCGTACCTCGAGATTGTTAGCGAGGGCTGCTTTTACTAGATCGTCGACTGACCGCCCGTCTCTTTCATTCAGATACTTTGTGTGAGACAGAGCCGGGTCGGCTGCGGGCAGTTGTGCTGGCGCAACCGAAGGCGCGACGGCAAGAACCGCCGAAGCAAAGATCCCAACGATGACGTGGCGGAGGTTCATCTCTCTAGGAAACGATGAGCTTGCCGCGGTGCATATTCATTCCGCAAGTAAAGGCAAACTCTCCGGCCTTGCGCGGCGTGAAGCTTACAGTAACTGCCTGATTCAACGGGAGGTCACGACGAATGCCGTATTCGGCGAACACGACCTCCGTTGCACAGGTTGAGTCCGTTGTGCGAAGAAAAGTTATCTTTGCGGGTACCCCTCGTTTCAGTCGAAGGCTTGCCGGTTCGTACCCGTAATTTCCGATGACGACCTTCGCCGACTGGGTTCGGGCAGCCTTCCGAGTCTGGGCGTGGGCACTATTCGTAGCGAGGAAAACGGCAGCCAGTACCGCCACTAAAAGTGCAGTTTGTCGTAGTTTTTTATTCCGGTGATTTTTCATATCGATATTTCTATTCCTAACGTTCGTGTAACGCGCGTGCTCCTCTCTTGAGTTCCCACAGTCTGATCCAATAAAAGATCACGGGCGTAACGATGAGGACGTGGACCAGGCTCGAGAGCATTCCGCCAAAAACTGGAGCGGCCAGCGGCCGCATTACCTCGGATCCTGCACCCGTGCTCCACATGATCGGCAGCAGGCCGGCGATGATCGTTGTCACGGTCATCACCTTCGGACGAAGCCGAAGCAGCGCCCCTTCGGTGACAGCTTCCAGCAGCGTTTCACGATCGAGTATCCCCAGCTCCTCCTGCTTTCGCTTTAGCGCCTCTTCCAAATACACGACCATTACGATCGTCGTCTGAACGGCGGCGCCGAACAATGCGATGAACCCGACCCAGACGGCCACGGAGAAGTTGTACTGGAGCAGCCAGATAAGGTAGAACCCCCCGGTCAGAGCAAACGGGACTGCAAGAAGTACGTGAGCGGCCTCGATGAATGAGTTGTAGGTCAGATACAAGGTCGCGAAGATGATCAGGATGACGATCGGCACCACGATCAACAGCCTCGCGCGAGCCCGCTGTTGATTCTCATACTGGCCGCTCCAGGCAAAGTAATATCCCGCTGGAAGCCTGATCTGATCCTTGATGGCTGCATCCGCCTCGTCGACGAAGGTTCCGATGTCGCGGCCGCGAACGCTGAGCAAGACAGTCCCTCGCAAGAGCCCGTTCTCACTCTGGATCATCGCGGGGCCGTCAACCGTTCGGATCGATGCAAGTTGAGAAAGGGGGATCGAAGCCCCGGCGGAAGTCGTAACCGGAATTCTGCCGATTGCGTCCGGCGTTCCCCGAAATTCGGGCGAATAGCGGACTCTAACAGGGAAGCGGTTGCGGCCCTCGATCGTGACCGTCAGATTCGACTCGCCGATCCCTTTTTCGATCACGTCCTGGATCGTACCAACGTCGATCCCATAGCGGGCAGCCGCCTGGCGGTCAACGTCGATGTCCAAATACGGAGCGCCGCCGATCTGTTCCGGATAGACGTCGGCCGCCCCGGGCACCCGTCGGACAACTTCCGCGATCTCGCGCGAGGTTTTCTCCAGCTTCTCAAGATCATCGCCGTAGATCTTGATCCCGACCTGCGACCTGATACCAGTCGCGAGCATCTCAATACGATTGATGATCGGCTGCGTCCAAATATTCGTCACGCCCGGGATCCGCAGCGCCGCATCCATCTCCGCCACAAGCTTTTCGCGGGTCATGCCCGGTCGCCACTCACTTTCGGGCTTCAAGTGGATGACCGTCTCGTTCATGTTGATCGGCGCCGGATCGGTCGAAGTTTCGGCTCGTCCGGCCTTCCCGACCGCCCACGCGACTTCCGGAAAGGACTGAATGATCTGGTTTTGCTTACTCATCACACGGGTCGCCTCATCAAGCGAAATCCCCGGATCAGTGACCGGCATGTACATCAGATCGCCTTCGTTAAGCGGCGGCATGAACTCGCTTCCGATCTGCGTCGTGACCAACATTGAGCCGGCGAAGAACAGCCCCGCGACCGCGACTGTCGCGAGCCGGTTCCGCAGTGCTTTCTCAAGCAACGGCTTGTACACGCGGCGGAGGAATCGCATTATCGGGTTCGCTTCCTCGGGACGCAATTTGCCCTTGAGCAGGAATCCGCAGAGTACCGGCACCAGCGTGATCGCCATGAAAGCCGCGGCGATCATCGCGAACGTTTTGGTCAGCGCTAGCGGTTGAAACAATTTGCCTTCCTGTCCGGTCAAGGCGAGTACGGGAATGAAGGCGAGAATGATGATGGCAGTCGACGAGAATATCGGTCGCCCTATCGTTTTTGTAGCCTCCCGCACTACCGCCCAGACACGTTCCCGGTCGGAGAGACTCACACCTTCCTTCTCTAGCGCGCGATACGCGTTTTCCGTCACCACGATGCCGGAGTCGACGAGGTCCGAAACGGCGATAGCGATGCCTGCGAGAGACATGATGTTCGACGTCACGCCCCAGAAATACATAAACAGGAACGAGATAAGGGCGGCTAGCGGCAGCGGGATCGTGACGATGAATATCGACCTGAAATGCGCAAGGAACAGCAGGTTGACGAGGGTCACGAGAATGAACTCCTCGACGAGCGCGTATTTCAGAGTGTCGGCGGTACGATTGATGAGTTCCGTGCGGTCGTAAAAGGGGACGATCGACACGCCCTCGGGAAGGCCCGGCTTGATCTCTTCGATCTTCTTCTTGACGGCGTCAATTGCCTCTAGTGCACTGACTCCGTACCGCATTATTACAACGCCCCCGACAGCCTCCTTCCCATTCTTGTCGAGCGAGCCGGTGCGGAAAGCGTTCCCGAGCTTTACCTCGGCCACGTTCCTTACGTAGATCGGGGTACCTTCGCTTGAGCTAATAACTATATTCTCGACGTCGGCAACCGATTCGATCAGACCGATGCCGCGCACTACCGCCCATTCGCCCGCTTGTTCGACAACGTTGCCGCCGACGTTGTTGTTCGATCGATCTACGGCCTCGAGCACGGCAGAAAGCGGCAGACTGTAAGCTCGAAGCTTGTTCGGATCGACGTCGATCTGATACTGCTGAACATACCCGCCGACGCTCGCGACCTCGGCGATGCCCGGCGTCGAACTTAGCTGATATCGGACGAACCAATCCTGCAGCGTGCGAAGGTCACGCAGGCTCATCTGTTCGGACTCAAGCGTGTACCAGAAAACTTGTCCGAGTCCTGATGCGTCCGGTCCGAGCGTGGGCGTCACCCCTTCCGGAAGCTGCCTTTGAACAAGATTGAGGCGCTCGAGGATTCGCGTCCGAGCCCAATAGAGTTCGACATCATCCTCAAATATCACGTTGACCATCGAGAAGCTGAATGCCGAACTCGCCCTCACGGTTCGCACACCCGGCAGCCCTTGAAGGTTTGTGACTAACGGATAGGTTATTTGGTCCTCAACCTCTTTCGGAGAGCGGCCCGCCCAGTCCGTAAACACGATCACCTGGTTATCCGAAAGGTCGGGGATCGCGTCGATCGGCGTCCGAAGCACGGCCCAATAGCCCGCCGCTGCGATCGCAATATAGATTGCGATCACAATGACGCGATTCCTGATCGACCAATCGATGAGCCAGTTGATCATAACCGGTGGATCTCTACTATTGAGCCGTTACGGGAATATTTGCCTTTCCGTTTCCGGCCGGACCTTGATAAGAGATCTGGGCCTGCCATTCGCCCGACATTTCGATGTCGACGCTGCCCGAATATATCCCCGGAGTGCCGGTCGTTGTCAGGGTCGCGGCGTTATTCATCACGGCCATCGTACCCATTGCCGGCATATGAAAATTGAGCGAAGCTGCACCGACATCGACCGGTTTACCCGATTGGTCTGCGAATTTCAGGGTGACCGTCTGCTTACCCTTGCGGAGCACTCCGTCGGTAGTCGAGAGTGTCGCGGTCAGGTTGTTGCCGGCGGCTCCGCTCTTGATCTCTTTACCTGTGGCGGCCGATCCGTTGCCGGCCGTGCCCGTGCTTCCACAAGCGGCGGCAAAAGCGGCAACCGCCAGAAGAAGTGAAACTAATAGCGTCTTTTTCATTGTTTAAATTGTCTCCTCTTTTAAGTTCGTTACTTTTACGTAAGTGTGTGTGCGCGCGCGAAAACGCGCGAGTGGGCGCAAGAAATTGCGCGCACAGCGGACATCGCGAAACGTGAAAACTAAATTAGAAAGGAATTGTGGCGCAGATATAGCGCGTCAGGCGGGCGGGCGAGCTTTAACCTATTTCCGAGCAGATTGGACGATGGGGCAGAACGGGGCCGAATGATAGGCTCCTCAAACCGGAAGTAAACACGCGGTTCGGGCGCGATCTGCTTGACTTGCGAATCTTGCAAGACCCGATCGGTACTCTTTCCCGGAATCTGCGAACCTGCAATCGATTCACAATCGTCGGAGCAGCAGGGCGGAGTCGAGAGCGAATCTTTTCCGCTCTTATCCGGCTTGCAGCAGCTGTGCGAATCATTATGGTCGTCAAAGCAGGCGCAAACACCCGCCCAGACCTGACCGGTAAGGGCGATGAACAACAGCAGCGATGTGACCCACTTCAGCATTCGCAAGTCAATGATGAACCCGCGTTTCAAGTTCTGTCAAGACCTGAAGTCGGCTACGTACACAATTTTCTCAGGATTCTTTCTGAACGAATCGACGATGAACTATGCATTACCACTTGGGCAATAGCTTTCTTAGGATAACGTCAGCGTATACCTCTGCGCGGAAACCGGTCAGTTCGGAGCTAGCCCATTCGAACACCTGGCAAGCCTTCGACTGTCGCTTTGAACGGCAGCGTTGTTGCCTATCATCTGGACCTTTCGAGCCACGTTTCGCGGCCGGTGCCATTGTGATCACCATACTGTGACGAGTTTATTTTCGAACTGGCTCGCTCGTGCTGTAACTTACTAAAATTTCGCCCAACTACAATTTCGCTCAGCTCTTGACACAATTGTCCCGCCTTCGACTTAACTAGATCACTCTTACGATCACCCAAATATTCATCAAGAATCCTAGAAGCACGATCTTTGAATAGTGCTGGATCGGAATTTGACCGCGACGACGCCAAGAGTTCTGTTTTCATGGCGTCTTGTAGTTGTCCTATCGTGATATCGGTTCGCAAGCCGTGTTGATCGGAGAAGTTTTGAGTCGTTGATACCAAACGATCCTTCTGTTCGGTCGCCCGCTGAAAAACAAAATCCCTTTCCGAGGGAGCGAGCTTTCGGTAGAGTTCCCTGTGATCGAAGCTATTCTTGTATCGAAGTTCCTCATTCGGCGTCTTGAGACTTTGGAGAAAGTGTCTTGTCGCTGCCAAGGACTCGTCTATATACTTTCTTCCCATTCGAGATTCGAGGCTATCGATCAATTTCCTAGCCTCTGGGCCAGGCTCTATTTCGCCCTTTAACAGAGCTTCGGTCTTCGCATTTCTGGATGCCCCATCGCCGGCGTAGTTGAGTTTCGACACGATCATTTCAGACGTGTAATGCCGGGGCGATGGTTCGGTAAACAACATTTGCAGTTCTTTGGAAGTGAGAGCAGATAGGCTTTTCGAGTCGTGATGCTGGCCCTTTTGTTCTGCGTGAGTACGGGCAGAGGCGTTCTCAATTCGTATCCTCGACGATGCGTCGATCACTTCTTCACGAGATTGGCAGCGGTCCAACATCTGTGCGTAGTCTCGATAACGCTCGTTGAAGTGTCGCAGTCTGGTTTCAGGCTGCTTGAGTTGGTGTTCAAGATATGCCGATGCGAAGCGAAGATCTTCGAGAGATAACGCCTTTGCCTCCGTTACTTTCTGAATCCCTTTTTCGACCCTGGCTTTGAGAAGCTTTAAGGTTATTGACGGATTGATCCCATTCTCCAGAGCATCATCGAGGGCAGGCAGTCTCACTTGAGCCCAATGCTGAAACTCCTCGGTAGACATTTCGGCCGCTAGCAGCTTGAGGGGCGTGGATTCAAGGTCGACCCTCTCAAACCCAACACTTGAGCGGATATGCTCGAAATCTTGTTCTGGTCCGCGATCGTTCTCATGATCCGCGATATCCTCAAAGGCTTCACCCAGTGAATGAGCATTGGTCTGGATGTAAGATTCGTCAAATGCCTCGTACTCGATAGAATGATCGCTTGGCTCCAGTCTGCTCATTTCTTCCGCCAGCCTTGCTACGTCGTCCAAGGTTCGTTCAAATCGCTCAACGATTGACTCCGTTCTGGATTCGTCTTTGGATTCTTCTAAAAACTCTTGCTTGCCATCTAGGGCATCGTAGATCCAACGAAAGACCTTTGCCTCTGTTTCCCGGTCGGCTCCGCCTCCGGCAATAGCTTTGCCGTATTCAAGAATCTGCGGAACGACATCGCGAGATCGTTCTAAACCGATCACAGGTTCTAGCCGCTTAACGCCGTATTCTTGAGTCGTAATTCTTAGAGGAGACTTTAGTTCCTGGATTTCCTTTGGAATTATTAGAATTCCGTCTTTGACCGTTCCGCCCCGTTCGTAAAGGTCCCTGAGCACCTGATTTTGGCCGTTTAGATATGAAGCGTGCTCACTTTGGTTAAGGCCATTGGTGTCGTCGAGTCTGGAAAGAAGAAGATCCGATTTGCTGAACGAAAGTATCTCGTTGATCGCTCGCTCGGTTCTTGGATTGGAGGGGCGAAAGCTTGGTTCTCGGGCAGGTGAGTGTCGGGAGGCACGATCTAATTCCCTGGCATCAATCGCCTTTGCGACTTTCTCGATTGCAAGTTTAACAACGTCCGCGTGACACGTCTGCCCGGCACGACAAAAGCACGTGATAGAAATCGATTGTCCATTCCGGAACGCTTCGCCAAGCATTACCATTCCGTCCTTTAACCCAAAGTCGTTTTGTTTGTAACTGTTCCGAAGTCGTTCGGAATAGGCAATTAGGGCAGCTTCGCGCGATTTCCCACGCGGTGCTATTTCGTTCCGATTGGGCGAGAGAAGCCCCAGTTCCGGAGTGATTATGTTCCCGAGGTCAAGACTCCTTCGTGGTAGTGATGATTCGCTCTCGTTTAAGCGAGCAATCACCTTATTGCTCAAATCGTATTCCATAATTCGCCTGCTTTCGGTGCCGGTTAGCTATCTAGCCGAACTTAGCAAGGGGCAAATTACGTGCCTTGGATCTATGCCTTGAGGCCGAATCAAAGAGGGACTTTCTACCGTTCCAATCCGATTCCGATTTTTTGACTATTCGATCTTTCTCGCTCGTCGGATGGTGACCTCTTTCCAGGTGCTCCGGAGGAGTGATGGGCAACCGTTTGTAATTCTAATTCGGGCGTGAAGACTCTATTCAGAAGCTCGTCGAAAGTTTCGGAGTGTTTCTTGGCTGAGTCTTCTAGTATCGAGCTTAGCTTTCTGGATTCTTTGCTGTCAGAAGTGTTTTCTATTCGTTTCTCGATCTCAGCAATTTCGCTTCTGGTAAAGATCGGTTGGAAATCCGGGGCAGCGGCGTTTCCCCAAAAAGAATGTTGCTTGAACTCTGCCGCTTCAACAGCGGCGGCTATGGAAAGGCCCTTAGAAGCAGCGACGTCAGCCTTAAGGCTCACTTCATGTTCTTTCACTCGGGCCTCGATATCGCTCCTTAAAATTCTGTGATCCTTGCTCTCCAGCAGTAGATTCAACGCATGATCCAAGACGGAAGTTCTTCGTGGAAGGTCCACATCGTTAAGGCTAAGATAATTTGTCGATCCGTTCCTTTTGTCCTCTAGCGCAAATTTATGGAATCGCTTCGATTTACGAAAGTACGAAAGGTCATCTTTTGCTTTGTTCAAGCCGATGTTACAAATCACTTCCCTGGCCATCACGCGTCCAGCAACTAAACGATTTTCACTGTTGCCAGTATGGGTTCCGACTTGGCCTCTCTGAACTTCGACGATCGAACCCTTTTGAAATCCCCAGACCGACGCATATTCTTGAGTCAGTTTGAGTTTCCTGGCCAGTGCTTCAAATTCGATCAGATCCTCCGCAGAGAATTTCGGATTCACATCTCTGCGGTCTGCATTTCGCTCAAGAACTCGGTCCAGAGCTCCCGTTTTCTTTTGGTCGTTGCGCAGTTGTTTCTGTAAATGCGATGACTGCTCATTCAGTTCCTTTTCGATCGCATCTCGGAGATGAACGTCGTCAGTCTTTGATGCAGATTTTTTGAACGACCCTGCAATCGAGTCGATTGCCAAACGAAGAGGCCGAAGAAGAGACCTTGCAGAACTGGCCTTCTGATCGAATTGACGATCCATCATCGCGAGGGACAATCGCTCTTTTCCGACCGGCACTTTTCGGTAATAGCGGTTGTCTTTGAAGTCTGATATCTGCTTCTGATGAAGCCGCTGTCTCATTTCCGACAAGATTTTCTGGCCCGCCAAACGCTCAAGATCATCTCGGTTTCTCGGGGCGATCTCTTTACTGATCTCAAGTTCACTTCTGATCTGTTCGAGGAACAAGTATTCCCGAACATGCGAGCCTGCGAGACATTGTTTCTGAAGGTCATCAAGCTCTCCTTTTTGAAAGGCTGGGGTTGGTAGTTCTATGCCACTCTTCTTGTAATGTTTCCGGATCTTGTTAGCGTTCTTTCTGGTATCGGCTGACTCTTCTTTGAGGTTGAAGAAATCGGATTCTTCTTTGGCAAGTATGTTATGCGCGATCGCTTTTATTTGACGCTGCTGGCCGGCCGTTTTTTGAGAGTCGTCGAAACTATTTGAAGGGTGTTGTAGTTCCACCAGCGAGACTCTATGTCGCTTTCGTTGAACGGGATCGGTTACCGGAAACTTTAGGCGGTCACGATGCTCGATTAGGAACGCGATTCGTTCCTCCCTAAACCTTAGCTGGTATTCAGCCAGGATGCCTCGCCGGAGAATTTGTCGTTCATCATCGTACGCGTCTTTCGCATCTATTATGTGTACCTTGTCGCCTTCGTGAGTCCTCGGATTATGATCCTTGCGTTTGCTTTTGGATTGCTCGCGTGATCGACTTCCTTCTTCGACTAACTCCAGCAACTTCACCTTGGCAGATTCAATTAGAATGCCATTGACTATTTGCTTTTCTCCCCCGATAAGCTTGAAATGTGGAAGTGCCTCCCGGGGGATCTTGTTTAACGATTTGCTCTGAAGATCTCGGGTCAAATATTGCTTTTGAATTGCGACGTGTACGTGTGGGTTTGACGTGTTGAGATGGACCGCCCCCGCCCAGGCAAGCCGCTCGCTTTGGAGCCTATCTTCTAACTTCCCGATGGCGTGCCTTGTGACGATCTTTAATCGTCGTTTGCGTTCCTCGTCGGTCGATCCAATTTGCAGAAAATCGGCTTGCCGAAATGAAAGTACCAGATGATGGAGATCGTCGTTTGAAGGACGACCTTTGCCACTATCTGGCTTCAGGAAATTATTTGCACTTCGGACTGTCAGATGTTCCGTAAATGCATTAAAAAGTTCTCGGCCACTTACCGACTCTCTATCTGGATCGATCTTGCTATGAGCGAGATAGTGAATGAGTCCGCGCGAACTGCCCCGCTTAGACTGAACGCTTGCTATAACTCTCATGAGGCGTCTGTGTTTTGAGCTGTTTGCGGTAACGATTCGATCCGCTGCTTCAGAATCTGGATCTTGGTCCCGAGGTAGCTCTTTGAGAGGGATTCGTCGTTGGTGACGTGTTCATGAAACAAGAGACACTTCTTTAGATCCGTGACGGCGTGGTCAATCAGGTCGGCCATTGCGGTCGAAGCGATGATGACGCCCAGCTTCCGGTCGCTTGGTTCCGGGGACGTATATTCAACGAGTTTTGTGAAGACGAGATTGAGGGATGAGATCGACATGCTGGACATCGAGTAAATCTCTGTCGTAAGAGACGTGACTATTTGGAGTAGATCCGACAGGTTTTCTAACTCGGTTTCCACTCGTTCAACGCGGTCGCCGACCGCAATAAGGTTCTCCGTTACGGAGAGATTGACACTCTCGTTTTGACGGCCCGTCCGCACTAGCCAATCAAGCTTTTCCTGACAGCGGCCGGTAGCAAAGTGTTGCCGTCTCTCGTTCAATGCGAAATGGATCATTCTGCGGACTATGGCTGCCTTATTTTCTCCAGTTTCGGCTGAGATCTCTTCGAGCTTTTTGTGGTCCTCATCGTAAGGCCTGACGCTTATCGGTCGGCCCTGCTTCGGCTCAATTTCGACATCGATATTTTTAATGATTCTTTCTCTTTCTCGCTTTCTCATTACTGATGTTTCCGGGGCACCGTTTTGTCACCAAATTATGGTTTTGTAATTTTTGCGGCCGAGAAAGAATTAGCAAAACACGTGCCTTTAATGCGTATTGTGCGGAAACTGCGGTTTGTAATTTTGGTGACAACGCGTAAACCATACGATGACCATGGTTTATGCGAATTACAAAGGGTATTTTTTGGCCTATCCTGTCATACACCTGCAGCTGTAATTTTTGTTTTTGATTAAGGCCCGCTATCTGCCTCTTTTTTACGCCAAGAGCGGTTCATTTATTCGCAGCCTTTTGCCATAAGCAACATCGCTTTCCCCTTCGGCACACCGATTGATCTTCACCGATATGACAGTTAATTTACTGACCCGAAGGAGACCAACATTTAATGAACCATCAGAGTGATATCACCCCCTCTACAAAACAGAATTCCCAAAGACCGCTGCTGCAGATCAACCGCCTCATCTACGTAAAAATGAGTACAAAGATACTCGAAGCGACCGATAAAAGGCTGAAGCAATATTTGGAGTTCGCGTCAGCCGGCATGGACAGCGAAATTACCAATGACGATGTGATCGAGTACGCGCTAAACCACCTTTTCGAACGCGATCCGGCATTCAAAAGCTGGCTTAAAGTTAAGAATTAAATGGTTGAGACTAGGCTGAAAATGCTGAAGGTAATGTTCCGAGACCGTCGAATTTCGATGCCGGAATGAACGACTGATGTGTACTGTATCTGGAGATGACCTTCTCAAGTTCCATCTCGAACTCACGAATATCAAAATGTCCCGAACATTCCACGAGATGGCCCGATAACTGTTCCAGATCATCTACCGAAAGATCGCTGCATACCGTTGACGAAGCACGAGCTAAGCGGTCGGCAACCTCCTGAAATGGCACACCGGAATGGCCTTTTACCCACCGCCATGTGATGTGATGGCCGTAGCATTCCTCAACCAGACGGGTCCAGAAAGGACGATTTGTTCTCATCCGATTCCGTCCCATCATGGTATCTATCACATACTTTGAATCAGAGACGATCTCAACTCGACAAGGGCGACGAAGCTGCGCCAGAGCCATCACACAAGCAAGTATCTCGGCCTGCTGATTGGTGACTTGCCCGACGTATTTGGCGACCAATTTGATCTCCAGGCGGTTCTGATCCAGCATTACTGCGCCGCAGCCTGCTGATGAATCTATCGCACCGTTTCTTGAACACGATCCGTCCACATAGATCCTCACAAGAGGGGTATAGTCGTCCGCACTTCCAAATTCGCTTTTTCTGTCAATCAATCTGAGAACACTCATTGTCCACCTCTTATTTTTACGGCAAAGAAAAAGGGCGAGCATTATTGCCGCGCCCTTGGTGCTCAAGAACCTCTCAGAACTGATCTACGAACGGTTCTTCGACAGCTGGTTCCGCATTTGCCGGGCCGGTGTGTTCCGGGACTTCCGGCACTGAGTTGTCGCCATTGGAGTTCGATCCTTCCGGATTGTCGGAGCGGCTTGATCCAACGAACTCGAATGAGAATAGTGAGACCTCCGCGCCTGACCGAGGCTCGCCCTTATCTGTGCTCCACGGACTAAAGGAAAGCCTTCCGTGGATAAGAAGATGGGTACCCTTTTTAACATGCTCGGCGATCGTCTCAGCCGTCTTTCCGAACGCGACGACGTTGAACCAGTGCGTGACCTGTACTCGCCCTTCCGGACTATTCTTGAATGAGTTTGAGGCGATCGGAAAACTCGCGACCGGGGTTCCTGTTTCTGTGTATCGAAGGCTCACTTCGCGGCCCGTATTTCCGAGTATCGAGATATTTGCTGACATGGATTATTCTTGCTCCTTTTTTGGTTTACTTTTTCTCCGACCGGAACGGCAGCCGTCCAGTTAGCGAGAACCTTGAGGTGTTCCGCTTCACATACTGGCCGCCGCTCCTTTGGTCAGATACCTGTCTTCAACTTTTAGGCCGAAGGGATAACCTGTACGTGATTTCGTTGAACGGATGGATGAGTAAAGAGGCTTGTCTGGATGAGCCGGTTGGTCCGAACACTCACGTTCTTCAACTCGGTTTCTCTTGCCCTGACCGCATCCCAGAGTTTCTGTTTTTCTTGACGCTTAAAGGCCTTAACCTCGGGTTCGTTGTAGAGAGCAAACTTAAGGAATCGGATCTGTCCCTGCGAGGCATTCTCGACCTTTCGTAACCACTGCCTTGCTTCGTTCGAGAACTGATCCTTTAGCCGAACCTCCTGCGATTTTGCAACGGTGTTAAGGGCGGTGAACTCCTTCAGGGTTAGCTTCTTTTGATCCTTGAAATCGGCATATGCCTTCTTCTTTAAGTCGGCCAACTCGGCGGTATCCAAAGTCCCGCGGATCGCGAGATAGGTCTCCTGATACGTGTCATGACGGAGGCTTCGCAAGTGGAAGTCGGAGTATTGTTTCTGCCAAAGAAGACGCAGAACAGAAGCCGCGTACTGCATCTCTTCGAAGTCGGGATTGATCTCCTGATCGACAAGGATCTCGATGTCGTTACTTTTTCCGAAAGAGTAGATACGGCGAGTCGAACGGATAACCTTCCGGTCGTATATACGATCCAGGGAAAGTGCCATCCATTCTTCGAACTCCTGATCAGAGAATGGATGTCTGGACGGCATCGACCAACCTGCACAGTTGATCATTCTCCGTCCTTCCTGGACAGCACTGCCGCCAAGTGAATGACCAACAAAAAGCTTCGGGATCTGTGCGTAGAGCTCCCGCGATTCGCATGGAAGACAGTCCGCATCTATCTCACAATCGAGATCAAAGACGACCACGGAACGCTGAGACGAGCTCATCGTTATACCGATCAATCCGTTCTCATCAAACTGCTCGAGTTGCTCGAAAGTAGTGAAGTCACGATCAAGTTCTTCGATGGATTTATCGCCGCCGTCTAGGTAGAAATCAGCAAAGTCATCGAATATCATTCGGCTGACCTTCTGGCGGCCGACGCGTCTCAGTACCGCCTGCATTTCGTCGTCAAAGTTAGGGCATTTCGGTGGAAGAGGTTTGCGGTTTTTCGCGACTTCCTTCACTCGCCTCTGATCGGCAACACTGAGCTTTTGGTCGATCGAAGTTGATTCTTCGAAGTGGATTTCTCGGTCAGAAACCGTTGCCGTTACAGCCTCCAATTGCATGCCGAGCAGGCCCATCTCCATGAGGACCTCGCTGACTCCCCAACGTCTGATCTCCCCGTAGTAGTAAGCCGCAATCTGCTCAAACTCATACTGACCGGCATCGGGGCTGGCAATGGCTTTGACGCACCTAACGAACTCTTTCGCATCCGTCTCGTCGTTAAGAACCTTCATCGCGTATTCGAGTGACATTATCCTCACTCTATGCAACGCTTCTGGCTCAAGTTCGTCTGCGATCCTGACAACCACATCTCCGAGAATCGCGAACTCCTCAAGCTCTCTTCGGCGAAGCGGATTCACTGCTAGATGTGCACACCAGTCCTGCATCGGTGAGCCGGTATTGGCGGGTGAGAACGCAAGGATCGGGTTGTTGGGAGCATGCTTTCTAAGCTGTTCGATGTTGATTCTTTCTGCCATAACTTCCTCTTTAGATCCGGCATCTTGGCCGGAGAACTCACGTTGTATTTGAGGGCCGCGAGTTCAAAACCCTGAATAAAATCACTTTCATTCAGGTTCGAAAATCCCTTGCTAGTTGATTGATGAGCTAGTTTGAGTGGAAGAAGACTGCATTGATCCGGGGGCGACCCAAGCGTCTAACGATCCCGGGGTTTTTCGGGTGCGTTTAATAGTCTGGCTAGGACGTCGCCGTGACACGCTTTAGGACTGCACCAGCACCCGAGGACCTTTCCTCGAAGTTCTTCGATATCTGCTGCCAATCCGCTCGAGAATAGATAGTCCTCGTAGCGTTCGATCGCCTCTTCTCTTGACCGGACAATATACGAGGCTCTAGTCTTTCGGTCAGACAAATGTGTGAAGGGGTTGCCCCATTTCGAGGGTCGTCCAATGTAAACGTCGAATCTATCTTTCTTGCAGTGAACCACGGAACTCTTTTGACCTGTCATCTTGATATCTCCTAAGACGGACCTATGCGGATCGTGAGAGGTGTTATTCAAGGAAGCCCCTCCCAAGCACCTGAGTTAAAGATCACCAGGCTTCAGGTTCGAAAATCCCTTTTCCGCTGGAGGCTCGAACAAAATGAGAGATACGCAAAAGACCGTTAGTCCCCGCATGCGAGTTCGGCCAAACGCTTTTGAAGATAGGCAAAGGTCTGCGGTGCCCTCTTGTCGAGTTGAGCCCGGCCGGTTCCGAGGCCGTCGCTGGGCACTACAATTATCTGCTCGACGGCTGAACTCATCCGGGAAAGATGCTCGAACGAACGATCGATGGCCGCCTTGTTTTGTTCAAACTCTGCATCGGTAAAGAATGCCTCTTCGGCATTGCTCGGGAGTTTCTTGGTCGGTATCCCTACAGCATTCGGTTCGTTTCGCATCTGGGCAGCTTGGCCGCCAAAGCCGCGCCGGGCGAGGTTATCGCCAAAGAGGAAAATATGATCCCGGTGCTCTCTAACGAACGATCTGGTGATCCATTCCATCTGCATGACTCGGTATCGCATAACCACTCCCAACGCAAAATAACTGCCACCTGAGGAGAGTGCTTTCTCCTCAAAATGGCAGTTAGATCTGATCTGACTATGGTCTGCCTATGGATCAATAGGCAGCGGCCTGCTGGATCTCGGTCGTTGCTGTCTGGGCCGGCTGCATTGCGGCTCCGTCTCCGTCCTCATCACGCCGTCCGGAAAGGAACTGGAACTCCTGAAGAACGATCTCCGCTCCGGCTTGCGGGGATTTGTTCTGATCCACCCACGGGTTAAAGGTCAGGCGGCCCTGGACGTAGAGACGGCTGCCCTTTCGTACATAACGTGCGAGCGTCTCAGCCTGTTTGCCAAAGGCGGTGACGCGGAACCAATCGGTCTTCTCAACGCGTCCCTCCGCGCCGTTTCGGAACGAGTTCGAGGCCATTGAAAAACTCGCAACGAGGGTGCCGTTGTCCGTGATCTTTGTTTCCGGGGTCTTGCCGAGGTTGCCGATGATCGAAATATTTGCTGACATTTTCTTGATTCTCCTATTGTTTTAATCTTTCGAGGATCACGTTGAGTAATGCCCCTCGAATCCTTCTCTGAGGCACACTCTATCAGCCGCAATTTATTTCTTTTGTTTATCGAGTGATGATATGGACGGAAGGACCTTTAGAATCGCGGCAGCGTCTTTCGGGCCGAAAGCCGGTACCTGTAAAAGTGAAATGCAACTCGAGAGGGCTTCGCGTCCGGTAAGTGAGTTAACCGCTGAGAAACCAAAGGCAAAATCCCGCCAAGTTAACCTTTTGACGAATCCAGCACTTGAAGTGAGGTCTGGCCTCTAAAAATAAAAACAAATCTAAATAGTTCTTCAATACCCTCAGGCCGACCTCCCCCTTGACACTGGTGTTGGCTCTAGGGTGTAAGATTGGTTTGTGGCCCAGAATGGATCATTACAGATCGGAGAGATAGCGGCGTTGGCGGATGTCAGCGTCGATACGGTTCGATATTACGAGAAGTTGAAATTGCTTCCGACTGCGGCACGGACAAATGGCGGCTACAGAGTGTTTTCAGTCGGGATGGCTGATCGCATCAGGTTCATTAAACAAGCACAGGAAATGGGTTTTACCCTGGATGAGATAAAGCAACTCTTTATTTCGGGGGGCGGCGAGAATCAATGTAAAAATGTGCGCGACCTTATACGGGTTAAGTTAACTGAACTCGAAGATAAAATGCGGCAGATGAAGAGTTTTAAGGGCTTTCTAAATCGACATCTTGTTGCGTGTGAAAACGAATTGGACGCACACGGAAAAGCGGCGTCGTGTCCGGTTCTCACGACAATTGAAATATCGAGGAAGTAAGCGAGGTGGTTTTGTATGGAAAAATCTAATGTTTTCGTCGGTGGTGCAATGTTTGCGGCTTTTGTATCAAGCCTGTGCTGCGTTTTGCCGTTGATCGCAGTGATATTCGGGCTTGGTGCTTTTGGCACAGCGGCGATCTTTGAATCTGTGCGCTATCCGATGATCGCGGTCGCATTCGCAGCCTTGGCGTATGGATTTTATCGAGTCTATTTTCGACGCGAGGAATGTGCCGAGGGCGAGGCTTGTGCGACAAAGCCTGTTAGCCGTATCAACAAGATATTTCTTTGGGTCGGAGCTATCGTCATCGTCGCGTTTGCTTTCTCGCCGTCATACTTGGGTTACATCGCAGCGGCCATCACAAGTCCAACCTCTCCAGCGGTGGAATCTGCTCCGATCGCCGTTCCAGAAGAATCGGCAGCGAAGAAAACTGTTGTATTGCAAATTCGGGGTATGACGTGCGATGCATGTGAGACGCACATCGAAGTTCCGCTTCGAAAGTTGAAGGGGGTCATATCAGCAGATGCAAACTACAAAGATCACAACGTAACAGTTGTTTACGATTCGGCGGAGGTAACGGTCGAGAAGATCAAAGAAGCAATTTTGGCAACCGGTTACGAGTTGATGTGAAAATATGGATTGTTGCGGTAGTGGGGCTGTAAAGGCTAATGGATCCCTGTTGACGGCATGTCAAGCATGCGGCGAGCCTGGGCGAGTTGTGGCCAAACAAACTGTGGCTCACCACGTGATAAGCGAAAAACTCTCGTCAGTCGGTGACGCAGAACATAGATTCTGCGGATCGGCTGACTGCGATGTTGTCTATTATTCTGTGGACGGAAATGTGTTCACGACCGACGATCTTCGCGATTTGGTTACGACGAAAACCGCGGGAGACAACCGACCGCTTTGCTACTGTTTCGGATTTACCGAGGGAAATGTGCGGCAGGAAATAGTATTGAAAGGCGAAACAACTATTCCGGCTCAAGTAACCCAGTTCATAAAAGAAAACCTCTGTGCTTGTGAGATCCGCAATCCTTCCGGTTCGTGCTGTCTCGGCGAAATAAATCGAACAGTACGTCGAGTTGAGCAACTTTATCGTGACGCGGGTTCTGAAAAAGCGATCAAATAGCCGTTTGGGTCTCGAACGGCAAATTCTTTCATGCCGTAGTCCATCGTTTCGGGCCCCCACGCGAATTCGACCTTGTCACGAAATTCTAACGCGAGAGCGTCTACGCCGTTGGTGATAACATAGAACGTACCGCTGCAAACTGGAGCCGCGGGTGTTCCGTGCGGAGGTTCGGAATAAAACTGAAAGGTGATCCGTCCCCGCGAAATCTCCGCCCACGTCGAGCTCGTTTCCGGTCCGTCACAGCCTGTTACCTCGAAGCCGAGCTTGCGATAGAATGCCAAGGTCTGGCCCATGTCGCAGACAAGGAGTGAAGGAACGAGTCGTTCGCTGGACGAGGTCTTTTCCATAGGTCATCCTCATTGAACAAAGATCAACAAAACTCCGCATGGATCCTAGACATGACAGATCTTTGTATCGCCGATTGTTTCCAGTTCGTCATAACGGGCATTTGAAAAACTGCCGTCGTCAATAACTCTCTTCGCGTGCTCTTGCCACGCCTGAACATCGTCAACATCGAATTTCATCATGAAATTCTCGGCCCAGTCTTTGACATAGTAATTCTGCAAACGAAATACCGCCCCACCAAGTCGGCAATCCATCGTTCCGCCCCACCCCTCGGTCAACTCAAAACCAAGTGCGGCGTAAAAACGCTTTGAGATCGCAAAATCTTCCGCCGGAGTGTACACGACCAGTTCGTTAATTGTTGGGTTCATATTTGCTTGCAAAAATAACACCCGCGCCGATCGTGGAGCAACACGAGGCATCCTATTTTCTTAGCATCGAGTTGCTCGAAGTCGTTAGAAAATACGTGGTTCATTCGCTTAATCGTCAGGGTTCTAGCCGGTGCAGTGCTTCCCGGCAAATGCCTTTCGGCAGAAAATCGGAATGATCCGTTCGATGTGGTAGTTATGGCTGGTAGGGTGACTGTCGTTTAGGGTAGGGCGTGGAACTTGAGGGGTATTATTCTGACGATCAAGATAGCTCGGCACGTTAGAAAATCTTCGGTAAACGATGTACGAGTTCGCTGCCCTTTGGACAGTTTAATGTCCTAATTAACGCTAAATAGGACATTAAAAGGTCCTGATTCCGTCTTAAATCGTTGATATGTCCTATTTAGGATGGTCCGCTTTTGCACCAATAATGGTTTATTTTTGCACCAGCATACGCAGAAATGCACCACAAACACGCCGCCCTCGATCAAGTGAGAGGTCACGCGATACGGTATGTCCTCGCGAAAGACACTGAGATCCCTGTGGGTCGCGTAGACGACACGCACGTCCACCGGTCGCGGCCGATCCCCCCAACCCTTGTAACGCATTTTTCTTCAACGACCTTTAGCAGTTTTGCCTGGAGCGTCGTCTCGAGCTCACCGACCTCATCGAGAAACAGAGTACCGCCTGCTCCGCTTTTAACTTGCCTTCTTTTGAACACGCTGCCCCCGTGAACGCCCCCTTCTCATGCCCGAACAGTTCCGACTCAATGAGAGAAGGCGACAGTTCGGCGCAATTCACCGATACCATTGGACGTCCCGATCGCGGGCTGAGGTCATGGATCAGCTTCCCGGTATGCGTCTTGCCTGTACCAGTTTCACCAAGGGGGCATAGGTTGAGAAAATCCAGGCTGGCGAACTCTTCGAGGTTTCCGGCAATGTTGGAAACATTTTTTTCATTTGACGTTCTGCTGCTTCGATTGCAAAATTTAAACAAAGTTTCTAGAAGTTGAATGCATTCTTTTCCCGCACGGAGAAGCTCGACAAACCGTCCGATGTTGTGTCTTCAATACTAAGAACCCTTGGGAAGCGGAGTGGTTACCTTTTGAACCAAGATTCTTCGCTAAAATTAAGGAATGACTGAGTGTCACTCACCCGCATTCCTGCAACCGTAGTACAAGCCGTTTGGATAAATGAGATCCCTCGCTTTGTTCATGAGAGGGCATTTCAGACTCTTGAGCAGATGGAGAGATCGATCAAAAAAGATCACGGATCTTTACCGATCAGCGACGAGTCGAGGCCGAGCAATCCTCGACGGGACGAAGTTTCGTTCGTATCGGCCCTCGCTCTGATATGGCGTGTCATATACGGCCGCCGATACGCCCTTCCCGAAGCCGATGCCCCCGACGTAGCCCAGGAAGCCGCCTTGCGCCTCTGGAAGTGGAGCGAAAAATTCCAACAGAGAAGCGATGAGATGACCGCGGCGGAGTGGAGTTCCTTCACCGCAAAGACCGCCCACAACGAGGTCAACCGTTATAGCGCCAGCTCGAAGCGGGCCGCAGAAGTGCCGATCGATGAGGCCGGCCTGATACAGGACCGTGCGCCGGCAGGCAACGCGGACTCGGAAATGTTTTCCCTTGTTCGCGAAGTTTGGCAAGAGATTTGCAGACTAAGTCTGTATCAGCGACGGGCACTGCTACTTAGTTCACTAGAACTCCTGATCTATTTCTTGCAGTTCGGAATCGGTGAGTCAGCAGTTGTCGCTTCACTAGAAATCACAGAAGAAGAATGGCCGGAGATAGCGGGAAGAATGCCTCTCTCGGATAACGAGATCGCAGCGATCGCGAGACCGCATAAGAATGTCCTCGACCAAGAAGCGTCATGCAGGGCGATCAAAAAGGCGAGATTCGATGCCCGCACGAGACTAAAGGAGTTGATGAATAAATGAATCAAAATCACTTATCAGCTGCTGAGGTCGCGATGTTTCGGGAGGAATCTCTTTCTTCGAGATCGATCGAGATAGGTCGTCATCTTCTGATCTGCAAGGAGTGTCGGGCAAAGCTGCCTTCGGTCACGACGCAGGAGTTCCGTAACTGCGTCCTCGATAGCGAAGTCGTAAACAACGGCAAGGTAAAACTCCCATCAAGGCTTTTTCCTAACGTCCGGCTTCCACGTTTGTCAGTTGCAAGAGCAGCAGTCTTTGCCGGATTCGCAATCTTGCTATTGGCGGGACTCTACTTGGTCAGAGTCCAGGACGGATGGATGGATTCTGAGCCGATCATAGCGAAAAACGAGACGACTGCAGTTCAGTTAGAATCCGTTCCACCCGAATCACGATCCGTCATCGAACCGCCGTTCGTCGAACCGCTGCAACCGATCTCGCATGGAACTGAGGATAAAGAAGAATATTCGGAACGACGACGAGCACCAAAACGGATCAGTCAAAGTCCGGGCCGAAAACCGGTAGGCAGAGCTCCCGCAATTCAAACCGCAGAAACTCGCGGAGATGAAAATCCTTGCTCCGGTGGAGCTACGGTCAGCCTCGAGTCGAACACCAATGGAAAAGAGATATTTCTGAAGTGGAATCCGGTGAAAGGTGCGGCATCTTACAACATATACATATCAGACCTCGACGAGAATCTGATCGATCATTTCGAATCGGATTCCCAGACTCAATACCGTTCTACTGTGGAACTTGAACCAGAGAGAACCTATCGGTGGAAATTAATAATCACTCTAAGCAATGGCAACAAGATCGTTGGACCACCGCAAACTCTCAAGCCGGGCGGCGTTCTGAATAGTCAGCAAAAAAAGGGGACCACGGAAAAACAGCGCGGCACATTTGCCATTCGGTGTGTCGGAGCGAAATGACGGGAATGAAAGACAAACTAAACAATATCCTGGCGACCACAGGCATCATCTTCAGTTTGCTCATCACGGCCGACGCGCAGCAGTCCGAAGACTTCCCCGTACCAGCTTCCTTTAAGACCGAAGGTGTACCGCGAATCAAGAATGATGATGTGAAGCATCTCTTTTTTGAACCTTCTGCGATAAAAAGTAATTTGATCTGGGACGTTGACCGGACATCTCGTCGGCTGTTCGTGACGGATGCAAGGACTGCGATTTATTCCCTTGATGTGCCACAGGGAAAACCCGAGTTACTAATCGACGGGCGGGTGCCAAGTACGCTTAGGGTGAGCCCGACTTCATCTCTAGTAGCATTTAACAACGATAAAGACGATGCCGATAATTTCACGCTCTTCCTTTGGGACGGAAAATCGGAACCTAAGAAGCTGTCAACCTTTTTTGGGAAAGATGATTCAGTCGATTCCTTTGTCTGGAATCGCGACGGAAAGAGCATCTTCTTCACACTCAATGACTACGAGACCAAAACAACCAGGCTCTGCCAAACCGACCTCAAGGCAAGTGATTGCTTCTCGATAGATCTGAAAGGGTTATGGAATGTTCTCGACGTTGATCGCGGCAACGTCCTACTTAAGTATTGGAAATCGTCTACCAATCAACACATTTTCAATTACTCGCTCACCGATAAAAAACTAACTACCTTGTCGGATCTCGGGAACTCGACCAAAGCGTTCTTCGTGGCTGGTAGAGCCCTGATCTTGAACGAGAACTCAAGTGAATGTGGGGGAAATCTTTGCCTACTTTCCATTGACATACGCAGTGGTAACAAAACTCAGATCGGCCTAGAAAATATCCGTGGTCATTTAAGCGACATTAAGCCGTCTCCAGACGGGAAGCTTTTTTTGGTACAGGAGGCAACCGACGGAATTGACAGCTTATGGATCGGAAAAATTAAAAACAATCGTATAGTCGCGAAAGTTTCGAATTTTTTAAGCGGTTCGTACGTAGTTTGGAATACCCGTTGGCTATCCAATAGCGAAGTCATCTTTACGATTGAGAACATAGGTATGCCGGCCCTCGTCCGTTCATTTGATATCAAATCCAAGAAGACGATTCTGTGGACAAAACCTCAACTTCCACAAGCTCTCACGGATACTGTGAGGTCGCCGGAAACCATTCGCTGGAAGTCCTTCGACAACAAGGGGATTTCGGGATACATCGTTAAACCCGCCAAAATCGTTGAGAAGAGTCCGGTACTCGTTTTTATTCACGGCGGACCGCAAGTTATCGACCGACCGACCTTTAATCCTGTCGACCTCCGTTTTGCGACGTTTCTGGGCATGTCCGTTATTCATACGAATATCCGAGGTTCTAGGGGCTTCGGTAACGAATTTATGGATGCGGATAATGGCAGCAAAAGAGAGGGCGCCGTTCAAGACATAAGTGCGCTCCTGGACTGGATCGCAAAGCAGCCCGATCTGGATCCAGAAAACGTATTTGTGCGCGGCGAAAGTTACGGTGGATTTATTGCTTTGGCGACCGGGCTACGGGAATCCTCGCGTCTGCGAGGAGTCATAGCTGAGTATCCGCTGGTTTCAATACGAAATTATCTCGGTCAGAGTTGGATCGACGAGTTCGCAATCAACGAGTATGGCGATCCCAAAGACGAATCACTTATGAAAAAGCTTGATGAGCTTTCTCCGTTGAATAACGCTTCGCGTTGGAAAGGAACTCCTTTGTTTTTAACGAGGGGAAAGCTCGACTCAAGAGTCCCTGAAGGGGATGTTCTCGGCCTCAAATCTCAACTGCGAGAGGCGGGTACCGATGTTTGGTTCGTATATGCCAATGAGGCGGGACATGGCGTCGGAGGGCGCTTCGTCACGGCGGCCATGTATGAATTTCTTAAAACTTACCTAAGGAGGAAATGAAATGAAACGATTCAAAGCCTTTTTCTTGGCAATGGTGCTGACCGCAACTTTTGCGGGCAATATCTTCGCTACTGGAGGCGTATTGACGGCGCTTCCTACGAGTCTATTGGCCTACGCGATGAGTGCCGTTGCTTCATTGGTTGGCAGTGACGACCAGTGCCCGTTGAGACAATGTACCCAATGCCGACCGAATACTGAAGGTGAAGGCGGCGGTGACTGCCGGCCAACGCCGAATTAGGAGATTTATGCAGAGTTATCCGAACGTGTGGGCTAGAGTGAACCGGTCAATTTCGATCGTTCTCACTCTAGTTCTCATGTCGGTTGCATCTCTAAGCCAAAACGAACAACAGAGAATATCTACACTTTATTTGAAAGGCTACTTTGACCAGGTTAGTTCCCTCGGTCCAGGAGAAATCACGAGGCTATCAAAGGTTGGACGTATAGTAGACGCTTCCAAAGTAGCTATTCCTACATGCAGGACATTTATCCAACATGGGAGATATGACGACGCAACACAATTGGTAGACTCGTTGGCAAACGACCCGAAGTTAAGATCACAGTCTCCCGAAACATCTGCTTCCCTTCTGTTCTGTAAGGCCTCCGTCCTTCGAGCCAAACGCAATTATCAGGCAACCTACGAAGTATTGCGCCAAGGGCTCGCAGGTGCGCCCAATGATCCAGAAACGCGGGCGAGTTTTCAGCTAGAAGTAGGTCGCACGTTGTACGCGGCGGGACAAGATTTTGCGGCGATCGTTTGGCTCGAACAAGCGGAGAAGGAATCTTCGTCAAATGGGCACACGGCAATTTATTACGAGACTCTTCGATTTCTGAGCTTGGCTTGGCAAGCCAAGTTTTATTATGCCAATGCCTTGAACTATGCCGAGAAGTTGGTAGAAAAGTCGTCGCGGGGAGAATTTGAACACAGAAACAGAATTGCCCATCTTGAGCTGGCGGGACTACTTGATCTCACTGGTCAACTGCAAAGGGCCAAGGCTATGTACCTAAGGGGCCTTAGTCTCTCCACTCGAGCCAAGGTCAACTATCACGCCGGCCAATTTCTTTCCGCCCTCCTTCTTAGATCTCTTTTCGAGAAGAACGTTGAAGCCGCAGAACAGTATCTCAGACAATTGGAGTCGATAGATTCTGCGAAGCAGTTCTCTTACGAAACCCTTCTTGGAAATGCGCTGGTCGCGGATTACAAAGGAAACAAACAGCTTTCTGATCAATATTTCTCCAGTTTAGGCAGCGAAAACACGACGTCTGAATTTGTCCTTCCCTATTGGAAAAGCACCCTTGCCAAACGAGATCACAATTGGAAGGAGCTTTTACGGCACGCGGAGTCGCTCCGCAAAATGACGGAAGAGAGCAGTTTCCAAGATGACCTACCGGGAATTTATTACAAACTTGCATTCGGTTCCTGGCGTCTTGGTGATGTGAGTTCCGCGCGGGAGTACACCAAGAAAGCACTTGCGTTGTTCGAGCCGTTCCGAAGCACAACCTCAACTAATCTTTCTATCGCCACGATGGAAGTCCATCACTCGATCTACCGGTTACTCTCTGAAATCGAGCTTGAGGAGAATCCCGAGAAGGCGTTTGAATACTCTGAACAGTTGAAGGCCAGTTTACTAAGAGACAGAATTGAAGGATCAACTCTGAAACAGCGCCCCGATCTTTCCGGCACAGTTCGGGATCGGCTTCTCACCGCTTCTAAGAATTACATCGAAGGAAAAGAAAATGTCGAGACGCTGATCCGCCTGGAAAAAAGCATCATTAGCGACAGGCAAATTGAAAAGCAGCGAACTCTTGATTTCTCGATACAAGGTCTTAAACTGCCTGCTGAAACAGCGGTAGTTTCATATCAAATCACGTCGTCGGGACAACTTCTTGCATATGTTGTTGAATCAGCGAAACCATTGCGGGTTGTACAGCTTACGGTTACCGATGAGCAAATCTCGAGACTCGCTTCCGAAACGCAGGCCAAGATAAAGGATCGTATATTCTTCAAGAGCGACGGGAAAAAGCTTTTCGATCAATTGCTAAAGCCTTTGGAGTTGAGGTCACGCCAACTTGTTATCATCCCTGACAAGTTACTATGGCGAATACCCTTTCATGCTTTGAGCCCGGACGGACAAAAGTACCTTATTGAAACCAATACGATTTCCTATTCTCCTTCCGTTCATTTACTAAAGCAGCATTTATCGGCCCCACCTCCACGCAGAAGAACAATCGAAATATTTGCCAACGAGACCTTCAACAATCAGAAACTAGCGTACGTCAACGCCGAGGCATCCAGCATCGGAAGACTATTCGGTATAGCACCGCGACTACGAGCTACAAAGGCCGACTTCATGAAACGGGCCGAGAGTTCCGACATCTTGCACTTCTCGATGCATGCCCAGCTCGATAGTGACAACCCGCTTTCCTCATTCCTCGCGTTTCAGCAAAATGCGTCCGAATCCGGCCGGTTGACAGTAGCCGATCTCCTTTCGATCCGACTCAAACCAAACAGCCTAGCTTTTCTAGCTTCGTGTGATACCAGCAAAGTATTCAACGGCGAAGGCGTTGTGAGCATTCCTTGGGCTCTATTGGGCTCGGGGAGTTCGTCAGTGATCTCCTCCCAGTGGGAGGCAAGTGATCGATCCACACAGAAATTTAGCTTGATTTTCTACCAAGTATTTATGAAGGGATCGTCGACCTCTTCAGCGCTTCAAGCAGCTGCAATCGAGATGATTCACGACAAGTTATCGGGATTTCACGAACCCTATTTTTGGGCCCCATTCTTCCTTTTAGGTGATTACCGTTAACTGTAATATTGAATCCGACAAGCCGGAATGAAGTGTTTACGGAAAAGCCAATGGTGTCATCAACCCGATTGCCCCATCCTTCAGGCGAAATTGAACTCTGATTACGCGTCTCCATTTCGCGATAAAACCCATAAATCATTCTGGAGGACTTCGTCGATCCTAAGTCGTACGGAAGGGATCGCCGTAAGCACGACCTTCGCTGCTTTTCCGAATCCGCTGCGCGAAGTGTCTGAACAGGCGGCGAGGATTTCAGGTGCGGTCGATGCGGGAGATATCAATCTGAATCGATGATTACGACCGATATTCTCCCAGACACGTACGGCGTGCTGTTCGATGATCTCACCAATCATGTCTTTCCAGACACGAAGCGATCCGCTTGTCACTAATATGATCTGGGCATATAGCTGCGTCTCGGGATCAACATCCGACGACAAGGTGACGACCAAGGCTGCCAGAAGGCGGCGATGTGACGGCTGTTCTGGATCTCTCAAACATCTTGAACGCTGGAGCACGTCCATCGAGAAGACATCAGTAACGTTATAAAGCCACTCGTTAACCGACGCTGTTAGAAAACCCTTATTTTGAAGATCCTCTCTCCAGGAAGTCACATCAGGCAAACTCACGGTATCCGCCGTTACACCGATGAGGTAGGGGAGCATCAGCCCGATCAAAAGCTCAGATGCATTTTCTTCGGCTCCCAACACATCATGCCCGCCCCCCCTAGCGAGCCTGAAGAACGCTTCTGGGAGTCGCGAAGGGTCAGGGTTCATTACTTCGGCCTTCATCTTCAGCAGCCATAGGATGGGAATTCTGTCAGGCGGGATTTCTTTGTCGAAGAGATCGTCCAATATGCAACTTCCTAACGCGTGACCAATCTCCAGGTCGGCAAGTAGGATCCAGTATTTTTCTATTGGCAGCCTCGCGAGACTTTTTACGTCGTTATGGATTGCGAAGTCGGAAAACCAACCGATGGGTGGTTCAAAAGCGAAGTCCTTCGAGATCTTTTCTCCTTTAGCAAGCCAACCGATCGCGTAGCCCACCCGGCGATAAAGCATCTGAGCTCGAAGATCTTCTTCAAATGAGGAAAGACTCTCGAACTGCTCCAATATGCTACGGAATTCCTTGATCGCAGATTCATGGATTCCCGCCTTCCACAAACAGTAAGCTCGGTCCGCTTGAAATGTCATGGCGAAAGCAAGTGTCTCCTCACAAATGCTTCCATCGGCGCTGGCGCCCTCGAATTGAAGTGCCGCGCCCATACCTTTCGCGGCATAAGCGGCCGCATCACTCCATCTCCCAAGGTTAGCTGAACACATTTCCGCATCGCGGAATACGACGTATCGCCCCGCCGGTGCTCCATCGGAGCGATTGATAACCCTATCAAGGAGGTCCAGCGCCTCGTCAAACCTTTCCCGAAATATCAAGATTCGTGCTCGGTACTCGTCTATTAGCGGATGAGATAAGCCTACCTGGCTTTCAGCCTGACTGAGCATGTCTAGAGCTCCGTGCTGATCCTTAAGGTATTCTTCGTATATGATCGCCTTCGCTCTGAGCGCCGCCGCGGTAATAGACGGTACGCTTTTGCCGATCCCAATTTGGCTAAGCAGATCGAGGTTTTCGATACATGTTTGCCAGTCAGGAGATTCTTGCTTTGTCTCATTTAGCCATAGCCTGTCCACCGCAAGTGTCGTTAGGTGAATGTCGGCATCAAAAGCGTGCCAGATCTCCCCTGTAACCGCATTGTCGGTCTGATGCAGAGCAACAAGAAATCGAACTATGTCACCGCCTTCCGGGAATCGAGCGACGCTGGCACCGAGAAATATCGCAATATCATCGAGCCCGTGGAACGAACCCCAAAACTCACTATCGTACTCGGGAAAGTCGGGCGCCATCTTTTCCTCACGCCGAAGGATAACGTTCATCTCCGTAACATATTTAGCGATTTTCTCTGGTTCTATCTCAGCTTTTGTATGGATCAGAATATCCATCAGAAATGTGAACTTGTGAGAGAGCGACGTCCCTGCAATGTCGAGCGGCCCCTCGGGTGCATTCAACTCGTCTTCCCACCGCTCGATGATCGGCTGGACCTTTTCCGGGTGAAGATGGGACTGGATAGCAAACTGCAGCTGGCGTATGTACGAATTAGCCAGCATGAACCCCTTAAAGAAAGTCTGACCGTTTTCCACATTCACAAGCGGAAACCAGCTCAATAATTCGTAAACCGAATCTTTGTACTCTTCGTCAACAGCGAGCAGCTTGGGCAGCAAGATCATCATTGGGAAAGGATTTTCGCCCCGGATACCGTGCATCAGGATCGAATTCGCGTCCTGCGGAGTGATCTTTTCTTCCTTTAAATATGAGGATGCGGCATTCGCATGGAGTTTTTTGAACTCAGCCTCCGAAAATACTTTTGCAGCCGCATCGCTGAGCAGGGGAGAAAGCCGATAGTGATCGCGCCCATCCGGCTCTATCCACGGTCCGATCAGTCGATCAAAAACCTCACCTGCCAAAAATATAGAAGGTTCACCACCAGCAAGGTCGAGAACCTGGCGCCGATTAAAACGATTAAAAAAAACACTTAGACGATACAGTAGATTCCGTGAGTCCTGCGAAAGCGTGTCCGTTAGGGTTTTTCGAAATTCTTGACGAACTTCATCAACATCGTGCGATGTGAATAGTTCTGTAACGTGAGGGGCTGACCAATTACGAAACTGCATGCCGCGAACTCGAGCATGAACCAGAACCGGATGCCCACCGGTCTGTGCTGCGATCGGAATTTTCCACAGCTTCGCCGTTTTCGTGTCAGCTCCGTGGAGCTTGCACAGAACCTCTATCTCGTCCGGAACCAATGAAGGCATCTGGACTATAGATTCGGGACGAAGAGAGCAATTCCGAATGATCGATGCCGGCATCCGATTCTGCGATGTAAAAATGACGCGCGCGCGTCGCAATCTGAACAGATACAGTAGCTTCTCGACCTTCTTTTCATACAGGTCGATACGTTGGTCGAAATTCAAGTCGTCAAACAAAAAGTCTGCATGATATGGACTGGATTCTAATTTTCGCGCGAGAAGATCCAAACGACTTGAGACCGCGTCGGGTATTAGTCCTCTAAAATTAACGTTCGCCCAATTCCCGGCAAGCTGCGAGATTATCTGACTTGCCAAGATCGATTTGCCCATTCCGGTCATCCCAGAAAGCACAAGCACGCCAGACGAATTCACTTGCTCAATCGCCGACCTAACAAGGGCCTCACGAATTACAAAGTTACCCATCGACGGGGAGGAGAATTCTTCAATTACTGCGGCGTCCATCGGGACAAGATCTCTAGCGTCGCTCCCTCCAATTGGAGAACGAACATAAGTCGTTAGAAGGGCTTTCTCTGCCCTGAGCCGCTCAAGTTCTAGCTTTGGGACAAGTTCCATCGTCGCTTTCTCGAAAGCCTCTGAAAGATCACTTCTTCTAAGCACTCTCTCACTCGGATGGAGTACCGTTCGCCAAACATGAGAAAGCAAGTGCGGTACCGCCTTACGAGATTCCGCTGGCGACAAATTGAATACCCGTTCGCCAAAATCTATTGCCTTCCGACTGACGATCTCCTCAAGGAATTCCTGGTTTTCGTTACCGGTGTCCCATTCAATACGGCAGATTAAGTCCCGTCTGAGATCCTCCGCTGAAGCCGACTTGAGAAATTCCTTAACGGGATGGGAGAGGTTAGGGAGTGATACCAGGTATTCGCGGAGACTCTCGATCTGAACCCCCGGCGATTTGACTCGGTCCCAAACGTCCAATCCTCTTTCCGACCCAAACGGCCTTTCCTGCTCAACAGCTCGCGAGGCGGTCGTCAACAGGCGGAAGAAAACCGCCGTCGCGGTGTTCGACACCTTGTGCTGCCAGAAATTGTTTATCGCCGCAACTATGCTTGGCGACCGTAGCGTAATCGGTGCGGACAGATCTTTTACTTGGACCGTTTCGGCTGTACCGGGGCCGAGCAGGTCGATATCTTCTGCTCCCTCCAAGAAAAGCTCTTCTTTCGGCGCTAGATCGAACCATCGGAAAAGAGATTGCCAAATCTGGTAGGAATAGCCTTTCAAGCTAGCAACTGCTTGCCTTCGGGAATTTGCGGTTAAGGGCTGCACTTGTCTAATTCTAGCGCCGCACTGTCCGTCAGGCATGCCCCAGAGTCTGAGGTTTTGTTATGACGCGTGACGAATCCATAACCTCACTATTAATCTCAATCATACGAGGCCTTATTCGGCACCGTTGAGCTTCTCCGCAATACCGCCCACATGGCTCGTTTCCGGGATGGATTCCACATTCACAAAAGGTACAATTAAGAATTACCTTTCAGAAAGAGAGAGTTTATGGAAAGAGGCGGTCCCACAACCCAGTCTGGTATCCACTATCAAAACTCGATAACAGCGCTGTATATGGGCGACCTTGTCGACCCAAGCGACATTCCGAGAAAGCGCAAAGTCGTAGCGGTGCGAGTCGAGGCCCCCGAGAGTGTGGACGATACAGTCGTGACCTACGACGATGGTCACAAGTTATACCTCCAGGCGAAGGAGAACATTCAACAAAACGAAGCCGCGTGGGAAGATCTGTGGAAGGATCTTCGTAAACAGTTCGACGGATCCTCCTTTCAGAAAGATACCGACCGACTGTGTATAACGTTTGGCTCAAGCCGAGACGAATATCATCTCCTAGAAGACATTTGTAATCGAGCTATTGGGGCGGTTGATATCGCCGAATTTCACCGAAGGTTGACCGATAAGCAGACGAATATTTTGGGGCGAATCGAAACGATTTTGTTCGCAAGCGATTCATCAAGGAAAGCGCCCGCGGAAGAAACTGACTTGTCTGCTTCAGAACCACAAGCGTCTGACAAGGAAAAGAAGAAAAAGGGAAGAAAGAAGGTCGCTCATGTGGCTTCGGACGACGAGAGGAAATACCTGCTCGAATTATTCAGGCACATAAGTATCGATATTCGGCCTCCGCAACTGGTGAAAGAAAGTATCAAGCTCCGGATTCCGACAAGCAATCGATCCCAAGAGGAACTGTTTGCCAGGTTTAGAGACCGGGCAGGCGAAGAAGCCCGGATCCGAGGATCATTCAACGCTGCCGGTCTCCTCTCCGAGCTAGAAGGCGATGGGATTCTGCTCACAAAGCAATTAACAATCGACGAACTGAGAGACATCGCTTTTAGATCTGGTGCGGAACTTAAGAATTACAAGTACACGTTCGGCAGCACGGGCGTGCATGTTGAGAGGCAGATCACGAATGAAATCGTCGACTGGATCGTGTCGGGGCCAGCCAAGGAGCAGATTGCGGCTCTTTTGGACAGTGCCGGGGCGGGGAAAACGGTCATCGCACGGGACGTGCTCGAGGCTTTGGAGTCAAAGGGCGTTCCCGTACTGACGCTTAAGGGGGACTTGCTGTCGGGGATTGCTAATCTAGAAGATCTTCAGAATCGACTCGCTCTGCCCGAGAACGTCGAACGCGTTTTAATGCATCTGGCTAGTGACGAACCCGCTGTTTTGCTTGTGGATCAGATCGATGCTCTTTCTCTCTCGCTGGCCCACGATCTGAATGCCCTGGATGTCGTGCTTAAGCTGATTGCTCGGGCTCGTTTGCTACCGAACGTACGGATCGTCATCGCCTGTCGCACATTCGATTTTAAGAACGACCCGAAACTTTCGCGGCTCGAAATTTCGAAGGAGTTCACAATCAGCCCTCTCAGCGACGAGGAGATCGGTGACGTGTTGAAAGAATTTGGTTTGGAATTCGGGACGCTTCAGCCATCGCTGCAAGCACTTCTTCGCACCCCTCTTCATCTTGATCTTTTTTCTCGACTCGCGGCCGAGGCACGAGGATCCGATGAAGCTGAACTCTTGTTGCGGCTGAGAGGACTCAACAGTCTGCAGGAACTTTATGCGGCACTTTGGGAGTTCGTAGTAACCAAACCGTCACCAGAAGCGCCCCAACCAGCAGTCAGAGGGCGAGTCTTGGAACTGATCGTCGAGAGGATGGACGCGAAGCAGGAAGTGTCCGTCAGTCGAATGTGGCTCCGTCGGCAGAACGAGGCGGACCTGGAAAACGCTGTGAGCTGGCTTGCTAGTCAAGGGGTTATCATCGCAAATAAAGATCGATGGCTTCTCCTGCATCAGACATTCTTCGATTACTGCTACGCCAAGGGATTCGTCGAAAGCGAGAAATCTCTCTTCGAAAATGTTAAAGCCGGGGACCAGGGGCTTTTTGTTCGGTCGCAGATCCTGCAGGTACTCAACTATTCTCGCTCCGCCGATCCGCACAGATATCTAAAAGATCTACTGCAAATCCTTTCTGACGGCGATATTCGGTTCCATATTCGCGACCATGTTATGCGTTGGTTTGGCTCCGTACCTTCACCCACTGCCGACGAATGGGCGGTTGCCAAAAATGTGATGAAGGTAAAAGTAGACGGCACGCGTCTTCGTTGGTACATGCAGGGGAATGTCGGCTGGTTCAGCTATTTGAAAGACGATGTGGTCAAAACATTGAATGCAGGTACAGACGAAGAAATCGATGGTTGGGCCTTTCCGATGCTTGGTTCGATATTTGGAAGAGAACAAGGCGTCGTAAGTGAGATCGTAAAGCCTTTTCTGGATCGAGGGCCACTATGGTTGAAGCGTATCGACAATCTGTTTTGGAACGTTAAGGAATGGACGGCGACAGCGATCGCGCTTTACGGAGAGTTGCTTGGTCGATCGGAGGACAAACACCGGAGGGAATTTTACCGGATGCAGCCGATCGCTGGATCACAGCCTAAAGAGGCCGCCCGCCTGATAAGGAAGGCCCTCGATAGGGAACTTGACGCCGCGAAGAAGCGGAACCCGAAGCCGATCACGTGGATGTTTCGCTCCGACCTTGAGCACCTTAATGGGAGCGGGATAGGCGAAGTTCTCAAGGCGGTGGCCGAAAAGGAACCTTGCGCTTTTTTGAATGAATTAGTCCCATGGTTGGAGGGTGTTCTTCGAGACGCGGGGATCTCGGAAGATTTTGAGATTTATCTCAGCGATCCCTTATCGTCCGGGCTGGATTACGGGACCTTCGTGGTTCAGACCCAGATACTTGAAGCTTTCCAACTCGCGTTGGTCGCACTGGGGCGAAACGACCGCGACAAGTTTCTTGAGATCGCGAAGAAGTTTGCCGACCTTCCGTTCGAGACATCCCAGCGTCTTCTTGCCCGTGCGTTTACCGAACTGGGTGAGATGTATCACCACGAAGCTAAGCAGTTCTTAGCGGGCGACCGTCGAAGGCTCGTTTTAGGCAGCAGCGAAGTGTTCGAGTCGAGGCAGCTGGTAAAGGTGATCACGCCGTTTCTCGAAGAATCGGATGCTAATGAACTCGAGGCGGCGATCTTTTCGCTCTTGAAAGGTAAGATCGGCAACTTGCAGCACCTTCGATTCCGTTTCCGAAATCAACTCTTTTTGCTGGACAGCTTCCAGGCGGATAAGTTGACGCCAGCCGGATCGGCTTATCGAGCAGAACTCTGGCGAAAGTTCCCCGGCATGACCATCTCCGAGCGGCCCCTCGCTTCGATGAGTGGATTTGTCGGCTCTCCGATAACACAAGAGTCGATCGATAAGATGTCGGACGGCTCTTGGCTGAGCGCTTTCCGAAAATACTCAAAAGGCGTTTCGCACACGGAGTTTCTCAAGGGTGGCGCTGAACAGCTATCTGCGGTTTTAGTTCGCGAAGTGACGGCCGATCCCGATAGGTTTTACCGGCTCGCATGCAGTCTGCCGGACGATGTTGACTCGCCGTATCTGGCCGCATTCATCACGGGACTCGCAAAGTCGGAATCGCACGATGACGAGCTTTTTGACGTCCTCCGGAGATTCGATGCGATCGACGATGACCGACTGGCAAATGTGTCCGCGTCCGCTCTCAGAGAGCGGAGCAGTGATGTGCCCGACGATATTCTTGAAGCTTTGGAACGCCGGCTCCATGGTCCTGCATCGGAAGACGAGGAAGGCTGGCGGACCAGACCGAATGTTAGCGGCCGATCCTTTAGCCCTCTGAACGATAGTGCCTTCATTTCGTTGCTGAACTCGACGCGGGGAGCGGTGTTTCAGGCGGTCATGGTGATCCTCGATGCGCGCGGGGATCGGGAACGAAAATGGTCCCACTTGGTCGAACTTGCAAGCACGGGGTCGGACGCGCTGCGATCGGGGGTTATCCAACATCTACTATCCTTCTACAGCGAGAAAAAGGACGACTGCGTAGATCTTTTCGAGGCGATGATCGGCAAAAGCGCCGAGTTGCTCGAGACACATTTCGCATTAGAGTTCATCTATTGGGCCACACCTTTTCATTTCGATCGTTTGTCTCGATTCATTGTGGTCACCATGGAAAGCAGACACGAATCTGTACAGCATCGTGCGGGTAACCTTGCATGTCTCGCACCGCTTTACGATCAAATAGCCGCGCACGCGATCCTTTCAAACGCCGCTGAAAAACTTGCCGTCCTAGCTCGTACCCATCCGAGTAAGGATGTTCGCAGCGGAGCTGCCGAAGTCTATGTTACCAACCTAAAGACAGGATCGTTGAGGGCTACATGCGTCAGAAATTTGAGCCAAATGCTGGGCGACAAGGAACAGCCTGTTATCGAACAGATCGCTCGGATTTTCACGCGGTGGACTGATAACGATATTTCCGAAATAAAAGATCTGATCTCACTCTTTGTTGACGCGGGGATACCGTTGGACGAGGAGCGAGAATTCGGGGAATTCTTATGGAGAATTGGGATGAACGATTCTGATTGGGCAATCAGTCTGATCGCGAAGTCGGTCGAACAGAATCCCATCACGGAAGGATACCGCGATGGGGAGTACTTTATTCGTTTTGTACTTGGCGTATACATCAGCCCATTAGTGCCGTCCGGGACAAAAGAGCGGGCACTCGACCTTTTCGATTTGCTGAGCTTAAGGTATAGCGGTTCCGCCTCGCGTGTCTTGAGTGAATGGGACCGTTACTAAACGGCGTCAACAAAATAGCCTCTTAAAATAGCGATTGGTGGTCACATTCTCAGCTCTCTTCGGCTTTCTATAGTTCATTCGTCGATTGCTCTGACTTTATTGACAGGATATGAAGGCTCCACGGCCCCAAAGTTCTTGCAAGGACGCTGGGCCGACATGTTTTTTGACGAGGTAGTCCGCTTCCTGCAGGGGCCGCACGATGACCAAATAGACTCCATCAGCCTTGCTGTAGTCATGATGAAAAAAAGAAGAAGAATGAGGTTAAGCGTTCTGAGTATGTTCGGCAAAAACCTTTGTCGTGCTAAAATCCTCGAACAAATCACTTAACTCCCGATCCCTATGGACAACGAGATCAAGAAAACCCTCTGGGCTGCGGCTGACAAACTGCGTTCGAATATGGACGCGGCGGAGTATAAGCACATCGTGCTTGGCCTGATCTTTCTGAAATATGTCTCGGACTCGTTCGGCGAACACCGTGCGACGCTTGCGAAACGCTTTGCGGACGCCGAGGACGACTATTTCATCGAGGACGAGGTCGACCGGGCACGCGATCTTGAGGAGCGGGATTATTACACCGAGGCGAATGTGTTCTGGGTCCCGGAGAAATCGCGTTGGGAATGGATTCGCGAGCGGGCGAAGCAGGCGATGCTGGGGCGATACATCGACGATGCACTGGTGGAGATCGAAAGCGAGAATCCGCAGTTGAAAGGCCTGCTCGACAAACGCTTTGCGCGGACCGAGCTTGAGCCGGGCAAGCTAGGCGAGCTTGTCGACCTGATCTCGAAGATCGGATTCAACGGCAACGGGCACAAAGCCAAAGACGTGCTCGGCGAGGTTTACGAATATTTCCTCGGCCAGTTCGCCAATGCCGAAGGGAAAAAGGGCGGGCAGTTCTACACGCCAGCGTCCGTCGTGAGAGTCCTTGTCGAGGTTCTCGCACCGCATGAAGGAAAGGTTTATGACCCGTGCTGCGGATCGGGCGGGATGTTCGTCCAGTCGGAAAAGTTTATGGAATCGCACGGCGGGCGATTTGGAGATATCTCTATTTACGGACAGGAATCGAACCCGACGACGTGGCGGCTGGTCGCTATGAACCTCGCCATTCGCGGGATGGATTTCAATCTCGGCAAGGAACCGGCGGACACTTTTTTACGCAATCAACACCCCGACCTTCGCGCCAATTACATAATGGCCAATCCGCCATTCAATGTTTCCGATTGGTGGAACGCCCGGCTCGAAGGCGATCCCCGTTGGCATTTCGGAACGCCGCCCGCCGGAAATGCAAACTACGCGTGGCTTCAACACATCTATTACCACCTCGCCCCAAACGGCCGGGCCGGGGTGGTGCTTGCAAACGGTTCTATGTCGTCCTCTCAAAACAGCGAAGGAACAATCCGCAAGGAAATGATCGAACGCGACGCCGTCGAATGCATGGTCGCCCTTCCCGGCCAGCTTTTCATCAACACCCAGATCCCCGCGTGCCTCTGGTTCCTCAATAAGAACAAGGTAAAGCGAAAAGGTGAATTCTTATTTATCGACGCCCGAAATCTTGGCAGCATGGAAACCCGCGTGAACCGAGTCTTTGGGTTCTCGGACGTCGTCCAGATTGCGGAGACCTATCACTCATGGGCAGGTGATGCCGATGCAAAAGGAAGTTACGAAGATATTCCGGGTTTCTGTAAGTCCGTGAATCTTGATGAGATTCGTTCGCATGATTTCATCCTGACGCCAGGAAGATACGTTGGCTCGGAAGCCGGAGAAGATGATGACGAAGTTTTTGCAGAGAAGATGGTGCGTCTGACTGCGGAACTTGCGGAGCAATTCGAAAAGAGCGCGGAGTTGGAACAGGAAATCAAGAAGAATCTTGGAACGATCGGATATGCAGCATAGCTGGGAAGAAATACCGCTTAGCGAATTGTTCGATTTTGGCTCCGGCCTGTCGAAGCCAAAGGCCGATTTCGGGTCGGGTTTCGGCTTTCTGTCTTTTAAGGATGTTTTCTACAACTATTTTGTTCCCGATCAACTGGGGCAACTGGTTAACTCAACGGAAAGAGAGCAAAAGACTTGCTCAGTTAGGCGCGGTGACGTTTTTCTGACTCGCACTAGCGAGACACAGGAAGATCTAGGAATGAGTTGTGTTGCACTAAAGGACTATGATCGCGCGACCTTCAATGGATTTACAAAACGTCTCAGGCCGAAGAGGTCAGATCAAATCGTGCCCGAGTATGCAGGTTACTTTTTCCGTAGTAATAAATTTCGCCAGGATGTGACTGCAATGTCGTCTCTATCGACCAGAGCAAGCTTGAATAATGAAATGCTTGGTCGACTGAAGATGCTTCTACCTCCCATAGAAACTCAAAAAGCTATTGGGCGGGTTTTGAAATCATTTGACGACAAGATCGAGGTTAACCGGCATATGAATGCGACTTTGGAGGCGATTGCCCGGGCTTTGTTTAAGGCTTGGTTTGTGGACTTTGAACCCGTCCACGCCAACAGAGAAAACCGCCCCTCAACCTCCGCCTCCCCCGAAATAGCCAAACTCTTTCCCTCCGACTTCGAAAACGGCATCCCTAAAGGCTGGCGTGTAGGAAAGTTGGGGGATGTTTTGGAAGCGAAGGGCGGAACAACCCCGAGTACAAAGAATTCAACTTTTTGGGACGGAGAAAACTTTTGGGCGACGCCTAAGGATTTATCCAACCTACGATTTCCGGTTCTGCTCAAGACCGAACGGAAAATTACCGATGAAGGGGTCCGGCAGATTAGCTCAGGCGTCTTACCGCAAGGGACTTTGCTCTTATCGTCACGCGCTCCAATCGGATACTTGGCAATATCACAAGTTCCCGTCTCGATAAATCAGGGCTTCATAGCCATACAAGGAAAAGATGTTTCAAATCTTTACATGCTCTTTTGGCTCAAGGAGAACATGGAAAGCGTCAAAAGCAGAGCCAATGGGTCTACCTTTCAAGAGATAAGCAAATCCAGTTTCCGAGAGGTTGAAATTGCTGTTCCAATGAACTCGGTTAGGGAAAGGTTTGAGACCTTCGCAATACCAATCTTCGAGAAAATCGTTACCAATGAAATTGAGAGTGAGAATCTTGCGGAAATCCGCAATTCATTATTGCCGCGCCTGATTTCCGGAAGAATTCGAACTGTCTAGAGATGGGAGGCTTATCGAGTATGGCGAACCTCAGAGCAAAGCTAAAAGAACTTACCCCGAAGGTAGAGTTCTACGTCATCTCGCTCGGTGTACTGTTCTTTCTGTTGTTTTTCAACACAGTCACATTTCCGTATCCAGTCTTTTGTTCAATGGGCGGGTGCGGGCTCCTTAGTCTTTCTGGGCTTGCATCCAAGAATATTGCTCCCATCGTTCTTCTCTTGCTCATGGTTTTAGCGGCCGTTTTCTGGTCGCGGTTCAATTACAAATACGCAATGGGCGGTAGCGATCTGCCACGTAAGGTTGTAAGCCTTCAAGACTTGAGATTCGAGAATTTATCGTTCCTCGCAACGTATTTAATTCCGCTAATTGCGTTTGATCCTTCGAAACCGCGTGGAGCGGTCATGCTATTAGTAACCCTGGTTGTGATCGGATGGATATTTATAAACACGAATGTTTTCTATCAGAATCCCTCACTGGCAATTCTTGGTTACAAGATCTATAGAGTTTCGACGGAAACGACGAAAGAACATACAGTCATCACCCGCGACGAGCTAAAGGAAGGTGATTACATTTACCCTCGGCGAATCAGCTACAAAGTTGATTTTGCGATGAAGAAACGAAAATGACCCACGAAGAACTTAATTCAAAGATTGCATTCCTCTTTGACGGCGAAACAGTAGCTAGCTTGACGATGTATTTTGTTCTCAAGAAAGAGGGCGAAGTCGCTAATACAGTGAAGAAAGTTGGAATTGCCGACGAGGCTAGGGATTCTTTGTTTGAGCAGTTCAAAACCTCGATTGACGAGAAATTGCACTCAAACCAAGACGTGTTTATCGCCGACATCTCGAAAGTTGATGAAAAGACAAACGCCGTGTACTACTACGACCTCGATGAAAAAGTGACAGGCTTGGGCGTTCTATCGGAGGTATTAACCAATCCTCCGACAGAAGAATTTGATTTTGGAAGAGACAAGCTGAAGGATATCTTCGCAATCGTTTTTGTTCTTGGGAACGAAACGAAAAAACTAGCCATTTATAAAAAACAAAGCCCAATCAATATCCTTAGACGCCGAACTGTTCTAAGTCGCGTCACCCGCTTGGTTCCGACGGACTCTCACCTCGAGGAACTGCAGAAAGATGTAGTCGAAATTAGCTCTGGCTTTGACTTTCTACAGACCGGCGACGACGTTCTAGTTTTGAATTTGGCAACCCTCGAAAAATACTTCGGTTTTCACGAAGTAATCAAAGGCATTGCGACAGAGACGATCCGGTTGATTGGAGATCTTAATTTCGTAGCCGATACGGGTAGCATCGACAAATTCCTATCAGACCCATCGATGTCGAGACGAATAATGCGAATGAGAAGAGATTCTCCGGTCCTTGATCTAGATTTCGTAACCGTGAGGACATTTATCAAAGGCCACGATAAGCTAAAAGGACTTTTCAAATTCAACGAGGACGAAAGCCGAATAGTTCTGAAGTCAAAGGCATCCGTTACAAGGTTTATTAAGCTTCTGGATGACGACTACCTGACCTCGCAGCTTACAAAAATCGATTACGATGCTGAGCGAAAGGAAATCTTAGCTGCTACCGATGAAGATAACTGAGGAACAATTCGAAAACCACCTTCTCAAGATTCTCTCCGAGCTTGGCTATATCTACGAGAACGGTTACGAGATTGCTCCGGATTGTGAAAAGGCAGAGAGGAAAGATTATCGGGAGGTTGTTCTTGTCGGGCGGTTGCGGGCGAAGCTTTTGGAGTTGAATCCGCAGATTCCTCCGGCTGCGATCGAAGACGCGGCCGGGCAGATAACGCGGCCGAATTTTCCTGTTCTTATTCAGAATAACCGCGAATTTCACCGGCTGCTCCGGGATGGCGTAAAGGTTACATTTCAGGAAGACGGAGAAACGAAGGCGGATTTTGTTCGGATCATCGATTTCGAGAATATCGACAGCAACGAATTCCTTGCGGTCAATCAGTTTTCGATCAAAGGCCCGAAGAGCACCAAGCGGCCCGACATTATCATCTTTATAAACGGCCTGCCGCTGGCGGTGTTCGAGCTGAAGAATCCGGCGGACATTAACACCACGATCTTCGAATCGTACAAGCAGCTTCAAACCTATAAAGAAGAGATCGCCGACCTTTTTATCTATAACGAACTTCTTGTTATTGCCGATCTCCGCGAAGCCCGCGTTGGTAGCCTGACGGCGGACTACGAACGTTTCGGAAAATGGCGGACGATCGACGGAGAAACTCTAGACCCGCTCGGCGAGAACAACGAAACCGAAACCCTCATCCGCGGCCTCTTCCGCCGCGATTTCCTGCTCGAATACATCCGCGACTTTGTGCTATTCGAGGAAGATAAGGAGACGATAAAGAAGATCGCCGCCTATCACCAGTTTCATCTTGTGCGGAAAGCCTTTGCAAAGACCCGGGAAGAAACCGGCGAACAGGAAGAAGGCAAGATCGGAGTCGCCTGGCACACGCAAGGTTCGGGTAAAAGCATTTCGATGGCCTTTTACGCCGGGAAAGTTATCACCGCCCCGGAGATGAAGAATCCGACGATCATCGTGGTCACCGACCGCAACGATCTGGACGGCCAGCTTTTCGGCACGTTCTCAAGCGCCCGCGAACTGATGCGGGAAACCCCAAGACAGGCCGATACAAGAGAAGAACTGAGAGAACTGCTAAAGGGACGGCCTTCCGGCGGCGTTATCTTTACGACGATACAAAAGTTCAGCCTGTTCGACGACGAGATGAAGTACCCGAAACTCTCGGACCGTCACAATATCGTCGTGATCGCCGACGAAGCACACCGGACGCAATACGGGCTTAACCCTTCGATCGATCAGAAGTCGGGAAAGATCAAATACGGCTTTGCACATCATTTGAGACAAGCTTTCCCCAACGCCGCGTTTATCGCCTTCACCGGAACCCCGGTGGAAATGTTGGAAAGAGATACGCGAGCGGTCTTTGGCGACTATATCGACATCTACGATATGAAGCAGGCACAGGAAGACGGCGCCACAGTCGCCATCCTGTACGAGAACAGATTCACGAAGCTAAATCTTACCGAAGAAGAAAAGCCGAAACTTGACGATCAGATCGAGGAACTGACCGAGGACGAAGAAGAAAGCGAACGGGCCCGCTCGCACAGCCGTTGGGCGGCTCTGGAAAAGGTTGTCGGGGCGGAACAGCGTCTGAAAAAGATCGCGAAGGATTTTGTCGACCATTTCGAAACCCGTCAAACCGAAATGTCAAAGACTACCGCAGGGCGAGGAAAGGCGATGTTTGTCTGCATGGGCCGGGAAATATGCGTGAGGCTGTATGACGAAATAATCGCCCTCAGGCCCGATTGGCACGACCCGGATCCGAAAAAAGGCGTTCTGAAAGTAATAATGACCGGCTCATCGAGCGATAAGGCCCGCCTCCAGCCGCATATTTATCCAAAACAGGTCAAGAAAGACCTGGAGAAAAGGTTTAAGGACCCCAAGGACGGTTTCAGCGTCGCCATCGTACGCGATATGTGGCTTACGGGTTTCGATGCTCCGATCCTGAATACTATTTATATCGACAAACCGATCCGCGGACATTCCCTGATGCAGGCGATCGCTCGCGTGAACCGCGTCCTTAAAGACAAGAAGGGCGGGCTGGTGGTCGATTACATCGGGATCGCTCACCAACTGAAAGATGCGCTCAGGCAATACACAGAATCGAACGGCGAGGGCGATCTTTACAGTGACGCAGCGGAAAAAGCTCTGCCGATAGTTGACGAGCAAATGACGATCATCCGGGGGATGTTTCACGGATTGGACTATCAGGATTTCGAGACGGAAGCCATCACGCTTTTGCCGGAAGCCGCTGATCATATTTTGGGTCTCGGCGATGAAAGAAAGAGGAAATTCTTTGATTCAGTAACTGCTCTGACACGAGCTTTTGCTTTGTGCTGCACTTTGGACGAAGCGATTGGCTACCGCGAAGAGATAGCTTTCTTTCAGGCCGTTCGCGCATTCATCGGGAAACCCGGAGAAAGCGACCGTCGATACAAAGATGAACAGCGTGAATTGTTGATTCAGCAGATATTAAGCCGGGCGGTTGCCTCGGACGAAGTTCTCGACATCTTTTCTTACGCGGGACTCGACCGCCCGAACATCGGCATCCTTTCGAATGAGTTTCTTGAGGAGGTGAAGTTGATGCCGCATCGGAATCTTGCAATCGAACTGCTCGAACGGCTTTTGAAGAACGAGATCAAGGCGAAACTTAAGACGAACGTAGTTCAGAGCAAGAAGTTTTCCGAAATGCTTACTTCGACGCTGAACCGCTATCACAATCGTGCGATCGAAACGATTCACGTGATCGAAGAGTTGGTCGCAATGGCGAAGGAGTTTGCTGCCGTCTCGAAGCACGGCGAAGATCTCGGACTCAATCAAGACGAGACGGCTTTCTATGACGCTCTCGCCGAGAATGAAGCCTCGGTCCGTGAACTCGGCGACGAAACATTAAAAAAGATTGCCGTCGAACTTACGGAGAAACTTCAGCGAAGCACCACTGTTGATTGGGCCGTGCGAGAAACTGTTCGGGCCAGACTGCGGATAATGGTAAAGCAAATATTGCGAAAATATAAATACCCGCCCGACAAGCAGGACGCCGCTATCGAACTCGTGCTGCAACAGGCCGAGACGCTGTCGGAAAGTTGGGTTTGATCTGACTCTCGCCAGCGACAGCTTGGATTAGTGCGCCCGAGTTATTAGTCCTTCATCACGTTGTGATCTAGTTTGGCGTCGAGACGATTGTCCGACCGGCGCATCCGCTCCAATCGTTCGTTGAATGACGATGCGGCCTCAATTATCTGACGATCTTCGAAATGAATGTAGTGCCTCGACGTCACCCCTGAGCCTTTTTTGTGTCCTACTTCTTGTTGAATCGTTTCGAGTTGTTGACCGCTTGCAGCCTTATCGGTCGCCGAGGTTGCTCGCAGGGTGTGGAACGTTCCCTGAGGATTTACTCTTGCTTCTTCCTTGATCGAGTCGAACGGTTTCCGATACGCCTTTGTCCACATGAACAATCGTTCGTTGGGAGCCTTATTGAAAAGCGCTGCCGCTTCCATTTCATCAAATAGCCAAGTTGTTATTGGCATCTTCTTCGTGTGGATCTTGTTACGGCTGTCGGGCATGGTGAGCTCTATTAGCCCGACCCGTTTTTCTTGATCAAGATACTTAATATGGGTTCCCCTAATGTGAAAGAGTTCGTCCACGCGGCAACCTAAGGTGTACGCAGCAAGGAGAACTAGACGCCAGCGTTTTCGGTTTTCCCGTTTGCGCGGGAACAAGCGATCACAAGCCGCAAGCATTCGTTGAAATTCATCGAACGTAAACTTAATGCCTTTCGGTTTTTCGTCGGACTTCTTGATCAGGTCCCGGAATGGCGGTACACGGGTCCCGAGGGTGTCCGCGGCGTAACGGAGCAGATGCTTCAGCCGAGCAAGGTAACGGTGCGAGGTCGTTCTAGAAAGAAAGTATTCTTGCCCGCCCTCTTTCCGCGTATACGGTCTTTCCAAAAGCCATTTCTTAAATTCTTTAACACGGAGCAGATCGATGTCTTCGATCCGGTCGTTGCCGAAAAACTCCACAAGCACATCGAGCTTTTGAAACTCTTGTTTGGCACCTTTTAGTTGTCGGTCATTTTCCAGGTAATCGCGGTAATGCTTCTCTACGAATGCAGCGAAGTTCGTTCGCCCTTTCACTGAGGCGATCGTCGCCGTCTTGCCTTTCTCGGTCAGATCCGCGTACATTTCTTCGGCCCAGCCTTTCGCGTCCCGTTTTGCGGTAAAGCCCCCTTGCGTTTTGGAATGCCATCGTCCGGACTGTTCATCATAGATGGCGAATATGCCCCGGTACATTTGCACCGAGCCATTCTTCCCATCCTTCTGTGCGGTGATAAAATAACCTTTCTCTTTATGGCTTTCGGCGATGTACAACTTCATAGCGTTTTCGGGGGGAATTTCGGGGGGAATTTCCCGGTTTCTGGGGGGAATTTAGCGTCTTCGGCCGTCCGGATGCGTCTGGTGGTGTCCGAATGTGTCCTCCGTAACTCCTTTATTTATAGTAGGTTACAGAGCTAAAACGTGTCAAGCTGGGATGGCGGAATTGGTAGACGCCCAGGACTTAAAATCCTGTGTCCTTAGGGACGTACGGGTTCGATTCCCGTCCCCAGTACCAACCGCGGTATAGCTATTTACTGATCTCGAGCTTTGGAGCTTCGAAGTCTTTTAGGGTCTTCCAAACAATGGTTAGATTGCCTTTTTCGTCCTGATCGATGACGCGAAATGCGACGATGACGTCGCGGCGTCTGTCGAAATCGAGTTCGTCGTACGTCACGCCGTCGATCGAACGCATATATTTGCCGCGATAGGCGATCGAGCGCAGGGCAAACGTGGAATTCACCTTCCACGCGTAGCCGCGGCGATACAGAAAACCGTCGTGTTCGATGCCTTTCTGAACTTCCTTATCATAGGCTAAGAATTCATTGCTTTCGCCTACCGGCTTGATGTCCGCAAGGAATTTCATTCCTTTCGTGTTCATCGCGACAGCCTCGATCGGAACGTCACCTAGTTCAACCATCACCACCTGCTGAAACACTCCGCCGGTCTTGAAGATGTTTCCCGAAAGCATTATGTCCGCTAGCCGAGGCATTCGATAGCTCTCCGTCCGGAACGAAAACGCTGTCCCCGCACCGGGCATCGAATACGGCACGCACTCATCGCTCGCAACCACAATGTCGGTGTTGCTGACGCAAGTCGAATCAGCGTTGAGCTTAACGATGCCCGTGTTGTCCTGTTTGAGGAAATCAGCGTACCCTACGAGAGCCGATTTGGAGACTTCGAGGATCCCGGTCTCCTTCTTGCCGGGACGACGATAGATACCTTTCTTCGGATCGAGGAGCGGATGACGTTTAGCAGCCTCGGTAGCGGGATGTGCCATCTCGAGCGATGCAAGCCGATCAAATCGCTGATTGTCAGCACGAACCGAGCTCGGCGTCGTCTGTCCGGAAGAACTTTGCCCGAGAGCCGACGAACAAAAAGCTCCGATGATCAGGAACACCGACGCGAAAGACCGCATACAACTTACCTCCGGAATCAATAGAATAACACCGTTGTAAACCTCTTTGTGTTAAATCTCGTCGAGCAAGAAGAGCGGGCCGATCGGGAACTACTTGTGCGGCTCGCCTTGAACGTATGCAGCCATCGACTTTCTGCCCGCGCGGATGTGGTGGTCACCGTAGCAAAGAAGCCGAAGTATGCTGTCGGGCCGTGCGTACCAGCTTCCCCAGCTCAGCGGAGAATCGCCGTTCGCGTCCTTCGCATCGACCTTCGCTCCAGCGTCGAGCAGCATCTTGATCGTCTCTTCGCCGCCGAAAGCGGCCGCGCGATGTAGCGGCGTCTCGCCTTTCGTCCGACAATCGCGCATAAAGCCGCCGGTCACCACGTCCGGCTTTGTCGGACGATTTGGATCAGCGCCGTTATCGAGCAAAACGCGTAGAACCAGATCGTGTCGCAGCCGTTCGGACGTGCAAAGCGCAGCGTGAAGCGGCGTCTCGCCCGTGTCCGCCAGCGGCTTATTCACATCGGCGCCGTTCTCGATGACAAACTGGCACAGCCGCCAGTGTCCGTGAAATGCGGCTCCGTTAAGATCGAGATTTTCGCCAAGCGTCTCGATCACCTCGCCATTGGCGAGCAGGAACTTGATCGCACTGACGTCGCCGTAATAGGCCGCCCAATTGATCAGCCGCGTTCCGTGAACGTCGGTCGAGGTCGCGGCGTTTCCCGCGGCAATAAGATCGAAAACGAGATCAGTTCTGCCTTCCGTTAGTCGGTCAAGAATGTCGTTCTGCATAGTTTTGGTACCGTTTAGCCAGATTATCGCAGAGAGCCGCAGCCATCGCCCAAGGCTGGTGGAAAAAATGCCGGACTTTCGAAACGAGGATGTGCTATCTATGCGACTATCTTGCATCTTCAGTCTTATCCGTGTAAATCTGTGTAAATCCGTGTTCCATTCGTTTCTTTGTCCTGCGTTCAACCACCCGCAACAGCAGGTGGTTCTGACTCGGCTTCCGCGTTCTCTGCGGTTAGCCTCTCTTGACCTTCCCCTTGGACTTTGGACGGCGGACTTTGGACAATCGTGTTAATGGTTGTCGATAGACCGATCTATGCGATCTCTGGGCCGACTGCGTCGGGCAAGACTGCGCTCGGGGTCGAGTTGGCCAAGCGCGTCGGTGGCGAGGTCATCAATTTCGATTCGGTCCAGATCTACAAAGGGATCGAGATCGCGACCGCCAAGCCGACCGCGGACGAGATGGACGGCGTGCCGCATCATCTGATCGGGTACGTCGACCCGAGTATCGACTATACGGCAGGCGATTGGGCACGCGATGCCGAGGCAAAGATCGCCGAGGTCGAAGAACGCGGCAATACGGCGATCCTAGTCGGGGGCACGGGCTTTTACCTTAGAACGCTGCGCCAGCCCCTTTTCGACGGCCCGCCCACGGATCGGACCTTGCGCGAACGTTTCCGGTCGATCCGCGACCGCCGTGGTGCCGAGCATCTGCACCGAATGCTCCTGAGGGTGGATCCGGCAGCCGCGGCCAAATTGCCCGCGCGTGACCACGTTCGAGTGATCAGGGCCCTCGAAGTGTTCTTTCAGACGGGCGAACGGATCTCTGCTCAGCAGCCGGACCGGGCAAGACCACCGGAACTGGCATCGAGGATCAGGCTTTTTGTTCTCCATCCTCCTCGAGAAGAGCTCTATGCAAAAATAAATGCCCGGACCGAGCAACACTTTGCGGCAGGATTGGTTGACGAAGTAAAAACGCTGCTAACAAGTGGCGTGAACGAACAGGGCAACGCCCTCGGGGCTCACGCTTATCGCCGCGTATGCGAGTATCTACGGGGCGAACGCACGCTCGAAGCGGCCGTCGAACGCTCGAAACAGGACGTTCGAAATTATGCCAAACGTCAGCTTACGTGGTTTCGAAAAGAGCCCGGCGTAACGTGGCTCAGGGGTTTTGGCGACGATCCGTCCGTCCGCGAGTCGCTTTTCGCTGATATTTGAACGGATCGATGTCGTGTTCGGGCCAAATCTTATTGATCCAACTGAATTTACGGCCACGGATCAGCAAAAAGATTTTTCGTAAACCGGAAATCTGCTATACTTACGTCAGGATTCCGAAACCGACCAATTAGAACGACCGAGGAACTGTTATGGAAAAGCAGGCTGCCCAGAACATTCAGGATGCGTTTCTCAATTCTGCTCGCCGCGAGCGGATCAATGTCGTCATCCATTTGCTTCATGGTGCAACAGTGTCGGGCCGCATCAAGAGTTTTGACAAGTTTTCGGTACTTCTCGACGTCGGCGGGCCCGACGTTCTGATCTTCAAGCACGCTATATCGTCGATCACACAGGAACGCCGTCCGGCACCTGACCACCATCACTCCAGTTGAACGGAAGGTTCATCACGTTTGAAGGCATAGACGGCAGCGGCAAGTCTACGCAGTTGCGTATGCTCGAGGCCGTGCTTCGCTCACGCGGGCTCGATCCGGTGATCACACGCGAACCCGGCGGCACCTCGCTCGGCCGTGCACTGCGTGGCGCATTCCTCGAGAGCGATGAGGAAGTATCGCCTATGGCCGAGCTTCTGGCCTTCGCTGCCGACCGGGCTCAGCACGTGGATCGCCTCATCAAACCGGCCCTTGATGCGGGAAAGCTGGTCATATCGGACCGATACGCTGACGCGACCTACGCATATCAAGGCTCGGGCCGCGGATTCTCAGAAGAGCAAGTGCTTCAGGTCATCGAACTCGCTACGCGTGGACTTAAGCCCGACCTGACGCTCTTTTTCGATATCGAGGTGAGTGAGGCGTTGCATCGTATGTTGCTGCGGACAGAGAATGACGCAAAGCGTAACCGGATGGACAACGAGACGGCTGAATTTTATACGCGAGTCCGCGCGGCGTATCTGGGCATTGCGGACCGTGAACCCGAAAGGTTTAGGATCATCGATGCCTCGGGCTCGGTCGAAGAGATCCACGGCCGAGTTTTAGCGATCGTCGACGCATCGATCTCGGTAGCTATTTGAAGCGATGTTTTCGAAACTCGTTGGGAATGAACACGTTAAGAACGTCCTGCGGAATTTCATCCGCCGTTCTCGCGTGCCCAACTCTTTGCTATTTGCCGGCGAGGAGGGAGTCGGCAAGAAGCAGTTCGCATTCGAACTCGCCAGAACCCTTGTCTGTACAGAGCCGGTCGACGGCGAAGCATGCGATGTCTGCCCTGCATGCCGCCGTGCATCGCAGTTTACGATGCCAAAGCCGGACGACCGCGACGCTCACCGCCGTGTAATATTCAGCGATCATCCGGACGTCGGACTAGTGGTGCCGTACAATCGCTACATTCTGGTCGACGCCATCCGACATCTTGAGACCGAGGCGAATTTCCGACCGTACGAGGCCGCTTCGCGAGTCTTTATCATCGACAACGCCGATCAGATGAACGATGCGGCCGCAAATGCCTTGCTCAAAACGCTCGAAGAGCCTCCGCAGGAATCGCACATCATTCTCGCAACCTCAAGGCCCGATTCTCTGCTGCCAACGATACGTTCGAGATGTCAGACACTGCGATTCGCACCCGTGTCGAGCCAGGAGATACACGATCTGCTCGTCGACAAGCTCGCCTTTACGACCGACGAAGCCCGCGTCGCGTCGCGTCTGTCACGCGGCAGCATAGGCCGTGCCGTCAATATGAAGGTCGACGAAATGCGTGGCCGCCGGCAGCGAATGGTCGACGTAATACGTGCGGCTCTAGTGACCGGTGACCGGCCGGCAATGCTTCGGATCGCCGAGCAGATGAACGATGCCAAGAACAAGGATTCGTTCGAAGACAGCATAGATATGCTCGCTTCGCTGCTGCACGACGTGTGGACGATCAGAGCCTCGGGCGATGCCTCGCGGATCGCAAACACCGATCTCGCCGACGAGTTCGCAGGCCTTGCCCGTTCACCCGCCGCCGCGAATATACCCGAATGGCTCAAGGCCATCGAAACGATGCGAAAGAACTTCGCCGTGAACATCAACCGCAAGGTCGCGGCTGACGCTTTGTTTGTTGGAATGACCGCTTGACGCGAACTGCTACAATGGCTGCTATGAAAACATTGATCGTCTCTCTCATCTTCGCCGCGGCTGCGTTCGGCCAGAGCGAGCCAACTCGCTATCCGATGGTTCCCGACATCAATGCGATGGCGGTCAATCTGGTCAAGCCGGCATTCCCCGAAACCGCTGTTGCGGTCGGAGCCGATGGCGAAGGTGTCAATCTTCGCGTTGTCGTCGACGAGAACGGCAACGTCATCCTGGCGAAATGCTCCGTGAACTGCCATCCGATGCTCCGCGAGGCAGCCGAACTCGCTGCAAGCCTATCGAAGTTTCGCCCGCTTACGAAAGACGGCGTCGCGACCAGATACGAAGGTTCGCTGCATTACGCTTTCGTGATCGAGCGGGTCGATTGGGCACGGTTCGGCACTTTCCTGGAGTCGGCACGGCAGTTCGACAACATCTCGGTCGGGCCCGCATCGCAGATTCTTTCGAATGCCTACAAAGACGAAAAGGAGCAGCTCGTAGCCCTGGACAAAAAAGGCACTACGCTCGAAACCCGCTGGCGCGTGATGCGCGAGGTCGAGGCCACGCTCAAGTCAAAGCTCAAGGGCCGCGATCTCTGGAGATTCGAGACGGCAATGGCCCTGCGACGGATTACGTTTTGGACTATGGCCGGCGAGATGACCAATCGGGCCGACCTGCAAAAAGCCATCGACGCCCTGCCGAAACACATCGCTGCGGCGCCCGAAGGCGTTTCGCCGCAACTGCTCGATCAGCTTCGCGAGGTGGCAAAATACCGTGTCTCAGCCGAGCTGCCCGAGCGCGATCTCAGACAAGCGATCAGAACAATGGCCGGCTCGATACGTATAGATTAACGGTGCAGGATATTCAGCAGCTAACTATGACGGAGGGTGACGGCGAACGTCGCCCGGTATCCGAACGCATTCTCGCCGCGGCTGGCGTTTTGACGTTGGGTGGCGGCGCGACGGCGATCGCTCTCTTCGATCCTTCAAAAGCTAGTTTCTTTCCAGTTTGTCCGTTGCTGGCTCTCACCGGGATCGCGTGCCCGGGATGTGGGCTCACGCGAGGCTTTCACGCCTTGTTTCACGGCGATCTGATCACGGCTATCGACTTTAACGCACTGGTGCTCGTTTGGGCGGCGGTCATCGGCTGGGCCGTACTGTCACTTGCTGTGCTGGCCGCGCGGGGACGAGGCCTCTACATGTGGCCGACGCGCCCGCGGTTCATGTGGGCGTTCATGATCGTTTTGGTGGGGTTTGGGATACTACGAAATATCCCGGCGTGGCCGCTGACGATCCTGTATCCCTAGTTCAAGCCGATCTGGACGAGCGGCTTGTCGGCACCAAGTGGCTTTGCTTCACTTCCTTCCTGGCGGAGGATCTCGACTTCCTTGATGAATTCTTCGACGATGTCCTCGCCCGCAACCTTTCGCATAGGAACGCCGTCCTTGAAGATCATGCCGACGTTGCGGCCAAACGTGATCCCCAGTTGAGAGTCGTGAGCCTCGCCCGGCCCATTCACCGCGCAGCCCATTATTGAGAGATGGAGATCTTCCTCGACGTGAGCGAGCCGACGCTCGACCTCGGTGACGATCTCGACAAAGTTGTCGATATCGAGTCGCCCGCATGTCGGGCACGCGACCACCGTAACACCGCGTTTTCGCAGTTCAAGAGATTTCAGGATCTCCCAGCCGACCCGCACTTCTTCGTGCGGCTCTGCCGTCAGAGAAACCCGTATCGTATCGCCGATGCCCTCGTGCAGCAGCATTCCAAGACCGATAGCGGACTTGATCGTGCCTCCGAACGGAGTTCCCGCCTCGGTCACGCCGAGATGAAGCGGGTAATCGACCTTTTCGGCCATCAGCCGATAAGCCGCGACCATGCGGTTGACGTCACTCGCCTTTAGCGAGATGACCGTGTCCGAAAAGCCCAGATCTTCGAGGATACGCACGTGGCGCATTCCACTTTCGACCATAGCCTCAGGCGTTGCGGAGCCGAATTTCCTCAACAGATCCTTTTCCAGCGACCCGCCGTTGACGCCGATGCGGATAGGTACCTTCTGCGATTCAGCCGCACGGACTACCTCGCGAACGCGCTCGATCGGACCGATATTTCCAGGGTTCAGCCTTAGCTTATCTACGCCGGCGTCGAGCGCCATGAAGGCCAGTTTGTAGTGGAAATGAATGTCTGCGACGAGCGGCACCTCGGTGCGCTTGCGGATCTCTTTGAGAGCTATCGCCGCATCGTCGTCCGGCACGGCGATCCTCACGATCTCGCACCCGGCCGCGACCATTTCTTCGATCTGCTTGATCGTGCCGTCGACGTCCGTCGTATCGGTCTTGGTCATCGACTGCACCGCAACCGGCGCACCTCCGCCGATCTGGATATCTCGAACTTTTACCGCTCGTGTAAGTCTTTCCATAAGGAGAGATCAACAACTGAACAACGCGGAGCTACATTGAATTCAAAGATCCGCGAAAATCCGTGTTAATCCGTTGTTCTCTAATTCCCAACCAGCCTTGAAACGTCAAAAAAGATCACTGTCACCATCAGCAGCAGCACGATCGCGAGGCCGCTTAGCTGTATGCGTTCGCGTGCGGCCATCGAGAGCGTTTTGCCAAACCACGACATCACTTTCTCTATGCCGAGCACCATTATCTGGCCGCCGTCTAGCATCGGGATCGGCAGCAGATTCATCACGCCGAGGCTGAGGCTGATCATCGTTAGCACCGATAGCAGGCCGAAGAATCCGGCTGAGAATACTGTGTTGACGATCACTTGACCGATGCCGATCGGGCCCGAGACAGTGTCGCGAGCAGAGCGTTCGCCTGTGCCGACCTGGCCGAGGGCTTTGCCGGTCAGTCGCAGGATACGCAGGTTCGTGTCGACCGCGTAGCCGACCGCTCCCGCGATGCCGACCGATTCGCGTCGATTAAGAAGATTCTGGTCAAACGCAATACCGATCAGATACGTGCCATCTTTTTCCTTCGCGGTTGTCGCGATATCGACCTTTTGGCCGTCTCGATCGACGACAAGGTTGATCGGCCCATCCTTTACTTCACCGACGATCGCCCGCATTTCGCCGGCGTTCTTTATCGCCTTGCCGTTAACCGAGGTTATCCAATCGCCGACCTTCAGCCCCGAAGTTGCCGCGGGCATGTCAGACTGGATCGAGCCAACGACAACCGGTTCCGTACCGCCGTCGGGTTCCATGTCGAGATCGCCGCCGGCCTGGCCCTGCTGCATGAATTTCGAGGGCGTGATCGTAACGTCGACACGTTGTCCGCCGCGTTCGACCGTCATCGGGATCGGCTTCTCGGGCGAAAGCAGTGCGTCGTCGCGAATACGATCCCACGAAGGGCTCTCGATGCCGTCAAACTTCACGATACGGTCGCCCACCTGAATACCCGCCTGCGCCGCAGCACCGTCCGCCTTGACCGAGCCGACAACCGGCGAAGGATTTACCGGAACGCCCATATACAGGGCGATGATGAACGGGATCGAGAACGCGAGCACGAAATTCATGAACGGCCCGCCGAGCATCACGAAGAATTTCTGCCAACGCGGCCGCAGTTCGTAGAGCTCCGATTCGGGCACGGGCTCTGCCGACGCATCTTTCGCCTCGAGCGGTCCGGCTCCGTCATCGCCGTAAAGCTTTACGTACGCGCCGAGAGGGATGGCCGAGATACGATAGTCGGTGTGCCCGACCTTAAAGCCGAAAAGCCGTGGTCCGAGACCGAAGAACGAATAAGCCTCGACCCGCATACCAAAGATCTTTGCCACGATAAAGTGGCCGAATTCATGGATGTTGATCGCAACGCCGAGGACGAAGACAATTGCTAGGATGGCTATTAAAATATCTGACATTTCGAATAATTCCGGTCAAAAGACACTCTCAATTAGAAACGGCGATTGGGCGTTCGGTTGCAATAAACCGCTGCCCAACGCCGGAAGCATCGGTCTCAATTATAGCGCGGCCGCGTGCCCACTCATCAGCTTCGACGATCGCGTTGAGCGAATCGGCAGGTTTCGGCTCGTGTTCGCCCATCACCCGGCTGACAACCTCGGCGATCTGGTTCAGCTTGATCTCGCCATCAAGAAAGGCCTGCACAGCGACTTCGTTCGCCGCATTAAGCACCGCCGGCATCGTTCCGCCGGAACGTAGCGCCTTGTAGGCAAGTGCCAAACATGGAAATCGGTCGAGATCGGGCTCTTCGAATGTGAGCGAAGACATTCGTGCGAGATCGAGCGGTTCGAGGCAGCCTGGCTGACGTTCGGGATAGGTCAGGGCGTACTGGATCGGATGCTTCATGTCGGTCACGCCGAGCTGGGCGATGATCGATCCGTCAACGAATTCGACCATTGAATGGACCACTGACTGCGGGTGAACGATCACCGAGATCTGATCCGCTTCGAACCCGAATAGCCACTTCGCCTCGATCACCTCTAGCCCTTTGTTCATCAGGGTCGCCGAGTCGATCGTGATCTTTTCGCCCATGTTCCAGTTTGGATGGGCCAATGCTTGCTCCCGCGTTGCATTCTCGATCTCGACTTTTGTCTTCGTTCGAAAAGGCCCGCCGGATGCGGTTAGTACGAGCCGCTTTACTTCGCTCCGTTTCTCGCCGCGGAGGCATTGATGAATGGCGTTGTGCTCGCTGTCGACAGGAAGGATCTCGCTGCCGCTTTTTTCGGCCGCTGCGGTCATCAACTCGCCGGCCATGACGAGCGTCTCCTTGTTGGCGAGGGCGATACGCTTCCCGGCCTCGATCGCCCGCAGCGTCGGCACAAAGCCGACCGCTCCGACGGTTGCAGAGACGACCGTTTCCGCGGCTTCGTGGGTGGCAACAGCGACGAGGCCTTCTTCGCCGATAAGTATCTCGGTTTTTTGGGCTCCGAGGCGATGAAGCTCGCGTTCGAGTTCGCTAGCACACGCATCATCGGCGCAGGCGACGAGTTCGGGCTTGAATCTGACGATCTGCTCGGCGAACGTCGCTACATTGCGGCCGGCCGCCATTGCAACTACGCGTGTGTCCCCCAAATGCTCGATGACTTTTAGTGTGTTGCACCCGATCGAACCCGTCGACCCGAGGATTGAGATAGACCTCATAAATACAAGTGTTTTAGCTTATCACACGACGATCTGTCCCGCTTTTGTCCCACCCTTGTCCCACGGGTCAGTGGGACAGGCAAGTATCTGTAGAATAATGACTTATCGTGATATTCGGGCCTTGTCCCGCAAATTTTCGAAAAAAATTTCTGAACGGTGAATTATCAAAGAACTGCCGTTGCAATGATAATACGAGTGTCGGCGAAAGTCACGGTTTTTCTTGAGTTCGCTCGGCAAATTCAGCGACAGCGTCAAAACGGTCGGTTTTCGCATCGCCGCCGGCCTGCTTATCGGCCAGGAACGTATTGAATTGCGAAGATCGACCGCGGGGCACGCTCAAGGTCTTCCATTCGCTCGATCGAAGGTGCTTGGCGAGAAACACGATCTGGCCGATGTGATACGGATAATGCGTGAGCTGTCGGTTGATCGCCTCGACGACGCTGTGAGGTTCGCCACGGATCGTGATCTTCCGCGAAAGGTCATCAGACGTCAACGCTCCGATACTGTCGAAAAGCGTCTGCCAACCGCTCTCCCAAAAGCTCATAAGGCTCTCGCGTGTATCGCCGATCATCTCGAATTCGGTATCGCGATCGCGGTCAGGCTTCTCGCCGTCAGTCGTCAGAAAATCACGCCAACGCGAATGCAGATTTCCGGCGATATGCTTTACGATCACCGCGACGGAATTCGACTCGGCATCGATCTGAGCGAGAAACTCATCGTCGGACAACTGCTCGATCGCCCGCTCCGCAAGACGTTTGTAGCTGCGGAATGATGAGAGGGCATCGGTTATGTAGTTTTGTTCAATCAAGCCTTTTGGACATTTTGCTAAAAGCTAAGAGCTAGTGGCTAACAGCTGTTCTTTAATTCGATTAACGGTATCGGTTCTAGAAACCGTGATCTGCTCGCCCGATCTCATTGTTTTTACCGTCACCTTTCCCTCAGCGATCTCGCTTTCGCCCAACACACAGACGAACGGGACTTTGAGCTGATCGGCGTATTTGATCTGCTTGCCGAGCTTGTCGGCCTCGGGGTAGAGCGTGACGCGAAGGCCGTTTGAACGGAGTTCGTTGGCGAGTTTGAGCGATTCGGCAATGGTATCTTCGCCCCAGATGGTGACCAAAACGTCGGCGGGGGTCGAATCGGCGATCTCGGGCGGGAACATCCCGCGTTCGTCCATAACGACGAGGATGCGTTCGAGCCCGAGCGAAAATCCGCACGCCGGGATCTGCTCTTTGCCAAACATCCCGATCAACCCGTCATAACGCCCGCCGCCACCGAGTGAGCCTGCGAGATCGGGGACGTTGATCTCAAAAATGGCTCCTGTGTAATAAGAAAGACCGCGGGCGAGGCTCGGGTCAATGACCAGAGGAGCTTTTGGTGCAAACTTCAGTATCTGGCCGAGTTTAGTGAGCGTCTCATTGCTGACGATATTGAGCAGATTTGCGACGATCGTCCGGTTAACGTCACCTTCCTGGCCGAGTATCTCTTGAGTCTTGGTGAATATCTCCATTAGCATCGTCGCGGCCGACTCCGAGATGCCTCGTTCCAATAGTTCCTTAGCTACACCGTCAGTGCCGATCTTGTCGAGTTTGTCGATGGCAACGAGTGCATTGGTATTGAGCTCTTCATCGACCCCGGCGGTATCGAGAATATCGCTCAGGACTTGGCGGTCATTAAGCCTGATCGTAAAGTCGTCGAAGCCGAGGCGTTTAAGGATCTGGCTTACCGCCGAGATCTGTTCGCCCTCGACCAACATCGATCCCGAGCCGATCGTATCGACGTCGCATTGAAAAAACTCTCGAAACCTCCCGCGGGCCGGCCGGTCGGCTCGCCAGACGGGCTGGATCTGATAGCGTTTGAAGAATTTGGGCAATTCGTTCTTGTTGTTAGCGACGACGCGGGCGAGCGGAACGGTCAGGTCGTAGCGCAGAGCTAAGTCGGAGAGATCGCTCTCTGTCGAAGCTTCTGAAAGATCGAGTTTCTCACCTCGTTTGAGGATCTTGAAGATCAGCTGATTGCCTTCTTCGCCGTATTTTCCGGTGAGCGTTTCGAGATTTTCGACGGCCGGCGTCTCCAGCGGCTCGAAGCCGTAGGACTCGTAAACCTCTTTGATGATGCCAATTACGTAGTTGCGTTTGCGAACGTCGGCGGGGAGAAAATCGCGCATGCCGCGGGCTGGATTGGTACTGGGCATAAAGGAAATTTAACCACAGATGAACACAGATAGACACAGATAGGAAAAGGAATTCTCAACCTAACTGCTTGGTTCTTATCAGTGTTTATCCGTGTGCATCTGTGGTAAATATTGGTTTTTCAGTTCGACGTAATTCCGCCACGATTGCTCTAGCGACTCGACTTCGTCGTCCGTAAGCTCACGTTTGACGCGGGCGGGCGAGCCGATGACCAGCGAACGCGGCGGGATCTGTGTTCCGGGCGTTACCAGCGCGCCGGCTCCGACGAGCGAGTTTGCCCCGATGCGTGCTCCGTCCATCACGACCGCTCCTATACCGATCAGACAGCCGCGTTCGACGTGACAAGCGTGCAGCGTGACGCGATGACCGACGGTCACTTCTTCCTCAACGATCGTCGGCAGACCCTTTGAGCTGACGTGAATTATCGTCTGATCCTGGATATTCGTCCGTGCTCCGATGCGGATATAGTTCACATCTCCCCGCAGGACCGAGCCGAACCACACGCTCGCGTCCTCACCGATCTCGACATCGCCGACGATCACGCATCCGTCGGAGACGTACGCCGTCTCGTGGATCTTTGGCTCAATTTCGTTGAACGAAAGTTTCATCTTTCACTATTCACTTGTAACTATCCACTATTCACTGAAGTAGGCGGTCAGCTTCTGCCAAGTCTTCGACTCAAAACACTGATTAGCTTCTCCAGTTCTCCGATCCTCAGCAGCTTCGCGGCGATGAGGAAAACGATGCCTGCAACACCGATCGGCACGAAGGCTTCGAAAAGCTGGACGGGCAGCGTGACCTCGATAAATATATCCCTGATCAGATAATAGGCTCCGTAAGCGGCCGCGGACATGACGGCCGAGGCGATGACGATCTTGCCGAGCGCGGCCATAATTTCGCGGCCGTTGAGACGGCTGATCCGTCTGCGCATGTAATAGGCGAGCGCGAAGAAATTTACCGTTGCGACGAGTGACGTTGCCAGAGCAACACCTGCATGTCCGTAGCCGTTGGGGCGTTCGGGTGTGGCGCCGACGTTCGAGAGCAGCATCATCAGCCCGAAACTTGCCGGCACGTGGACGAGGATAGACGCCAGCGAAATATACATCGGCGTCTTAGCGTCGTCGAGAGCATAGAATGCAGGCGAAAGCACCTTGATCGCCGCGTAACCTGCCAGTCCGATCGAATACGCCGCCAGCGCCCACGCGGTCATGTCAGTATCGAACGCGTCGAACTGGCCCCGCTGATAGATGAGGTTTACTATCGGATCGCCGAGCACAATTAGGCCGCAGGCCGACGGGATGGCAAGCAAAAAGACGAGCTTGATGGCATCGGAAAGCGTCGAACGAAACTTCTCAAAATTATCCTCCGAAGCAAGCCTCGAGAGAGTCGGGATCGCCGCCGTTCCAATGGCGACGCCGAAAACACCGATCGGAAACTGCATTAGCCGAAATGCATACGAGAGCCACGAAGCGCCGCCGTCGATACCCGAAGCGACAACGGTGTCAACGAGAACCTTGATCTGGATCGCCCCGGTACCGATAATGGCCGGGCCCATCAGACGCATTATTCGGCGGACGCCTTCGTCGCGAAAATCGAGATTCAGCGTAAAGCGAAAACCGACCTTTAGCAGCGCTGGAAGCTGGATCAGAAACTGCGCCGCTCCGCCGATGATCGTGCCGATCGCCATTCCGATGATCGCCCATTGGGCTGCGTCGTTAGGGATCGTGAACTTGTCGTCGGAACGTTCCCATGAACCGCCGCTCAGCCAGAAGGCGAATCCTAGCCCACAAACGATCGCCACGATATTGAAAGCGGTCGAGGCCGACGCAGGAATGCCGAATTTCCCCTTCGTGTTCAGCACGCCCATCGCTAACGCCGCTAGGGCGACGAGCAGTATGAACGGGAACATTATCTGCATCAGCACGGTCGCCAACGCAGCCTTTTCCGCCGGATAGTAGTGATCCGGATTACCTAGGTAGTTGTAAGTGATCAGCTTTACGAACAGCGGCGAGAGAAAGATGCCGGCGATTGTGATCACGCCGAGCACGACCGCGAGGCAGTTAAAGACGAGGCTCGCGAGCCGCCACGCCTCTTTCTCGCTGTTCTTTAGCTGATAGTCGGTAAATACCTTGACGAACGCCGCCGAAAGAGCGCCTTCGGCAAATAGGTCGCGGAGCAGATTGGGAATTCGAAACCCGACGATAAATGTGTCATACAGAAAACCGGCGCCGAAGTATTTGGCAAAGATCGTCTCGCGAATGAGTCCGAATACTCGCGAGAACATCACCGCGATCGACACGATGCCGGCGGAGCGTGCAACGCTCGGCTGCGACTCGGCCGGCTTGGTTTTTTGTTCGGTTGGGCTTTGGTTAGAAGTGTCGTCCGACATTCGCTCTGACGGATTATCTCACGGCGGGTATCAAACAAAAAGAAGCGGCCCGAAAGCCGCTTCCTAGACAAATTTCTTTTGCCTTACTAGTCGTTGCCGTAAGCCTGCGATCCCGGATACGTCACACGCGAGCGTGCGAGGCGGCTTTCGAGCGAGCGGGCATCGTACGTCATCGGCTGCGCACCGCCAAACTGACCCTGGACGAGCCCGACATATCCATTCTGGAACGAACGGAATCGCGATACACCACCCTTCATATTGAAGATCACAAAGAGCAGACGGCCGTTCTTTGTGTTCATCTCGCCGGCCAGCGAACTGACCCCTCCGTCTGTCCGTGGGAGGGTTCCGGTCTTTCCGACTACACTGCCTCGGGCAAATGACGAATCAAAGCGTTCTTCAAGCGTTCCCTTATCGACACCGGCAACGGGCATGATGTCGGCGAAGCTCATCTTATACCGAGCGAGGTCTTCGCGAAGTGCACGAAGCAATTTCATCATCGCGTTCGGCGTCACACGGTTGAAACCCAGACCGCTTGATGTAGCGAGGGACATTTCCTGCGGCGGTACGTTGGCGTTCAAATGCACGAGTCGAGCTACGGCGTACGGCCCGCCGACGAGGTCGCCGAGTCGTTCTGAAAGGAAATTATTCGAGTAGCAAAGAGTAGCCTTGAGGATCTCGCGGACCGGGGCCGATTCGTGAGTAAAGAGCAGATTGAGAGTATTCGGTATCGGCTGAACGTACGTGCGGCCGGTGACTGTCACTCCGGGAACGAAGTTGATCGTTCCGTATTTGCCCGAATACGAAAGGTGATTGAGCCAGACGCGAGTTGCCGCAGCGTTCCGCTTTGACTGATCCATCGCGGCGGCAAGCGTATTCGCTGAGCTGACCGCTGACCCGGAATAATTCATCACGAAATTATCCGTAACGATCAGGTCGCCGGTGACCGAGCGAACACCGAGCCGATTCAGTTCGTAAGCGAGCGCAACCGCATGCTGATAACCAAAAACCGGATCTTTGCCTGAGACATATAGATTGCCGTTCAGCACGCCGGTCGTCCGGTCGATCGCACCGTCCGTGTAAACGTTCGTCGTAAATCGAAATTCTGGTCCGAATGTCTTGAGCACCGCATAGGCGGTCGCGATCTTGACGTTCGACGCCGGATTGAATGTGAAATTCGGATTGCTCTCGACCACCACGTTTCCATCCAGGGATTCGATCAAGATACCCGAATAGCCCGGGACCTGGACCTCAGCCAACGCCGGAAACAGCGTTCGCATACCGGGCACCACCGGTGTGATAGGGGCTGAAGAAGCCGTCTTTGTAACGAGCGGCGTCGGTGACGGCTGGGCTGAATACTTAGGAGCCTCGACTATCTTTGGCCGTGTTTCGGCTTGAACCTGGATGTCCTGCAGGAGCGGAGATTTGCTCTGTGCGGAGGCTTCAAACCCGCAAAACAAGGCAAAAATGGCGACAAAAACAGTCAGTGTCGGATTTTTCGGGGGCCTTGTCATTTTTTGGATAAGTGGACGGTCGGAAAGGAACTGTAGAGCGTCTGCGCCTTTCGGACGCAAGAAAGAGCCTAACACATGCGGCCTTTCAAATTCAAGGTTTTTTGGTCTAAGCATCGATCTAGCACTCCAAAACGAGCGATCGCTTCGATGAGCATTCGGCCCGGCAAAGATGCCCGCGAACCTCTTCGACGCTTATACCTACGATAGAAAGCGGTTATAGGTTCGGAAGGTCGAGTATGTCTTTTCCGTCTGGCGTGCCGTTGTCCGCGCGTTCGATACGCTTGACCATTGTGATGCGCGTACCGTCGTCAGTTCGCTCGACGCGAACCTCATCCATCAGGCCTTGAATGAGTTTGAGGCCCCAGCCGCGACGTCCTTCGTCGGGCGTGGGCTCGGCCGGCATTCGATCCGCGAGCCGCAAGCCGCGGTTGGTTATCGTGATCGTGATGCTGTCTGCGTCGACCTGAAATCGCTGATGAATTCGCCGGTCGGGGCTAAGCGAATGTTCGGCCGCGTTGATGCAGGCCTCGACGAGGGCCGTCTTGATCTGATTGATCGCCTTGGCAGGGAATTCGTGTCGGCGGGCGATGTCTTCGACCGTGTGCGCCGCTATCATCTCTGTGTCGTCGCCCATCGGGATCACGATCTCGTATTCGGCGATGTGACCGCCGCGTGCTGCATCGTGCTCGATCCCGAGGATCTCCGAAAGGAGTTCGGCCTGTCGCCGGCTCGAACCATATGCTCCGCGTTCGGCCAGAACGGCGCGAGCTTCGGGCGAAAATCCTTCCGGGGCAATGAGCCAGACCTTGTAATTCTCAAGCTCGGCGCTCGCGGCGGCCATTTCGAGCCTGTCGCACCAGAACGACGTGATCTCGGCATTCGCTTCGAGCTTTGAATCGATCTGCGCGGTCAACCACGCGACGGCTTCTTTGCCTTCGAATCCGAGGGCCGTGACCGATCTCTCGGCTTCGCACAATTGGCCGATCGCAGGATAGAAAGACGCAGTAGCGGCCGAATAGACGATCTGCGGCAGTGTGACGGTCTCGCCATCGGAAGAGAGAGAGGTCAAAAGATCGCTGTCCGATCTTCCTTTGAATTCCTTCGCAAAACGGCCGTATTCGATCAATGTCGACGATATCTTTTGTCCGTCGAGCGCTGCGAGAATGCTAGTCAGCGGCAGCGACGCAGCTCGGCGATAGTGCCGGGCCATCAGCTCCGGTGCACGCTTGACGTATTCGTTTACGGCTTCGCCGACGACGAGCGCCCGTGGACGCTGATCTATTTCGAGGGCCGCCCGGCCGCGAATGTAATCGCCGAGCAGGATGTCTTCGTCGACGCGAACGCTGCCGTCGGCATAGTTTACGATCTCATTCTCGTGCAGGCTTTTAAGGACTGTCTCGACATCGATGCCGGCACGCGCGGTAAGCCGATGCCAGTAGTTTGCCGGCACGGTCGATCCCTCTGCCTGCAAGCTCTCGTTGAGCAGCCAGATGATCCGCTCGCGTTTGTATGGGTCTGGAACCGCAACATCGATCGCGGCATTCATCCGCCGTGCGGAAATTCCACCAAACACCTCGCCGGCGTAAACACGCTGCACGTTCTCAAAGGACGTTAACGGCAAATTCTGCGAGGCGGCGCCGCCGAAAAGATCAGCGATCCGACGCGCATTCCCGGCCAACTGTACCGCGATCAGATCGCGAGTCTGTTCATTGACGGCAACGCCGGTCGATGCCGAAAGCGAGTCGCATAAGGACGCGGCCTCGGCTGTATCGAACGACTCGACGGCGAGCGTTTCGAGCGAGGTCTTGGCAAACATCGACCGCCGATATCCGCCCAATGCAAAGCCGATCGACGAACGCGAGTACATCTCACAGATCTGGTCGAGCAGCTCTTCACCGCCGTGGATCTGCTCGATCAGGTGTGCGTTATCGAAAAGGACGATGACTCGCTCGCCAGCGCCCGCGGCCCTAAGCGGGGCAGCAAAACCGTTGGACTCAGTCTTCGCCTCGACGGATCCGTTCACGATAATGTCGATCCAGTTGACGTCGGCGGGAACGGCAAGGTCGGCGATCTCGTTCACACATGCGACAGATTGCAGGATCGAAGGATCGCGGCGGCGAAAGGCGACGGCCTGCTTGACGAACTCGGTGACAAAGCGCGCCGAAGCATCGCGGACAGAACGGTCGGTTTTCTTAAACTCAAAATAGACCGGGATCGGGCCGTCGTGATGTACAAATGCCTCATCGTAGGCCGTCCGGAGAAGTTCCGAAAGTCCCGCGCCGGGCGTGCTAAGCAGTGCGAGTCCGCCGCCCGAACGAGCGATATCGCGCAGGCGATCAAGATGCGTCGCCCGCCCGATGAACTTTCCGGGCCCGGTACGGGCCAGGATCGTTTTTTGTCCACTCGGTATCATTATTTGTTGCCGATCAGATCTGTTCGTAGGCGATGACGCGGTTGCGGCCACGCTCTTTCGCCTCGTATAGAGCCTTGTCAGCGGCCGAGACGAGATCGCGTACCGAGCACAGATCTGCCGAACAGCTGGCAACGCCGATGCTCGTGGTCACGACGCGATGCGGAAACTTGGTCTCGGCGATGTTGCGGCGCAAGCGTTCGCCGATCATCGACGCTTCGTCGGAATTCGTTTGCGGAAGCAGGATCGAGAATTCTTCGCCGCCGAACCTCGCCGCGATATCCGCCCGGCGGAGCGTCTCACGGATCACGTGCGCGACCAGCTTAAGAGCTTCGTCGCCCGCCGGATGGCCGAAATTGTCGTTGTACTGCTTGAAGTGATCGACATCGATCATCATAAAGCTCATCGGATAGCCGTGGCGGTTCGAGCGTTTTACTTCTTCACTCAAACGGGCCTCGATGTATCGCCGATTTAGAAGGCCCGTGAGAGCGTCCGTCACGGAAAGCTGTTCGTATTCGCCCGCCTTTTCCTTGAGCGAGGCACGGTCGATCGCGATCGCGATCTGCGGAGCGATAGCCTGGAACAAATTCAGCGACGCACGGTCGAATGCCCGGCCCGAAGCCTTGTCCGCAAAACTCATAACGCCGATCGCCTTGCCGCCGAGCGAAAGCGGGCAGCTCAGGAACGACGGCGTTTTGTAGTTACGACTCGTATCTGCTGGCGGCAGCCCGGTTTTTTTGACATCGGGAACGATGATCGGTTTGTTTTTGTCGAAAACGAGACGAGCTACACGTTCACCGACGATCTCGCCGGTTCCGGGCTTATCCATTCCGCCGATGATCGCTTTGATCTCGAGCGAACGCGACGCTTCGCTATATACCATCAGCGACGCACGCTCCGCTTTGAGGAGTTCGGCCGCGTTTTGAGTAAGCTGCGTCCAGATATCTTCAGCGTCAATGTGTTTCAGGCTCTCGCTGAATCGACGCACAGCCCGCGCAAGCGTTTCGCCCCGATCGACCGCGACGCGAAGCCTGAGTATCTCCAATTGCGGTGCGATCGTCTGGCAGAACCGTGCGATCTGCCGTTTTGTCCGCTCGTCTTCGATCGGCTCAAATACGGCGAGAGCTGCGGTCAACTCACCGCCCACTCCGATCGGGAAGAGATTCATTACACGCGGCGAAGCAACGCCGGGCTTGGGTTTCTCGTTCAGTTCGAGTGCCTTTTCGTTGCTCGCGGCATCAAGCAGACGCTGATCGTCTGCCGCGATCCCCAAACGCAGCCGCCTTTCCTTCATTTCGCCGAACGCGGCGGTGTTCACCAGTCGCTGATCGTTCCTTTCGAGCCAAATAAGTGAACGAAGCCCGTACTGGAGCGACACGAATTCGAGGATCGATTCGACAGCTTTTGGATGGTCTGTTTTGAGCAGCGATCCGAAGAACGAACGCCAGGCCTGAGCTTCGGCGGCACGCTGTTCATTCGTCCGCACCGGCGGTGCAGCAACGGGATCGGGAATCTCGGCCTCGATCGCGGGCGTGTCGGTTTCCTTTTCAACTGGGAGCTCGACGGCAGCTTCGACTGCGGGTTCGGGATCTTCCGCTTTTTGAACGGGCCTTTCACGCTCGACTTCAGGGCCGAGACCTAGTTCTCGATTAAATCTTGCGACGATATTCGAAACGACCTTTGGCTTTTCGGGCTGCGCGATCGTCGGCGGTTCTTCCTTAGGCGTCTCGACTGGCCGTTGTTCTTCCTGGATCCGCACAGGCGTGACGATCGCGGTCTCGCTGCGGATCGCTTTCAGTTTTCGGGCCGAACCGGAGATCTTGGCGGCCGTTCGTTCGAGCATCTCGGCTGAACCTGCGAGCAGAACGTTCTCAAAAAAGGTCGCGGGGGAATGATCTTTCCAATCGCCACTGATGGCACGCGTCGTCGCTCGCCGGTAATTCTCGGCGGTCACGAAAGTGCGGCCAACGATAGCCGCGAGAGGCTTTTCGCCGCCTTCGATCGCAACGGCTCGGCATTCGAGCCCTGCGTGGCAGGTAAATGCTGCCGTCTCGCCGGTTTCGCGAACTTCCTCAAAGGCCATGCCGCAAAACGCTTTGCAGTGCGTCGCGAACTCGCCTGCAGGGTTTAGCCCGCGGCAGATCGAGTTGTTGTTCGCAACATAGACCTCATGGCCTGATTCGTCGACGAGCGCTATCGCCACGCCGTTATCATTGGCCAGCTTTTCCAGTGCGGGTTTTCCCGGGATCTCTTGCCTCACTTTTAACTTTGCTGCAAAAATAGCCGTTCTCTCGCCTCTCAGGGACGGCGCATCCTCACGAATTTATTTTGTACCCCGAGAAACTGCTAATCGTTCCGATATTTCAAAAGAATTATAGACGCAATATGCGTATCGGCGTCGCACCTATGTCGGCTGGGTTACTTTCTTTCTGCGTCATTGCGAATAGCCTTTAGGTATCGCAGGGAAACAAGCTTTCCAGCGGCTAAAATGACCAGCAACAACGATCAAATAAGCATTCATTCAAGGAGGTATAGTCAGTTATGATCAATGATTACGAAGCAACAAAACCGATGACCGGATCCGATCACGTTCCCACGAACGATGAGATAATCTCGAAACTCAACGACCTGATCCAATACTGCCGTGACGGGCAGGAGGGTTTCAAGACCGCGGCCGAAGGCGTCGAGCGCAGCGACTACAAAACGCTGTTCCACGAGTACTCGCAGCAGCGAGCTCAGTTCGTCGGGGTCCTGCAAGGCTTGGTACGGACGCTAGGCGGTGACCCGGAAGACAGCGGAAGCGTTTCGGCCGCTCTTCATCGCGGATGGATGGACATCAAATCGCTCGTAACGGGCAAGGATGAACACGCCATTCTCAGCGAATGCGAACGTGGCGAAGACTACGCCAAGAACGCGTACGCCGAGGCCCTCAAGATGAACCTTCCGGACAACGTAAGAAACGTGATCCAGGAGCAGTCTCAGGCAGTCCTCGCGGCTCACAACCGTATCAAGGCGCTTCGCGACAGCACTGCGACCGAAGCATCGCGAACTGCGTCAAGTGGTACGTAATTAGGTGAGCGAGAGCTCAAAATAAGAAAGGCCTTGTGGGATTCCCGCGGGGCCTTTTTTATTGGGCGTTTGCGACGACGCCGAGTCCCGAGGCCGCATTCGACTTGATGTGGGGATGCTCAGGAGAGATCCGGATACAGGCCGCGAAATGACGCGGTTTTATCTCGACCAGTGAGGGCGTGTGTTTGGAGCATTCCGGTATCGCGTACTTGCACCGAGTATGAAAATGACAGCCCGTCGGCGGATCTATCGGCGACGGAACATCGCCCGCGAGGACGATGCGTTCGCGCTTTGCCTCGACGGCCGGATCGGGAACAGGCACGGCCGAGATCAACGCTTGTGTGTAGGGCATCAGCGGATCAGCATACAGGTCTCGCGCGTCGGCGAGTTCGACGATGCGTCCGAGATACATCACAGCAACGCGGTCGGCCACGTGCCGCACGGCTCGCAGGTCGTGAGAGATGAACAGATACGTCAATCCCTTCTCGCGTTTGAGCCGCAGCATCAGATTCATTATCTGGGCCTGGATCGAAACATCGAGGGCCGAGATCGGTTCGTCGGCGACGATGAAACTCGGATCGGGAGCAAGAGCTCGTGCGATCCCAATGCGTTGACGCTGGCCGCCCGAGAATTCGCGCGGATAACGGCTTGAGAAGCTCGGGTCGAGCCCGACGTATTCCATCAGCTCGGCGACTCGAGCTTTGGCTACACCTCGTGCAGCGTCGAAGGCCCTAATTGGCTCAGCGATAATGCTCCCGGCCGTTATTCGCGGGTCGAGCGAGGCATACGGGTCCTGAAATATCATCTGCATGTGCCGCCGCTGCCGCCGCATCTCAGAACTCGACAGGCCACTGAGGTCAACGTCTTCGTATCGAATGGAGCCCGACGTCGGCTCGATGAGGCCGAGGATCGCCCTGCCGAGCGTCGATTTGCCGCAGCCCGATTCGCCGACGAGCCCGAGCGTTTCGCCCTTCTCGATCGTAAGCGTAACGCCGTCGACCGCCCTCACCGTCTTCGCCGCACGAAAGAGCCCGCCGCCGGCACGGTAGTGGACCTGTAGATCGTCTATCGAGATTAGATCGTGACTCTCTGACATAAACGCGAACTAGTTAAGAGCATCAGCTCTTGCCCGAGCTTTCCTTCCAAACTTCCTCGGCAAAATGGCACAAGGATCCGTGCTCTTCGGCAACGTGGACAAACGGCGGAAACTCGCGATGGCAGATCTCCTCGGCACGCGCGCAGCGTTCGGCAAAAGGACAGCCCGGCGGCAGATTCGCGACATCGGGCGGCGTTCCTGGTATCTGGTATAGGTCCAAACCTGTCTCGTGCGCAGGATCGGGAACGCTGCGCAGCAGTCCCTTTGTATACGGATTTGCCGGTCGCGAGAATAGTTCCTGCGTCGGCGCATACTCGAATACCTTTCCGGCGTACATCACGATCACGCGATCGGCGGTTCCGGCGACGACACCTAGATCGTGGGTGATCAGAATGACGCTCGTTCCTAGCCTTTGTTTCAGATCCTCGATCAAGTCAAGGATCTGGGCCTGGATCGTCACGTCGAGAGCCGTCGTCGGCTCATCGGCGATAAGCAATTCCGGATCGCAGCTCAGAGCCATCGCTATCATCACGCGCTGTCGCATTCCACCCGAAAGCTCGTGCGGATAGCCGTTGATCCGTGTCGCCGCATCCGGAATGCCGACCGTTGTGAGCATTCCGACAGCGTGATCGTAGGCCTCTTTCCTGGTGTGGTCGAGATGAAGCCTCGTGACTTCGGCCAATTGGGTAGAGATCTTCAGATACGGATTGAGCGACGTCATCGGGTCTTGAAAGATCATCGCGATGCGTTTGCCGCGTATCTTTCTCAGTTCGCCGTCGGTTAATCCGAGCAGATCGACGCCGTCAAAGACGATCCGGCCGCCGGCGATACGTCCGGGCGGTTCGGAGATGAGCTTTAGAATGGAAAGACTGGTAACTGACTTGCCGCTGCCAGATTCGCCGACTATCGCGAGCGTTTCGCCCCGATGAACTTTGAATGACACGCCGTCGACCGCTTTAACGAGACCCGTGTCCGCTGCGAAATGAGTCCGGAGATCTTCCACGCTGAGAAGCGGCTCGGTCATTTCTTTTCGTCGCACTGCCTGAGGCCGTCTTTTTCGACCACATCTATCTCCGTGATCAGATTTCGGTTGCCGTAGCGGTTGTAGTAAAAATGGATGCCCGGATACTCAAATCCGTTCTTCGGCGGGCCATAGACCTTTTCGGTCTCTTCTTTGGTCGATCTTGCGAGCGTAATACCGCGGCTCGTACGCCCGCGAAAAGGAGCCTTCATCTCGATCAGGAATATTACTTCCGTCTTGTCGTTCTGGCACATGTAGAAAGAAAGGCCAAGTTCCGAATAGGTCATCTGATACGAGTACTTCTTGTTGACCTCCCACCGGTAGACCTTGCCGAACTTTTTAATGACGTCCGCCGAGGTCGAAGTTCCTACAACGATCCCATCGACGCCAACCCCCTCTCGTATTACCTTTAACGGCGGTGCCTTTTGGGCGTCGACCGTTGGCGTAAGGAAGAGCAAGAGGATCACGAGAGGCAAACCGCAAAGCCGCATAAGTTCAGATAGATAGCAAAATCCGCCCCGGGTTCCCACTGATGACGCGGGCCGACGGGCTCCGGTCAACGCAGTGGGCGCGGTTGCCAGTTACTGTCGATACTTACCTCTCTTAGCGATGGGGCATCAAGGCCGTTGACCTCAAAACCAAGCACGTATGGCTTCACGAGCGAGAACGAACTCGGGAAATAGAGCGGTATGACGGTCATGTCGTAGAGCACATCGTCCTCGGTCAAGATCAAGCTCGGCGTCGGGTTGGCAGCCTGTTCTGTGGTACCTTCGCCCGCTGGGGATTCCGCTACGGACGCCTGATCCGAAGGCCCGGAAGTCGTGTTTCGCTCGGTATCCGCCGGCGATGGCGTGGGAACAGCGGACGGAGGCTTAGCGGCAGAACCTACGATGGTCTCGATATTTACCAGGTCGTCATTTGTCGGCAGAACGACACCGCGCCGCACGAGGTCGTACTCGCCCGTCTTTCTCAGCTCTTCGATCTCTGCGGCTTCCTTTACATCGAGTTCCGCTTCGATCCCAAGATGCTGCTTCCACATTTTGATCACCGAGCGCGCCACACGCTGCTGCGTGTCGTTCCGATTCACAGTGAGTTTGAATGCAGGAAAGCCCTCGCCGCCGGGATAGCCGGCCTTTTCGAGGAGTTCTTTTGCCTTAACGGTGTCAAAAATGAGCCTTTCCTTGCCGCGCTTTCCAAGCGGGAAAAGCGACGACGCCGGCTGATTTGTGCCCTCGAGTTCGCCGTCCGCGAGTTTTGCACGGTCGATCGACAAAGCGAGTGCCTCGCGAACACGTCGGTCGCTAAAGGGGGCCTTTTCCGCGTTGAACTTATAAAAATTGACCGCACTATGCGTTGTCCGTTTGAAGTCGTCAAACGGCGCAAGCAGCTTGAGGGCAAGCGGGGCAAACGCGGCGTTGGTGACGACGTCGACCTCGCCCTTTCGATAGGCCTCAAGGGCCGATTCGGCTGACCTTGCGTTTACCAACTCAACGCGTTCGAGGGCTACCGCCTTGCGATTCCAATACGTGTCTGACCGCGTGAGAACTACACGGTCCTGGGCCTCGGATTCGATCCGGAATGCCCCATTCGTCACCGTCTCGGCTGAGATGGCGTCATCCTCTTTCAATTCTGCCGCGCCGTACGTTGGCCGAAATACAGGATGAGCGATCAGCTTTGGCAGATCTTTATCTGGAAGCACGAGCTCGACACGCAGTGTGTGGTCATCCACCGCGGTAAACCCGTATGTCGGCTCGGCAGGTTTTGTGGCCGGCGGCGGTGGCGGATCGGTGTCGGGGGTCGGCGTCGGCGTAGGCACGAAAAGCTGGGCTACCGGACCGATATCGACACGAGGGAACGCTGTCGATGCGGGCTCATTGCCCGGCAAAAGGAAATCGGGCGGACTCGGTTCTTCGGCTTTTTTATCCGTTCGAAGGCCGACGATATTCTGGACCAGATATCGCGCAGGTGACTTTTCGTCGAGCTTTGCGAGCCGCTTCCACGAAGCGACAAAGTCTTGAGCCCTGACCGCATTGCCGTTGGACCATCGCGCGTCTTTTCGAAGGTGGAAGGTCCAGACCTTGAGGTCTTCGCTCGATTCCCAACGCTCGGCAACGGCCGGGATCTCTTTGAGGCTACGACTGTCGATGTCGGTCAGCCCCTCGAAAACCGCACGCACGAGATCTGTTTCGGGCGCCGCAAGGGCCTTGGTCGGGTCGAGTGAAGCCGGTTTCTTGCCGTTGCTCCAGCGCAGCTGCTGCCTGAGCGGCGGCACCGTCTCGGCATAAAAGGGCTCGCTCTTTGGCGGGCGGATGTTTTCACACGCCGCGGCAAAAACCACGACCCCAAACACAACGAGCGCACCGAGAGAACGCTTCAAATTCGTTCTCGCGATCCACTCGTTGATGTTCTTCATTGCGCTTTTTGAGCCTCTTTTAGCTTTAGATGCACGATAGCGACCTGCTCGCGGGCCGCTTCGAATCCATCGGACGTATCTATTAGATGATCGGCGAACCGCTTTTTCTCTTCCTGCGGCATTTGCGCCGCGACGCGTTGACGAGCCGCCGATTCCGTAAGGCCATCGCGAGCCATCAGGCGTTGCAATTGTATATCAGGCTCGCACCAGACAACAATCAGTTTATCGAACCGTTTGTAGCCGCCCGATTCGATCATCAGGGCCGCATCAATAATCGCGATCGCGTTTGCGTCCTGTCGTTCTACGCCGGCGATCCACGCATTCTGCCGCTCGATAACGCGCGGATGAACGATGGAATTGAGCAACTCGCGTTTTGCCTGATCACCAAAGACGATCGCCCCCATTTGCTTACGATCAAGCTCGCCCTCGTCGGTCAGAACCTCGCGCCCGAACACTTTTTCGATCTCGGCCAGGCCTTCGGAACCGCGTGCGACGACCTCGCGGGCGGTCAGATCGGCGTCAAGTACGTAACAGCCGAGCCGCTCGAACTCACTGCAAACGAATGACTTACCGACCGCTATCGAACCGGTGAGGCCGACTTTGAGCATCGTCTATGCCGCGCGGTTGTGGCGTTTGGCGAGCTTGTTGACGTTGTACGCCGCAATCTCGTCGAGTGTCAGGCCGAGCTCGTCGGCACACGCTGAGATGTACCAGAGCACGTCGCCGAGCTCGTCCTTCAGCTTTCCCCGCACTTCGTCGGTGATGACGCCGGCATTGTCCCGCTGGATCTTTTTGACGATATTGGCGACCTCGCCCGCTTCGCCCGCGAGTCCGAGGGTCGGGTATTCGAGATTCTCCATTCGCCGCGGGTACAGAGCCGTCTGGCTCGCTTCTGATTGGTATTCGTTAAAGTCCATATTCTAGTCCTCGATCTCACGTCGGGCTCGTGCCGCCTTGACGGTATTCTTCATCAGCATCGCCACCGTGAGCAGCCCGACACCGCCTGGGACAGGCGTGAAATTCTCGGCATTCGCCATTGCATCACGCGGATTCACGTCGCCCACGAGCGTCGCTCCGCGTTTTTCGATCGTCGCGAGTCGTTTTTCGAGATCTTCCGCGGAAAACAGCCCTTTCGCGAATTCCGGATCGGAAACGTTGTTGATCCCGACGTCGATCACCGTCGCTTCCGGCCCGATATGTTCCGCAGTGATAAATCCCGGACGGCCGATCGCCGCGACGAGGATATCCGCCGTTCGCGTGATCGCGGGCAGATCTCGCGTTCGCGAATGACAGATCGTAACCGTAGCATTTTCCTGCAAGAGCAGCATCGCCATCGGTTTTCCGACTATGTTGCTGCGGCCGACCACGACCGCGTGACGGCCGGCGATCTCGACGCCGGAACGCTTCAAGATCTCGATCACACCCGCCGGCGTACACGGTGCGAGTGCGGAATAACCTTGTGCCAATCGCCCCGTGTTTATAGGATGAAAACCGTCAACGTCTTTTAGCGGATCGACCGTTTCGAGCACTTCGCGTTCGTCGATATGGTCGGGCAGCGGCAGCTGGACGAGTATCCCATCAACGTCGTTTCGCTCGTTTAGTTCGGAGATAACCGCGATCAATTCATCCTGCGAAGCCGTCGCATCGAGATGGATGTGTTCCGATCTGATCCCCAGTTCTTCTGCGGTCTTGACCTTGCTGCCGACGTAAACCGCCGATGCGGGATCCTCGCCGACCCGCACGACCGCCAGGCAGGGCGAAAAACCATGTACTTCGATAAGATCCGCGACTTCGCCCGCAACCTCGGCCTTGATCGCATCGGCGATCGGCTTTCCGCTCAGCAATTTTGCCGTCATAAACGTAAGGCACGATTTTATATGAAGCACGCCGACTTTGCTAAAATCGAGGTGATGAGCCGGTCGTTCCTGCTGTTTATATTCGCGATGCTTCTTGCGACGGCGTCGTATTCTCAGCCGGCACCGGAGATCGACGCCGAACTCCAAAAGGCGATCGCGGCAGATGACAGAACGGCAATCGTCGGTCGGCTGATCGCTTTGCGGGCCGCCGATACGAAGGCTTTTCACGATCGGAATTACGACTATCTTCTCGGCAAAACTGCTATCCGAAGCGGCGACAGGGCGCTCGCCTTTGGCACGCTAAACGCGATCGGTTCGGCATCGCCGATGCGGCCTTTCGCTCTTAAGGTACTCGCCGAAGTCGCTCGCTCGACGGGCAATCTGTTGCTCGAACGGCTTTATCTAGTTGAACTTATCGAGATCGGCGACCTGCACAGCGCAAGTGCACGCGACCGTCTGGCACGGAATCATTTCGAAAGCGGGAACTTTGCCGAGACGATCCGCATTCTCAACTCCGGCAGCAACACCGGTGCGCGAGCCGATCGCGAGAATGGGCTTCTGCTCGCCGAGAGCCAGTTAAAACTCGGTCAGCTCGAAACGGGCCTCGCCGGATTGATCCAATTGCTGGCCACAACTCCTAATAAGGAGCAGCCCGACGATGTTGCACTGAGAGTCGTCAAACTGGTTGACCACGCCTCGGGCGGGATCGCAGGGCAGAGTGTCCCGAAACTGCCCGCGACCGAGCATTTTGCGAGGGCTCGCATCTATCAATTCAACCGCGATTTTGCCGAAGCTCGTTTGCATTTCGAAGCCGCGATCGCTGCCGCGCCGAACGATCCTGCGTCTGCCGAGGCCTTGTTCCAGATCGGCCGAGGTTATGCCCAACAGTCGAACTTTGTCGAGGCGTCGAAATGGTTCGAGCGCGTGACCGAGCGATTTCCCAGTGAGCCGCTCGCCAAGGACGCTCTGCTCCAGACGGCCGCTGCTTACGGCCGCATCGTCCGTCAGAAAGAGGCGATCAATCGCTACGAGCAGTTTATCGAACGCTATCCCGACGACCCGCGGCTCGATCGTGCGTATCTGAACATCATCGACATTCTCCGCGATCTCGGCGAAGACACCGACGCCCTGCGCCGCTGCGATCTCGTACGCGACAAGTTTCGCGGCAAGACGCCCGAAGCTGTCGCCGTGTTCACCAAGGTCCGAATTAATTTTGCCCGTGAGAACTGGTCAGAAGCCCTTACCCAGCTGGATGAACTCAGCACACTGAAAGAACTTGGCGGCTCAAGCGTTCCGGGCGGTACGACACGCGACGAGATCGCGTTTCTACGGGCGTTCACGCTTGAGCGGCTCGAGCGGTTTTCAGAGGCGGGCGCAGCGTATCTCGCGATCGACGACGGCCGTGATTCCTATTACGGCGGCCTCGCGAACGAGCGCCTTCGGCAGATGAACACCGACGAAAAGAGCCTCGGGGTCGTCGCGGAAGTTATCGGCCGTGCCGCTGCGTCGCTCGATAGTCCTGAGCGTGAACGGTCGGCGCGGACGATCCTTCGCATCTCGGACAACGCCGCGCTCAGGCAGCGAGCGACCGATGTCCTCGTCGAGGCATTGCCGCCGATCGACCTCGGCGTAAACGGCTCATCCAAAAAAGCTCCGGCAAAACGCGCTGCAGATACAAAACCACCAACGACCGGCGATCAACTGGCCGACCGCCTGGCCCGCTTGGGCCTGTTCGAAGAGGCGGCAGCACTCATTGAGTCGGGCCCGTCGAATAATGGTGACAGGGAATTGCGGCATCACATCCTCGCCCGCGGTGGCCGTGCGGATATTGTGATCAGCGAGGTCGAGCCTCTTTGGCGTCAGGTGCCGTCGGATCGTCCACTCGAGACGCTCGAGGCCGGGCAGCTTCGGTTGCTGTATCCGGCACCCTATGCGGATGCCATAGTCAGTTCCGCAAATGCTCACCGCGTTGATCCGCGGCTGATGCTCGCGATAATGCGGCAGGAATCGCGTTTTCGCCCCGACGCCCGCTCATATGCAGCCGCTCGTGGATTGATGCAATTCATTTCGGACACGGCTGACACCGTCGCGGAAAAGCTCGCCATTCGAGATTTCGACCAGAACGAACTTTATTATCCACCGACCAATATCCTGTTCGGCGCCGTTTATCTCGAAGAGCTTTTTGCCGATTTTCCGACCCGCACCGAAGCAGTCGTCGCCAGCTACAACGGCGGCGAAGACAATATGCAGCGGTGGTTCAACCGCGCCCGGTCAAATCTGCCCGAGCGTTACGTGCCCGAGATCGCCTATTCTCAGACCAAGGATTACGTGCAAAAGGTGATGGCGTCGTATCGCGTCTACAGTTTTCTGTACGAAGAAGATCTTCGGCCCCGTTCCGACGCGGCCAAACTATAATATGCGTGTTTTCTTACTGGCTTTACTAAGTCTTCTTGCTCTCGCCTGCGGCTCTGCCGAGGCCGAAAAGGCGTCGCCCAACGCGAAACGCTATCCGCTAAAAGGCAGCGTCATATCGGTCGACGCCGCTGCGAAAAAGGTCAAGGTCGACCACGATCGGATCGAAGGTTTTATGGAACGGATGACGATGGATTTTCCGGTCCGAGCCGATTGGATATGGTCTGAGATCACGCCCGGAGCACAGATCACAGCCGACCTCGTCGTCGACAACGCCGCAAAAGATCCGTACTGGCTCGAGAACATCGTGATCACTTCGTCTGCCAAAGCCGGCCAGCCGCCGGTCGAACTGAACGAGAATTTCGTCCAGATAGGGAAAGAGGTGCCCGATTTTCGTCTTACCGATCAGGACGGCAAGTCATTTTCATTCAACGACTTTCGCGGCAAGGCGTTCGCGGTGACGTTCATCTACGCACGCTGCCCGCTGCCCGATTATTGCATTCGGATGTCGACCGCGTTCAGCGATCTCGCGATCGAACTCAACAAAGACCCTGAGCTAAAGGACAAGATCCGACTCGTGAGCATCTCGTTCGATCCCGCAAACGACACGCCCGAAAAATTGCGTTCTTACGGAACCGGTTACCTCGGCCACGGAGCCAAACCTGACTTCACCGTTTGGCGACTCGCCGTCGGTGCGGATGCAGAAGTGCGAAAGGTCGCGGACTTCTTCGGGCTGCATTATGAGGTCGATCCGAATGATAAAACGCAGTTCGTCCACAGCCTGCGCACCGCGGTCATCTCGCCCGAGGGCAAAGTGACGAAAGTCCTGCCCGGAAGCGAATGGACCGCAGCGGATCTGAAGACCGAACTCGTCAATTCGCTCACGCCGACCGCCGGCCAGTAGGCGAGCGATACATTTTCACTAGAAACCTGCTATCCTAGCGGCAAATCCAAACGTTTACGGAGCTTAACTATGCCGAAAATGCTGGCCCGCGTAGCCATCGTTGTACTCATTTTCACCGTCGCTGCGTCGGCGCAAAAACGAAACATCACGGAGAAAGACCTGTTCGATTTCGCGTGGATCGGCGATCCGCAGATCTCGCCCGACGCCTCGACGGTTGCCTTCGTCAAGGTCACGGTCAACGCCGCGAAGACGAATTACGACACGTCAGTCTGGGCGGTTTCGACCCAGGGCGGCGAACCGCGTCGGCTGACGAGCGGTAACCGCGATACGAATCCGCGTTGGTCGCCTGACGGCAAATATCTTATGTTCGTTCGCTCTGGCGAGACTCCGGGCCCGACGAGCGCGCCGCAGATATACATGCTGCCGATGATGGGCGGCGAGGCGTGGCAAGTGACATCGATACCGCGTGGAGCAGGCGGGCCGGGCTGGTCGCCAGACGGTAAATGGATCGTATTCGGCAACAGCCAGAATGCCGAAGAGGTCGCTCGCGGCGCTCGGCCCGCACCGACTCCGGCCGACGGACGGCAATCGGACGTTCGAGTGATTACGCGGGCTGTTTATCGTTCGGACGGCGGCGGCTATCTCGATCCCGAACATCCGACGCACCTATGGGTGATCGCCGCTCCGTCAGGGCCGGGCGATAAGCCGACGCCCAAACAGCTCACAAGCGGTCGTTTTAACGAAGGCGGCGCCGTCTGGTCGCGCGACAGTTCGCTGATCTATTACGTCACCAATCGCTCGGTCGAGCCGTATTACGACGAAGTGCCCGCGACCGAGATATTCTCCGTCAGTCCGAACGGCGGCACGCCGACGCTGCTTACCAAGGTCGAAATGGGCGTCGGTGCGATGACGCTCAGCCCGGACGGACGGCGTTTTGCATTCACCGGTTCGGCATCTCACCGCCCGGTAAAGTCTTACACGCAGCCAGATCTCTGGACGCTCGATATCGCCCCGAATGCCCAGCCGAAGAATCTCACGACCGGTTTCGATTTCGACATCGGTGCCGGACTCACAGGCGATCAGGCCCCGCCGCGAGCCGGCGGCGGCAACGCTCCGATCTGGACGGCCGACGGTCGCGAGATCTACGTGACGTACGGAAAAGAGGGCCGCACGAACATCGGCCGTTTTGACGCGGCGAACGGCAAACTCACTGAGGTAACGAAAGGCGATCAGGGCATTCTGTCATACCGAGCGACCCGCGACGCGCGCACATTTGTCTACCTAAGCTCAACGCCGACGCGGATCGGCGAGCTTTTCATCGACGACAATAACGGCACCGCTCGCAGGCAGATCACTAAGATCAACGACGCCGTAATGGCAAAGATCAACCTGACCGAGCCTGACGACGTCTGGTACACGAGCTTTGACGGCAAGCGCGTGCAGACTTGGGTACAGAAACCACCCGATTTTGACCCGAACAAAAAGTACCCGATGATCCTCAATATCCACGGCGGCCCGCACGCGGCTTACGGATATATCTTCGATCATGAGTTCCAGTGGATGGCGGCCAAAGGCTATGTCGTTGTTTATCCAAATCCCCGCGGCTCAACGACTTACGGACAGGATTTCGGCAATATCATCCAGCACGCCTATCCCGGCGACGATCATCAGGACCTGATGCTCGCGGTCGACGAGGTGATAAAACGCGGCTATATCGACACGACCAAGCTCGGCATCACGGGCGGCTCGGGCGGCGGTGTGCTGACCAACAACGCAGTTACCAAAACCAACCGCTTCGCAGCAGCCGTCTCGCAGCGAGACATCGCGAACTGGCAAAACTGGTGGTACACGGCCGATTTTGCGCAGTTTCAGCCGTCGTGGTTCAAAGGTGCTCCGTTCGAGGATGTCGAGGGTTTTCGCAACCGCTCGTCGATCACCGATGTCGCCAAGATCAACACGCCGATGATGTTCATCCTGGGTGAGGCCGACTATCGCACTCCGCCCGCCGCCGGCGGCGAGGAACTCTTTCGCGCTCTCAAATATCGCAAGGTCCCGACGGTCATGGTCCGCTTCCCAAACGAAGGCCATGACCTCTCGCGAAGCGGCCAGCCGTGGCATCGTATCGAACGCCTCCAGCACATCGTCGGCTGGTTCGACAAATGGCTAATGGGCATGGCGAAGCCGGAGTATGAGATAGCCAAGTGACATCAAGATCGCGGGTCAGTAGACGCGCTTGCCGGCGACGTAGGTCGCAATTACATCCCGGGCGTTCGACGAGAAGGCCAACGCGGTTTCGATATCGTTAACGGGTTGTTGGGCTTTATGGGCGATCGAGATTATGGCGAGGTCGGCTTGTTTGCCGGGTCCGAGCGAGCCGATGAGGTGATCGAGGCCGAGGGCACGGGCGCCGCCGAGGGTCGCTGTTTCGAGCATTTCGCGGGCGGTGACGAAGCGTTTGGAGCCCTCGCGATTGCGGGCGGCGAGTGCGGCGAAACGCGATTCTTCGAGCAGATCGCAGACGTTGTTGCTCGCGACCGAATCGCTCCCCATCCCAACGGCGATATCATTATCAAGAAACTTCTCGAAAGGCGCGTATCCGTGGCCGAACTTAGCGTTCGACTTCGGACAATGTGCGATCGAGGCTCCATTTGACGCGATACGGCGAATGTCGCTGTCGAAAACGCGAACACAATGCGCGAGCAGCGGCCGGGCCGAGAGCACGCCGAGGCGTTCGAGATACTCGATCGGGGTGCACAGCGGGCTTTGCCATTCGACGTCGAATCTCTCGTAAACCTCGGTGAAAAAGCCTTCACCACGAGTGAGCAGGCCCATTTCATCCGCTGATTCCGCGGCGTGGATCGTCAGTGGAACGCGGTTGATGATCGCGTATTGGGCGATGAGTTCGAAGAGCCGCGAACTGACCGTGTACGGCGAATGTGGCGACAGTCCGAGCGTCACAACTGCTGTCTCTTCGGCCTTGAGCTTCTCGAACTTCGCGGCAAGCTTCAGGAAATCGTCGTCGGCCGTGCGGTTATCGGGCGAGAATTCGGTCTCCTGATATACGACGCCGCGAAGGCCAACCTTCTTCAACGCCTCCAATCCCGCGTGGCCCATGCGGCCGATGTCGCCGATGCATGTAACGCCGGCGGCTGCGGCTTCCTCAGCACCGAGAACGGCGGAAGCGATCACATCTTCGTCGGACCACGCCGCACGCAGGCTGTTCAGCTTGAGCAGCCACGAGCGAAAGTCGTGCTCGACGTCGTCTAATGCTCCTCGCAAAGCGGTAAGTTCGAGATGAGCGTGGCAATTTACGAAGCCCGGCAGAATTGCAGCCTCGCCGTGATCTTCGACCTCCGAATCGGCATATCGTGCGACGATCTCATCGATCGGCCCGACTGCAGCGATCGTGTCGCTGTCGAAGGCGACCGCGCCGTTCTCGATCGGTGCGCCCGTGATCGGCAGTACGTATCGTGCCGAGAGGATCTTCATTTGTTGGCGGGAACCTGAGCCACGCGATAGCGTGCGAGGATGTTCGTAACGTAAGCCTTCGTCGATGCGATGCCGATACGCTCGATGAAATCGCTCTCGGCCAGGTTAGCGACGTCGGTGTCTTTGGTCCACTCTTCGACGCGGCTGGGGCCGGCGTTATAGGCGGCGAGCGTCATCGCGGTTTCAGCCGGACGGCCGCGATAGCGTTCGCGAATACGTTCAAAATACCAGCATCCTGCCTGAATATTTCGCTCAGGGTCTGAGAGGAATTCGCGTACGTTGTCCGTCGCCTGGCGCTCGTATTCCTTAAATCCCGTCTCTTTCGCCCATTCGCGGGCGACGAGCGGCGTGACCTGCATCAGACCGACCTCTTCGTCGGCACCGATCATCCACGCGCGAAACCAGGTCTCTTCGTAGACCAGGCTCCAAACAAGCTTTTCGTCGATGCGGTAGACGCGCGAATGGCGTGCGATTAATTCGTCGTAGCGGTGTTCCCAATACGTCGGGAAGAAATAGACGGCGCAAGCCGCAAGTACGGCCGCGATGATCAGCAATGAGAGCAGATAGCGGATCAAGTGTCGAAAACTCCGTGCTCTTGCTCGACGCTTACCTGGTCCTCGTCATCGGCCGCTTCGGTCACGACGAGCATGCGCGCCGGTCGCGTCAGAGCATCGCCCTTGCGGTATCCGGAACGGGTCAACTCGGCAAAGAGTTCGACGTCGTAGTCAGCTTCGGCCGACATCTCACGTCTGACGTCGAGCAAAACTTCGAGGAATTTTGGCCGCCTGTACATAGAACAGGCTTAATTGTTTACCTTAATGCCGCGTTCGTCAACCAGCTACTGCACGACCCCAATGGTCGACACGCCGTCGAGATCGCCGACAGGAAGCGGCACCGACGGAGCGGTCGCAAGGAAGTCGCACAGGTCGGCAAAGTCCATCGGCTTAGCAAAATAGAAGCCCTGGCCGCCTTCGCAAGCGTGGTCCTTCAGCACTTTTAGCTGCACCTCCGTCTCGATCCCTTCGGCAACGACCTTGAGCCCGAGCGTTCGAGCGAGGTTGATGATGGCCTTGACGATCTCATCGTTTCTGCCTGCCGTGTCGATCATCGAAACAAAAGAGCGGTCGATCTTGAGCGTCGTGATCGGGAGACGCTTTAGATAACCAAGATTCGAGTAGCCCGTACCGAAGTCGTCGATGTTTATCTCAATACCGGATTCCTTCAGCTGGTTGAGCATAACGATCGCCCTATCTTGGTGCTCGAAAAAGACCGACTCGGTGATCTCGAGCTTGAGGCGGCTCGGCAAGAATCCGGTTTCTGCGAGCGTCGACTCGATACTTTGCACAAGCGAATTCTGCGTAAATTGCCGGCAGGAGAGATTGACGCTGACCGAATATGGGACGTCGCTTTCGAGCGAACCGATCTCGCGACAGGCACGTTCCAGCACCTGAGCACAGAGCTGATCCACGAGGCCGATCTCTTCGGCGAGGGGAATGAACTTAGTCGGGCTGACGTTGCCGAGCTCGGGATGATGCCAGCGGGCGAGCGATTCGAAACACTCGATCGCTCCGGTCTCGAGCGAATAGATCGGCTGATAGTAAACGTCGATCTCGTTCCGCTCGACGGCGCGGCGGAGGTCGGTCTCGAGCTTTAGTATCTCTTTGGCCGCGCTGTGCATTTTTTCGTCAAAGATCTCGTGGCGTGCCTTTCCGGCCCGTTTTGCCTGATACATTGCCGTATCCGCATCTCGCATAACATCCTCGGACGCCTGGTGATTCCTGGAGGCGTGGAGGATGCCGATACTCGCCGAGCTGTACACCACGTGGCCCCGCAGATCGAATGGGATCGAGAACTTCTTTAGGATCCGAGATGAGATTCTCGTAACTTCGGCAATGTCGAACGTTCCTTCGACCAGGATCGTGAATTCATCACCCCCGAGACGGGCGACCAAGTCGGACGGACGAAGACATTCGCGCAGCCTTACCGCGATCTCCTTCAGCAGTTCGTCGCCGATAAGATGTCCGAGACTGTCGTTGACGTATTTAAAGCGGTCGAGATCGATAAAGAGTACGCTAACTTTATACCCGTCAACGAGACGTCGGCGATCGAGCGCTCTATCGAGGCTGTTCATGAACATCAGCCGATTCGGCAGTCCAGTTAGAGCATCGTGCGTCGCGTCGTGCTGCAGTTTTTCTTCGGCGATCTTCTTATCGGTTATGTCTTGGATCTGAAAGATAAGATTCGGCTGTTTCTCCTTTGAATCTTCCGCGGCCGATACGCTCCACGACGTCCAGACGGTCCTTCCGGTCTTGTGAACGTACCGCTGCTCCATTTGGCAGCTCGTGATCTTGCCGGCGACGACCTCGTGGACCTTAACGAGCGTAAGCCCGAGATCCTCGGGCAGCGTTATCGACTGAAAATCGGTGGCAAGGAGTTCTTCTTCCGGGTAACCGAGGATATCGATTAGAGCGCGATTCGCTTTAAGAAATCGACCCGTCGAGGCCAGGAGCCCGATCCCGATCGGGGCGTTATCAAAAGCCGATCTGAACCGCTCTTCGGATTCGCGGAGCGCGTCCGACTGGCTCTCCATGATCTTTGCCGAACGTTCGGCGTCCTCGGCCTGCTTCATCGACATCTCGACGTTTTGCAGGTACATCCGGTATGTCAGGAAGACAAAGAAAATGACGGGGAAGGTAGCGAGAAGAAGGCCAAATCCCAGCAAATCTGAGACCTGCACCAGGATTCCGGCACTCGCCGCGCCGATGAAATACGAAAAGAAAGTCCAGACGTACTTTGTCTTCCACGTCTCCCACAGCGGGATGTCGTTCTTGAGTACGTCGTGGACCGAGGCGAGAGTCGTATTTACTAAAAACTGCGTTAGCGCTATCAGCGAGAGAATTATTATGAAGCTGGACGCATTGGCCACGCTGCCGTGCAATTGGGCCTGGCTATACAGCCCGAAGGCCTGGAGCGTCAATACGACCGTGCTTGTCGAAACGGCCATCGTAGCCGCGTTAAAGGCAACGGTCAGCTTTCGATTGCAGAAACGCCACGCTGACGCCGTCGCTTCAAGGGCGGCAAGGATAATGGCGAATTCCCCGCCATAGACGAGCAGCGTCAGAAATATGAATATGTCCGAGACCGAGATGTGAGACTTGAACCGAGGTATCTGGATCGTCATTCGCGGGCCGATACCGACCGTTAACGCGGCCAGCAGGACCAGATAGATATCGATCGCACCGGCACGGATATTCGCCAGCGCGACTAGCACGCAAACGAGCCCCGCGACGATGACTGTCGCCATGTATCTGTCGGACGTTCTGCTGCGATCCATTGAGATTGCCCTGCTTTCGCTTCTTTGCAGTTGATCGATACGTCAGTGTGGGACTGCTGTAAACGCGGGAGGAGATCACTCGATCAGGTACAAAGGGAAGATCAGGAAGGCCGTGTAGGTCCGGCCTTCCCTATTATCGTGTAGTTATAACACGTTTGTCTATAGTTATTTTGCGTTAAACGAACAGCGTCGTACACTCGCCTGCGGACCGGTAGCCGGCCTTTTCAAAGCTGCGGTGTGCTGACGCGAATTCGACGTTGCTCAACAGACAAACGTGCGATACACGCGAGAGGAGTTCGACGGTGAGTGCCGACAGGCATTTTGAACCAATGCCTTTTCCGCGGTACTCGGCTCCGACGTAGACGCCTTCGAGATAGGCGACATCAGCCGTTTCGGCGATGATGTCAGCTTTGAAGACGAGCTTGTCGCCCTCGAAGACCACGAAAACGCGGCCCTGCTCGATTCGTCTTGCGACGCGTTTGAGGAAACCCTCACGGTCGCGAACCATCGGATCGACGCCTGATTCGATAAAGGCGACCTCGGCCTGGGCCTCAGCTACCGGCAGCAGCTCGCTTGGATCAGCGAGTCGAAGTCCGGTGGCTTTACCCTGTACGAGGAAGGGGAACGCCGCTTCGAACAGTCGTTCGACACACGTCAAACGGGGAGGAGTGGTTTTGCCCATGAAATTCCAGAATGTCTGTGCGTCATCGCCGCCTGACATAATGAGATGGATGGGCGTTTCGGATCGGCTGGCGATCACGGCCAGGGCCTTGAGCGATGCATTGCTGCGGGCTTCGACGAGAGTCGAGTGACCGATCAATGCGACGCCTTCGAGCTTGCCTTCGGCATTTCTATAACCGAAGAACTTACCGCGGTTTAGTTCGCTGACGATACCGTTGTCATTTATAAAGCTGGCCATCACTACTGTGTGGACCGGCCTTACTTTAAGGAAGTCGAGTACTTCCGTCGTGTCCAGATCATTAAGCTCACGGACTCGGTTAACCTCCGCTGCGAGGGCCAGCATAGGCATCGCCTCGTCCGGGCGCACCTGTGGCGTATTGGCTTGTATATGCAGCATGGTAGTTATCTCCTTTTCTTTTTATGTTGGAAGTTAAAGGTAGATACCTACTGCATACCAGGCGTATCGTCACCGGACATCGTGCTGTCGCCGATCAGTACACCGTCGCCGACTAGTACGCCGTCACCGACGAGCACACCGTCACCAACGAGCACACCGTCACCAACGAGCACGCCGTCGCCGACGAGTACGCCGTCACCGACGAGCACACCGTCACCGACGAGCACGCCGTCGCCAACTAGCACACCGTCGCCGACGAGTACGCCGTCACCGACGAGCACACCGTACGAGAGCCAGGTCGAACCGCTGCCGGTCGCTCCGCCGTCGCTCGTAACAACGTTACGGTTGACGTTGAGGCCGGTTGTGAACATGCCGGACGCGGTAAGGTTAAAGTTACCGTTGCCGAATCCCACGCCTTTACCGAACGTGTTCGTCCGTTTATACACCGTCTGGAATTTCGTAACGAGTTCCTGGCCGGTCATGAACGTGTGGTCGCCTGTGATGAGCTGTGCCCAGGTGAACGAAGTGCCACCGAGATCCGACGAGGTCGAAGGCATCGACCAGCCGGCGGGGACCATTGATGTTCCCTTCGCCATCGATTCAAAATCGGTATCGCTTCGAAGCGAACGCGCGAGGCGAACGGCACCTTCGAGATTGAGCTGTCCGGCACCCTGTTCGAAGGTGTTGAAACCTGCGACAGGCTGGGCAGTGTACTGCATGATCATCTTGACCATACCGGGCGTCAGATTCGGGTTGACCTGCATCAGCAGAGCAGCCGCACCGGAGACGACCGGAGCCGACATCGAGGTGCCGCTCATGTACATCACCGAGTCGTCGGTCGTTTCGCCGAGGAACGGCAGGACGAGCAGCGACGGGTTAAGCAAGCCCATCGTGTTGCCTGAGGCACTGTACGAGACGATCCTGTTACCCGGGGCAACGATGTCAGGTTTGATGAGGTTGTCGAAAACGCGCATCCCGTTGGTCGTCGTAAAGAACGAACGCGTTGGGCCGCGCGAACTGAACGAAGCGATCGTGTCGTCGCCGACGCCCGCCGTTCCGTACGAATTGGTCGCACCGACGGTGATCGCGTACGGGCTGTTGCCCGGCGAGTGGATCTGTCCGTAGACTTTCTGGCCGGCCGAATTTTTGCCTAGGTTTCCTGCGGCAGCGATAACGACGATGCCGTTCTCGACGAGTTGTTTGACCTTGAGGCAGATCGGATCGTTCACGTAGCTGTCGATCGCCGTCGTACCAAGGCTCAGGTTTACGACCTTGATGTTGTGAGTGCCGCTGTTGTTGAGCACCCAATCGAGGCCGTTGAGCAGCGCAGATGTGCTGCCTTCGCCGTTGTTGCCGAGCACCTTGACGCTGATGATCTTCGCATTCGGAGCGACGCCCTTATAGGCGTTGCCGCGCATGGTCGAAGCACCGGCCGCCAAGCCGGCAACGTGCGTTCCGTGGCCGTAGCCGTCGGTCGTTGCGTTCATCTGCGAGGTCGTGAAGTTCACGTTCGCAGCGATACGCGACGAGCCCGAGCCGTTGACCTTGAAGCCCTTGTGATTTGACTGGATACCGGAATCGACGACGGCGATGCCGACGTTAGCTCCGTCGAGAGTGTATGCCGAACGGCCGTTCATCGCCGGTTGCGAACGCATCGCGAGAGCGCCGGTCGTTTCTTCGATATGGCCCGTGACGCGAAGCTGTCGGTCGGGCGAGACATAGTTGATCAGACCGCTGGTCGAGAGGCTGTTAAGAGCGGAAAGCGGCAGATTGACGACGAGCGTCTCGCTGCTGCCGATGCGGTCGGTGATGCGTGCCTGGCCGCTGGCCATCAGGCTGCGGAGGGCGGCATTGTCTGCATCACGTGCCTGCAGGATCACGTCGACGCGCGTTTTGCCCGTCGGGTCCTTCTTCATCATTTCGCGCAGGTCAGGCGACACATTGTCACCCTGATAGCCGCCTTCACGGCGTTCGCTGTCAAAGTTGTTCGACGCGACCGCGCGGTTGCTGTCGTTGACCAGAATGCCCGCAAAGAAAGGGCTAACGGTCTCGTCCGAGCTGATGCGCTCGTCAAAATCGGCGGCCGAGCTTCCGCCGATCATGACGAGTTTCCCTTCAGCTACGGCATCAAAGAGTTGATTCTTGATCGCCTTTGCACCGACGAGATTGGTCATTTCGTCGACGAAAAGGATGATGCGGCCATTGCTCGCGATCGCGTCATTGATGATCGCGTTAACTGCGGCGGCCGCTTCCGCGTTTTTCCGGGCGTTGGAGAACAGAACTTCAGTTTCCAGCTTAAGGATAGACTTGTTGGTGAGAGTTCCCGGCACGGAACCCTTAGCGATACGAAGTGCGACCTGCTCCACGATCGTGTGCTGAACGCCCTTATCTTCGTTGACGATGACCGGCTGACGAACTCCACCTTCTGCTAACACTTTGATGAGACGCATGGTCTCAGCTTCAAAGCTTAGGTCTGCACGCAATCTTCCTTCACGGCCAAGCTGCGTCAGGTCGGTGGTGTAATTCATCGTCGTAGCCGATGCGAATGTGGACTTTTCGGAACGGACCTGGTCGACGGCCAGGGCATTCGAAAAAACGAACGAGGCCAGGATCGCAATGCATGCGAACTTCCTGGTCGCCGTAAAACCGAAAACTGAAATCTTCATTTCCAAAGCTCCTCTATCTAAATGGGACAAACATCGCGGCGCACTTGCCGCCGGCATTTCTTTAATCAATGCCCGTGCCACAGTGTTAACTGTTGTATTTATTGAGGTTTAGAGGATCTGTTGCGATCTCGCTGCATCCTGCAGTCGGTCAGCGTGAACGAATTTGACCGGTCAGAGTGACCGAATGGCTGTGAATCTGAGCGATCTTCAGCCTGTGTGGGTGTGTCAGTAGGCGAGCACGTCTCAGTAGGCGCGCACGTGTCAGTAGCCCGCACGTCAGTAAGGGCCAGATGACCTACACCTCGGTGTGTGGGCGTCTCAGCAGGCGCACACGTGTCAGTAGCCCGCACGTTAGTGAGGGCTAGATGACCTGCATCACGCTCCGTTCTCCGATGCCGACATGGCCCCTTACTGACGTGCGGGCCCACCGAGAGTTTTGTGCATTCTGCAGCGATC
>JBGTSR010000003.1:0-328898 GCA_041940165.1 Acidobacteriota bacterium
CGCGAAGGCCACGACGTGCTGCAGTACTTCATCTCGACGCACGGTGCACGTAAGGGCCTCGCCGATACGGCCCTCAAGACGGCCGACTCGGGTTATCTCACGCGCCGCCTCGTTGACGTCGCCCAGGACGTGATCGTTTCCGAAGAAGATTGCGGAACACTCAAGGGCGTTTGGGCCGAGGCGATCATCCGCAACGGCGAAGAGGTCGAAAGCCTCCGCGATCGTATCGTCGGATGCACGTCGCTCGACGACATCGTCGATCCGGTTGACGGTACTGTCATTGTCGAGGCTAATCAGGAGATCGACGAAGAACTCGGTTCGACAGTACAACTCTCGGGTCTGCAAAAGGTACGCATTCGCTCGGCTTTGACCTGCGAAACGCGTCGCGGTATCTGTGTCAAATGCTACGGTCGTAACCTCGCAACAGGGAACACGGTCGAGATCGGCGAAGCGGTCGGAGTTATCGCTGCTCAGTCGATCGGCGAACCGGGAACGCAGCTAACGATGCGCACCTTCCACGTTGGCGGTACGGCCCGACTCGAACAGGAGACCAAGCACATCGCTGCAATGGACGGAACCGTCAAGTATCTCGGCGATATGAAGGTCATTAAGAACCGTGAAGGCGAATTCGTTTCGCTTCGTCGTCAGTCTGAGATCGCTCTCGTCGACGACCGTGGCCGCGAAGTGGCCCACTACAAGGTCGTTTACGGTGCTCAGATCCACGTTAAGGACGGCGAAAAGGTCAAGGAAGACGACGTGCTCGTTACGTGGGATCCGTTCACCTTCGCGATCCTTACAGAAGAGTCCGGAACCGTGAAGTATCAGGACCTCAAGGAAGGCAAGACGGTCGAGGAAGAGATCGATAAGGTCACCGGCCAGCGTCGCCTCGTGGTCAAGGACTCGGACGAGAAGAATCAGCCTCGACTCGAGATCCGAAGCGGCAACAACAAGGTGCTTAAGACCTATCAGATGCCGATCCGTGCCAACCTCATCGTCGAAGACGGTGATGCGGTCGTTGCGGGCGATATCATTGCCAAGATCCCGCGTGAAACGACGAAAACAAAGGACATCGTTGGCGGTCTGCCGCGTGTCGTTGAGCTTTTCGAGGCACGGCGTCCATCCGAGACGGCCGTTATGTCCGAGATCAACGGTACCGTCAAATTTGGCCCGATCTCGAAGGGTAAGCGCAAGATCATCATCATCGGCGATGACGGCTCGGAGAGGGAATACGACATTCCACGCGGTACTCACATCAACGTACAGGAAGATGACCGTGTTAAATCGGGCGAACCGCTAATGGATGGACCGCTCAATCCGCACGATATTCTGCGAGTTCTAGGTATGGAAGCCCTGCAGAACTACCTCGTGAATGAGATACAGGAGGTCTATCGCCTTCAGGGTGTGAATATCAACGATAAGCACATCGAAGTGATCGTTCGCCAGATGCTTCGCTGGGTCAAGATCAAGGAGGTCGGCGATACCGACTTCCTGCTCGAGGAACAGGTCGATCGCTTCCGATATGAGGACGAGAACGCGCGAGTTCGCGACGACGGCGGCCAGACCGCGGTCGGCGAACCGCTGCTGCTCGGTATCACGAAAGCTTCGCTTTCGACCGACTCGTTCATCTCAGCAGCGAGCTTCCAGGAGACGACTCGCGTGCTTACCGAAGCCGCTATCTCAGGCCGCATCGACTATCTCCGCGGTCTCAAGGAGAATGTCATCATGGGTCGCCTGATCCCGGCCGGGACCGGTATGAAATACTACCGCAACGTCAAGGTGGCATACGATCCGACCGAGAATCAGAAGCAGCTGGATGAGTACGACGAAATGGGCGACTACATCCGCGGCGGCATCGACCTGCCTTTACCGGCAGGCCTCTCTGGCAAGGATGACGTTGAAGAGGTCGATGATGATGTCGAACTCGATGCGGATGAGGTCGAGGGTGAAGAGGAATTCGATATCGACGAAGCGATGAAGGTCGAGATCGATGAGGACGACGACATTTGATCGATCGGTAGACCAAGAAGCAGAAAGGCGTGGATCGCTCCACGCCTTTTTCATTTACCCATCGATGGGATGCTAGTTGCTCGTCTTGTCCGTTGCCGGTGGGGCGGTACGCTTCGGGCGGTTGAAGTTGCGGGTCTTCATCCTCTCGCGCATCTCGGTCTTGCGAGTTTCGATCTGAGCTTTCTGCTCGGCCGTGAGGACATTCATGATCTGCTCGTGAACACCTTTGGCTTTTTCACGCTGCTGGCTGCGGAAAGCCTGCATGCGAGCCTTCTGCTCTTCGGTCGGAGCCTGACCGGCTTTGCGTGCTTCATGGATAGCCTTCATCTCGGCGATCGTTGCTGCATCGGGCTTGTTCGCCTCGCGGATCGACTTGATCTGAGCTTTTTGCTCATCAGTTAGGTTAATGCCGCGAAGAGCCATTCCGGGACCGAAACCACGCCGGCCCATCGGGCCCATGCCCCGGTGGCCAAAGCCTTTGCCGGCTAACTTTCCGGCCTTTGCCGCTTCATCAGCCTTTTTGGCTTTCTCCGGAGCAGGAGTCGTCTCTTGCGCGAATGCACCGACGGAAAGTACGGCGACACCAAGTGCGGCAGAGAAAAAGGAGAGCATTTTATTATTTAATGACATTTGATTACCTCTTTGAATTAAGTTTATGAGCCTTGGCCCGTCGAGAATAAGATGCGCATCCGAAGCGAATGGCCGAACGAATTTCCTCTTTTGGCGTAAAGAAATGTAAATGTTTTGAGTCGTTTTGCCGCTTTGGGGCGAAATCCGACATTTGCCTTAACGGCATCTAAAATGCGAAATTTAGTATTAATTTTTGTTTTGGCACTAGATGAGATTCTTATCAGAGATCAATTCCCCGGCTGACCTGCGTCAGCTAAAAGTCGAAGACCTGCAGGAAGTCGCGGACGAGGTTCGTCATTTCATTATCGACACGTGTTCACGCATTGGCGGCCATACCGGGGCGAGCCTCGGGGCTGTCGAGTTGGCCGTGGCGATGCACTACGTATTCGATACACCTAAGGATCGTCTCGTGTGGGACGTCGGCCATCAGGCCTACGCGCACAAGATTCTTACCGGACGACGCGACCGCCTGAACACTATCAAACAGGACGGCGGGCTAAGCGGCTTTCTTCGGCGCGACGAATCTGAGTACGACACTTTCGGAGCGGGGCACGCATCGACGTCAATTTCGGCCGCCCTGGGGATGGCCGTGGCTCGCGACCGCAAAAAAGAGGACTTCCATGTGTGTGCCTTGATAGGCGATTCCAGTCTGGCTGGGGGCATGGCGATGGAGGCGATCAATCAGGCCGGCCATCTCAAGTCGCGACTGATCGTTATCCTCAATGACAATGGAATGTCGATAGCACCGGCAGTCGGAAGCTTGAGCGGTTATCTTAATCGAATCAAAGAAGCTCAGAGCTACCAGCATCTCAAAGAAGAGATCGGCGATGCATTGGGCAGCGTTCCGGGCATCGGCGGGCGTCTTCGTGCAGCGGCAAAGTCAGTTAAGGATGCCATCGCGGCCGCGGTGCTTCCAGGTGCCTTGGTGAATGAACTTGGTTTCAAGTACATCGGCTACGTTGACGGACACGACGTCTCGATGCTCGTTCGTGCACTTGAAGAAGCTAAGAAGGTCGATGACGGTCCGGTCATCGTTCATGCCCTGACTACAAAAGGCAAAGGATTCCCGAACCCAGAGAAGAACTATTACGCGTACCACGCGACCGGCCCATTTGATCCGAAGACCGGTCTCCCCTACAAATCGAGCAAGGCCGCGCCTCCGCCGACCTATACGAAGGTCTTCGGCGACACGATGTGCGAGCTCATGGAGAAGGACGAGAGGATCGTCGCCCTAACGGCTGCGATGCCCGATGGTACCGGTGTCGACAAGGTGCTCGAGAAGTTTCCTGAGCGTGCCTTTGATGTCGGGATCGCCGAGCAACACGCCGTTACCTTCTGCGCAGGAATGGCATGCGAAGGCCTTAAGCCGGTCGCCGCGATCTATTCGACGTTTCTGCAGCGGGCTTTTGACCAGGTTATCCACGACGTCTGTCTTCAGGAACTCGACGTGACCATTGCTATGGACCGCGCGGGCATCGTCGGAGCAGACGGGCCGACTCATCACGGACTCCTGGATATCGCGTACCTTCGAGGTTATCCGAACATCGTCCTGATGGCCCCGAAAGACGAGGGTGAGCTTCGTGATATGATGCGGACCGCCATCGAACACCCGGGCCCGGCGGCGATCCGTTACCCTCGCGGGAACGGCTATGGCGCAGATATCTCGGCCGAGGCGTCTCTGCTAGAGATCGGACGCGGCGAGGTGCTGCGGGAAGGCCACGACGCCGCGATCGTTGCTTACGGAGGCCTGGTTTATCCAGCGCTGGAGGCGGCGGGATCCTTGGCGGCTAGTGGTATAGACGTTAGCGTGGTGAATGCCCGGTTCGTGAAGCCGCTGGACGCAGATCTGATCTGTAGTGTTGCTGAGAAAGCGCAGCTATTAGTAACGGTCGAAGAAGCATATCTTTCCGGCGGTTTCGGCTCTGCTGTGCTGGAACTTCTTGAAGAAAAGGGCATATCGGATAAAATAAGGGTAGTACGGATGGGCGTTCCGGACGTGATCGTTCCGCATGGCGATCCAAAACGCTTGCTCGCGGAATTTGGCCTTGATGCCGACGGCATTGCCGCGAGGGTTCGTGAAGGGCTCGCGAGTATCAATGAGATGCCCGCCGAAGCTAAGCGAATGAGGGTAGTAAAGTAGCAAAACTATGGCAAAGGAAACAAAGAGCAAGCCGGCACCGCCGAAGAGCAATGCGCCGCTTCTGATCATTGGGGCCGTTCTTCTGGGAGTGATCCTTGGCGGACTTTGGTATTACAACTCGAAGTCGACGAGTACACCGGCCGCTTCGAATACCACCAACAGTTCGAATTCGACACAAACCTCCACAACTCCGCGGCCGCAGAACACGATCCCGCCAAACGCACCTTCAGGATCGAATCCGCCAAATATGGCCGGTTCGCCAAGTGCGGCAGTCACGCTTGAGGAGTTTGCAGATTTTCAGTGTGGTTCCTGTGCTGCGGCCAACCCGGTGATGAACGAGATCAAATCGCTCTATGGCTCGCGCATAAAGTTCGTATTCCGCAACTATCCCCTTGCCATTCCTCAGCACGACAAGGCGTACGAGGCGGCGGTTGCCGCGGAAGCCGCCGGCTTGCAGGGCAAATTCTGGGATATGCAGAACCTTCTATTCCAGAATCAGCAGGCTTGGACCTCAGCCCCGACCTACAAACAGATGTGGAAAGGCTATGCAGAAAAGATCGGGATCGACGTCGCGAAATGGGAGACGGACATGCTCGGGATGGCTGCCAAAGGCCGGGTCGATGCAGACATGACGCGCGGCAAGGCGATCGGCGTGAATTCGACGCCGACGCTCTATATTAACGGTATGCAGGTCCCGTACTCGGAGATGGCGGTTCCAAAGCTGAAGACGATCATCGACGCCGAGCTGCAGAAGGCGACCGCACCGGCATCGTCGTCGAATTCGTCATCCTCGGCGGCTAATTCTAACTCAGGAAAATGATCGAACCGGAGGTTTTCGAGGACGAGATCACGGCGGGAGGCCCGCGCTGGGTGCCGATCACGGCCTCGTTGGTCGCTATCGTCGGACTCGTTGACTCGATCTATCTGACCGTCCACCATTACACGGCCGAGCCGGTTCCGTGCAGCATAATCGAGGGCTGCGAACAGGTGCTGACAAGCCAATGGGCCGAGATCGGAGGCATCCCGCTCGCCGCTTTCGGTGCCGCAGCTTATTTTGTTGCGTTTTCTCTCGCGATACTGACAGCCTTCGGCGACTGGCGGATGTGGAAGCTATTTGGCGTACACTCGACGATCATGGCTGGCGTGTCGATCTATCTGATCTATCTGCAAGGAGCGGTGATCGGCGCCTTTTGCCAGTTTTGTCTCGTATCGGCGGCGACGTCGATCCTGCTGTTTCTGCTTACGATCGCGTCGGTTCTTTTTGGGCTACGAGCCGCTCGGGCAGTTTGAATCCGATCGAACGCTTTGCGCGAAATATTGTATAACAACCGCGGGATAGCGACGGCGGATGTTGATGACGCGATGCGATCGAGAGAATGCGGAGGATGCTTAGTTTAGTACAAACTTCTGGTGACTGAGAACATTCTAAAACGTATCGCCAACGGTGATAAGGGCGCGGTGCAAGACTGCATGGCCAAATACGGTGGCTTGGTCTGGTCGATCGCCCGGAAGATGATCCGTAATCAGGAAGAGGCCGAAGATGCGGTCCAGGAGATATTCGTTGATATTTGGAAAAACGCTGAGCGTTTCGACGAATCTAAGTCTTCGGAAACTACTTTTATCGCGATGATCGCCCGAAGGCGAGTCATTGACAAGATACGATATTCGACCCGCCGAATTACCGCTGATTCACTCGACGATGTTTTGCTCGAACCATTTACAAGAGCCGATAAGGATATGCAGATAAGCCTGGAAGCAAAACAAGCTGCCGAGGCAATGCGTAACCTAAGACCCGAGCAGCAGCAGGTATTGAGACTATCGATCGTTCAGGGAATGTCGCACCAAGAGATAGCCGATGCGACGGGAATGCCGCTCGGTACGGTCAAAACACATGCACGCCGCGGCATACTTCAAGTACGTGAATTTCTCGGCCTCGGCGGGGCCGCAACGGAGGTAAGAGCATGAGCGAAGAGCAGCGAGAATTATTCTTCGATCTCCTTACCAAGAAGGCGATCTATGGGCTGGACGACGCCGAACAGCGTGAGCTCGACCAGCTCGACCCGGGAACCGCAGAGGATGAGCTTTTGTCGCTTGAGATGACGGCGGCTGCGATCAGCCTTACCGACCTGATCGTTGACGAGCCTCTGCCAGCGTCGCTTTCTGCAAAGATCGAGAAGAACGCCGAGAAATGGGTAGGTTCGGCAGAACCTTGGCCGCCAGTATATAAGCAAGCTGAAGAGCCGCGTTCTTCCGGGTGGTTCGGTTGGCTTGGCTGGGGGGCCGCAGTCGCCGCGTGTGCCGTACTCGCTGTGAATCTGTACATGACCCGCGTTCAGACGCCTCCGGAGATCGCTAAGGTCGACCCGACGCCGGCAGTTACTCCTCGTGAACTTACGCCCTCTGAGAGGCGGCAGCAACTTATCGATTCGGAATTGTCTATCATTAAAGCGAATTGGGCAGCAGGCAACGTCAAGGACCTTAAGGACGTATCTGGCGACGTGGTTTGGAGTGATTCCAAACAACAGGGCTACATGCGATTCCGCGGGCTGCCTGTCAATGACAAGACGAAAGAGACGTACCAGCTCTGGATATTCGATAAGACACAGGACAAAGCAACGCCGATCGACGGCGGTGTATTTGATGTGAACTCCGACGGCGAGGTGATCGTTCCCATCGACGCAAAGCTCGCCGCGTCAGAACCGGCCCTTTTTGCTATCACGATCGAGAAACCGGGCGGGGTCGTTGTTTCCAAACGCGAAAAGATCGCCGCCCTCGCGACGGTTGAAACAAAAGCCGGATAGAAACGGTAGAAAAGTATTATCAGTCGAACGAATGTCGAACCTTTTCATCTTTCGAAAAGAGTTCGGCTTCGTCTATTCGTGTTTATAGATTATGGAGGATGTAATGAAAAGATTTACCAACACCCTATTTGCTGCAGTCGTCGTGATGTTGCTCTGTGCTGCCGTACAGGCTCAAAAGCTGCCCGACATCAAGATCAACGAATATACCTTGAAGAATGGTCTCCGCGTGGTGACGCACCTCGACAAGTCGACACCGGTCGTGAGCGTCGGCACGTGGTACCACGTCGGCTCAAAAAACGAGCAGCCTGGCCGTACGGGATTTGCACATCTCTTTGAGCACATGATGTTTCAAGGGTCGAAGAACTACGATTCTGACTATTTTACGCCGCTCCAGGAAGCAGGCGGTTCGATCAACGGAACGACCAATCAGGATAGAACATGGTATTTCGAGACGGTTCCCTCCAACTTTCTCGAACTCGCACTCTTTATGGAAGCAGATCGTCTTGGCAACCTCTTGCCGGCGATGACGCAGGCAAAACTCGATAACCAACGCGACGTCGTCAAGAATGAGCGTCGCCAGCGTGTCGATAACCAGCCGTACGGAGCTTCTTTCGAGAAGATCGGCGAGATCATGTTTCCAAAACCTCATCCGTACAACTGGACGACGATCGGCTCGCTCGAGGATCTTCAAGCCGCTTCGATGGACGACGTAAAAAGCTTCTTCCGTCAGTACTACACACCGAACAACACGATCCTTGTTATCTCGGGCGACTTTGACGAAAAGCAGGCTCGCGGATGGGTCGAGAAATATTTTGGGCCGATCGAAAAGGGCGCACCGATCGAGCGGCCAAATCCCGCACAGCCTAAGCTTGAGAAAGAGATCCGGGTCAATGTCGATGATCCGCTGGCACCGCTGCCGCGTCGTTATTTCGTCTGGCATAGTGTGAGGCAGTACGCTCCGGATGAGCCGGCCCTGGACATTCTCAGTAACATTCTCTCGTCCGGCCGCGGCTCGCGACTTCAGAGCAAGTTGATCTATACCGCCGAGCCGATGGTTCAGCAAGTTGGAGCTTTCAACAGCACGAACGAGATCGCGGGGACCTTTCAGGTGGTAACGACCGCACGCCCGGGCAAGTCCCTCGAAGATATCGAGAAAGAGATCTTCGTCGAACTCGAACGGATCAAGTCCGAACCGCCAACAGCGGAAGAGATAGCCCGGGCAAAGAACTCGATCGAGTCTCAGACAATATTTAGCCTTCAGACCGTCCTCGGCAAGGCATCGCAACTCACTAATTATGCGGGATATGTTGGGAAGGCAAATCATTTTCAGGCCGATCTCGACCGATATGCGCGTGTTTCAGCCGCGGATATTCAGCGAGTCGCGAAAACATACCTGACTGACAATCGCCTCGTAATGACCTACACCCCGAAGCGTGCCGAGGGAAGTACACAGGCAAACCGTGCGGCGAACGAGGTAACCTCTGTTAAGTCCGAAAAGAAAGACCAGGCGAAGATAGATGCGCAAGCCGCGGCATTACCGAAGGCAGGGCCCGATCCGAAGCTGTCATTGCCGCCGATCGCGAAAACGAAGCTATCTAACGGGCTCGAGGTCTGGATGGTGGAGCAACGCGAATTGCCCATCGTTGCGGTCAATCTCGTGCTAAAAACGGGCTCCGCAAACGAACCTACCGACAAAACTGGTGTTGCGGGCATGATGACCTCGCTGCTGGACGATGGTACGAAGACCCGTTCGGCGGTCGATATCGCGAACCAGCTCTCAGGCATCGGAGCATCCCTAAATGCGGGCGGCAGCTGGGATTCGACCAGCGTTTCATTGCAGACGCTGACCAAGAATCTCGACAAGGCTCTCGACATCTACGCTGACGTTATCATGAACCCCGAATTTCCTTCGACCGAGCTCGAAGGCCTTCGTGGGCGTCTAGTCGTCGGGCTTCGTCAGCAGAAGTCCAATCCGAATGCGATCGCCAACGTTGCCTTCAATAAGGTGCTTTACGGCCCGCACCCCTACGGCCGCGATACGACCGAGGCTGGGCTCCGCGCGATCACTCGGGACGATGTGCTCTCGTACTATCGCGCAACATTCAGCCCGCAGAATGGCGTGCTTATCGTTGTCGGCGATATCGATAAGAAGTCAATGACGGCGAGCCTCGAGAAGGCACTTGCGGGGTGGAAGGGCAATGGTGCAGCTGCGGCGCGTTCGTTGGGAGAAGCAAAATCTCCTGAAAAGACCGCTATCTACTTGGTCGACCGGCCAAATTCGGCACAGTCGGTCGTGTCGATCGGACAGGTCGGCATCGACCGTATGAGCGATGATTTCTTCCCGGTCGCGATCATGAATTCGATCCTCGGCGGTGCGATAACATCGCGCATTTCGATGAATCTTCGTGAGGACAAGGGCTATACTTACGGGGCCCGGAGCAGCTTTTCCTTCCGCCGTGGAGCCGGTCCGTTCAGTGCCGGGGGCGACATGCAGACAGCCGTCACGAAAGAGTCTATCCTCGAGCTGATGAAGGAACTTAGAGGAATCCGTGGCGAGATACCTGTTACGCAGCGTGAGCTCGACTACAACAAGCAGAGCATCATCCGGCGTTTCCCTGCGGCATTCGAAACGAACGCCTCGATCTCGAGTCAGCTGTCGAACCTCATCGTTTACGATCTGCCCGACAGCTACTTCAACGACTACATCACGAAGATCAACGCCGTATCGCTCGACGACGTTAATCGCGTCGCTCGCAAATACCTTGATCCGGACAAGATGGCGATCGTTATCGTCGGCGACCGCAAGGTCATCGAGCCGGGGCTCAAGGAACTCGGCTATCCGATCATCCTTTTGAATACGGATGGCGATCCCGTGAAATAATCTGACGGCAAAGGTAAAAGGCCCGGATCGCTCCGGGCCTTTCTTATTTCCGGATCAGAACGACCGGCGATTGTTCCGCTTCGCGGATCTTCGAGTAGAAGCTACGGACCGATTCGTAGCTCTCGGCCGGCAGAGTGGATCGTTTCGTAACCAAGCGTCGTTTGAAGATCAACTGCTGCCCTTTGATCTCAAATGTTGTCGTGTACTCGCCAAATGGCGACTTTAGCTTCATCGCCTCTGGTGTCTCGTCGACCACAAATCCGTCCGGCAGTGCGAAGGTAGCCGTCTCATTGAGGCCGACCGATTCGATCTCGATCGGAGCAGACCTCGTCGGAGCGGTAACGGAAATGTCGTTCCTTCGCCCAACGAGTACAGGTCTGAACACGAAGAGCCTACCTTGCATCACCTGAGCGTAGCGCGGAGCCGAGAAATCGAGGTCCAGGTCAAATCCGACCTCGACTGGCCGGTCAAGCGCTTTGTATTTCAGAATGCGTGCACCGGTCGCACCACGCGTGAGCCATCCCTCGAGGGCCTTCTGGTAATCGGCTCCGGCGAGTTCACGATGCTCTCGGCGGAAATACGATGCGACCTGGCCTTCGGCACGTTCAGCGATCGTGCCGGAGATCGAGCCATCGGCGTTGAGACTGACGCTCACCTGCCTTTTCAGGACGTCCCTATCAGGCGCCGAAACAGGCATTCTGACGAGACCACCCTTGTCTCCTGCAGCGACAAGGCCAAAGCTGCCCTGCAGGTGATCGGGAAGATCGCCGACCGGCGTATACGGATCGGTCGCGTCGAACATCAGCAGCCTGCCCAGCGTCGGGTGTTCGACGATCGGGGCGGCTTTCGTCGCGTCCGAAACCCGCACGGCGATGATACAGTGATTGAACTGCCGCGGCGACGCCCACTCTTCGCGAACGAACGACGGATCGCCCGAGTAGATCGCTACCGGATAGGCGTCGATCTTCATCGCTTTGAGCAGGGCACGCATCAGATTAGCCTTGTCCTTGCAATCACCGTAACCACGCGAAAGAACGGTCGTTGATGGCCGCGGCTTGTAGCCGTTTCCGTGGCCGACGCCGATGTCGATCGAGATATACTGCAGTCCTTGGGCGTACGCCCCGATGGCCCGAATGATCTCGAGTTCTGACTTAGCGTCAGCGGCTAATTCACGCGCCTTTGCAGCGACGGCATCGTCGAGGATCGCCTGCGGGTCGTGCAGGGAACTTGCCCACTTCGAAACATCGACCCAATTTGCAAAATTTCTCGAAGTCGGGCCCTTGGCATCCGGAACAAAATTCACGGCTATCCGCGGTGAAAGATTCGCGACCGAAGGGCTCATCGGTTCCGGCTTGATCGGCGCGAGATCGCGCATCTCCCATGCGTAATTGCTTCCGGAAACGGCCGGTTTGAGCTCCGCAGCATTGAACGTAGTGCTGTTTGCCGACCAGCCGGACGGCAGGTCGAGCACATACCGCGAAAGACGGACCGGCAGCCGGTCCTGAAAAGCCCATTGATCCTGAAAGAAGAGGGCGGATTCTTCCGAGACGACCGTATAACCGAAAACATACCCGAGATCGACGTCATTCGACCCGTCGATCACTTTTATCCGGCCCTCGTCGTAGATATCGTCGGGATCGGAAATAATGTCGAGCACGGACTTTTTGTCGAACTCCTTAACGCTGCCATCGGGCCTGATCACCCAGGCATCGATGTCGCGCACCTTGCCTGCGCTTACAAGATAGAAGGCGCGTGCGACCGCGAGACGACGGCCTTCGCGTGTCAGGACCTTTAGCGCGTAGTTTTGGGTGGTCGAGAGTTTCCCGTCACTGTTTACCGAGATGCGCTGCTCGTCGTGGAGCACAACCGCAGGAACTTCGCTATCGTAACTCGGGACGGTCGTTGACGAAGCCTGCCTGAGCCAGGACGGAGCATCCTTTGCGAACAAGGGTGTTGCAAAACAGAACGCGACGAGTATTGCCGGAGCTAACCGACGCAAATGCTTAATACCTTTCATCGTGTTCATTCCCCCTGCCTCAACGTGATCACGTGCGAGTCCGCAGAGTGAAACTGGTCGAAGAGCGATTTGAGAACGGCGTAATTGCCCGGGTCGAAGAGCACATTATTGCCTCCCCCAAAATAGAAATCGCGGTTATAGAATAGAGTTCGGCTATTCGGGTCGGCCTTGATAGCCGTCGAATGTGACGAGATCTGCAGCCTGTCGTTGATCGGGGCCGGTGTGGTTGCGTTGTCGAGCGCATAGCCTTCGGGCCACGCGATCTCGATCCGGTCCGACTCAGACCACGGGTGTTGAAACACGATGTCATACTGTCGCGTCGAGCTCGAAAAGACCGCCGATCTACCGTGTTCAAAAAATCCTGGCTGAATGAACAGCCGCCGGCCGGTCTTTTGAGCGTAGTTCGGCACTTTTACCTTGTACTTGAAAACAAGCGGCTTGGAGCTGTCGTCGAAGTTCTCGATAGAGATCGCGGAAACCTCCGCCGTGCTGATCTGGCCAGTGATGTCGTTCTTAAAATTGGTCTCGCGGCTCGCGGCAGATTCGTCGAAGTTATCGAGCCTGTACGTGAGCGCGTGATGCCCGAAATATTCCATCGTCACGTCGCCTTCGAGGGTGCCTTCGGAATTTATCGCAAACTTCGCCGCTCGTACCTTTTTCGAGCGGGCGTGTTCGGTAAACGGCAGTTTCTGCCATTGAAATTCTTTCTCGCCGACGACCATTACCCAGCCGCCTTCTTCTTTCCAGGGGAGCATCCCGTAAGGAGCGTACTTTGAACCCGGATTGAATATCTGCCATCGCTGGCCGACGAGTACACCGACTCCGCCCGGAGCGACAAACGCGTCGTTCATCATGTCAGGCGAGAAGAGTATCTCGCTTCGGTCGCTGAGCAATGCAACGCGGCTTTCTAAACCGGCCGCAGTCGCCATCGCGCCGAAGAGCAGATCGATGAATACGATGCTTCCGGCTTTCTTTTTAACAACGTCGTTCACCGACTTGATGTCCTTGGCGTACTTTTCTCTCTGCTCGGGCGTTATCGATTGGTCGAACGTCGTGTTCAGGATCTGAGTCTGACAGTATTCGTATATCTTTCTCAGCTTCTCGTCCGGAGTTACTGCACCAGCGATCGCCTGCGCCGTCGCCTTCTTCACTTCGTCCGAAGGCTTTTGCATCAGCTTCGTGAGACCCGACCATTCGGTCGAGACTGCACCCCAATAGACGGCGGGACTGCTAGGGATCTTAAGCGTAAACTCGATATTAAATCCTGTCTGACGTACACTGCCGAGCCTGACTCCGGTCAGGAGCATCCACGGGCGGACCGTGTCCTCCGGCGGCATGTGTGGTTCGCTCTTCAAGGCGGCGACATTTCGTCGCTGGGCGAGGAAGTAGCCGTCGCGGTCTTTGACGAACTTAGTATCGTTAAAATTGTAGGTCTGAAAGCTCGGCTCGCCGCGATACGGTTTGTAGTAGTACGAAAGCGTCTGGACCGGAATGTCGCGTTGAAACTGCAACCGCATCCCGATCGCGCCGGAATCCTCGGTCGTCTCTTTATATCTATATTCGACGATCACGCCCGGATCGATATTTGGGATGGCGAATGATTTAGCCTTGATCTTGATGCCATTAGCTTTAACGATCTCGCGTTCAAAGATATCGTCTTTTTTGATCTCGACGATCGAGCCGTCAGCTTTGATCACTCGTGCGGCAATATCCTTGATCTTGGTTCCTTTTGTGAAAGGAATGTCGAATTTGCTGAATTTTTCGCGGCCGCGTTCGGTATAGATCTTTACCCGAACGTAATGCCTTCGCGAGATGTCGTCGGAAGAACTGTCGTCGATGCGGACCTCCCAGAATGTGGCCTCGGCGTCAGCGTCGGGCTCCACAGACGGTGTTTTGGCGGCAAGTTCCGCAGGCGTTACCGGCCGCCAATCTTTATCCTGTGCCGACACGGCGTTAGCCGAAGCAAACAGCAAAATGGATAGAGTGAAGGCTTTGAGGGAGGTGAGAAATTGGTACTTCATATTTTTACTGGCTATGATCTACCCCGCGTTCAGGTGGTATTACGGTAGATCAGGTCTTAGGCCGGGATCATTGATGGTGGGCGGCCGGAGAACTACTATGGGATACTCGCCGGGGTCGAAGCGGCTTAGATTAACAATGCCCGCGCGGCGTTGTATACTCATTATATAAAACTTACGTCTAAAATCATCAATACTTTTTCCATAGGAGAATTTTAAATGGCTATCGAGCTAGCTAAGATCCAAGAACTGCTCGGCGATGACGCCGGTCCGCTCCTGGGTCACACTTCGAACACTATCCCCAAAGAGAATATCCACGCGCCTGGCCCCGACTTTGTTGACCGCATCTGGGCCGCGTCGGACCGCAATCCGCGGACGCTTCGGAGCATTCAGACCCTTTTTGACAACGGCCGTCTTGCCGGAACCGGCTATCTTTCGATCCTCCCGGTCGATCAGGGTATCGAACACTCGGCAGGAGCCTCGTTCGCTCCGAACCCGATGTATTTCGACCCCGAGAATATCGTCAAACTCGCGATCGAAGGCGGCTGTAATGCGGTCGCGTCGACTTACGGCGTGCTCGGCTCGGTAGCAAGGAAGTACGCTCACAAGATCCCGTTCATCGTTAAGATCAATCACAACGAGTTGCTGACATACCCCAATCAGTTCGACCAGGTGATGTTCGGCAGCATCGAACAGGCCGCTAATATGGGCGCCGTCGCCGTCGGAGCGACGATCTATTTCGGGTCCGACCAATCCACGCGCCAGATCACCGAGGTTGCCGAAGCTTTTGCGTACGCACACGAACTCGGCATGGCGACGATCCTTTGGTGCTACTTGCGCAATCCCAAGTTCAAAGGCGCCGATGGCGATATGCACACGGCCGCCGACTTGACCGGGCAGGCGAATCACCTCGGCGTCACGATCGAGGCCGACATCATCAAGCAGAAGCTGCCCGAGCGAAACGGTGGCTACAACATGCTCAATACAGAGAGCAGCTACGGCAAGACGAACCCGAAGATCTACACCGATCTGACGAGCGAGAATCCCATCGACCTCGTCCGCTATCAGGTCGCGAACTGCTACATGGGCCGCGCCGGATTGATCAACTCGGGCGGCGAGTCCAAGGGATCGGGCGATCTCGCCGATGCCGTTCGCACGGCCGTGATCAACAAACGCGGCGGCGGAATGGGCCTGATCTCGGGCCGAAAGGCATTTCAAAGACCAATGAACGAAGGCGTCGAATTGCTTAACGCGATCCAGGATGTCTATCTGAGCAACGACATCACGGTCGCTTAGCGACGCCCGTCAAACCTCGAGCCGATAATGACCAGGAACAATTTCTGGTCATTTTTCGTTCTCTAGTGGTGTATCTCTATTGAAGCCAAACAGGATCAAGGAGTTTCAGCACTATGAGAAAGACCCTTCTGCTGCTTGCGGTGGCGCTTGTGTTTAGCGCCTCCATCAGCGCTCAGCATCCAACGCCTGCCCCTACGCCGATCGCGATGACGCCCGAGAAGTGGCGCGAAGACCTCGCTTTTCTCGCAGCTCAGCTCGAGCGCACTCATCAGAACGCCTTTCACGCGATCTCGAAAGAGGAATTCGCCCGCAACGTCGCCTCGCTCGATGCCAGGATACCCACGCTCGAGAACCATCAGGTCATCGTCGAGTTCATGCGGATCGTTGCGTTGATCGGTGACGGTCACACTGGCGTTCGGTGGGGCCCGTTGGCGGCGCCGGGGTTGTTCCCGGTCGAGTTCTACGTGTTCGACGACGGCGTCTTTGTCCGCAAGGCAGCTCCCGAGTACTCGAGTATTGTTGGAGCAAAGCTGGTCAAGGTCGGCGGTTCGACCGTAGACGACGCGACCAAACGGCTTATTCCGTACATCTGGTGCGACAACGAGATGGGCATCAAGAGCGCGGTGCCCTGGTACCTCACATCGCCGCGAATATTGCACGCCGTCGGCCTGTCGGCATCGAAAGATACCTCCAAGTTCACGTTTCTCAAAGACGGACGCGAATTTGAGGTCGAACTCAAACCAACGGGAACGCTCGCAGAAGTTAGCCGTCCGCCTGAAACGTGGCTCGATGCACGCGACGCCAAGAGGCCGATACCGGCATGGCTCAAGGAGCCGCGGAACAACTTTCGATACGAGATGCTGCCCGAGTCGAAGACGTTCTACATCCAGTTCAACGCCGTCCAGGATAAGCCCGAAGAGACGGTCGAGGCCTTCTTTGGCAAGGCTTTCCAGGCCGCCGAACGATCTGATGCCGAACGCCTCGTGCTCGACATTCGCCTTAACGGCGGCGGCAACAATTACCTCAATCGCCCGATAACGATCGGAGCGATCAAGTCGAAGTTCAACGCCCCGGGCAAGTTCTTCGTGATCATCGGCCGCGAGACCTTTTCTGCCGCGCAGAATACCGTGAATGATCTCGAGAAGTACACGAGCGTCGTTTTCGTCGGCGAACCGACCGGTGCGCGGCCAAATCACTATGGCGATGCGCGCCCGATAATTTTGCCGAACAGCCAGCTGCGGGTACAGGCTTCGACGCTGTGGTGGCAGGACAAAGATCCGCGTGACACACGCCGCTGGACGGCCCCGACCGTCGCTGCCGATCTGACGTTTGCCGATTATCGCGAAGGCCGCGATCCTGCGCTCGAAGCGATCCTTCGCTACAAGCCGCAGCCGACACTGTCTGAGATCGTCGAGAACGCCCGCCGCAGCGGTAACGTTGCCGATTTCTTGGCCAAATACAAAGCTTTCAAGGCCGATCCGCTGTACAAGTATGTCGAGAGCTTTACGATCATGAACCGCGTCGGCCATTTTCTGCTCGGCGAGCGGCGTGTCGATGATGCGCTCGAAATATTCAAGCTGAATGCCGCCGATAACGCCGGAACGGGCGCCGCGTATCAGAGCCTGGGCGATGCGTATGCGATAAAGGGCGACAAGGCCGCAGCGATCCAGAGTTACGAGAAAGCTCTGGCCCTGGACCCGAGGTTAACGCCTTCCATGGACGCCTTGAAGACGCTCAGGCGGTAGTTACTTCATCGAATAAGACCGGTGGACGATGTCGATCCACGCGTTCGTATTGATAAATCCGGAACCGGCTTCCTTGAATCGCTCAGGGAGGCCGGCTTTCTTTATGTCGTCCGCCGATTTTCCGGCTTTCATCGCGTCAGTGATGACCTTTGCCGAATCGGCAACTAGCGCGTGATAGTTCTTGAGGTCGGTGATCGTGGCGAGCGGGCCGTGGCCCGGTATCAGCTTGGCGTCGGCTGGAAGCGTTTTGATCAGCGAATCGATCACGCCGAGCAGGCCCTGAACACTGCCGCCGCTGTCGATGTCGACGAACGGGAAGCGACCGACGAAGAACGTATCGCCGAAGTGCACCACGTTGGCGTTCTTAAAGAACACGACCGTGTCGCCGTCGGTGTGGGCGTTGGCGTAATGGCGCAGCACGATCTCTTCGCCGTTCAGATGGATCGCCATCGAGTCGGTGTAGGTCACGATCGGAAGTGCGATCGACGGATACGGCGGCGTCGTGCGGCCGAAGATAACTGGCGGTGCCATCATCCGTTTTCGAACGTTAGCGTGAGCGACGATCACCGATTGCTGCTTGCCGAACAACTCGTTGTTTTCGGTGTGATCGCCGTGCCAGTGGGTGTTGAGCACAAACCGCGGCACGCCCGAGCCGAGTTCTTTCAACGCAGCGGTCAGCTTTTCGCCAACGACCTTGTAATCGTCATCGACGATGAGAATGCCCTCAGGACCGACGACCGCGCCGATATTCCCTCCGCGCCCCTGCAGCATATACACGTTCCCATTGACCTTGGCGGTCCGGACGGTAACGTCCTGCTTGTTAGGGAAGTGGCTGTTGTCGCCATGTGGGAAGACTGGCGCAACGAGCGAAAGAGCGATCAAACAAGTACCGAGAATTCTATGCATTTTTATCAAGCCTCCAAGTTACGTCGGGTTTAGGGCGATATTATCAAGACTGTACGAAAATTCGTATTTCGCATTCTATCTTTTTGGGTCTTCTTTGCGATCTTGGCGTCTTTGCGTTAGAAAAGTCGGTTCACGCAAAGCCGCAAAGGACGCCAGCCTCTCCGGTGTCATACGAACCGCCCTCGCGATATTTGATATTGTCCGGTCAGGAACGGGTTCATCTGGCGTTCCCGGCCGACGGTTGTTTCGCGGCCATGGCCCGAATAGACGACAAAATCATCGCCGAGCGAGAGTATCTGTTCCTCGATCGATATCATCAGCTGTTCGTAATTGCCGCCAGGCAGGTCGGTACGCCCTATGGAGCCCTCGAACAGGCAATCGCCGACGAAGACCTTCTTTTCCGTCTCTTCGGCGAGCACAACATGCCCTCGCGTGTGCCCCGGACAATGCCGGACGCTGAATCGAAGCTCGCCGACCTCGTACACCTCGCCGTGTTCCCAATTGCGCGTCAGCCGCGGCGGATCGTCATAGTCAAACCCGAGTGCCGCCATCTGATGCGGCGGGATTCCCATGAACAAAGGCTGCTGCGGCAGGCCGTAATAGAGGTCCTCGTCGTCCTTGTGCAGCAAGATCTCAGCTTCCGGAAACGCCTTCGCCAGATCGCTCGTGCCGCCGACGTGGTCGAGATGCCCGTGCGTCAGCGTGATCGCCTGCAGTTCGAGATCGTTCTTTTTTATAAAAGCGACCATCTCGTCCGACCGCTCACCCGGATCGATGCAGATCGCTTTTCGCGTCGTTTCACAAGCAACAACGCGCGTGTTCTGTTGAAATGGAGTGATTGTAAATGTTTCGATCAGCATTCGATTTTGGGCTATAGCCCAGTTTAATCTTCGGCCATTATCCGTCACCTAACGGTGACGGCAATACTAATGATCCTACCGCCTACTTTCCGCGTTCTCTCAATTGTCACCCATCTCTTGTATTGCCGTTGCCTTCAGGCAACGGACCGAGATGACTACACCCACCTTGGGCTTTAGCCCAACCTTTACCTACGCCCAAGGATACTGTCCAACCTCTCTAGCTCATTCGAAAGCGGCACCGCCCTATGATGCTCCTCCTGATTCTCAATCTATTCCCGCACACGATCGACTTGAGACTCCGAAACCGAGATCGCATAGTAATCATCTTGCCAATGGAACTTGCCACGCATCAGTTGCTGGCCGTTCAGCCAATGGGCTGACTCGCCTTTGATGAGCATCAGTATCTTGGCGATATTCTGCTCGCGTCCGAGCGAGATGAGGAGATGAATGTGATCAGACCATCCGCCGATCCGATCGAGAAAGATCCCTTTTCGAATGCAGTTCTCTCGAATGTGCGCGAAGAGTTTCTTCCGGGTTTCCGAAGAAAGTATCTGCTCGCGATTGCGAGTCGTGCAAACTACATGAACCCAGATGCGGACGAATGACATAGTGGTTGTTTGGGCTAAAGCCCTGTCTTTTCTTCTACCATTATCCGTCACCTAAAGGTGACGGCAATACATAGGAACCCCCCTAACTGTTTAGTCGCGAGAGTATCTTCTCAACATCAAACTCCTCTGACTTTCGCTCCCTCAGCACAAACCGGATCGCCTCGCGATAGGTATCCGCATCCGGGCGGCCGGTGAAGCACGGCGTTTCCTGGTCGGTGAGGTTCAGGTAGCTGATCAGGCAACTGAGCAGCATCCAAAGCAGGACCTCTTCGTCCGGGCCGATCGGGTTGTGCTTGACTATCGACTCGCGGTCCTCGACGATACCGTCGACGATGCGTGCGAATTCGGTTTCTGAGATCTTGGTCATAACCATTTCGACTGGACCGCAAGCGTCTCGCTTGCTATGCGTCGGAAGGACGCAGGCGATTCGTGCGGCCTTGGCTGTCGAGATCATAGCAATGGACGCCGCTGAGCGGCGTTTGCAAGCGGGACGCTTGCGGTCCAGTCAAACCTCCTCCTCAAACATCAAATAGTGCGACTGATCCATGCCGAGCGTTTTGTAGACGCGCTGTGCGTGGACATTCTCGGTCTCGACGTATAGGCGAAAGCCGCATACATTTCCTTGCTCGGCGGCGCGCTCTCTGACGAACGAATACATCCGGCTGTAGAGCCGCTGGCCGCGGCCTTCCGGCAGGATGTAGACGCTCTGGATCCACCAGAACCACGCGTTTCGCCAGTCGCTCCATTCGAAGGTCACCATCAGCCCGCCGACGATCTTACCTTCTGATTCGCAGACGACGTAGAAGCCCTTTTTCTCGTCTTCGAAGACGGCTGCTACGCCGGGAGTGATCTTGTCCGGATCGAGCGATTTGCCCTCGGTCTCGAGCGCCATCGCCTGGTTAAATGCCACCAGGGAAGCCGCGTCGCCGGCCTCTGCGATACGGATTTTGACCTCGCTTATCGTTGTCTCACTCATGTTCTGTCCCGATTTTGTCCCACACTTGTCCCACGCACGTGTGGGACAGGGAAGTTACTGTATATAAACGTGTTACGGCGATTTGTCCCGCTGTCCCGCGAAATTTTGGAAAAAATTTTCTTTCCCGTTTTTCGTGATCTTATCTCCGCGGGAGACTCCTAAGCCGCTATATCGCAATAGTTTGCGGCCGTATTTGCGTGCGTCTCACGAAGTCCGGAGAACACTGCGCCACATATGTGGCGCGAGACGTCCTTGAAAATGGGAAGCACTAGATCCTGCATATTCCGGGATCGAGCCCCCTCGCTTCATTTCTGGGCTTAGCCACGTCACTGTGGATCTATGGCACACGTTGCAAGTATAACACAACGTTGCATTGCGGTCAATCCCGTTTTGAAACTGGTGCGGAAGCCCGCGCGTAAGCGAGGGCCGGATACGAACGTTGAAGGTTCCGCCCTTGCTGACGCGCGGGCTTCCGCAGCTTTGACGATGGGCGAGTGTTGAGGTTCAAACTAATCGGCCGCAACCTTGACGAAACCCCGTAACTTCCTCTAGCCTAGAATGTTTTGCCGCCCGGCGGCACCCAGACATACTGCATGAAGCTGAGAATACTCTACCACGGCAACTGTTTCGACGGAGTTTCGTCGGCCGCCATCTTCACCAAGTTCTACCTCTCGACCATCAACGGCGATACCGAGGTCGCTTACACGCCGACGATGCACCGCGCCGGGAATGCTTTTGACCGGGAGCAATTCGACGGCGACGAGAATGCGATAGTCGATTTCAAATATTGCCCGGACGAGCGGCTCACGTGGTGGTTCGATCATCACCAGTCGGCGTTCCTCTCCAAGGAGGACGAGGAGCACTTTCTGGCGGATACTTCGGGCAAGAAATTCCTCGATACGACTAGCAAATCGTGCGCAAAATTCATCGCTCGTGTAGCAAAAGATAAATTCGGGTTTGAGGACAGCTCGCTCGACGAACTGATCGAATGGGCGAATATCATCGACGGAGCATTGTACGAATCGCCGGCTCAGTGCGTCGAGCTTCGTTCGTCGGCTCTGAAGCTGATGCAGGTGATCGAGGGCGAGAAGGATCCGTCGTTTGTCGAGCAGATCATTCGCCGGCTCACGTCGGAAAGCCTCGATGAGATCGTCGAGAGCGATGAGATACAGGCCCGGCTCGGCCCGATCCTCGATCGGCATTGGCAGACGGTCGAGATCATCAAGGAACGATCCGTGTATGATCGCGGCGTCGTCATTTTTGACCTGACGGGCACGGATATCGACGGTTATAACAAGTTCATTCCGTACTACTTCTTTCCGGAGACGACGTACAACGTCTCGCTCTCGCAGAGTGATTTTCGAACGAAGATCTCGGTCGGCTCAAATCCGTGGGCTCCACGTCCGCGCACCCACAATATCGCGGAAATATGTGAGCGATACGGCGGCGGCGGGCATGCCGTGGTCGGTGCGGTCTCGCTCGGCCGTGACCAGCTCGAGCTCGGTAAACAGTACATGCAGGAGATCGTCGCGGAACTGCAATTCGACGATTAGGGAGAACCACCTGCGTGAGCGGGCGGTCTGCCCGAGATGAAAAAACCACCCGCTGACGCAGGTGGTTCTCCCTTCTAGATACCACCCACTTACGCAGGTGGTTCTCCCTGTTATGCCTGTTAATTAGCTTTTCGTGTAAACGCTCTTGGTCGTAGCGCGCGGATTTTCACGCGTGACGGTCAACGTTTTGCCGTCGCTGCTGAGTTCGTACGTCGCCGTGTTCTTCATATCGCCATTCGGCGTGGCTGTCACGCTGGTGATGACGACTTTGCTGCCATTCAATTCGGCCTTGGTTTTGGTCGTGATAGCGCCGTTCGGCGTTTGACGCTCGCTGCTCACTTCCTTACCGTCGAGGGTGTACGACTGTTCGCCGCCGCCGCCCATTCCGCCGCCACCGCCGCCGCCGGGACGTCCGCCGCCACCGCCAGCACCGCCGCCATCGGGCGGAGCGTTACGCTCGGTCGCCGTAGCAACCTTGAACGACGTGCCAGCGTGGGTGATCGTCACCGTCTGCGACTTGATCGACGCACCCATCTGCCCAAGGTCCGATTTGGCGATATCGAGCGACCATTTGCCGCTGAGATCAGCACCTTTCTGGGCCGAAGCCGTCACTGCAAACGCGAAAACTATCGCCGCCGCAGCCAAAACAAAATTCCTCTTCATAGAACTGCTCCTGTAAGTTGGTATTGAGACTAACCGCTTGATAAGACGCAATTCTACTCGAAACGGCCGAGCCAAAAGTGTAAAGAATTGTAAAACTTTCGCTAGTTTTCTGTGGCCTCGATACGGCTCGCGAGTTTGCTGTTTCGGATGCCGTAGAGGAAGTAGATCGCGAGGCCTACGAGCAGCCACAAACCGAACCGCAGCCAGTTGGTCACGCCAAGCTCCGTCATCAGATACAGACACGAGAGCAGCCCGAGTATCGGGATCAGCGAGAGCTTTTTCATGATGCTCAAGACAAGCAAAAGCCCGGCGACCAGGAGGAAAAAGATCATCGGGATCTTGTGCGAAAAGGCACCGAGCATCGTCTCGTCCTTGGCCGGTTCGAGTTTGAAGAAATCGCCGAGGAAGTTCGGATTGAAATAGTAGACCACGGCGACGACCGCGATCAGCACGACGGGAAAGAGAATCTGCGAATTAATGTAAGGAACGTATCGAGTGCCCGATGCCCGGAATTCCTTGTCCTTGAACAAGACTCCGGCGCACACGACGACGAACGCGAAGAGCGTTCCGATACTCGCGAGGTCGGTTACCTCAGTGAGGTTCATGAACAGGGCCGGGATCGCAACTACAAGGCCCGTGATGATCGTCGCGAACCACGGCGTTTGAAACTTCGGATGGATCGACGAAAAGATCCGCGGCAAAAGCCCGTCGCGGCTCATAGCCATCCAAAGCCTCGGCTGGCCGATCTGGAATACGAGGAAAACGGTCGCGAGAGCGATGACGGCACTCACGGCGATGATGCCGGCGACCCACGGAAGATTCGCACCTTCGGGCCCGAAAACGAACGCCAGCGGATCGCCAACGTCTAGTTTCAGATAGCTGACCATACCGGTCAACACGAGGGCGATCGCGATATAAAGAATCGTGCAGATCACCAGCGAGAATATCATCGCACGCGGCAGGTCTCGCCGCGGATTCTTGCATTCCTCGGCAGTCGTCGAGAGAGCGTCAAAGCCAATGTATGCAAAGAATACGGCCGAGACGCCTTTGAGCACGCCCTCAACGCCGTTTGGTGCAAAGGGCGACCAATTCGCCGGATTCACGTAGTTCAGGCCGAGGAAGATCACGAGAAGGATGATCGCCACCTTGAGCACGGTCATGATGTTTGACGCGAACTTGGATTCTTTGATGCCGATGAAAACCAGAGTCGTAATGACGACCACGATCAGCAACGCGGGCAGGTCGGCGACGATCGGCAGCGAACCGAGTTTGGGAGCGTTTGCCCAGGCAAGGTAAGCGTCCATCTGACCGCAGCTGACCGCGGCATCAGCGGCGGAGCACGCTGCCGTCAGCGATTCTACCGTTGCACCGCCGGCGACCGCTTCCTGAACGGCCGCGTACCCACGCCGGGCGGTCAGAAAATCCATCGTAAAATGCAGCGGAACATTTATGCCGTAGCCTTTTAGCAGGCCGGTAAAATAGTCGCTCCACGAGATGGCGACGGCGATGTTGCCGATGGCGTACTCGACGATCAGGTCCCAGCCGATGATCCACGCGATCAGCTCGCCCATCGACGCGTATGCGTACGTATATGCCGAGCCCGCGATCGGAATTCGCGACGCAAATTCCGCATAGCACAATGCCGAAAACCCGCACGCGAACGCCGTAAAGACAAACAGGAGCGAGACCGCCGGGCCGCCGTTATACGAGGCCTTGCCGACCATCGCGAAAATGCCGGCGCCGATGATCGCGGCGATGCCCATCAGCGTCAGGTCAAAAACGCTCAGCGTACGGCGAAGCGTGCCGGGCTGATGCGTATCCTGGGCGTGCTCAGAGAGTCCGGCAGCAGCGTCGGCCCGGATCTGGGCAATGGATTTCGTGCGGAAAAGAGCTGTCGACATAAGGCATTTTTCGTGGAATCTAAATGGCCTATTCGAGGCCTTTCAGCGTCCGATCAATACGTTTAATTCGCGGCGAGGATCGCCGAAGACTTGCGTGCTAACTGAAACAGAATTCCCGCAAATTCTGAAGCAAAAACGGAAAAGATGCAAGTAGTTGCGTGTCGAGTGCGAATGACTCAGCTAGACTAAGCGATATGGACTGGAAGATATTTGCGACAGCATTCGTAACCCTTTTCCTCGCCGAACTTGGCGACAAGACGCAGCTCGCCGTGATGACGATGTCGGCGAGCACGGAATCGAAGGTGTCGGTCTTTCTCGGCGCGGCACTGGCGCTTGTGGTCGTGACGCTGATCGGTGTACTCGTCGGCGGAGTCGTAAGCCAGTACGTGCCGACGGTCTGGCTTCAGCGGATCGTCGCCGTGGCGTTCATTGCGATCGGGATACTGATGCTCGCCGGAAAACTATGATCCGGCGGCCTTTCGCTTTAGTCGGCTCGCGAATTTCTGGCGAAACTTGGCTACTTTCGGAGCGACGACAGCGGCGCAGTACGGCTGATTCGGGTTGTTTGCAAAATATTCCTGATGATAATCCTCGGCGGGCCAGAATTTGTCGAACGCCGTGATCTCGGTCACGATCGGATCGGCGTAGAGCGCTTCGGCGGTGATCTCATCCTTTATCGCCTCGGCGGAAACTCGCTGTTCGTCGGAATGATAGAAGATGGCCGAGCGGTATGAACTGCCGATGTCATTGCCCTGGCGATTGAGCGTCGTCGGGTCGTGGACGGTGAAAAATATCCGCAGAATGTCGTCGTAGCTAATGATCTCGGGATCGAATCTGATCTGAACGACCTCGGCGTGGCCGGTCGTCTCGTCGCAAACTTCGCGGTAGGTCGGGTTCTCCTTGTGGCCGCCCGAGTACCCTGAAACGACGTCGTGAACACCTTCGAGGTCGTCAAAAACGGCCTCAACACACCAAAAACATCCGGCTGCGAGGGTTGCTGTCTCTAATCGATCGCTCATATTACAATCAGAACAGACCGGACGAGATTTTTCAATATGGCCAGGAAAGCGATGATAGGTGGGGAATCGGTCTTCGGCATCGACATCGACGCCAACAGCCGATGCCGGCATTGGCACTCGGTACTCGATATAGTTGCACTTAAGTTCGCGTGCTGCGGAAAGTGGTTCAGCTGTTTCGACTGCCACCAGGAATTAGCCGACCACGAGCCCGGCGTCTGGCCGCGAAGCAAAATGGACGAGTCGGCGGTAATGTGCGGAGGATGCGGACTTCATATAACGGTGAGCGAGTATATCAGCGGTGATCCGGCCTGCCCGTCATGTTCACGCGGTTTCAATCCGCGCTGTGCGAAACACTATCACTTGTACTTCGAGCGTTAGGTCAGATCTGAAAAAGATCGGTGAACTTTACGTCGAATTCGTCCGCGTCCGCGACCGGAGCATTGCCGGGGCGAAGAGCCAATGCAGTTGAGAATCCTGCCGCTTTCGCCGCTCGCAATTCCTCGGGAATGTCGGATGCGAAGGTGATCTCAGCAGGCGAGATGCCCAATTCGGCAGCGATTTTTTCGTAGCTTGCCGCCTCTCTTTTGGGTCCGGTCGTGGTGTCGAAATAATAAGAGATGAACGGCGTCAGATCGCCGTGGTTCGTGTAGCCGAACAGGAGTTTTTGGGCGAGAATGCTTCCCGAAGAATAGATCGCGACGGTCTTTCCGGCAGCGTTCCAGCGTTCGAAAGCGGGCCGAACGTCGTCGTAAACAATCGATTTCAGGTCTCCCGCTTCGTAGCCCTGTTGCCAGATCTTTCCCTGGATCGATTTCAGCGGAGTCGATTTTCGATCGACGTCGATCAGGTGATCGAGATAGGAGGCGACAGAGCTAGGTTCTGTTGGATCGACACGCGAAGTATGCGTATCGTCGTGTGAGCTTTCATCGACAAGCAGAGCGATCTCGTCGCTCAAGTCGCCAAAATGCTGCTCGACGTATCGGCCGATCCGTTCTTTTGCAAAAGGGAAGAGGACCTTGTGGACAAAGTCGATCGGGGTCGTTGTGCCTTCGATGTCAAGAAGGATAGCTCGCATGAAAGAAGAAGTGCCCGCGAAATGCGCGAAAAAACGCGAAAGAGAAAAGGTGCCTTAGCCTGATCAGGTCTTGATAATATTTTAGGCAATTGCCGGGATATCTTTTGTACCGAAGCACAATGGCTGGTAGTTCGCGTCGACTCCAGAATCGGTGTAGTGCGGCGTCCAGCCGGACGTGTCCTGAAACAGCCGGATCGCTCGGATCGTGCGGTCGCCGCAGAGGTTGAACCAATGCAGAGTGCCCCGCGGAACGCGGATCAGATCGCCTGCTTCGACCTCGATCGAGACGACATCGCCGTCTTTCGGCGCGATGTGAAACAGCCCACGGCCTTTGACTATGAACCGCACCTCGTCTTCGTCGTGCCAGTGTTCGCGATTGAATTTGGCAAGCATCGCGTCGAGCCCGGGTGTCGAAGGGATGACGTTGATCACGTCGGCAGTGACGTAGCCGCCGTCGGCCTTAAGTGCTTCGATCTGAGCTGCATATGCGTCGAGTATCCGCTGATCAGAAGCGTCATCGGCAACTTGATCGAGGCCTTCCCAGCGTTCATACGCGATGCCCGTTGCGGCGAGATGCTCCGTAATTTCGTCGTGTGCCGAAGTATTTATTCCGCGAGCCGGGATCGTCAATACTGCCATTCAAACCACCTTCGTCTGCCGTCCAAGGACCTCGAACAAAAACTCGAATATCTCAACATGCCGTCGTGCGTCATAGACGGTTTCGCCCCACGTGTACAGACCGTGCCGCCTGAGATAGATGCCGTGCAGGTCGGGATGCTCGCGGATAACGTTCTCGATGACGTGCGAGAGTGCAATGTAATCCTGCGAATTCTCGACGATCGGGACCTTTTCGAGATGCTCGTGAGTTTCGACACCGGCGAGGCCTTTGAGCATTTCGTAGCCTTCGATCTCGATCCAGCCCTGTTCAAAAAATACGTCGGAGAGGATCGTGCCCCAGACGGAATGTGTGTGCAGTATCGAACGTGCTTTCGGAATATGCCGATAGATCGAGAGATGCACCATCGTCTCTGCCGATGGCTTGCCAAATCCCTGAAAGATCTCGGCATTCTCGTCGATCTCGAGGAAATTCGTCTCTTCGAGATCGCCTTTTTCCATGCCGCTCGCCGTTATGCAGAGCCGCAATGGCTTGCGGGCGAGCAGCGCGCTGAAATTACCGCTCGTCCCCAGCACCCAGCCGCGGCGATAGAATTCGCGGCCGGCATCTGCCAGCTGCGCCGCGGGATTTGGTTTGGGAGCTTCGTTGCTCATAAGGCTTTTCTTCGGTTTTGCCACATAGCGATTTTGATGCGGCAATGTTGCATCGCTGTTACCAGCTATTCTTCGTCCTCGCGGAGTTTTTCGAGAACGGACATGTCTTCGAGCGTAGTCACATCACCGGCGACGTTCTGGCCGGCGGCAACTTCGCGGAGCAGACGACGCATGATCTTGCCCGAACGCGTCTTCGGCAGCGCGTCGGTAAAGCGAATGTCGTCGGGCTTGGCTAGCGATCCGATCTCTTTCGCGACGTGCTGTCGAAGCTCTTCTTTCAACGCGTCGTTGCCGCTGCGGCCGCCTTCGAGCGTGACAAACGCGGCGATCGCCTGGCCCTTCAGGTCGTCCGGCCGACCGACGACTGCAGCTTCGGCGACGGCTTCGTGCGAGACGAGAGCCGATTCGACCTCGGCGGTCCCGAGCCGATGGCCGCTGACGTTTATCACGTCGTCGACCCGGCCCATGATCCAAAAATATCCGTGCTCGTCGCGGCGTGCGCCGTCGCCCGCGAAGTAGAGCCCCGGAAACTCAGACCAATACGCTTCCTTATACCGCTCATCATCGCCCCAAAGAGTCCGAAGCATCGACGGCCACGGGTGTTTAGCTACAAGATAGCCGCCTTCATTAACGCCGACGGGCTCGCCAGAGCGATCGACAACATCGAGCAAGATGCCAGGCAGCGGCCGCGTCGCAGTTCCCGGAGTCGTCGGCGTCGCACCAGGCAGCGGCGAGATCATGATCGAGCCGGTCTCGGTCTGCCACCACGTGTCGACGATCGGGCACTTTCGCTTGCCGATCACCTCGTGATACCACATCCACGCCTCGGGGTTGATCGGTTCGCCAACAGTTCCGAGCAGACGCAGCGAACTGAGATCGTGCTTGAGCGGATACTGTTCGCCCCATTTTATGAATGCACGGATCGCGGTCGGAGCGGTGTAGAAGATCGTTAGCTTGTGCCGCTCGATGATGTCCCAGAATCGGTCGAAATCCGGGTAATTCGGGGCACCTTCGTACATCAAGACTGTCGCACCATTGGCGAGCGGGCCATAAACGACGTAGCTGTGACCTGTGACCCAGCCGATGTCTGCGGTGCACCAGTACACATCCTCGTCCTTGAGGTCGAAGACCATTTTCGCCGTGTATGCGGCCTGCGTCAGATAGCCGCCGGTCGTGTGCAGAATTCCTTTGGGCTTTCCTGTTGTGCCCGACGTGTAAAGGATGTAGAGCGGATGTTCGCTATCAAGGGCGACCGCCGGGCAGTTGCCGTCGACAGTCGCCATCAGTTCGTGCCACCAATGGTCGCGGCCCGGTTTCATGCGGGTCTCCGACCCTGTGCGGCGATAGACGACGACATTCTCGACGCTCGCACAGCGATCGACAGCGTTGTCCACGATCTCTTTAAGTTTCAGCTCGGAACCGCGGCGATATCCGCCGTCGGCGGTGACTATCAGCTTGCATTGGCCGTCGTTGACTCGGTCCGCGATCGCATCAGCTGAAAAGCCGCCGAAGATCACCGTATGCGTTGCTCCGATCCGGGCGCATGCCAGCATCGCGATGGCGAGTTCGGGCACGAGCGGCATGTATAGAGCAACGCGGTCGCCTGTAGTAACGCCCAGTTTTTTCAGCACGTTGGCGAAACGGCTAACCTCAGAATGCAGCTGCAGATAGGTCAGGGTGCGTATTTCGCCGGTTTCGCCTTCCCAGATGAATGCGGCCTTGTTCTTTCGCCACGTTGTCAGGTGCCGGTCGAGGCAGTTGTGGGAAATGTTGATCTTTCCGCCGACGAACCATTTCGCGAACGGCTCATTCCATTCGAGCACGGTGTGCCAGGGCTCGAACCAATCGAGTTCGCCGGCACGCTCTGCCCAGAAGGCTTGCGGATCGGCCGCGGCCTTTTCGTACAGCTCTCTGTACTCGGCAAAGCTTTTGATGTGAGCATTTGCGGCAAACTCAGCCGGAGGCGGAAACAGGCGCCGTTCGTTCAGGACAGACTCGATGGCCGTCGGATTTGACATCGCCCTAGTATAAAGCGCACCTTCCGCCTCTTTCAATCGGCTTGTGCTACAGTTATCGAGACTATGAAAGCTCTGATCCTGATCCTGTTGTTCGCGGCGACAAATGCGTTTGCCGCGTGGCAGCCGATCGGCCGCGTGACGGCTGTTTCGCGGGCGAAAAGCAACGTTTTGGTGCTAGCAACGTCGAGCGGTGCGAAGCTGCACGTCGAGTTCACTGACCTCGATGTCGTACGGCTTCGAATGGCGCCGAAAGGCGTCTTCGAGCGAGAAGCTTCATATGCGATCGACTACTCGGTCGATCGCAAGACGCCGACCATCGCGGTCACCGAAACCCGCGACCGCGTTACCCTCAAGAGTGCGACGGGCACGACTCTAAGCATTCTGCGCCGCGACGGTTCGATGACGATCACAGACGCCTCAGGCCGCGTCGTCGTTGCTTCAGACCGTAGAAATCCGCTCTCGTTCCACACCGACACGGGCGAAGTGCAGGCCACGATGCTCCGCCCGAGCGAGGTCGAGACATACTATGGCTTTGGCGAAAAAGCCTTTGCCGAGATGTCCCGAAACGGCAAGTTCATCATCAATTGGAACACGGACACATTCGCATATTCCGTCGGGCTCGAGCCGACATATCAGTCGATCCCGTACTTTACGGCGCTGTATCAGGGCCGCGCATACGGGCTGTTTTTTAACAACACGTTTCGAACGTGGTTCGATATGGGAGCGCGTTCGCCCGAGCGGTATTCGTTCGGCGCCGCGGGTGGCGAACTCGACTTTTACGTTTTCACCGGCGGAAAAGATCGTTCGCCGAAAGAGGTCTTGGCCGCTTACACCGGCCTCACCGGAAAAACGCCGCTGCCGCCGATGTGGGCGCTCGGCAATCAGCAGTCGCGATGGTCTTACTTTCCGGAAGCACGCGTTCGCGAGATCGCCGCCGGCTTTCGCAAGCACCGAATTCCCGCCGACGTACTCTACTTCGACATCGACTACATGGACGAGTATCGCGTCTTTACGTGGGACAAGAAGCGATTTCCAGACCCTCCGAAACTGCTCGCTGATCTCAAGAAAGACGGGTTCAAGAGTGTGCTGATCATCGACCCGGGGATCAAGGTCGATCCGAATTACGAGGTCTATACGGACGGCCAGCGAAAGGGCGTCTTCGTCAAGAATCCGGACGGAACTGAGCTAAACCGCGACGTTTGGCCAAAGGCGAGCGCGTTTCCCGATTTCACCGACAAAAAGGCTCGCGACTGGTTCGGCGATCAGTACAAAGTTCACATCGCCGAGGGCGTTGACGGATATTGGAACGACATGAACGAGCCGGGCGTCTTCGTGACCGACAAGACCGAGCGGCCCGAGATCATGCATCATCCGGAGAAGACGTTTCCGTACGATACACCGCACAAAGGCGACGGTTTTCCCGGCACCCATCGCCGCTATCACAACGTCTACGGGATGCAGATGGCACGCTCGTCGTTCGAAGGCGTGAAGCGGCTCGCTCCGGAAAAACGGCCCTTTATCCTGACGCGAGCGGGTTTTGCGGGCATTCAGCGATATTCTGCGGTGTGGACCGGCGATAACGTCGCGACGTGGGACCATCTGGCGATGACGATACCGATGCTGACAAACCTCGCTGTTTCGGGTGTTGCTTTTGCCGGCGCCGATGTTGGCGGATTTCAGGATCGTCCGAGCCCGGAGCTTTATGCTCGCTGGATACAGGCCGGTGCGTTAACGCCGTTCTTCCGTTCGCATTCGGTCGGTTGGGCAGGGAACAAGGAGCCCTGGGAGTTTGGCGAGGAATACATCCCGATCAACCGCGCCGCGGTCGAACTCAGATACCAGCTGCTGCCGTACATTTACACGCTTTTCAAGGAACACGAATCGACCGGTGCGCCGGTGATGCGGCCGGTCTGGTATGAGTTCCCGAACGATCCAAAGTGCTACATAATCGGCGATCAGTATATGCTCGGCTCGGACATCATGGTCACGCCCGTCGTGAAAGAGGGAATTCGTGCACGGCACATCTACCTGCCGGCCGGAGCCGATTGGGTAAACTGGTGGACAGGCGAGCGGCTAGAGGGCGGCAAGCAGCATTTCGTCCAGGCTCCGCTCGACCGGCTGCTGCTGTTCGGCCGCGTGGGCTCGATGGTGCCGATGCAGGACGTTGTTCAGCACACGGGAGAAATGCCCGGAAAGCCGATCACGATCACGGTATTTGCCGGTATCGCTCCCGGCTCAGAAGTGAAGGCAAAGCTCTATCAGGATCGCGGCGAAGGCTACGGATATAAGCAAAATGAGTGGCGCCAGATCGACCTCGAACACCGTCAAGGAATGATCGCAATAAAGCGTTACGGTGATTTTCAAGGGCAGCCCATCCGATTCGTTGAGGCTGTGGGGCTGCCAGCGGCACCGCGGGAGATCATTGCTGATGGCCGGACCGTCAACTTCAAATTCGACGAGGCGAAGAAACGTCTGCGTGTCGAGATTCCCGACGGAACGAAAGAGATCAAACTCGTCCGTTGATCATTTGATGTACGGTTTGAGGGCATCGCGAAATATCGCATAACCCTTTGCGCTCAGATGCAGCCCGTCCTGGACGAATAGATCGGCCGCGGGCTTTGAGCCGCCTGGGCCGAGCATCGGCTCGCCGATGTCGACGAATTTCACCTTTTTGTGCCTTCTGGCTTCGGCGGCGATCAGGGCGTTCGCCTTATGCATCTCGGGCCAGATCGCCCAACGGAGAACGCTCGGCTTCATCGAGAGATAAACGATCGGAACGCCGGGCAATTCCTTATCGCGAAAAGCGACGAACGCACGGAAATCCGCAAGCGCATTCTCGGGCGAATCCTTCGCCTCGATATCATTCTCGCCCGAATACACGACGATCATTTTCGGTTTATAGGGAGCGACCATTGTAGGCGCAAAATACACGAGATCTTCGAGTTTCGAGCCACCAAAGCCGCGATTCATCACGTTGTGCTTCGGGAAATCGGTCCGCAGCGATGTCCAAAGGCGGATCGTCGAACTTCCGGCGAACACGATCGGATCTTTGGGCGGCGACTGTCGCTGGTCGATATCCGCAAAATCGGCCATGTCGCGTTCCCACATCTTCTGGCGGGTGTAGCCGCCGTCTTGTGCGAAAGCACTGAGGCCAAATGCAAAAACCAAAAAATGTAAAAGGGCTTTTCTCATTGATCTGAAACTCGGGCCGTCGATTGCCTGACGACGATCGTCGGTTCGACGCTTAGGGTTCGAGGTTGCTTGATGGGAACACCGGCTCGTATGCCATCGAGTAGGGTCTTAGCGGCAAGGTTTCCCATCTCGAAAAGCGGCTGGTGGATCGTCGTCAGGGCCGGATTGTGGAACGCGGCGGCGTAGATGTCATCGAAACCCAAAACCGATACATCGGACGGTACCCGCAGTCCCATTTCCTCAAGCGCCCGGATCGCGCCGATCGCCGAGACGTCGTTGAAGGCGATGACGGCCGAGAATCTTTCACCCCGAGCTAGCAAGGTACGCATCGCGGCGTAGCCCGGTTCAGGCGATGGCGAATCGCCCTGCAGCTGGACGGTCAGGGCGTCATCGAGTACGAGGCCGCGTTTTTGGGCGGCGGTATTCATCGTGTGCCATCTGATCTCGGTGTCGGAACTAAAGTCTTGCCCCTTGATCGTCGCGATACGGCGGTGGCCGAGGTTGAAAAGGTGACCGATCGCGAGTTCAGCGGCGTGTTCGTGATTGAGGACGACGTTGGTCACGCCGTCGATGTCGATGTGCCCCGAAACGTTCACGACTGGCATCATGGGCGTAAATCGGATCAGCGTGTCCACAGCAATGATGCCCTCGACCTGACGTTCGACCAGCACACGCGGAAGCCGTTCCAACAGGTCGTCGCGATGCAGATGACTCGCGGTTAGGTAGAAATACTCGGCGGTCGACAGAGCCGCCTCGACTCCGTTGAGCACCATCGCCGAATAGCCATCGCTGAGTTCTGGGACGATGACGCCGACCGTATTCGTCTTCTGCACACGCAGCGAGCGGGCGAGGTAATTTGGCCGGTAATTGAGCTCACGGGCGCCTTCCAGTATGCGGCGCTTCGTTTCGGCCGGGATCGAAACGGCCTGAGGCGAGTCGTTCAAAACAAGCGAAAGCGTTGTCGTCGACAGGCCGAGATGGATCGCAAGATCTTTGAGGCTGACGGCGTCGCCTGCCTTTGAAGATCTAGGCTTTTTGTCTTGGGGCCCACTTCCGCGTTCAGACATTGCGACAGATAGTGTCACAAACGCCGAGGTGTTTTCAAGGAAGTCGAATCCGCAAACGACGGTTTCAGGCGGCGGTGGATAATTGGTCTGACCAATATCGCTCGGCTGGTAAACCGCTTACCTCGTGCTAAATCCACTTTTTCGTGGAAAAAGCAGAGAAAACAGGACTTACGCGAATCATTTTCCTTGACTTTGAAATTTGACCGATGCTATAAAGGCGTTACTAAAACGATTTAGTAAAACGATTTACCCGCTATTCCAGTAATCTTGCCTCTCCATTTCGGTTTGCGGGGTAGAAAGTGAGATGGTCGTTTAAGTAGATCTTAAAAGGCAGTTTAGTTTGGAGGAATCTATGCGTCGAGCGATCTTCGGCTTTGGAAAAAGCTTTTCTCTCGTCGCGGTCGTGCTGTTTGTTGCGATCGCGGCGTATGGCCAGTTTGGGTCAGCCGTTCAGGGTGTGGTCACTGACAGTACGGGCTCGGTGGTGCCTGGTGCGACGGTCACGTTGGTCAATACCGCAACAAACGCGTCTATCGAGGCGCAGACCAACGACGACGGTCTGTACCGGTTCAATAATCTTGCGCCGGGCACCTACCGCATCACAGCGTCAAAGAGCGGTTTCAAGCGGAAACTCGTTGAGAATGCCGCTGTTTCTGCTGAGTCGGTCTCGCGCTATGACATCGCGCTTGAGCCGGGCGATATCTCGGCCGAAGTGACCATCGACGGCTCGGACGCTGTAACGCTCGAGACCGAGACCCCGAGTCTGAGTCGAAACATCACGACGAAAGAGATCCTCGATCTGCCGCAGGTCGGCCGTGATCCGTATAGCCTCGTTCGGCTGGCTCCGGGCGTTTTTGGAGACGGAGCTCGATCGGCAAGCGGGGCGTCTTCCCGCATGGGAAATTCGGGCCAGACCGGCCCGGGCGGTTCCAACAACGGTATTTTTGCGGTCGAGAATCAGGTTCAGGTTTCGGCCAACGGCCAGCGAGTTACCTCAAACAACTTTGAGATCGACGGCGTTAGCGTCAACAGCCAGACGTGGGGCGGTGCCGCGGTGATCACACCTTCGCAGGAGAGCATCTCGGAAGTTCAGGTGACGTCGAGCACGTACTCTGCTGAAGACGGCCGCAACTCCGGCGCACAGGTCAAGGTGATCACGAAATACGGCACCAACGCCTACAGCGGGAGTGCTTTCATCAAGATCAACGATCCTGGCCTTAACGCGTTCAACAAGTTCCGCGGATTTTCTAATGTTCCGGGCCTGACCAATCTGAATCCGACACGCGTCAACGATAAGTTCAAGACGTACGGCGGAAGCTTTGGCGGGCGGATCGTTCGCGACAAGCTCTTCTATTTCTTTGCATACGAAGGTACGCAGAACTCGACCTCGTCCATATCAGGTCCGACGTTCGTAGAGACCGCGGCGTTCCGTCAAAGCGTAGGTACTCAGCGAGCCGGTACGTTGGCTGCCGCAATGCTTGCTAACGGTGCCCAACCGCGCATCGCTCAGGTTTTGACGCCTCTATGCAGTCTATTGAACTCAGCATACAACAATGCGACGAACTGCCAGGTCGTAGGGGATGGGCTCGATATTGGTTCGATCACCGGTACCTATGGGACCTACGTTCCAGATGCTACCAACACGATAGGCGGCGGTCGGGATGGTGTCGCTGATCTGCAGTACGTAACGCTGAACAGTAGTAGCAGCTTTAAGGGTAACCAGTTCGTCGGGCGCATTGACTATCAGATGACGACCAAGGACAAGGTTACGATCATGGGTAATGCGACACCCTTGAGTTCCTTCGGTACGAATGCTGCTGCTCAGAATAGGCCGCAGGCCGATCTGAACTCAGACCGTCTTACTTACCTGATCGGCGGTATTTATCAGCGTACGCTTTCGAGTACGATGATCAACGAATTCCGCTTCAACACGACAAAGTGGGGCTTTAACGAGATCGAGTCGAATCCAGACACAAATTGGGGGATTCCTCGAGTCGAGATCGAGGCTGTTTTTGGCGATCGACTCCGCTTTGGAGCACCGAGGGCCGAAACGACTCCGGGTTTCTTCAATCAGCGTCAGTACGACATTAGAAATGTTCTGACCAAGATCGCCGGTAATCATTCCCTAAAGATGGGCGGCGAATATCGTCGCGAGGTCAACAACTCGGCATCGCCGGGTGGCGGACGTCCGCTTTACTCGTTTACGAGGATGTGGAACTTTGCCAACGGTACACCGGTCTTTCAGTCGATCGTGGCTGACGCTACGGGTACCCCGGTCGCGAATGAGGTTCCGTTCAACACCTCCAACATTGGAGCCTTCATTCAGGACAATTGGAAATTCCGCCCGAACTTGACGTTAAACCTGGGCTTGAGGTGGGAGTTTCTCGCGCCGATCAGGACCACCGGCGATGACGTTATCGGTCGCTTGAAACTCGGTACGAACGGGTTAAATGACGCGGTGATCGAGAGGGTAACGTCTCTGTGGGACCCCGATTACAATAATTTTGCGCCGCAGCTAGGGTTCGCTTGGAGCCCGCGGCGTTTCAATGAAAAACTAGTTGTTCGCGGCGGCGGCGGCATAGGCTATGATCGTCTTGCAAGCGCCCTGTTTAGCAACGCAAGATTTGCTCCGCCTAACGGTGCCCGATACAGCATCTGCTGCGGAAATAGTGGCAACAACGGTGTGACTGGTGCGACCACAGGTACTATCCAGTTCGTTGGTAGCACCGACGGTACTATTTACGGTTATCCAAGGAATCCGACCCTTGGCGGCGGTTTTGGCGCGAACGGCGGCCCGAACTTCGGCCAGGTTGAGATCTACAGTACATATCCTGATCTTCCGACCGCTTGGGTCGCGAGATATTCGCTCGAGTTCCAATACGAACTCCCGTGGAAGTTTGTCGCGACGACCGGGTATCAAGGAAGCAAGGGAAGCCGATTTGTCCGTATCCTGCCGCTCCATCAGCTGCTTTCTTCGACCGCGGCCCCGACCTTCCGCCTGGTCTATTTCGGAAGCCCGGACGTTAATACTTCGTATAATGCCCTGCTGACGGGACTCCGGCGGAACTTCTCGAAGTCGTTCAGCATGAACGTCAACTATAAATTCTCGAAGAGCCTCGACACGGTTTCCGTCGAAGCGCCTTGTGCTTGCACGAACCAGACGTATTCCTATGACAATAGTGAGGAACGAGGCCCGTCAGATTTTGATGTTACTCACTATTTCAACGCTTCGGGAACGTGGGAACCGGGTTGGTTTAAGGGGGCGAAAAATCTGTGGGGCGATCTGCTCTCAGGCTGGTCTTTCAGCCCGATCGTAACGTGGCGTGGCGGCTTCCCGTGGACGCCGGTGATCGGCGGCGGTATTCGCCTCTCGACCGAACAGACGGCTATCGGCGTAATACGTCCGAGGGCGTGGTATGGAACCTTGCCGACGGGCAATTCAAACTCCGATTTTGAGTCGGGCGGTCAGTTCCCAGGCAATCTGATAGCTGGGGCGGCGTGTAACAACATTACGACGACGCCGAACGGCTGCAGCAACTACTTCCTGACGACGGTCAATGGCACGAACCCGGCCAACAATCGACCGGGTATTGGTCGCAATGTTTTCCGCGGGCCGCGTTACTTCAACGTCGATCTGTCGATCGCGAAGCGGTTCAGCCTTTCGACCCTTGGAGCAGTGAATAAGGTCCTCGGCGAGCGAGCCCAACTCGATCTGAGGTTCAACTTCTTCAACTTGTTCAACAACCTCAACTACACGAGCTTTAACTACAACACGAACAGCACGCGTATCGAGAACGCTCAGTTCGGCGTGCCGACAGGTGCTCTGGCGGGCCGTGTGGGTGAATTTCAGGCGAGGTTCAGCTTCTAAACCAGGAAGCTGGCCTCTGCCACAATTTGAGGGCGTGGATCGCATTAGTTTTCCACGCCCTTTTTTCAACTCAAGAAATGTCAGTAAATTATTGCGACGGAAATTCTCGGCGTAGGGTATTTCTCGGGCTGTACGGTATCGCGGCTTTTGCTGCTCTGCTGATGTTCTCGTCCATTACGCAGGCGCAGCTTACGCTCGAAAAGATCGACGGGGCGAAGCGATACAACATCATATTTGTCTTGCTCGATGATCAGCGTTATGACGCGATGGGCTTTCTAAAGGGTCAGCCGTTTGTCGAGACGCCAAACATGGATGCGATCGCCCGCAACGGCGCTCATTTCCCCAATGCGTACGTAACTACTGCGCTTTGCTCGCCGTCGCGGGCGTCGATCCTGACCGGCCAGTACGCTCATCGCCACCGCGTGGTCGATAACGACAGTCCCGTGCCGCCGGGGCTGACATATTTTCCGCAGTATCTACAGAAAGCCGGCTATGACACGGCTTACATCGGCAAATGGCACATGGGCGGCGAGAGCGATGACCCGCGTCCGGGCTTCGATCATTGGGTGTCGTTCCGCGGGCAGGGACACTATCTGCCGCACGCCGACGGGCTGAATATTGACGGTAAAAAAGTTCCCCAGAAAGGCTACATCACCGACGAACTCAACGGTTTTGCAAAGGAATGGCTCTCGGGCCGCAGTTCCTCAAAGCCATTCATGATGTACCTCTCGCACAAGGCCGTCCATGCCGAGTTCATACCGGCTGAGCGGCACCTGAAGAAGTTTGAATCAGCCACCTTCGTTGAACCAAAGACGATGGATCCGGCAAACGTCTTTGAAGCTCCGAAATGGGTGCGTGACCAGCGAAATTCGTGGCACGGCGTCGATTTTCCGTATCACAGCAAGCTCGACGTTGCCGAATACTATAAGCGTTACGCCGAGACACTTCTTGCGGTCGACGAGGGGCTCGGCGATCTGCTCAAGATACTACGAGATAAGGGCCTCGCTGATAACACACTCGTCGTGGTAATGGGCGACAACGGGTTTGCCTTCGGTGAGCACGGGCTCATCGACAAGCGAACAGCCTACGAGGAATCGATGCGTGTGCCGCTCGTGATGCAGCTGCCGGCTTTGATAAAGCCCGGTTCGAAGCTCCCGCAGGTCGTCGCGAACATCGACCTCGCACCGACGTTTCTCGAACTCGCCGGTCTGCGTCCGCCGCACAACATGGACGGCGTGAGTTACACGTCGCTCATGCGAGGCGAACAGGTCGCGTGGCGCGAAAATCTCCTGTACGAATACTATTGGGAATATGCGTTTCCGCAGACGCCAACGGTCCATGCACTGAGAAATTCGCGGTTCAAGTACATTAATTATTACGGGTTGTGGGATATCAACGAGCTGTACGATATGCAGAACGATCCGCTCGAATCGCGCAACCTGATCAACAGCCCACAGCATAAACAGACGGCGGACGCGATGCGGGCCGAGCTTTTCTCGATACTCGAGCGATCCGGCGGTATGTATATTCCGCTCAAACCGGCTCGTTGGGGACAGCAGAATCTTCGCCGAGAGGACAAGGCGGCCCCGGCGCCGTTTCCGGAGAAATTGATAAAGAAACCGTGACGAGAATATTATTCATCGCCCTTCTCGCGTTGTTCTTGCCGACCGCGGGGATCGGTCAGGACGCAAATGGGGCGATCAGGGTCCTGAGCTTTAATATTCGATACGACGAGCCTCGCGATGGCGTCAATGCCTGGCCAAACAGGATCAACAAGGTCGCCGGCGTTATCAGTTTTCACAAGGCCGACATTGTCGGGCTGCAGGAAGCGAAGTTTAATCAGGTCCGTGATCTCGAGAAGGCCTTGCCGTCGATGGCTTGGTACGGCGTCGGCCGGGACGACGGAAAAGAAGGCGGCGAATCGTGTGCCATACTCTTTCGCCGGTCGCGATTTCAGATGATCGACAGCGGAACTTCGTGGCTCTCAGAGAAGCCCGACGTCGTGGGAAGCAAGAGCTGGGATGCGGTGATCACCCGGATCGTCTCGTGGGTAAAGCTTAGAGACCGAACGACGCGAAAGACATTATTCGTCTTCAACACGCACTTTGATCACATCGGCCAGACAGCTCGCGTGAACAGCGCGTCGCTGATCGTTGAAAAGATAGCAAGACTCGCGGGCAAAACGCCGTTCGTCCTGACTGGCGATTTCAACGTCGAGCGTTCGAACGACGCATATAAGACGATCGTCGCCGGGAAGCCTGGCGTGCCGATCGACGATGCGAGGTCAGCGAGTGTTACCGGACATTTTGGAAGCGATTCGACTTGGAACGCCTTTAAGGAACTGCAGCCCGGCCGGACGATAGATTTTGTTTTTGTAAAGAGAGGCGTTCGCGTACTTCAGCACGCAGCACTCGCCGACCGCTTTGAAAATGGGCTTTGGGCATCGGATCATCTGCCCGTCTTAGCCGAAATAGTACTGCCTTAACCTTGTGAAAAAGATCATGTCAAAGAATCCGACCTTCAGAACGCTCTTGGTATTCGTCATCGCCCTGGCCGCCGTTTCGACATCTTTCGCACAGCGGACCGGCCCTGCGGTCGAACGCCGAATCAATCAGCTCATCGCTCAGATGACGCTTGCGGAAAAGCTCGGCCAGCTGCAGCAGCTCGACGGCGACGCTAATGGCACGTATCGTCCGGAACATCCGGAGCTTGCCCGCAAAGGACTGCTCGGTTCGACGCTGAACGTTCGCGGGGCCAAGATGACCAACGATCTTCAGCGTGCCGCTCTCGAATCAAGGCTCAAGATACCGATCCTGCTCGGATTTGACGTTATTCACGGCTATCGGACGATCTTCCCGGTGCCGCTTGGCGAAGCGGCGAGTTGGGATCTTGCGCTGATGGAGCGTTCGGCGGCGATCGCAGCGGCTGAGGCTCGTGCCGCGGGCGTTCACTGGACGTTCGCTCCGATGGTCGACATCGCACGCGATCCGCGTTGGGGAAGAATTATCGAAGGTGCGGGCGAGGACGTATTTTTTGGTTCGAAAGTCGCGGCGGCACGTGTTCGCGGATTCCAAGGGTCGGATTACAGTGCCAATAACAAGGTGATGGCAACCGCCAAACACTGGGTCGGCTACGGCGCGGCCGAGGGCGGACGCGACTACAATACAACGGATATTTCGGAGCGGGCTCTGCGCGAGCACTACTTTCCGCCCTTCAAGGCTGCGGTTGATGCCGGCGTTGGTTCGTTCATGACGTCGTTCAACGATCTCGACGGCGTTCCGGCGACCGGCAATCCGTTTGTCCTAAAAGATGTCCTGCGCACCGAATGGAAATTCGACGGCCTCGTGGTCAGCGATTACACGGCGGTGATGGAATTGATGTTTCACGGCCTCGCACGCACGGAAGCCGACGCGGCGATGTACGGTCTCAATGCTGGCACTGACATGGAGATGGTCAGCCGGTTTTATAACAAGTACGGCGAGGACCTGATCAAGCAGAGAAAGGTCTCGATGGCGACCATCGACAACGCCGTGCGTCACGTGCTGCGTGTGAAATTCCGCCTTGGACTTTTTGATAACCCGTGGGCCAGCGAAGAGCTTGAAAAACGCGAGGTGTTCAGCCAAGCGAATCGCGAGGTCGCCAAACTCGCCGCCGAGAAGAGCTTCGTTCTGTTAGAGAATCGCGAACAGACACTGCCGATCAAGAAGAACATCGGTTCGCTCGCAGTTATCGGGGCTCTTGCCGACAACAAGGCCGAAATGAACAGCAATTGGGCGGGCGATGGCAAGCCGACCGATCCGATCACTGTCGTGGAGGCATTAAAGTCGAAGTATCCGAACGTCAAAATGACGTATGAGCAGGGCTGCGATATTCCGTGCAATTCGGACGCGAGTTTCGCTAAGGCCGTAGACGCGGCGAACAATTCGGACTTCACCGTCCTCGTGCTCGGCGAAGGACAAGCGATGAGCGGCGAGGCCGCGTCGCGGAGCAACATCGACCTCCCGGGAAAACAGCTCGATCTCGTCAAGGCAGTCCACGCCACGGGCAAACCATACGCCGTTGTCCTGATCACCGGCCGTCCGCTGACGATAAATTGGCTTGCTGATCATGCGAAAGCCGTTCTGCTCGCCTGGTTCCCGGGCACGATGGCCGGCCCGGCGATCGTCGATACTTTGTTTGGCGATGCAAATCCGGGCGGGAAGCTGCCGATCACGTTCCCGCGTTCGACCGGCCAGATACCGATCTATTACAACCAAAAACGCACCGGCCGGCCGCTGCTCGAATCGAACAAATATTCGTCGAAATATCTCGATACGAGCAACGCTCCGCTATATCCATTTGGTTACGGGCTAAGCTATTCGAGGTTCTATCTCCAGCCGGTCAAGCTCAGCAAGACGCAGATCTCGCCGACTGAGAATCTGACCGTCAGCGTAGAAGTCCTAAACGGAAGTCAGGTCGCCGGGGACGAGGTCGTGCAGCTCTATATTCATGACATGGCGGCGGCGGTCACTAGGCCCGTCCGTGAGTTGCGGGGGTTCCAACGCATAACGCTGCAGCCGAGGGAAAGGAAGACAGTTGAATTCACGCTAACTCCGAAGGACCTAATGTTCCTCGGCCGCGATATGAAGCCAGTGCTTGAGCCCGGCGAGTTCATGGTGATCGTCGGCACGAGCAGCGACAATGGACTTCAGAGCGTCTTTGAGGTGGTCGATCCCAAGCTCGGGCCGCTTGCCTCGCAGCCGCAGTCGGACATTCCGCTCGAACCCGCCCCCGCGGCGCCAGTGCCTACGGCGAGGATCAGCGCCGAGGACGATGCGTTTCTAGAAGACCTATCTAAACGTGCTTTCAAGTTCACGTGGGATCGCACGAATCCAGCCAACGGTTTGACCCTCGACCGTACGCCGGCAGACGGCACCAACCGCAAACCGGATCATCGCAGCTACAACATGGCGAGCGTTGCGGCGTCCGGATTTGCGCTTACCGGACTTTGCATCGGCGCCGACCGCGGTTGGGTAACGCAGGCTCAAGCGCGAGAACGTGCCCGCAACGCGCTCGATTTCTTTGCCAATCGCTTCTTTCACGACAACGGATGGTTTTACCATTTTGTCAATTACGAGACAGGCGAACGTTGGGGCAATAGCGAGGTGTCGACGATCGACACGGCCCTTTTGATGGGCGGCGTACTTACCGTGAAGCAGTGCTTTAAGGATGATAAGCAGATCGTCGAGCTTGCCGACAAGATCTACCGCCGTATCGATTTTAAGTACATGCAGAATGGCCATCCGTACCTTATCAATCACGGGAAGCGCAACGGTCAGTTCCTGAATAATTACTGGGCCCGATACAGCGAAGATGCCATCATATATCTTCTCGGCATCGGTTCGCCGACACATCCGATCCCGGCGAACTCGTGGTACGCATTCGAGCGTACATGGAATGAGTATCGCGGCATTCGATATATCGGATCGGTTTCGCCGCTGTTCATTCACCAGTACTCTCACGCATGGATCGATTTTAGGAACCGCCAGGAACGCCGACCGCCGTTTTTGAACTATTTCGACAATTCGGTCAATGCCACACGGGCCCAGCAGAAGTTCTTTGTCGAGGAGCTCAGCCAGGAATTTCCGAAGTATGGCGCACACATGTGGGGTCTGACCGCGTCAGACACAGAGCGTGGGTACATGGCATGGGGCGGGCCGCCACGCCACGACAGAACCGATGGGTCGGTCGTACCGTCTGCTCCGGCCGGCTCGCTGATGTTCACGCCCGGTATCACAGTGCCGACGCTGAAGAAGATGAAGGCAGAGTACGGCGACAAGGTCTACGGCCCGTACGGTTTTGCCGACGCGTTTAACCCGCATACTGGCTGGGTCGGACCGGACGTTTTGGGCATCGATCAAGGGATCTCTCTGTTGAGCGCTGAAAACCTGCGCAGCGGGAAGGTCTGGTACTGGTTCATGCAGAATGACGAAATTCGCCGGGCGCTTCGCGCAGTTTACCTCTACTAGGTAATATCAGTTGTCCATATAAATATGCCGCTGCTTGAAATGCGAGAGATCGTCAAGGAGTTTCCGGGCGTTCGTGCCCTCGACGGCGTGAGCTTCACGCTGGAAGCGGGCGAATTTCACTCGCTCGTCGGCGAGAACGGTGCGGGAAAATCGACGCTGATGAAAGTGCTTTCGGGCGTCTATCCCGAAGGCACCTTTACGGGCGATATACTCGTGGATGATCAGGTGCGGCATTTCCGCGGGGTTCGAGATTCTGAGGCGGCGGGCATCGCCATCATCTTTCAGGAACTGTCTCTGGTCAAGGAACTTACCGTCGGAGAGAACATCTTCCTAGGCAAGGAACCGTCCAATTTTGGCGTCATAAATTGGTCTGAGCTTTATCACAAAGCGACAAAGCTGCTTCAGGACCTAGGCCTGCCCATCGATCCGCGAGTCAAGGTCGGCAGCCTCGGCATTGGCCAGCAGCAGCTCGTCGAGATCGCCAAAGCTCTATCGCAAGACGCAAAGATCCTCGTCCTCGACGAACCGACAGCTGCCTTGACCGAGGCCGAGGTCGAAACGCTTTTTGGGATACTCCGCGACCTGCTCGCCCGCGGCGTCGGCATGATCTACATCTCACACAAGCTCGACGAAGTTTTTGAGATGAGCGACCGGATAACGGTGCTTCGCGATGGGCAGACCGTAGCGACATTCGAAGCCGAGGCGGCGACCAAAGATGGCATTATCGCTGCAATGGTCGGCCGCGAGGTGGGAGATATCTTTCCGAAGCCCGATCACGATCTCGGCGAGGTCGCTGTGACCGTCGGCGATCTGAACGCCTATTCCGTAGACAATCCGGACAAGAAACTGGTGGAGAGCGTCTCGTTCAGCGTTCGAAAAGGGGAAGTGCTTGGCATCGCCGGCCTGATGGGAGCCGGACGGACCGAACTGCTGATGACGATATTCGGAGCGTGGCCGGGCCGTTGGTCGGGAACGATCGAGGTGGAAGGCCAGCGGGTGACGATCGGCTCGCCCAGCGAGGCGATACGAAAAGGCGTTGGTTTCGTCACCGAGGATCGCAAGCGTTATGGCCTCATACTCGAGCAGACGATCCTCGACAATATGACGCTCGCCGGGCTCAAGTCGATCTCAGGCAAGTTCATAACGCACCGCTCCCGCGAGTCAAAGGCCGCAAACGGGCCGATGCAGTCGCTTCGCATCAAGGCAAATTCGCCTATGACGATCGCCGGCACACTCTCGGGCGGCAATCAACAGAAAGTGGTGCTGGGCAAATGGCTTTTGACCGAGCCCAAAGTACTCTTCCTCGACGAGCCGACACGCGGCATCGACGTTGGGGCCAAGCAGGAGATCTACGCTGAGATCAATAAACTCGCGAAGGAAGGCCTGGCGATCGTGCTCGTTTCGTCGGAGCTTCCCGAAGTGCTGGGACTTTCCGATCGGATCCTAGTACTGCATGAAGGAAGGATCGCCGGCGAGTTTCTCCGTTCTGATGCGACTCCCGAAAAGGTAATGTCGGCCGCTACAGGCCATCATTGATTCAAAAATGGACGAACCAAAAACTCCGCGAATTAATGCAGCAGCGCTGCGTGCGTACATTATGATCGCCGTTTTAGGGCTGATCTGGGCGTATTTTCATTGGGCGACCGACAGCATCTTTCTGACGCCGCGCAACCTCTCGAATCTGATGACGCAGATGTCGGTGACCGCGATCCTGGCGGTTGGGATGCTGATGGTCATCGTTTCGGGGAATATCGATCTTTCGGTCGGTTCCGTGCTCGGATTTGCCGGCGGGCTCGCGGCCTACACGGTCACGGTTTGGGAATACGGCCTGCCGACCGCAATTATCGCGGCAATCGCTGTCGGAGTGGTCATCGGTGTATTCCATGGGGCACTGACGGCATATCTAAATATTCCGGCGTTTATCGTGACCCTCGGCGGCCTTCTCGCCTGGCGTGGTGCGGTCAAATGGCTGCTCGGCGGCAATACGGTGCCGGTGGCGGACGAAACGTTCAAAGGTATCGGGAACGAGAATCTGCCGATGATGTTCGGATGGATACTCGCCGGCGTGGCGATCGCGTTCGTTCTGTTCATGGCTTATCGAAAGGCCAAGTCTGTCAAAGACTATGGCTTGGGTGAAGCCAACTACGGCACCGAACTGCTCAAAACGATCATCCCGATCGGCGGTATCGTAGCTTTCATCTTTGTGATGAATTCGTATCAGGGCGTGCCGATACCAGTGCTGATACTCGTCGGCGTAGCACTCGTCGGGGCATTTATCACGAACTCAACCACGTTTGGCCGTTACCTTTACGCTATCGGCGGCAATGCGGACGCCGCTCGGCTTTCCGGTATCAACAACAAGATGAACGTGCTGAAGGTTTACGCGCTTCTAGGTGCTCTGACCGGAATTGCAGCGTTGATCTTCACCGCACGCGTCGGCAGTGCGGCGCCGGATGCTGGCGTACTCAAAGAACTCGACGCCATCGCCGCTTGCGTAATCGGCGGGGCCTCGCTCATGGGTGGCCGTGGTACGATCTTTGGCGCGTGTCTCGGAGCGCTGATCATGGCCAGCCTCGACAACGGAATGTCGCTGCTCAACGTTCGCGACTTTATGCAGGACATCATCAAAGGCTCGATCCTCGTTGCGGCCGTCGGGCTGGATATGATGGGGCGGAGGCAAGGATAAAAAGCTCTCTTCGCCGTACCTATCGTGTATAATCAGTGCATGATGAACGTCAAAGAACTCGGACTGCAATACGTGACGGACCAGTCCGGCGCCAAGACCGGCGTTTTGGTTCCGATCGACGAGTTTGAGGAATTGATGGAAGACATCGAGGACCTCGCCGCGATGGCCGAGCGTCGAGATGAGCCGACGATTCCGCACGATGACTTTGTTGCCGAGCTAAAACAGGATGGCGTCATATAGGATCGAGTGGAAACGATCCGCGACCAAGGAAATCAGACGGCTGCCGTCCGAGACTGTTCGCAAGATACTAGACGCTGTTGCCGACCTTGCCTCAGACCCTTTCCCGGCAAACGTGCGAAAACTTACCGGCTCTGAACATACCTACCGCATTCGTATAGGTGACTATCGGATCGTGTACGACATCCACTCGTCAACGTTGATCATCGAGATCGTTCGGGTCAGGCATCGGAAAGATGCTTACGACTAATTGTCCAAGAGCGATGAAATCAGACACGATAAAGCGCCTTCAGGACTGGTATATTTCGAATTGCGACGGCGACTGGGAGCATAGCTTCGGAGTAAAGATCGATACGCTGGACAATCCCGGCTGGTCGATTCAAATCAATCTTGAAGGCACACCTCTTGAAGGAGTCAAATTCGAGGAATACGCTTACGGTGTTGGAGACGCCGCGGAAGGCAGTGGAGACAACTGGGTCTGTTGCCGAGTAACCGACGGTATTTTCGAGGCTGTTGGCGGACCGACAAAGCTCGACGAAATGTTGCTCCAGTTCTTGACGTGGGCTGAAAGCTATACGCCTAGCCCCCAATAAAACTCATCGTCCTTTCAGGCTGAACGAATTCCGGGTCGTTGATGTGGTGGCGGGCTTCTTTTTGTAAAGCCGCTTCTTGAATAAACTGCGCGATCTCGCTGTCGGATGCTCCAGACCTTAGCACATCCCTTAAATTGTGTTCGGTCGTCGAGAACAAACACGTGCGGATCTGGCCGTCGGCGGTCAGGCGGATGCGTGAGCATTGCCCGCAGAACATTTCGGTCACGGGGGCGATGATCCCGATCTCGCCGGGCGAGCCATCGGCGAAGACGTAGCTCCAAGCGGTTCCTGTGCCTCGAGTGGTTTGCTTAAGTTGCAGAGGAAAAAAACCCTCGATAGCCTCGCGGATCTCACGACCGGGGACGACCAATGACCGATCCCAATCGTGGCCCGAATCAAGGGGCATGAACTCGATGAAACGCATCGCAATGCCAAACTCGCGAGCGAACCGGGCGAAATCGACCACCTCTTCATCATTGTGTCCGCGGACGATCACGGCGTTCACCTTTACCGGCTCAAAGCCGAGCGATCGCGCCAGATGTACCGAGGCGAGCACCTTTTCGAGGGCGTCGACGCCGGTGATCGTTCGAAAACGTTCGTGTTTCAGGCTGTCGAGGCTGAAAGTAATGCGGTCCAAACCTGCATGTTTCAAGGCCTCGGCGTGTCGCGAAAAATCGAACCCGTTGGTCGTTAGTGCAAGATCGTGAAGCTGTGGTTTGAGCGTGCTCAGCAACTCGACGAGAATCGGCACGTCGCGGCGGATCAGTGGTTCGCCGCCGGTCAAGCGGATCTTTTGAATTCCTAGAGCTACAAAAATTCGGCCGGCACGCAGGAGCTCCTCAAAGCTGAGCAACTTTTCACGCTTCGCCCACGACGGCTCACCGTGCGGCAGGCAGTAGAAACAACGGAAATTGCAGCGGTCGGTCAATGAGATCCTCAGATCGCGTATCGTCCGGCCGTATGAATCCTGCAGCGTCATCTAAGTAGATTCTACAACATCGGCGACGGTAGCTTGCTCGGCCAAAAAAGAACCGGCAGACCCGCAGGCCTGCCGGAACGACTAACAGCGATCCTCGGGAGCCTAGAAGGAGATCTTGGCACCGAACTGGAACTGTCGAGGGTCGAATGCCGACGTGGGCTGGCTGTAATACTTGCCGCCGCGACGCTCGCCAAACGCGTTGACTACTTGGTAAAACGGATTGCCCGCCGCTTCGTTAAACCTGTTGAAGAGGTTAAAGCCTTCGGCGATCAGGTCTAGTTTGACCCGTTCGCCGATTCCGATACGCTTCGTCACGCGGGCATCGAGCGACATATAGTTGTGCGTGATACCCATGTTACGGCCAAGGTTTCCGGCGAAGCCGAACTGGCCGGTGAAGCAGTTTGGATCAACACCTGTCGCGCAGAGCGTGCCATCGGAGCGGACAGAAGGTCGTTCATTCGTGCTCTGGAAGTCACCGTTGTTATCGCCGACGGCCAGGATGTTGAATGGACGTCCCGAACTTATCTCGAGGATCGGAGCGATCGAGAATCCATGCATGAACCGCTTGAATCCGCCTGCCGAACTCCAGGATTCCGGCGTCGAGATCACACCTGAGAAAACGAATCGATGTCGCTGATCAAAGAGCGAATCAGACTTCTCAGCCCTGAAATTGTTATTGTCCTGAGGCTTGAGTAGCGTCTGTAGGTCAGACGAATCGTCGATCGAGTGCGACCACGTGTAAGTAGCAAAGAACTGAACGTTCGACGAGAAGCGTCGCTTCAGTTCGAGGTTCAGGGCGTTGTATGACGAGTTGCCGTCAGACATCTGTGCGTTCACGTCGGCATACGGGTTGATCGGCCCGGGCGTGCGGAGCGTGCCCGCAAGCAGCGGATCGAATTGCGCCTTGCTCAGTCCGGTCAGTGCTCGGATGAAGAAATAGTTCGGCCCGAGCTTACGGAAATAATTCGCAGCGACCGGATTTATGATCCTCTGGCCGGTCGTGTTATTTACCGAAATGAATCCGGGTACAACGATCGTATAAAGAGGATTGGCTGTCGTCGGGATCGATGAGTAAAAGAACATCGCCTCGGAGAAACTCGTCGGAGCACGTCCCGACGCCGGACATGGGCCGCCGCACGCGACCGGGTTGTTCGCGGTAAAGCGTCGGAAATTGTTGATCACCGCGTCGAGGTCGACCGTGTTCACGTCTTGTGGGTGAGCAAGATGACGTGCATTTACGACGATATAGCCAGCAGAAATCGATGTGTTCTTGCCCAGCATCCGCTCGATCGAGAGGTTACCCTGAAACGCCATCGGATATTCGAAATCCTTGTTGACATGCAGAGTAAACGGAAGGACCGGGCCAAAGCCGGTGAAACGGCTCGAGTCGAAACGCATCCTTCCGAACTGATAGATGGCGGAAGGTGCAATTGCCTGTGTGACGGCGGCTCCGCAGATCGCCGGATTTGATCCGTTGACGCCGCAAACCGTGCCGTGCATCACCTGGAAGGCATTCAGTAAACCCGTCGGCGATGGTCCGCCGATCGGCAGAAGCGTTGCCTGCTGCTGCTGCGAACCGTCCGCGATGTTCGAGTTGAACGAGACCGCGAGAAGCGGGTGGTCGTAAAAGATGCCGCCAGCCGCGCGGATCACCGTTTTGCCGTCTGCGCCGACATCATAGGCTAAGCCTAGACGCGGTGCGATGTTGTTGTTGTCTCGCGGAAAACCCTGCGTAACGTTTAGAGCGTCCTGAGCTACCTGAATATCGGATGCGGACAGGACGGTCCCGGTCAACGGATCAGTGAATGGTGACGGGGCGAATTGCTCCGTAAATTCGTAGTCGTAGCGAACACCGTAGTTGAAGGTAAGACGGCGGTTCACTTTCCACGTATCCTGCGCAAAGAACGCGATCGGTTTATTCGAAAGCGAGCTCACCGGATCACCAAAGCCCTGAATGAATACACTCGGGAAACCGAGGCCATACGCCTGAATCGGCGTGAATGCCGGTCCCGTGCACCCAGAGATCAAACCACTGCAAGCCTGCTGGCCAAAGTTGAAAAGGGCCGGGAAATTGAGTTCGAATTCCGCCGCTCCGCTCACCCAGTTGAAGTCAGCGCCAAACTTCATTGTGTGGTTGCCCTTTACCCAGCTTAGATTATCGCGAACCTGAGTACGCGATTCCGTACGGTCGACGGGCGAGAAGGGGTTCGAGCCGATGAAGCCGGTTCCGGCGATCTGGAGAGCTACGCTGGGGATCTGAGAATCGAATTTCGCCTTGCGGTTCCCATAGTTGAGATAGAGCTCGTTAACCATGTTCCGCGGCATTATGCTCGTCCACGAAGCTCCAAGCGACAGGTCCTCGAGATCCTGGATACCAGTTCGCGAGTAGTCGTTCTGGCCGAGTGTCTGGTTTTGCGATTCGTCCTGGATGCCTGAAATGCGGCTCGGATTGAACCCCGCCCGGAAGCTGAACTGATTGTTTGCATTTCCGGCATGGTCAAAGCGGATCGACGCGAACGTGGTCGCATCGGAGATCGGGAAGACCTTAGCAAGCTGATTAAGAGGACGAAACGCGATAAAGTTGCCGTTCGAGTCACGCGTCAGTGGAACCGGCGTTCCCGAAAGGAAGAAGCGCGGGCCGATGACCGATCCCGCCGTGATCGCACCGCCCGGGCTGATCAACGTGCTCGTCCCGTTGAGAGCGGTCTGCGTGCCGGCCGATGCCATCGTCGCATACGTGATGGCGCCTTGGATACGCGCCGGGTTAAGGGAGGCAAGCTCGCCTTGGACGTATGCGACCTGAGCCGGCGTGAGGCCCGTGTAGTTGTTCGTAAACGGAAGGAATGGAGCTCCGATCGAAATGCTTCCGGTCGCTCCGCCAACGATGTCGCCGGTGAAGAATCCCGATTCCTGGCGGCGTCGCTGTTCGAACGAAGCGAAGAAATAAGTCTGTCCCTTCGCGATCGGGCCGCCCAGGGTAATGCCATATTGTGCACGGGTATAGCCCGGCTTCTTATTCGGGTCGCCGTCGATAATCGGAGCGAAGGCATTCCGTGACTGGATCGATTTGTGCCGGACAAATCCGAAAAGATTGCCGTTGAAATCATCCGTTCCACGTTTGGTGACGACATTGACGATACCGCCGGTCGCACGGCCAAATTCCGGCATGTACGAGTTCGTAGTGACCTGATATTCCTGCACGGCTTCCTGCGAAACGGTCGAGCGGGCGGCATTGACCGAATTATCCGTGAAATCTGCACCATCGACCTGCACGAGGGTCGAGCGTCCACGCTGGCCGCCGATGTTGAGTCCCGACGTGGGTGCCGGACCGACCGGTCGGCCATTATCACGGCCGACTGTCGAGATCGTTAGTGCAAAACCAGTTGCGCTTCGCTCATTGATCGGAAGGCTGTTGATGCGGACCTGCTCGATGGTGGTCGAGACGTTGGTCTTGGTGGTTTCGATCAGTTGAACGTCATCACCGGTGACGTTTACTATCGCCGATGCTTCGCCGACCTCTAGTTTGATCGTCAGTTCAGCCGTCTGTCCGACTGTCAGCCGAATTCCTGAAAGAACACTCTTCTTAAAGTTCGGCGCCTCGGCCGAGATCTCATACTCGCCCGGCGGCAGACTAACAAAGGTATAGCTGCCCTGAGCATCCGTCGTGGCGGTGCGGGAGATGCCCGTGCCAACGCCTTTTGCGGTAACGGTGGCACCTGAGACAACAGCACCGGTCGGGTCGGTAACGACACCCGTTAGGTCGGCGGCCGCCGCCTGCGATTGGGCTATTGTCATCGCTGAAAACACAAGCGCGAGCAGGAACGCACCGCACGGCTTTGCCATCCGCATCAAGATCTCATTTAGAGTTACTCTCATCAATTTTCTCCTTGGAATCGTCTAAGAACATCGTCTCATCGGCTGTCGAACGCACAAGAAGGACATTTCGGCCTCGGGGAAATAGGGGTCGTTTCCCGTCAAACCCAAAAATAGTTGTAGAACTCCTTAATCGTTGTAAGACAAAAGCTTGTAACGAACCGATTTGCTTTGAATTTTTTAACCCAAATTTAGCATTTAGGCAAGTAAAATCGGCACTTTCTCAAGATTCTGAGCTTTTTCCGATCCATAAATTGGACTGACCAATTTATTGGAACTCGAAACCCTACAAATATGTACCCAATATGATGCTTCGAGCGTGCATTTGGTAAACTTGCAGGGCTCACTTTTCTTGGCTAGATGCAGATCATACCGCTTTCCATCCCGACACCGTTCTATGTAGGCGACGTCAATGTCTACCTGATCAAGGCTGACCCGATCACATTGATCGATGTCGGGCCTAAGACGAAAGAGGCGTCGGAGGCACTAACTTTCCATCTCGCGCAGCATCGGCTGCGTTTCTCGGACGTTCGCCGCATCGTCCTTACGCACGCTCACGAAGATCATTGTGGCTTGGCGAAACAGATCAGAGATGAGGCAAAGGACGCCGAGGTATTGGTCCATGACTGGGAAACGGGACATTTGTTCGGACGGCTAGCACAGGATGAACATCGCCGGCTTGTGCTCAGGTCGGGAGTGCCCGAACCGGTTTTCGACGCGCTTCGAGGGCTTTATGAGGAAGTCAGCCTCTTGACCGACGCTCTCGAAGATGGGGATTTTGGCTCCCTTTCGGACAATGTCGAACTTGAGTTCGAGAGCGGCTCGATCCGGGTACTGCACACGCCCGGGCACACACCCGGTTCGTGCTCTTTCCTGCGCGAATCAAATCGCACCCTGATCTGCGGAGACTGCGTTCTAAAACGCATCACGCCAAATCCGATGCTCGCGCCCGATCCGGTCGATCCGAGTCGCCGTTTTCCTTCGCTAAGCGAGTATCTTGTGAGTCTTGGCCGGCTAAGATCGCTCTCACCGACGCTCGTTTACGGCGGCCACGGCGAGCCGATAACGGATTTCGAGGAGATATTTAACCGCTACCTAAGGGCGATCGATGAGCGGCAGGATAAAGTTATCAAACTTGTCGAACAGTCCGGAACGACGGCGTTCGACGTGGCCTACAAACTATTTTCTGCAGCTTTTGACAAGGATATCCACCGCTTCCTCGCTCTTTCCGAGGCTATAGCGCATCTCGACTACGCCAACGTCAATGGACGCCTGGCGGTCGAGCTTAAAAATGGAGTGGAATACTACAGGCCGTTATGATTAACGGAATCAATGCGGCCTCGGAGACGCTGTGAGGCTTCGAGGCCATTGCCGAAATAACTTCGGTGATTCGGGTGATCCCATCGAAGCCCGGAAGCTGACGCACACGCTGCGTTACGGTCTTTTCCAAACCCTCGATCGCAATGTCCTCGGCGAAGAGCACTGAGATGGCATATTCCGTGCGACTCTTGGCGAGCGAGCCCTGGCCGACCGGAGCCCAGAATTTTTCGGTCACCCAGCGGGCCATCTTTTGCGAAAACTCACTGCGCTGCAATTCGAGCCGAGCGACGCTCCTGTAAAACTGTGCGTGGACCGATTCCTCTCGAATTATCGCCTGAATAATATGCGTCAGCACCGGATGATCGGCCAGCGCCATCAGGCGGCGATATCCGAGAGCGGCTTCCATTTCGTGGATCGCGCCAAACGTCATGTGGGTCGCCGTAAACTTCTTGCCCACAAGTTTCGTTAAAAGTGTCAGGAAATAGGCCATCGTGTTGTACGACGTCGTTACATTGCGTCGAACCTCAGCCTGCCAATCGTCATCTGTTTCGTAGCCGGCTTCGTTGAGAAACCGATTGAGCACTTCGCCGTGCGTGATCTCTTCGACGCCCCAGCGTTCCATGAATTTACTGATGTGCGGATCCTTGCCCGTTGGAGTACGGAGCAGTTCGCGATGGTACATGTCGGTCAGCGTTTCGACGTCACGCATGTACAGCAGAACGGGAATGAACCTGTTGTCGAGAGGATGGTCCTTGACCTGTTTCCAGGGAATATCACCGATGAATTCGGGCGTGAGGGCGCGTTCCTGACGCTCGTACCAGTCGAGGACATCCTTGTTCGTCTCAAAATTCATAGTGCAGCAGGCGTGCCGTTCAGCCTCTAAATTATTGATGAATAAAATGGAATTCTACAAAAGCAGTTTTGCCGAATACGTCAAAACGAGATGCAGATAATATAATCGAAAATATGAAAAAGTTGTACGTATTGTTTGCGATCATCGCATCTATTGTCTCAACGACGTCTGCCCAGCAGGCGTCGCTCCTGGTCGAAGGCGAGAAACGCATTAAAAATATCCGACAGTTGACGTTTGGCGGCGAGAATGCCGAGGCATATTTTTCTTCGGACGGAAAGCAATTGATCTTTCAGTCAAAACGCGACGGGCGAGGCTGCGACCAGATCTACAAGATGAATGTAGACGGCTCGAAGGTAAAGATGGTCTCGAACGGCGAGGGCCGCACTACCTGTTCGTATTTCTTTAAGGGTGCAAAGCGCGTGATCTATGCATCGACCCACGGCGGCAGCAAAGAATGTCCGCCAAATCCTGATTTTTCTCAGGGTTACGTCTGGGCGGTTTATCCCGACTATGACCTTTATACATCGACGCCGGACGGTAAGGACATTCGCAAACTGACGGACACAAAGGGTTACGATGCGGAAGCCACCGTTTCGCCCGACGGCAAAAAGATCATTTTCACCAGCGAACGCACCGGCGATCTCGAACTCTGGTCGATGGACATCGACGGCAAGAATCTCAAGCAGTTGACCGATGAGGTCGGGTATGACGGCGGCGCATTTTACTCGCCCGATAGCAAAATGATCGTCTATCGCCGTTCAACGCCAACGACCGCGGCGGAAGTCACGCGATACAAGAGCCTGCTTGCACAACACTTGATCGTCCCGACTACCTTTGAGATCTGGGTGATGAATGCCGACGGCTCGAACAAACGCCAGATCACGAACCTCGCCTCCGGAAGTTTTGCACCATATTTCACGCCCGACGGCAAGAGGATCATTTTCTGCACGAACTACTTTGCGAGCGATCCGAGGAAGCGAAATTTTGACCTCGCCCTGATCGGGCTCGACGGTAAAGATCTTGAAAGGGTCACGTTTAACGAGACCTTTGACGGATTTCCGATGTTTTCACCCGACGGCAAGAAACTTGTTTTCGCTTCGAACCGTAATGCAGCAAAGGAAGGCGATACGAATGTGTTTATTGCAGATTGGGTGAAATAGGAACGCGATGTCGCTACGCATCGGTTTACCTCTACTTGTCATTCCACTGTTGTTTTCAGGCATCAGTTTAGGGCAGCCGACTGCCGAAGTAGTTGCCTCGATCAGGGATCGTTACAAGTCGGTGTCCGAAAAAGTAAGGCTTTGCGAACAAGATGACGATCACGCGACCGGCGGCGAGTTGTTTGTTAACGAACTCGTCGTCAACAGCCGCGATCATCAGTGGCGAGCGGTCGGGATCTATAAACAGACGGTTAGATTCTTCTTTCGCGGCGGCGACACAGAAAGGTCTATGTATCCTGACGAACTGGTGTTCATCAAAACCGAGCGCCGCTCGTCTGTTCGCGTTTATCGTGAAGAGTTTCTGTTCTCTCCGGCTGGCGATCTGCTGTTCTTTTTTCGAGCGGCTGAAAATGATGATGACGAGCCGCGTGAAACTCGGGTATATTTTTCGCGATCAAGGCCGATCAGAATTATTGACGACTCTACCACTCGCGATAACCTATCCGTTCGGGACCGCGAGAAAGCGAAAGCCGTTTTAGCCGATGCGACTAACCTGAGATCTGTATTCATCAGGTCATTGAAGCTCTGAATCAAGGAGCGATCACGTATGAGAACTTTCGCTCTGATCTTTTTGCTGCTCGCCATTTTGGGCGCGTCTGGCTGCACTTCGGGTAAGTCCTCGACCCAGGGAACGGCTGTGGAAAACCCCGAACCGCGCGAAGGCGATCATCCCGGCACCGGCAAGGTCACAAAGATCAACATGCAGCTTGGTAGTGTAGAGATCGACCACAACGAAATGCCCGGCCTGATGCCGGCTCACAAGATGGAGTTCTACGTAGCTGACAAAGCGTTACTTGACGGCATCTCAGTCGGTGACGATGTTGAGTTCGTCATCCTTTACAAGAAAAGCACGTATACGGTCACTAAGATCGCGAGAAAGAACTGATGGCGTTTGAGTTCGTAAAGTTTCATGGCTTTGGCAACGATTACATCGTGATCGACGCTGAAGAATTGTCGGCCAATGTCGACCTGAGCAGGCTTGCGATACAGATGTGCGAGCGCCATACAGGCGTCGGCGGCGACGGCATCGCCGTACTTACGAGGTCGGAAAGTGAAGACGCGGATTTTTTTTGCGAGATCGTCAATCCCGACGGAAGTATCGCCGGTTTTTCGGGGAACGGTACGCGATGCGCGGTCGCGTGCTTGCATTACCTGCTTCTCTGGGCTGATCGCGAACTGAGGCTTGAAACGCGGAGCGGGATCAAGAAATACACGCTTGTCGATCGCAGACCCGGCGGCGAATTTTGGTTCGATGCCGAGATAGGAACTCCGAAATTCTCGAGCGATGCCGTGCCGATCGCCACCAGCGAAGTGCGGCCGGCAGTCGTCAACGAACCGATCGAGGTCGAAGGCCAGGTGTTTAAGGTTTCGGCGGTGAATGTCGGCAATCCAGTCGCGGCGATCTTCGTCGACGATTTTGATTTCGATTGGCGGTCCGTAGGACGCACCCTTGAGTGCCATCCGATCTTTCCTGAAAAGGCGAACATCGTCTTCGTCAAAGTGATCGACCGGTCGCGTATCGAGGTCCGCATCTGGGAACGCGCCGCGGGCGAAACGTCTTCGTCGGGCACATGCTGTTCGGCAGCAGCCGTTCTGAGTGCGTTCACACTGCGTACCGACCGCACGGTTGACGTCCAGGCGGTCGGCGGTGTGACAAAGGTCGTCTGGCGAGAGGACGATACGATCGTCATCAACGGCCGGGCCGACCTCGCCTTCTCCGGCGTCTGGTCTAGAGTCTGATCAACGGCTGTGCCAACAGAGCCTGCACAAAAACTGCCACAAAGAATCCCAGATAGACGACCGCTCCCAAAACGGTTGCCGCGACGGCAATTCGCGGTGCAGCCAGCGTCGCGGTAAATCCCAGTATCGGCATTACCTGTACGGCGTGAAGCCCGAGAAAATGCGCCACACGCAGATCGCCTGCGACCGTCGACCAATTCGTCAACGGCAGGCCCGGGCCGCCGTCGACCGCGCCGATCGTGTGAGCCAGATTTGCTGACATATACCCGCCCTGAATACTGCCGAGCAGAAAGATCACCAAGCCGAGCCGCATTCCGGCAACTACAGCATTGGGGAGATCGGGTTTCGTCGTGAAGTACTTCCACGCGATCACGGCGGTTGCGACCGTGCCGATGGCGATCGCAATGCCCATTGCCGCGAAGATCATCCCGTTCAGCGGGTCGCCGACGTTGAAGTGCGACGTCTGACCGCGAAGCGGCTGTCCAGCGATCGCGATCATTTCGACGACAAAAACGAGAATGAAGATCCACGAGACGGCACGGTCAAAAACGCGGCTTCCTTTTAGGAAGTAGAGGTAAACGGCCATCGTCCATATGAAGATCGCGATCGAGAAGAAGAACTTCATCGGTTTGATCCACCGGTTGATGCCAAGGATTTGCGTTTCGTCGACCAAGATCAGGACTGTCGTTAGCAGGCCAAACGCAAAGAACACAAGCCCGCCAACTACAAGCAAACGCTGTGACGCAATGATGTCGCGTATCATGCTGCCTCCTCGACCTGCGTTTTGTAGTACATCCGCAGGATGGTGTAGAGAAGGAAGCCGACAGGGCCGAACAGGAACGTGAGGATAAGACACGGGATCACAAGAAAGTGACTAATGCCGCGCTTCTGCGCGTCGCGTACCTCCCACGCACCGACAAACAGGTCAAACGCCAGGTAGTGGATCCAGCCGGCCAGAGCGACCCATGGATTAGTGAAAAGCTTCATTACGTTCTCGAGCGAGTCAAATCCGCCCTCAGCCGAGCCGAAGAACAGGACGACGACGATCAAATACGCCGCCGAGAGCAGCAGCGGGATCGTTCCTTTAAGGATCGCGACCCGCGTGAAACTCCACCGTGGAAGGAAGACGAGAAGTACCCAACTGGCCAAAGCAGTAGTATTCGCTATCGAAAAGATAAGTTCCGGTTTCATACGTTTCTCCGTGGTTAACAGTGTTAAGTTTAAATGCAAAAAAATTTAGGTTCTTAATCCTTCCATCATGGTGTCGACCACCGATGCCGTTAGTAAGTCACGGTCGACGAACGGGAAACTCGGGTGAGCGATAAGCAGCGACGTGACCCCGTGAATTCCAGCCCAGAGAGTCTGCGCGGTCAAGGCGACGTCGTTTCGTCTTATAACCCCGGCTTCGATGCATTCGCGAACGGTCGAGAGCAGCGTCTCGAAGGCCCGCTCGCCCATCGAGCCGTCAAACGTATAATCGCTTGCTCCCATAAATCGCACCTTTGGCGAGGTGAATACAACGTCGTAGTGGTGCGGATTCTCGAGCCCGAACCGTATATACGTGAGCAAGCCCCGCCGCATCCGATCAATCGGGCCGTTCGAGCCCTCGTAGCTTCGTTCGATCTCGTCCGCCAACCGCGAGAATGTCGTCTCACAGATCTCGCGAAGCAGGTCCGCCTTGTCGTCGAAATAGAGATAGATGGTCGTTGCCGAATAGCCGATCCTGTCGGCGATCTTACGCATCGAGACGTTCTCGTAGCCCTCGGTCACGAAAAGTTCGCGGGCTGCGTCGAGTATCTCTTGCCGCAGGTCTTCGGATGTTGGTTTACGTTTCGTCGTCGTCATCGCTTAACACCGTTAACTTAACTTAACGGCGTTAAGCCTGTCAAGCGAATTCTTGAACTTTTTCGGGAACGATCAATTTCCCAACGGCTTCCTGACGAAAATCGAAGATGTGATTCAGCTGGCCGCGGATCAGAAAATGAATGATGTCGCCGAACGGTTCGAAAGGCAGACGATATCGCACCTCGTCCTCGATCAACGTCTTTCCAGGCTCGTGCTCGGAGAAGGTATGCGTGTGTATCCACTGCGAATACGGTCCGCGAAGCTGCATATCGACAAAGCGGAAAGGCGGCTCCCAGACCGATATCTCAGTCCGCCACGCCATCGGAATGCCGTGGAGCTTAAGCCTGTAGTCGATCAGCGTTCCCTGTCGGATGTTGATCGGCTGCGGCGTGATTATCTGGAAACCGAGATCGGGCGGCGTGATCGCCTCGAGATTGCCCGCGTCGGCAAAGAATTCGAACGCCCGTTCGCGAGAAACGTCGAGCGTCAGGGATCTGGTCAGAATGTGTTCGGCCATAAACCAAAATAGGGCGGGCACTCAGAGGAGGCCCGCGTTGCTATTCTGAGTTTCGTCGCCGATGGCGGATCAGTTTCGGCTCGTCAGATATTTCTCAGGTATCTTGTTATCCGGTGTTTCAGCCTGCCAATATATGTTCACGACCCACCAACGCTTCCCGTCGTTCATCAGCTGAAAACTGTTGATCCCACGCATAAAGGGCTCCTTGTCATCCTTCTTTCGAAACGCATGATAGGTCGAAAACACCTGAGCGATGTTGCCGTAAATATCGACGTGGCGGGCGAGTTCGCGTTCGTGAAAGCCGTCGCGTTCGAGTACGGGGCCGCTTCGTGTCACGTAGTCTTGTGGCGTCATGTAACGAGCGATGACCGATCCCGTCTGCTGATTCTTACCGGTAGGTATCAGCTTTGCGTCGGGGTGAAATAGCGAGCGAAAGCGATCCCAGTTGCGTTTCTGGTTGGCATCGCCCGAGATGACGTCATAAACGGCCTTCATGATGCTGTCGAGCGATTCGACATCCTTTGGATCGGCGGCCGGAGGCGGAACTGGCGTCGGTGCCGGTGTCGGGGTCTGGCCGATGGCCGCACCCGCGGCCGCGATAAAGAGCGCAATGGTCAATAGAATTTTCATAGAGTTTTTGGCGACGTTATAACCTCAGTCGCGTCGATTTCCGATACTGTCCTGTATATTACGTGGAAGCGCCGAAAAAAGATCCAGCCCGGTCTTGTTTTCGATGTCACGGACGGTCGTTTTGAAGTCTTCCCATCGGACATCGCTTATGTTCTCGACGTTCGGCATATCGACGGCGATGACGCGTGTGCGTTCATTTATCTCGTTCGTACCGCGGTTGAGTACGATGATGACCTTCCAGCAGTTCGTCGGGATCGTCAGCTTATTCTTTAGCCTGCCTTTCTCGCCGTAAACTCCGGCGATCGTGTACGTGTCATTTCCACGGCGAACGATGCCGCGTGCATAAGACTCGAGCTTGTTCCACGGATACTGATTCATATCGCCGGTCTGCGGAACGATGTTCGTCATCAGGAACGTCTCTTCCATCCGAGCTGTATCGCCAAATCGATCGGCGGCCGGTACCATGTGCCCGCGATCATAACCGCTGCCGGAATAATCGTAGTACTGGATGCGTTTATAGCCTTCGGGCAGCGAAAGGTCCGGCTCAAAAAGCGGACGCTCGCGGCGTTCCCCGAGATCGGCGGCCGTTGTTCGCCAGGCGATCCAATTGAGCGTGCCGCGGCTTTCGTTATACGAAAGTACGTGGCTGTTGTGAAGGACGAGGTAGTTATCGCGGTTTGAAGCATCCTGCGTCGCATTTGACGGATTGCCAAAAGGAAGTACATCAGCGATGCGCGCATCCGTCGGCAGTGGCCGGCCGTCGCGTCGGTCTTTTGGCGACAGATCACCCACGCGACTACACGCGAAAAGGCAAAATAGGCAGCCGACGAGGATGAGTTTCGCTACAAATCGGGGCGACATTCGCGGATAAGTTTATCAGAGAGATAGCGTGTTCGAAGCAGCCGAGGGACCAAACCGTTCAAGGAAACAGGCAGCGAACGGCGGTTTTGGATAAACTAATACGAGGTGACGGAGAAAGTTCACATCACAGGGATGAGCCGCGACGAGCTTGTCGACCTCGTGGTCGGCATGGGCGAGCCGAAGTATCGTGCGACTCAAGTCTTTAAAGCGGTCCACGAACGTCGGCTGCTGTTGTTCGACGAGATCACTGACCTGCCAAAGGCGTTTCGTGCGAAGCTCGAAGAGGTCGCTGATATCTCACGGCTCGCGGTCGAATCCCGTTATGTTTCGTCCGACGGTACTCGTCGGTACCTGATGAAAACGACGGACGGCTATCCCGTCGAAACGGTTTTCATCCCGACCGAGAATCGCGATACGATCTGTTTTTCTTCGCAGTCCGGCTGTCCGCTGAAATGCGATTTTTGTCTCACGGCAAAGCTCGGGCTGCTGCGAAATCTAACCGTCGGCGAGATCGTCGAACAGATCATCATCGTGCTCAATGACGTTTACGGTGTCGGAGCCGAGACGCCGCACGGAACGAACCTCGTCGGTATGGGAGCGGGCGAGCCGTTTCTGAATTTCGAGAATCTGATCGGAGCACTCCGGATCATGGCTGACAAAGACGGCCTTTTCATCGTGCCAAATCGCGTTACCGTTTCTACCGCCGGGATCGTGCCAAAAATAGAAGAGCTTTCGGCGCTCGAGGATCGGCCGCATCTTGCTATTTCGCTTTCGGCTACGAATGACGAGCTGCGGGACAAGCTAATGCCGATAAACAAGCGTTGGGACCTAAATGAATTGATGAAGGCAGCGAAGAAATTTGAAGCGAGTCTGCGTCGCGGCGAACGGTTCACTTTCGAATACGTGATGCTAGGCGGCGTGAACGATCGGGACGAAGATGCTCGTGAATTGGCTGAATTGCTTTCGCGGCATCGACTCGGCCGCGTCAAGATCAACCTGATCCCGCATAATGGGGCCGAGCAACTCGATTACAATGCGTCGACGCCGGAGCGTATCGCCGGATTCAATAAACTGCTCGAATCGCTCGGTGTCGATGCGTACGTCAGGCAGCCGCGCGGACGCGACATTTATGCAGCCTGCGGACAGCTTGCCGCAAAGGATCAGAACGATCTCGTCGCCATAGAAAGGGCGGTCAACTAATGGAACTATTGATCCCAGGTTTGATTCTCGTTGCGCTGATGGTCTACGCCTCGACCCGTATCAAAAAGACGGCCGCGGCCGCTTTTGAGGCTGAGAGTATAGATACCGACGCCTTTTCGATCGATAAGCCCGAAGGCTTCCTTAACGTGATCAACGGAAAGCCAGAACTCGAGTTCGAGGCTTACTCGAAGGCTTTTGGCGAAGAAGAGGGGTTTGAGAATGTGCGGCAGGCCCGTGTCGAGATCGTGCGTCATCAAGGAACGACGCCTGAAAAAGCGGCGGATAAGATCGCTTCGGCCACGAAGCTTAGTTCGCGTAATACTCAGGTCGTCAACGAGCGAAAGTACGTCTTGCTCGAAGCCGATCGTGTCGAGAAAGGAATTGGGTACGTCGATCTTTACAAGATCGGGCAGTCGGGTCGGGACGCCCTTGAACTCAAGATAACGGCCCTCGAACGGACGTCGGAGGAAATTGCGGCAAAGATCCAGCAGTTCGCATCCAGCTTTCTCGTGAAATAGCTGCAACGACGCGAAGGATTTTTTCATCAAGGAATTGTTTATGAGAACCAGAAGTTTGATCGCATTTGTTGTCGTTTTGCTCGCAGGCGTCGTTTCGGCATCGGCCCAGGAAGTGTCCGGCAAGATAGGCGACGGCACGATCGAGCGCGGAAAGACCGCGAAGGCCGTAGTGGTGCTCGATATACCGACCGAGCTTCACGCAAATTCGAACAAACCCAAGAGTGAGTACCTGATCCCGACGACCGTCAAGCCGACCGCAGTCGAAGGTATCAAGCTCGGCCCGGTCAACTATCCTGAGGGCCACGACCGCAAATTCGGCTTTTCCGAGAACATGCTCAACGTTTACGAGGGAAAGGTCGAGTTCACTTTTGATGTAACACCGCTCGAAGAATTCCGCGGCGACAAGGTGTCGATCGAGGTCGCTGTCAGATATCAAGCCTGCAACGATGAGGTTTGCTTCCCGCCGAAGACAAAACGCGTGAATCTGGTCGCCGTACTCAAGTAGCTTTCAACAACTGGCCGCAGTATGTTCGAGACTATCCACTTACCACTCATAACTATCCACTGAATTTCTACAAAAGGACTTTCCGAATCGATCACGCTCTATTCAGTGAATAGAGCGTTAGTGGTCAGTGGATAGTTAGATAAGGCCGATCACAGATAGCAGCCTGCCAGTCTTGCCAAATTTCTGCTTTTCCAGACGATAGGAGAAGAAAAGGTCGGGCCGTTCCATCGTGCAGAAAGGAGCGGTGAAGATATTTTCGTCGGAAAGGCCAACAGTGATCAGTTGGTCGCGATTGGCTCGGTGCAGGTCCACGAGCGCGTGGCCATCGCGAGTCGGTGCGAGGTATTTTTCGCTATCGTCAAGATTCTGGGCGAAAAGGTCGATCACTTCCTGTCCGATCTCGTAATTCGCACACCCGGCCGCCGGGCCGATGGCCGCGATCATATCGGCGGGTTTTGCACCATAAATATCGGAGAGTTTACTAACAGCTTTATCGACGATCGATGCGACCGTTCCTCGCCAGCCTGCGTGCACGGCGGCGAACGACCGTGTAACCGGATCGCCGATCAAAACGGGTACACAATCAGCCGTTTTCGCCCCGGCGAGAATGCCCGAGATATTGGACACTACCGCGTCGGCCTTCTCTTCGGAATCGCCAACGTCGTCCAGATCGTTTACGACCTTGATATCGCTTCCATGGACCTGCCAGACCATCGCGAGCCGGTAGTTGCCCTCGAAAGCCGTTAAAAATCGCCGCCGATTCTCGTAGATATTCTCGGCCGAGTCTTCGTTGAAACCAGCGAGATTGAGACTGTTCTTGGGAAAATCGGAAACGCCGCCACCGCGGGTGGAAAACGCGTTGGCAAAACCTGCCTCTTCGAGCGGGCGACAGACGAGGACCTTGACGACGCCGTTGTCTCGCCAATAAAAGCCCGAATCGGTTAAGATTTGTTGGTCTGACTCGTTACTGATGATCCTTTCGATCGGCGTCGACATTGTTGAAGTTTATCGCATACGCGAGACGCTCGCCAGAACTCCGCGTTTTCGCGAACGTGTTTTCACGGCAGCGGAACAGGCGTACTGCGATGCCAAGGGCGTGAGTGCCGCTCAGTCGTACGCGGCGCGTTTTGCGGCCAAAGAAGCTTTTCTAAAGGCCCTGAAAACGGGCTGGCGTGGCAAGATCACGTGGCACGATATCGAAGTGGTTTCGGATGCCGAAGGTGTTCCTGATCTGGTCGTTACCGGCGAAGCCGCCAGGATCCTTGCCGAGCGTGGTGCCGAACGCATCCATTTATCGATCTCGCACACGACAGAACACGCCGTTGCCCAAGTCCTTCTCGAAAAGACCTAGAGCTATCTGCCGGGCGTCGCAGCTGGCGACGGGGCTGGTTTCGGCTGCGGTTCGTCGAGCGAAAGGAACAGCACGCCCGCGTCGTGATCCGAGACACGTTCGGGCCGCGTCGCATCGTTTTTAAGGATCATCGGAAAATCGGCGTTAGAGCGCGAATAGCCGAATTTGAGAACCCGGTCGCGCGTCGCTCGGTTTATCAGGATGTGATCGAGGGCCTGTGCCGAACCGTCGAACGTATACGAGTATCTTTTCGTCGGGTCCGAAAGATAATCGATCAAGGCGATCAATCCGGTGTTATAAGCGGTTTTCGAGGGAACGAGCACATTCTGATCCGAGCGCCCACGAAGGATTCCGATCAGATCGTTGTAGCCGTCATTGAATTGGAACGCGTTAAAATCGCCCGACAGGATTATCTTCTCCGTCGGATCGGCCGTCTGCCGGTCGACGACAAATTTCGCGAGCCATTCGGCCTGCAGACGACGTTTGTTCCGGACGCGGTCGCCATCGCGTTCGTCATCGATGCCGCCGTAAGATTTGAAGTGATTGACGATCACCGAGACGGCGAGCGGTTTCGCCGACTTCGCGTCGATCGCTTCGGCACGCAACAGCAGCGGCGGCCGGTCATATAGCTTTTGCTCGGGGCTGACACCTTCGAGTTTCACGTCCTTGCCAAGCTGTTTTACCTCGACGACCTTTACCTTTGACGAACGAACCAGAAAACCGACATCAATGCCGCGAATGTCGTTGCCCTCGATCAGATGCGCGGTGTATTTCGGATCCGGCCCACCGGCGGCGACGGCATCGGCGTTAATGCGGTCGTTTAGCTTTTGCAGCGCCTTGAGATTTTCTACCTCGACGATGCCGAGAATGTCAGGCATTCCGAGAATATTTCGGATCGCGAGCGACGTTTTCGCGAGGCGTTTTGCAAAAACCTCTTTCGGGACCGTGACCTCTTTGTCGACATTTGGCGAATTCACCTCGTCATCGAAAAAGTTCTCGATGTTAAAAGTGCCGACAGTAAGCTCACGTTCGCCGGCTGGGCTGAGTGGAGTAACGACCGCTTGGCCCTCGATCTTCGTGGCGTAAGCCGTGTCGACGTAGAGCGTGTAAAATTTTCGCGAAAAGTCGATGATGCCGGTCACTTCCTTGAGTACAACTCCCGCCGGAACGTCTATGGGTTCGCGGTCCTGCTGAGCGCCGCTGTCGACACGCAGGATCTCCGGGTTGCCGTCGAACGTTGGTGTCACGGCGGGCAGTTTATCGACGATCTTTTGAAGCAGGCCGATGCCGGGCTCGCGAAAAGGACGCGGTACGCCGGCTAGTGTGGTGAAGAAGGTGCCGTTCGACGTCGTGATGCCAGTTTTTTCGTTCGTGTAGCCGCCGGTCGGAGCGACGACCGCCAGGTCGGCCTTGACGCGCATGCCTTCGAGGCGTTCCATCTGATCGGGCCGTCCGCGGGGATCGAGATCTGCGATCGTAAGGACGATCGGTGCCGGGAGTTGATTGTTTTTCGAGAGGACCTTTACCGTGGGCCGCGTGATCTCGGTGATCGTCAGAAAGATCCGTTCGGTGCGCGGGCGAAACTCGGTCACGGTGCCATCGACCTGGACGAGATCGCCGAGCGAAACCTGGCCGGTGCTGTTCTCACCGTAGACGAGAAGGCCCTCGGACGTCTTCGGGTCCGCATCCACCTTGTCATCGGGCGTCTGGATGAAGAAACCGCTGCGCAGCTTTGCGGTGACGATGCCCGTGACCCGGACGTTCTGTCCCTCGACCGGCGAAGTGCCCTTGTCGCCCTGTATCTGAGCGATCGAAAGTTCTTTCTGCGCGGCAGCGGCGCTCGCAAAGACGAGCAGAGCGGCCGATAGTACTAGTATTCTGGATCGGAAATTTTTCATTACAACGTATCAGGACGCCTCTCGATATATTCCTGAACGGCACGCGGAACATTCGAAAAGAAGTCGTATCCTGTTAGTTCTTCCACCTCGTCAACGGTTACACGGAAGTTCCGCCACGGAGTGCTTGGCGAGATGAGCGAATCGTCGTTCGCCATGATGACGCCGAAGACTCTCGTCGAGCGGTTTACGCGGCGCAGGTCACTCGAACCGTTTGGAAGAACAAGAATCACTTTCCACGTGACATTTGGAACGGAAATGCGGCCCTGCGAGATCGTCGGCGTCAACGGGTTGACTCCATGACCCCCAGAGAAAATGTAAAGCTCGCTGCCCTGATTCACTAGAGTTCGGGAATAGTCTTCTAACTGCTGCCACGGTCCCGAATTGTTCTCGATCGCCTGCGGGATCATGTTGGTCATCAGGAAAGTGGCCGAATTGTCCGGGATCGATCGAGTGCGGTCACCCGACGGGCACATATGTCCGCGCGAAAAACCGGAGCCGGAGTAATCACCGTCGTCGACGCGATACCAGCCCGCCGGAAGCGTCGTGTCCGGGCGAAAGTCATCCTGCCGTGGGGCTGAGCCTAACCAACTCGTATCGAGCCGCCAAGCAACCCAATTTGGGATCGCCTTTGAGCGGTTGTACGACAGAGTGTACTGCGGCTTGGGCATCAGGTAATTGTTCTCGTTCGCGACATCCGGCGTGGCGTTGCTCGGATTTCCGAGCAAGAGCGGGTCTTCATCGGCAAGCGGTGCGTTTACCGTGATATTTACGCTCGGATTGACGGTGCGGCCCTGCTGATCGCTTGCGGTCGAGGTGATCGAATATTGCCCGCCCGAAGTGCCCGGCGGAACCATCGTCTGGAACGAGAAAACATTGTCGCCGGCGGTCACGTCGCCGTTCGAGCCATTATCGAAGAATGGCTGGACGATTTGGCCGCCGATCGAACTCAGATTTCCGGTGACAGTAATGCCCGTACTAGGCGGCGTTGTCGCCGGGATGACCGTGACCGTGAAGAGCACCGAGCCGCCGGCCGAGACGGTGGTAGGATTGGCGTTCATCGTCGCAAAGAGCGTCGTTCCGCCGCCGCTGCAGGTTATCGGGGCCGTGGCCGTATTCCGCGGAGCCATCGGAGCCTGCGTTTGAAAATCGTTCTGATTGTTATCCGTGTCCTGACAGCCGTTCTGCTTGCGGATCTGGCTGTTGCCACTTGCGGAGCCTGGAGCCGAGGTCGTTGCACCCTCGACGAAAATGTTCGTTGCCGCTCCCCAGCCGACAGAATCGATCAGAGCGCCGGTATTCATGTCACCGAGCCGTATTCCAAGGCCACCCGAAGTCGCCGACATTGAGCATGCGCAGACACTCGGATTATAGGTAACGTCCGGCGTAACCGGGCCGGAGTACGACGTGGAGGCGATGAAATAGAATTGTCCCGGCTGAAGAATTGTCGAGGTCGTCCAAACCGCAAACGGCCCAACGTCGTTTGTGCCGCTTGAGGAACGATAAACCAAACGGTAGCCATTCAGATCGACGGGCGAAGGCCCGGCGTTCTTGATCTCGACCCACTCATCATTAGCATTTGCCGACGTTCCCGGCTGAAACTGGCTCACAACGAGGTTAGGCGAAACCTCGGGCGATTTAATGTCCTTTGTGTCCGCAATCCGTTCGGATTGCGCGATGGCGATGCTGCCAAAATAGAGTGCGGCCGCAACTAGAGCCGTGCCTGAAATGCCGCGTAAAAGCTGTCTCATTAATACTTCCGATCCAACCAATGAAAAAAAAGGCGGAACACCATTTTTACCACACTTCGATGCCTAAACGCACCGCACCGGGTGCATCGATTCACACGATGGAAACAGCTTTGATCACTGTGCGGCGGTCTCAGACAATCGATGCAAGACCAGTCGCCTCACGGCCTCGTTGCCGGTTAGGTCGAGAGCACGTTGTAGGGAACGCACAGCGCGGGCGTCCTCGTGGAGTAGTTTTTCGTAGTGAGCCTTGGTTATGAAGAAGAGTCCGTAGTTGGAGAGATCCGTCTCGATCTCGGCGAGGCGAGAGTAAGCAGTCTGCGGCCCGGCGATCTGGCCGAGAACGATCGTTCTGTTAAGCTCGCGAACTGGGGAGAACGCACGCTCCTGCAACTGATCGTAGCAGCGTAAGATACGCTTCCAGTCGGTGGATGGGTAGTCTTGAGCAAGTGTGTAAACAGCGGCGATCTCGGCTTCCAAATGATAATCGGAGATCGTATCACCGCTTGCCGAGAGCCGAAAATGATGAAGCCCGCGTGAGATCATTCGTTTATCCCAAGCCTCGCGGTCCTGTTCCGCCAGGATGAGCAGTTCGCCATTATGATCGGCACGCTGCGGCATTCGAGCGGCCTGAAAACAGAACAGAGCGGCGAGAGCATCGACGGGCGGTGCAGACGTCACGGGATGCCGGGCAAGCAGCGATGCAAGACGAATAGCCTCGAAAACGAGGTCTTTTCGGGTCAGGGCATCGCCGGTCGATGCGCTGTACCCTTCGTTGAACATCAGGTACAGGGCCTTGAGCACGGTGCTCATTCGATCGTTCAGCTCCCGAGGCTCGGGGATAGCCATTTCGACGTCAAATTCGCGGAGCTTCGACTTCGCTCGGGTGATCGTCTTGGCGACTGCCTCGGCGGTCGATAGATAACCGCGCGCGATCTCACCGACACTGAATCCGCAAACGACCTTGAGCGTCAGTGCAACGCGGCTTTCCGGCGTCAACGACGGATGACAGCAAGCAAAGATCATTCGAAGCTGGTCGTCGGAAAGTTCGGTCTCGAATTGAGGTAGATCTGTCGCCACAATAGAGACCGGGTCGCAGTCGGGCTCCGCGTCGATGCTCGATGAGCGATTATCGCGGCGAAGGACGTCGATACAGCGATTGACCGCAACGCGAAGAAGCCAAGCCTTTGGATTATCCGGAGGGCCGGCGAAGGGCCACGTCTTCATCGCCGAGATCATCGCGTCCTGGACCGCGTCCTCGGCCAGCTCGATCTTGTCAAAACCGAATTGCCCGCATAAAAAAGCGACCATCTCACCCGCGTGGCGGCGGAAAAGATGGTCTACCTCAAAGCCGATCCGGTCTTCGTCCATTCTCTATTGCGTTGGCTCGATCTCGCGAAGCTCGATCCGGCCGCCGTACTTCAGATGCGGACAATCCGACGAAGTTGCGACCGCATCGTCGTAATCGTCAGCAGCGATCAGAAAGACGCCGCCGATGACCTCGTTGGCCTCGATGAACGGCCCGTCGGTAACACGAAAAGTGTCGCCGAACCCGTTGAGGTGCTTACCGCCTTCGTCGCGGAGCTTGTGGCCGCCGCGTATCTTGCCCAGGGCGGCCGTTTTTTCCGACCAGGCGATGTATTCGTTGATGACGGACTCGATCTCGTCGGGCGACATCGCGGAAAAATCCGTCGGTTTCTCGTGAAGTAACAACATATAATCAGGCATAGTATTTGTCTCCTATTATTTATCGTTTCGTTTCATTGAGAAAAGCTCTTCGCGGAGCGAACCGTCGCGCTGGCGCAGGGCAAGGTAGATCTTCATCTCTTTTTCGCCGACGCGTTCAAACGTCAGCCCCGAGAAATAAAGTCTGTTCTTATCCTTCGACACGAACATGAAATCGACGGTCTTGTCCTTTTCTTCCCAGCCGATGAAATTTGGATCGAAATGCTTGAGCCGAAACACGAGCGTTTCATCCTTTTCGATCAGCATCAGCATCTCGTAGAAGACGGGTTTGCCGTCTTTGATCAGCCGGTAAGTTCCGATCATGATGCCACCGATCGGCTGGCTCCACATCTCTTCCGATACGCCGCCGAGGCCGGTGCCGGTCCAACCTCCGGCGAGCCACGCCATATCTGCGATCGAGGCTTTTTGCGATACGCCGCCTTCGCCGAGTTTGAGCGTATTCTCGGTATTCTTGATCTGGGCGTCGATGCCGGCCGTAACGGCGAACATTAGGAAAAATGCGAAAAAGATGATCGTTGTTTTGTTCATCGTTGATCTCCTTTTGAGCTTTCTCATATCAGAGACGAACGACGCGAGAGGAAATGGACAACGAGCCCGAAAAAAAGATCAATTTTTTCCGGGCCCGCGGAATTTATTGGGCAGGTGTCGGCGATGGGGCTGGCCTCTGGGCCTGGACCGGACGCGGATACACGACCGGGCTCTTGTTCCCGGCTTTGTCTACAGCTCGCACGCCGAAGAAGTAGTTATCCTTGGACATCGCCTTTGCCGTGTAGGTAAGCACGTTGCCGACGGCGGCCGAGTTCGTCCATTCGGCGGCAGTTGTATCGCGCCAGACTACCTCGTAGCCCGCAATATCGGCATCTTTATTCGCGTCCCATCTTAGAACGGTGTCGTTCGTAAGTCCGGTCGTGACGAGGCCGACATTTGTGGGCTTTCCGGGAGCCCGTGCGAGGCTCGCGAGCGCGGCGAGATTGACGCGGGCGACGTTTGCCGTGTACTCAAAATCCACGTATTCCGGCGTGTCACCAAAGAATTTCCCGTCAACCGTTCTAAGATTCTGATGCTGATGAGCGTAGTCCTCATCGGCCTCGGTAAACCTTACGGCTGCGAATCCGCGTTCGAGAAACGGGATGTGATCGCCGCCGCGGCCGTAGCGGTCGCGCCGATAGATCATCCACGCGCCGAAATTCTTAAGATATCGGTCGCCCTGTTCCTTGATGTAGCGGGCAAGCTGACGCGACGATGAATCATTTTCGCCGCCGACGCTGCGGCGGGTATTCGCCTGTTGCGGGGTTTCGTCGGATGGAACGCCCTCGCTGAACACGCGGACCTTGTTTCGGAACTTCGAGTTCTTCTGCGTGGTCACGCCGCCGACGATGTCGTTGGTGAACATCGCCTCGATATTCATCTTTGCCTGCTTGGCCTGTTCAGCGTAGTGCGCGGCGCCGAGCAGCCCTTGTTCCTCACCCGGAACGGCCATAAAGACGATCGTCGCGTCGAACTTGTACTTCGACATCACGCGGGCTAGTTCGATCACGACCGCGGTTCCCGAAGCATCATCGTTCGCTCCCGGTGCATCGCATTTCGCATCCGTCGCCGAACTGCACATCGAATCGTAGTGTCCCGAAACGACATAAACACGCCCCGGATCGGTCGTCCCCGGCAATATTGCGTAAACGTTCGTCAGTACCGTCGGCGTCGGTATCCGGCCGCCGGCAGGCTGCTGAAAAGCCTGCGTCCGCGGGTCGAGGCACATTTCGCAGTCGATGCTGATCTTGCGAAATTCGCCCAGTATCCAGTCGCGAGCGGCACCGATGCCACGCGTCTTATCATCCTGTTCGGATAGCGTATTCCGAGTCCCGAATGACACTAGCTTGCGAATGCTCGCCTCGATGTTCTTCGGCGAGATCTCTTTGATCATCTTGGCTATCTCAGGATCGGGTTTTGCGGCCGAGCTTTTCTGGCCGAAAGTCGCACCGGCAGATATGCACACTGCCAACGCCGCGATAATTAGACGACTGTTTTTCATACTTTATTCGGATGGAGTTCGTCCAGAGTAACACATTTCGCATTGACCCTCATTTGTATCTTGTCGGCGAAGGATGACGGCCAGCGTGATCGATAAGGCTTCGACGTGAGCGTCAAGCTAAAGCCTCGATAAAATCAAGTCGCGAAGTGCTTCGGTGACCCTTTCGCCGGCCGAATTTTTACAACCCGAGACGCTCGAATTTGGCGTAGCTCAAAAGCGAACGGAAAATTTAGTGCGTTGCCGAACGAAAAGGGGGCAGGGCTCACAGGCCTTGCCCTTTTTGTGCAGTCCGTCAGTTATACCGTCGGCCTCCAAACAACGCTCTTTATTCCGGCTGACATCCAATCGGTGCTAAAATTCTCCTCGATCAGCGGATGAGTCCGATCGCCGAAAAATTCGAACAGACCATTGATGCGGCTGTTGCCCAGTTGATCTCGGGGGCCGAGAATTCACGCGGGATAGCGTCGTCGCAGGTAAAGGCGCGCGTCAAGTCAGCCCTGGCAAAATATCTGTTCGCGGGCGACAGTGAGCCGGAACACGCTGAGATCAAGGAATTTATCGACGAGATCCGGTCGGACGACCTGTGTTTGATACTCGCCTGCGAGGCCGGCGACGAAGCGGCATGGGAAGATCTGGTCGCGAATTTCGATTCGACCGTAAAGTCCGCCGCTCGAAAGGTCTCTTCGAACGCCGAAGATGCCGAGGACCTGGCTTCGTCGATCTGGGCCGAGCTTTACGGGCTGCGCACCGACGCGGCGGGAAACAAGAAGAGCAAGCTGGCGTATTATTCAGGGCGCGGCAGTCTGGGCGGGTGGCTGCGTGCGGTCGTTTCGCAGCTTGCGGTCGATGAATATCGCAAAGTATCGCGATTCGTCCAGGTCGAGGAGGATCGCGAACTTGATGTGGCCGCTGAGGCCGGTTCCGAGAACGATCATCTCGTTTCGCATGCTCTCGATCCCGAGGAAATGCTGACCGAAAACAGTACGCGAGCGGATGTTACGCAAGCACTCGCGGCGGCGGTCGCTTCGCTCGATGCGGAAGATCGTTTGATAATGAAGCTCTACTATTTCGACGAACTGAGGCTCAAGGATATCGCCGCGAGCTTTGGCTACCATGAAGCGACCGCGAGCCGAAAGCTTACGCGAGTCCAGTCGGAGATACGAAAATGCGTCGAAAAAGAGCTGAAGAACACGCACGGCTGGACCGATAGCGAGGTCAGGAAATACCTCAGCGAAACGGCTGCGGGCCTCGGCGTCAATCTTGAAACGATGTTCGCCGGCCTGATGCTCGCGGCGGTCGTGCAAGATAGACTGCTCGGCGGCGTTCTATAGTTGGTTACGAAACCGTAACCGCGGACGGCGGCGAATGTGGCCTCGGATGCAGTATGGGTTTAGACATGGTTGCCAACAAGGTATTGTGTTCGGGTGATATTCGCCGTCACCGCGGTTAGTTAGAAAGATGGAACTTGAATTCGACAAAGAGATCGACGCGATCCTGCGAAGGAGCGGTCGGGGTGTGCTCGTCGGCGATGATCCGCCGGTCAAGCCGCCTCCGTCCAAGCACCTTGATGCTGACGAGATCGCTGCGTTCGCTGACGGAGCCGTTCCGGCCCGCATGCGAAGCGTCTATGTCGAACACATGGCCGATTGCGACCGCTGCAGGGTGATGCTCGCGCATTCGGTCGCATTCGCGCGCGGTGACGAATCGCCGGTCGCAGGATCGACGCCCGAGGTCAAGGCTATCGCAGTCACCGTTCCGTGGTATCAGCGGCTCTTCCGCACGCCGAATCTGGCGGTTGCAATGGGAGCACTCGTGCTGATGTTCGGCGGGGTCATTGTTTTCATCGCCCTGCAAAACCAAGGTCAGGGTGACTTGGCGATGTCCGAAAAGCCGGACAGTGCGAAACAAGTTGCCGTCGAGCCTAATTACAACGCTGCAAACGCAAATGCGGCGGCAACTTATCAGGCTCCGGGGATCAGCGATCAGATGCCTGCTTCGTCAAATGCAGCCGCTGTCGCGAATGCGGCCGCTCTTCCACAGGCAACGCCTGCTTCGCCTACCGAAGAGCGAAAAGAGCGGGACATGGCAAAGACCGGGTTCACTGCGGATGGGATCGCGGTCACGGACAGCACGACGTCTGCATCAGGTCAGCCCGCGGCCGAATCTCAGCCCGTGATGAAAGCAGCCCCGCCGCCGCCGGCACCTGCCGATCGTGAGAAACTGCCGATGAAAGACGAAGCCGGCGACGATAAAAAGAAGGGAGACGAAGATCGTGCGGACCTTGGAGCGATGAAGCGCGCCTCACGTGAGACTCCTTTGGGCGCAGGCGTCCAGCGGCGCACTGGTCCGATAAATACTCAGCAAAATCAGATCTCGCAGCAGCAGGTCTTTGATTATCCGGCGGCAAAGCCCGTAACGAAGATCGTATCGGGCAAGACGTTCGAAAATCGGGATGGTGCGTGGTACGACTCCGCCTATCGCGGACAGGCGACGCTGAATTTCAGGCGTAAGACCCGTGAGTACGATGCACTCGATCGCGACCTCCGGCGGATAGCCGACAGCGTCGGCGGCACGGTCGTCGTCGTCTGGAAGGGCAAAGCTTACCGCGTCCAGTAGATCCCAGTTATTTGTATAGTCTTGCGACTTCAAGGCGTGTGTCCGAGCCGACCCAGGTTCGTTCAAATTCGCGCTGAACGAGATCGGCGGATGACGTCTTATCCTGTTTTCTCAATGCCTCGGCAAGGCCGAAAAGCGCACGGCCGTTACGCGGAACGCGGGCGATCTCTTCGCGATAGACCTTCTCGGCCTCAGCAAATTGACCGTCACGCAAAAGGGCACGGCCGAGCCACTCACGGACCGGCAGGTCCCAATCGGGCGGCTCGGCGTAATTTATCTTCTTTTCCGCGGCAAGTGCCGAGCGAAGAAACTGTATCGAATGCTTACGGTCTTGCCGTGCCTCGGCGATCTGTCCGCTCAAGAGGTCATCCGCAACGGCAAGCACCGCACTTACCGCATTCGTGAACAAAAACGCTTCAGCAGGAAGCTTTTTTCCCACATCGCGCATCGCCGACAGTTCCTTTTCGGCGTCCGCGGGACGCCCGGTTTCCGCGAAGGCCATTCCGCGTGCGAAATGCCAGTGTGCGAGCGTGGTTAGCATCTCTGCCGGCGGACGCGGAAAGGCGAGAGTTTCATTCCATTTGTGGAATCGGACATTCACGACCATCGGATACGGCATAAACATCTCGACCGCCGGAACATCCTTAACATTCGGGCCGGCATTTGCCGCGAGTTCGTTGGCAGTCTTGATCGCCTGTGCGTAATTCCCGCTCCCCGCGAATGAGGCGGCCAGCATGTGGATGTTGTGGTTGTAATACATCAGCGGATATGCCCCGCTCGCGCCGCTTCGCTCGATATAGTTGCGATCCGCGATTATTGCCGCCTTGTTGCTCTTGATGGATTCGTCATAGTCGCCCGTTCTGAGGTAGATATGCGACGGCATATGGACCAGATGGCCCGCGTTAGGTGCGAGTGTCCGAAGCCGGTTTGCGGCAGCGATACCGAGTTCGGGCGTCGGGCTGGCCTCGACCGCGTGGATGTAATAGTGATTTGCGCCTGTGTGGTTCGGGTTGCGCCGCATCACGCCCTCGAGCACGGCGAGGATCTCGATCGTGCCCGGAGCCGGCTTTCCGTCGAGCGTCCAAAGCTGCCACGGCCGCAGATTCATCATACTTTCGGCATAAAGTGTTGCGGCATCGAGATCATCCGGATAGTTCTTGACGAGTTCCGCCATAGCGCCTTTGTAATCGGCCGCAAGCTTGGTCGGATCGGCCTTCGCATCGGCGGAGTATCGTTTTGAGAGTGCGACGATATACGCCTGCTCGATCTGCGTGGCCTTTGAAGAGAGCGCTACGGCCTTTTGCAGGTAGCCGTACGCGGAAGCGAAACGCTCGGCGTTGGCGGGATCGTTGTAATTGGCACCGAGCCCCAACGCAATTCCCCAATACGCCATCGCGAGATCGGGATCGAGTTCCGCGGCTTGCTTGAAGGAGGCCACGCCTTCGTCATGATTGAATGCATAAAGATACGCAAGGCCCTGGTTGAAATACTTCTGGGCTTCCGGATTTTTGGTCGAGACCCGATGGTCAATTTCACCCAATCCTGCGTCGAGCCAAACGGTCTTTTTCTTCTCGGCAGGTTTTGAAGTATGGGTATGCTGCGCAAACGTTGTTGCAGCCGCAAGCAATATCACGGTGAGTACTGTTTTCATGACTTTCCCTTTGAATTCGAGCTTCTATTTGAGGCTAAATTTAGCGCCAAATCTAGGTAGAACAAAATCCAGGAAAAGCCGCTTAACTTGGATCTTCGCCCGTCCGATAGGATCTCAAGTTTTTTCTCAAAAACGACACGATCTTATACCCATCGATATAGTTCCAGGGCTTTTCGCCGAGTGTGTAGTGGCCGCAGGGCAGGACCGTCTCGACGTGGGGAATGCTCCGTTCGCGAAGGGCTCGCATCGTGTCGACCGAGAGCTCGTAGGGGAACGTGAGGTCGTATTTCGTGTAGATATAGCGCTGTGGACGTGGTTTTTGAGCGGCGAGCTTGTCCATGTATGCCATCGGCGAGATGGGAAGCCAGTATTCGCGAAGCTCTTCCAGCGAGACCTCTTTTTCAAGCGATTCGCGGACGTGATAGGTCGAAAGGCCGTTCCAGACCACGTCCGAGAAATAGCCCGAAACGTGGTTAAAAACGCCCGCATCGATCCCCGCATCATGCACGAACGCTAAAAACGCCGTGCACGAACCGATACTCGTCCCGACGATGCCGACCTTTTCGTAGCCCCGATCCTTGAGCCATTTGACCACCGTGCGCGTGTCGAGAACTGCCTGCTGTACGCTCTGCAGCGTTCTGCCGACATTCGGATAAACGAGATATTCGGCACGTTCAAGCTCCGGCGGCATTCGCTCCTCGTGATATGGCATCGTAAGCCTCAATGCCGAGAGACCGAAGCGATTTAGTATCCGGCACAGGTCAAAATATGCACCTTCGCGAGCATTCCAGTGCGGCAGGATGATCACGGCCCCACGTTTGTTGGCTTCGTATGGGAAGAATGCAGCGCGAGCGGTGTTGTTCTCGGCGGACGGGGTCTCGATTGCGCTGGTCCAGGTCAGCGAATGTGGGCCCGTATCTGCAATTTCAAATTTCAGATCTGAGATCTCAGGAAGAGAGAAGAATTCATCGCTATCTGCGACTGTCTGGTCTGAGAGGCTGCTAAAGAACTTTCGCGGATCTACTCCATTCGCATGCTCATCGGCGAACTCCACGCCCCATGCGAACGGATGCACGACGCGATTGTCGTTGAGCATCGCAAAATAGCGTTCGCGTTTGTGAAAATAGCGTTTTAGCACTACAAAAATTTAACCACAGATGCACACGGATGAACACAGATCAAAAGACAACGGCAATCTGTGTTTATCTGGTCTATCTGTGGATCGGATCACTACGCAGCGGCCGTCTGAGCTTTGTTCACGACCTTTTCGTAGTACGCGATGTATTGCGGAATGATCTTCGAGGTCGAGTATCGTTGCACCGCGAGTTCGCGGCCTTTTTCGCCGAATGAGAGCCGCATTTCCTCGTCTTCGAGCAGTCGGGCCGTGTCCTCGCTCATTTTGGCGACATCGCCAACATCGCTCAGGAAGCCGGTCTCACCGTCATTAACCACTTCGGGAATTCCGCCGATGCGGGTCGCGATGACGGGCAGTTCGCAGGCTTGGGCCTCAAGAGCGGCGAGACCGAACGATTCCAATTCGGATGGCAGCAGGAAGACGTCCGATACGCCCATGTAATCGGCGATGTTCGCCTGCTTGCCGACGTAGCTGACGCTACCGTTCATGCCGAGCTGCTCACCCCGATATCGAACCGCGGACAATTCAGGCCCGTCGCCGACCATGACGAGACGCGCGTTGTGCCCGCGAGCTCTGACATTCGCGAGGATCTCGACGCAATCGACTGGGCGTTTTACGTGACGAAAGTTCGACACGTGGACGAGCAGACGCTCACCGTTCGGGGCCAGATCGCGTTTGATCTGCGAATCGTCGATCCGCTTGTAATGCTTCTGGCAGATGAAATTAGGGATGACCTCGACATCGTCAAAATCGAACGTCTCGATCGTCGCCTGTTTTAGAAATTTCGAAACGGCCGTCACGCCGTCCGATTGCTGCAGTCCATATCGCGTGATCGGTAAGTACGAGCGGTCAGCTCCGACGAGCGTAATGTCGGTGCCGTGCAAGGTCGTGATCACCGGCACATATCGCTTTTGCTTAATCGATTCGCGTGCGAGGATCGCTGAGATCGAATGCGGTATCGCGTAATGAACGTGCAGCAGGTCGAGTTTCTCGGCACGGGCGACCGTCGCCATCTTGGTCGCGAGGGCGAGATCGTACGGCTGATGTTCGAACAACGCATACGACATCATCTCGACCTCGTGAAAATGGATGCGGTCGCTCAGTTCGGTCAGCCGCGTTGGCAGAACGGATGAAATAAAATGCACATTGTGCCCGCGCTCGGCCAGATCGCGGCCGAGTTCGCTGCCGACAATTCCGCTGCCGCCGTAGGTTGGATAGACCGTGATGCCGATGTTCATACGCGCCTTCCGCTAAACGTCAATCGTAACAGTTTCTGTTACAGGACACTACCTTTTGCCTATCAACGGTGCGGCTTTGAATTGCCGGCTTGCGCGAACGCAAGCCGTCGTATAGAGGAAATCCACTGTTCAGCGCGGACATTTTTGGCTAGTCGGGTTTTCTCCGGACGACGTAAACAACACCCGTGTGATCATCTGAGAGCAGGAACGAATCGGCGTCCAGCCGCATGATGTCGCACGGACGGCCGACGACGCGGCCTTTTTGTAGGAAGCCAGTTATGACATCCTCGTTTCGGGAGTCTTTTCGCATCGAGACGACCTTGTATCCATTGCCGATCGACTTGTCGGTCGAGCCGTGAAGAGCGACGAGGAAGATGCCGAATTTGCCAAACAAAGCATCGGCTTCGTCAAAAAAGTCGAACCCGAGCGCCGACGAACGGGCGGGGAAATAGGCGTACGGGGCCGGAACGCCCACACATTGTCCGCGGCGTTTCAGCTTCGGATCGGCAAAGATACGGCCGTTCGACGAATGGCAGTAGGGCCAGCCGTAATCCGCACCGTCGCGAAGTGCGTAGAACGTCTCGTCCGGCCGCCGCGTGCCGAGATGGTCGCTGCCCTGATTGGTCGCGAATACGAAATTGCCTATCGCGCGAAGTCCGACGGCGTTTCGCAGGCCGCGTGCGAGTTCGCGTTTGCCGCTGCCGTCCGGGTTCATCTCGACGATGCTGGCACGGATCTTTTCCTTCTCGACGCACGAATTGCAGCTCGAACCGACGGAAACGTAAAGCTTTCCGCTCGGCGAGAATGCGATCGTGCGGGTCAGATGCCAGCCACCATACTTGTAGCTCAGCCCGTAGTCGGGGAAGGTCGCGATCACTTCTGGTCGAGTATCGCCAGGTTTGGTCTCGCCGGCAGTAAACTTCCTTCGCGTAAGCTGGTGAGTCTCGGCAAGGTAGAACCAGTCCTGTCCGCTACCGTCGCGATGAAACTGAACGCTGTTTGGGTTTCGCAAGCCGGTCATGTACGGGATCGCTCGTTCAAACTTCCCGATCTCGCCGTTCCAGCCGTCGAGTATGTACACCGTCCCGCGTTTATTGTCGGTCAGGTTGTACATGTCCGTGACGAAGATGCGTCCGTCGGGAGCCTTGGCAAAGAAACGTACTCGTTTCAGTCCCTCGATCGCCGGGATGATCTCAAAGCCCTGCGGGATGCGAAGTGTGAAGGTTCTGCCTGACTTCAGGCTTACCCTAGCGGGCTCAAGCTTTACCTGGCCAATGGCAAACAGAGGCAGAATGAGAACGATGACCAGAACTGCTGATTTCATAGCCGATGATCAAATGAGCTGATATTTCTATGACTTAAGGCTAAGATAGCTGAAAACCAAACATATGAAAATCGAAAAATTCCGAATTGCCGAAGGTTCAAAGGTTAAACTCGCGGATCACGCTACCGACTTCACGGGCGAATATTCCGACAAGAAAAAGGCCGCAGCCGACCTGGCCGCGAACGTTGAAAAGCTCAGGGAACTGCAGGACGTCTTCTACGCTCACAACCGCTATTCGCTGCTGCTGGTCTTTCAGGCAATGGACGCGGCGGGCAAGGACGGTGCGATCGAGCACGTGATGAGCGGCGTCAACCCGCAGGGCTGCCACGTGGTCTCGTTCAAACAGCCGACGAGCGAGGAACTGGAGCACGATTACCTTTGGCGGTGCCAGAAAAACCTGCCGGCACGTGGAATGATCGGCATTTTCAACCGCTCACACTACGAAGAAGTGCTTGTCGTCCGGGTGCATCCCGAGTATCTGAACTATCAGAATCTGCCCAAGGAGACAGTGGCGGACAAAGACATCTGGAAGAAGCGTTTCAAGCACATTCGCGATTGGGAACAGCACCTCGTCGAGAACGGAACGCACTTGATCAAATTCTTCCTTAACGTCTCGCGGGATGAACAGAAACAGCGATTCCTCGACCGTATAAACGAGCCTGAGAAGAACTGGAAATTCTCAATGGGCGACGTCAAGGAACGCGGGCATTGGGATGACTACATGAAAGCCTACGCGGAAGCCATCGCCGCGACATCGACCGAGGCCGCTCCATGGTACATCATTCCTGCTGACAAGAAGTGGTTCACGCGGCTGGCCGTTTCGGAGGTTATATTGCAAAAGCTGCAGTCAATGGACCTACACTATCCGGAGGTTACCGAAGAGCATCAAGCCGAGCTGCTCTCGGCAAAGGAGATGCTTGAGGCTGAGGCATCGTGATGGCGTTTACTGAACTGGCACAAGCCGCATAACTCGGTCGTCGTCAGCTGCAGGCGAGCCGCGGCCGTCGCGGTTCGAGGTTGAGAAGTAAATGTAGCCGTCCGGGCCTTGAGCGACTTCGCGGATGCGGCCGAATACACCTGAGAGGAGGTCTTCCTGATACGAGACTTTAGCACCATCGAGTACGACGCGAATTATTCGCGCGCCGCGAAGGCAGCCGAAAAAGTAGTTGCCCTTGAATCCCGGGAATTGCGAGCCGTCGTAAAACGTACCGCTCGCGGGCGCACACGCCGGACTGTATTCGAGCAGCGGCGAGACCATGCCCTCGCGTTTCTCGTTGTGGTGGATCTCTGGCCAGCCGAGATTGGCCCCGCGTTCGACGAGGTTAAATTCGTCGCCGCCGGAGCCCTTTCCTTCAAAAAAACTTGGGCCATGCTCGGTCTGAAACATTCGACCGGTGCCCGGCTGCCAGTCGACGCCCTGGGCGTTGCGATGCCCGAACGACCAGATCTCGGGACGGGCTCCCGGCGTCTTGATAAACGGGTTGTCGTCGGGAACGCTGCCGTCGTCATTGAGCCGCAGCGTCTTGCCGGCAAGGGAATCAAGCTTTTGGGCGAGGTTCCAGTCGGTCGCGTCACCGGTCAGGACGTAAATCTTGCCGTCGGGACCAAAATCGGCACGCATTCCGGCGTGGTTCGGAGCTCCGGGAATGTTCTCGATAATTACTTTCGGCTCGGTAAACGTGCCCTTGTCGTACCTGTAACGAACGACCTTAACTCGCTTGCCATCGTTATTGTAGGCGTAGCCGAGATAGACAAGGCTGTTGGCCGAGAAATTCGGATGGAGCGTTATATCCATCAGTCCGCTTTCGCTCGAGGGCTCGACATCGGGAACAACGAAGACAGGCTCCGGGCGAAGCTTTCCGCCGCTGACAAGACGGACGCGGCCTTTGCGCTCCGTTACGAGCATGTCCTTGCTGGGAAGCCACTCGAACGCCCAAGGGACTTCAAGACCCGTGGCGAATACCTCGACCTTGAATTTGCCCTGGCCATCCTTTGTCTGAAAGACCTTGTTGTCAAAACCGCCCGACGGAGCGGAATTGGCACAGCCCGAAAGCATCGACGTAATAAAGACGAGAAAAGCGGCAAATATCATCATGATCCTGGTCACGTATCGATTCTATATTCAGTGATTGGACGCATGCTAACGCTAATGTACTGCAAAAAAAGATGGCGAACGACGCAATGAAACTAAGATGGGGCATCATCGGTGCCGGCGACATCGTACGAAAGCGAGTCGCTCCGGCGTTTTTGGAGCTTGAGAACTGCGAGCTTCTCGCTCTCGTTCGTCGCGATTCGGGGCGCGCGGAGGCTGCGGCACAGCAATTCGGAGTTCCGCGATGGTACACGGATGTTCAAGGCCTATTTTCGGATCCCGAGATCGACGCGGTTTACGTCGCCTCGCCCGTATTTCTGCACGCCGAGCACACGATTCGTGCTGCAGAGGCCGGCAAACACGTGCTGTGCGAAAAGCCGATGGCTCTTAATACGGACGAGTGCGATCGAATGATCGCGGCCGCCGAGGCGAACGGCGTACGTCTCGGTATCGCCTATTATCGGCGGTTCTATCCGGTGCTGGAGCGCGTTCGCGAGGCTTTGCGGAACGGCGAGATCGGCGAACCGGTCTTCGTCCAGGCAAATGCGTTCGAGCGGTTCGACCCCGGACCAGATCATCCGCGTCGTTGGTTCATCGAGAAGGCTAAGAGCGGCGGCGGGCCGATGATGGACTTTGGCTGTCACCGGATCGAACTGCTTCTAGATCTATTTGGCGACGCTGCCGAGGTAAAGGGTATCGATACAAAGGTAGTTTACGAACGGGAAGTGGAAGACACTTGTTCCGCGATCCTGCGATTTGCCTCCGGGCCGGTCGCGGCGCTTACCGTGACGCATGCCGTCGAGGCATCGGTCGATTCGATAGAAATATTTGGAACGCGAGGCACGATAAAGATCGGCTCGCTGAATTCGGGTGAGATCGCGATCACGACAGGAGGCTCGAACCGAACGGAGGTCCACGCTCCGGCAGAGAATTTTCACCTGCCTCTCATCGCGGACTTTACAGACGCGGTGCTAAACGGTCGCGAGCCGCGCGTAACTGCTGCGGACGGACGCAAAGTAAATGACGTGCTTGCACATATATATGGGCAATAAAAAGGTGCGGCTTTACGGCAGCCGCACCAAAGGGTGGATCGAGGAGGATCCGAGGAAACTAGAGACCGTTCGAGTCGGTGATCGTCAGGTAATTGCGAACCGCTACGTTCTCAGCCATCTTCTTGGACTGCGTGCGGGTTTTGACGATGTCGCTGCGGCCCGAATTGCCTTTGACGACGATGCTGGTCAGGTAGGTCGTACCGCCGACGGTATCAAAGATAAGCTGCGTCGAGTTGGCGGCTTTGTTCGTCGGGGCGGTCATCGTGTCAAAGATCATCGACTTGCCGTCTTCACCGCGAAGGATAAGAAGCGAAGGCGAATCGATCGTGCTCGGCGTGCGTTCGATGGTGTAGATGCCGGCTGCGAACGACTCGTCCCTGAGCGTGAATGCGTTGGGAACGTTGAGCGTGATCGAGGTGCCTTCGGTCACCTGAGCGTTGACTGCTGAGAAACCGCCGAGTAAGAGAAAGGCGGCAACGAGAAAGAACTTGGTTTTAAGATCGGACATGATTGGTTTTATTACTCCTAAAGTTTTTATTATTCGTATCGACGCGGAAAGCACTTTAACTAACCTGCCGTTTCCGGCCTACCTATATGAATTTTGGGCTGAAACTGCTCGCCCGATCTCCGCGTTAAAATTAATGTACGACGGCGGGAAGGTTTTGGATGTCAGAATTTACGGTAATTATGTAAAGTTCTGTAAAACAACTGCCCCGACTTTGTCACCAAGCGTAAAGAGTCCGTCGGTGTGCTAATCTTTCCATTCTTTTTATGAAGTTCTCTTGGCATCTAGGCGTGGTCGCGGGCGTGATACTCGCGATCTTTTCGCTTTATCCGCAGATGAAGATGCTCTACAACCGTGGAGCTGAGTGGAATGGCCATTACGCGTACAACGACATCGACGAGGTGGCCTACGCCGCGTATCTAAAGGCCCTGATAGACGGCCGACCGCGGAAGAACGATCCTTACACGGGGCGAGATCAGTCGGCGGAATCTCCGCAGCCGGAATCACTTTTCTCGATCCAGTTCGCAGCTCCGTATACCATTGCGATCCCTGCGCGAGTACTGGGCATCGGAGCCCCGTGGGCGATGACGATCGGCGGCGCTGTCGCTGCCTTTCTCACAGGCCTCGCCATCTTTTGGCTGCTCATGATGATCACTCGCGATGGCTTGTTTTCGATGGCTGGAACGCTGGTCGTCGCGGCGGGTGGAGCGATATTTGCCGGTGAAGGTGCTATCGGCGAGATCCTGGGCTCAGGGTATTCCTATCCCTATTTCCCGGGCTTCCGCCGATACATACCCGCACTTGCCCTACCCGCGTTCTTCGCGTTTCTCGCTCTCTTATGGTTCTCGTTCTGTTCGAGGGAGAGTTTGGAGGAAGCATCGGATAGAACCTTAAAATGGGCATCATCCGCGGTCGTCTGGACACTGATCGTTGTGGCCTTTGGCTACACGGTGTTCTCGTATTTCTACGTTTGGACGACCGCCGCCGCATTCCTCGCGTGTCTGGCCCTTTGCTGGATCGCGTTCAGGCCGGATGGTTGGTTCAGGGATCTGAAGGGGCCCGTCATGGCGGCACCGGTGTTTATCGCGGTGTTGGGTATCTACGCCTGGCTGCTATCTCAGCGATCGCAAACTCTCGATCACGTCCAGTTGCTGGTCTACACGCGCGAGCCTGATCTGACACGGCTGCCAGAGCTCATCGGGGTTTTTGTGCTTGCGGGCATCCTGCTGTGTTCGGCCCTCGGTGTGATGCGACTACGCGAGCGAAGCACGATATTTGTCATGGCACTCGCGTTGACGCCGGCCATCCTATTTAATCAGCAGATCATTACGGGGCGTTCGCTTCAACCGATCCACTATCAGGTATTTATCGGGAACTACGTTGCAGGCCTCGCTCTTGTGTCGGGTTTCGGATTGATCTGGAGGAATTCAGAAGGCAAGCAGGCGATGCGACGACTAGCAACGGCTTTGATCGCCGTCATCGCGACTGTGTGGGGTATTGTCGAATGTCATTACACCGTGCGGGTTCTCGATGAAGTAAACGTCTTGCGCGACCAAGCATATTTAGTCGGCAAGAGGCTCACAGAGATCTCGGCGGATGATCCGAACCGGTACAAACAGGTGGTTCTTCATCTTGGCATCGCCGAAGGCGACGATCTGCCGACCATCGCACCGCAATCAGTGCTCTGGGCCAGACATCAGCACGTATTTCCCGGCGTCGAGTGGGAAGAAAGTAAGGAGCGATATTACCAACAGCTACTCTATCAAGGCGTCGGCGAACAACAGCTCGCTGACGGTATGAAGAAGGGCGAGGATTTTGTCTCCATGATCGCTCTCTTCGGTTGGGGGCGGCACACCGATCGGCTTAACTCCGAATACAAGCCACTGACGTTCGGCGAGATCGATGCCGAGGCATCGGCATATGCCCGTTATCGCGACAACTTTGACGCGAGAGCGAGTGGTGCGGTCAAACTCGACTTCCTTGTCCTTCCGATCGAATTGGAACCGTATCTGAGCGAGCTCGATCGTTGGTATAGAAGAACCGACCGTGAGCAGTTTGGACAATACGTTTTGTACCGGCTGACGCTAAACTAGCAAGAAAAAAGGCCGTCACGAGGACGGCCCGGTATATCTATTACTACTTATGAAAAGCTTAAGCGGCCAAGAGGTCGTTCGAGGTTTCTGCGAAAACTCGACGGCCATTGATCGCATCGTCGATGATCTCGCGAACCGCCGAAGCGTCCGGATTAACGTCCATTCGAGCACAGGCCCTCAGATGTCTGATGATACCCTCCGCTGCGATCTCAACTGCGTCGCCGGTAAGTTTTGAAAACCGGCGGGCCTGGATATGGTCGATTTGAAGAACCCTGTCTTGCAGGGTCATCGGTCTAGCTGCTGCCACGTTCATTCTCCTTATTTCGTTATTTAGCCACATTGGGCAAGGGTTCGCATTACCGCTCGGCACGACCCTTTCAAAGCCGGTTGATCAGGCTTTCGGCATAAACTTCCTACCGTTCCAGCCAAAGCGATGCTGTGAACATACTTCCGACGGGCTCAGATCAACTGTAACGATAGCGTAACAAAGAAAAGGACAAAAGTCACGGTTTTTTTTCGATCGTTCTTAATTGATGTAAAAAGCAAAGGGGCCGGCAAAACCACAAGATTTGCCGGGCCCCCAAACTTAGCGTACACGATGTTGTACTACGCTACCGAGTCTTTCATCGCCTTCCCGATCGTGAACTTGACGGTTGTTTTTGCAGGGATCTTGATCACCGCACCCGTGGCCGGGTTGCGGCCTTCACGAGCTTTCCGAGTCGTTTTCTTCAGCTTTCCGAAGCCAGGAAGAGTAAACTCTCCGTTCTTCTTCACTTCGCTGGTAGCGAGCGTTGCGAGAGCGTCAAAGAGAGCCTTGACCTCGGTCTTCTTAGCACCAGTCGACTCAGCGAGGCTGCTGATGATCTCAGTTTGTGTCATACGAGCCATAATTGTAAATATCCTCCAGTTAGGTGTTTTCAAAAAAATATTAGTAAATCTTCACGCTAGTGGGGTTCACGCAAAATCCAGAGGGGGAAACCAATCGCGACGGAAGATTGGTCGGGGCAGCAGGATTCGAACTTGCGACCTCTCGCTCCCAAAGCGAGCGCACTACCAGGCTGTGCTATGCCCCGTCTATTTCGGTTGAGAAACGATTCCAAGGAACGAATTCTAAGCATCGCGATAGGCTTGGTCAAGTCAAACTGCATTAAAATCCAGTAAAAATGGGATTAATTGACGAAAAGCAGCGGCTCGATGGCTTATCTCGGCCTTGATCTCGCTAGAAAGCTCGCCAAACGTCTCGCGATAGCCCACCGGCACAAATATCGGGTCGTAGCCGAAGCCGCCCGATCCACGCGGTTCGACATTGATCCTTCCTTCGCAAACGCCATCGGTTTGGAATAATATCCCATCGTCCGGATCCGCGACCGCAAGCGAACATACGAAGCGCGCGGTCCGGTCCGAACTGCCGGTCGCATCGATCTCCGATAGAAGGAGCTCCATCTTGCGGGCAAACGGCAGGTCCGAGCCACCATACCGGGCCGATAGCACTCCGGGCCGCCCACCCAGAGCATCGACGGCGAGCCCTGAATCGTCTGCGAGCGTCATCAACCCCGCCGATTTCGCATACTCGGACGCTTTCAGAGCGGCGTTCTCGGCAAAGGTCGCTCCGGTTTCCGCGACCTCGGCGACATCGGGAAAGGATCCGAGGCTTACAAGGTCGAATTTAAGCGAGCCGAGCATCGCCCTAAGCTCGATTAGCTTGCCATTGTTCCGGGTTGCGAGAAGCAGAGTTTTCATATCGGGGCGAAAATTTTATTGCAAAACGATGCTGTAAAACGTTATAAATGAACTAGCGGAGATCAACCGCGCATCCCAACTCCCAGCGCCACGCATCCCCATAGCTGATACGCCGTGTTTGTAGAAGACCAAGTGGAAGTTCATTCCGAAATTGAGATCGCCGAGTATTCTGGCTCGCGTCGCCCTCGTTCGTCCAATGCGGGCGACCAGGTGGCGTCCGAGCTGGGCATCTGGCTTTCTGGTATTGAGAGCTTCCTTGCGTCGGGCCATCATTTTTTCCTGCTCGACTCGGACCGATCGCGACATGATTCGTCCCGCGAGTTCCGGCTGTTACATTCGGCACTCCAAAAAAGTGCGTTGCTCGCAAATCGGCTTCTCGCGTCGGATGCCGCCGACCGTTTCGATGCTCGCGAAGTGTCGGCCTTGACATGCACCCTACGCGAACTCTTGCCGCTGTCCGGAGCTCTCATCGCTGCGCCTTCGCCAGGAGCAGGCGAGTGGAGGGCGTGGACGACGCTCCTGTCGGCACGATTCAGCCAACTGCCAGCTTTTCGCGGGCTGATAAGGACTGCCGAGGACGAAGGGCTTGCCGAGCTGCCCGAGATGCTGAGGGAACTGACCGCCAAGCGCGAATTCCTTAGCGCGGAGCACTCGGAGCTTGCATTGATCCTGCCGCGATTCGGCCTCATTCTGAAATGGCTAAGCGTCGTGGGCAGAATGCTGGATACGGATGAACCGCTCAAACCATCGCTGGTCATCTTTGCAAGGGTGAATGAGCAGATACACGAATTAACCACGTACATAAACAGCCGGCTCGAACGCTTTCCCAATGAGGACGCTGAGATCTTTGGCGCACTCGACGCCGCGTCGTATACGGCCTCGATCGAACTTAAAAAGGTCTACTCTCAGGAACTCGCCGGTGTTGCTCACATCCGGCCCACGCCTTCGATCTATGCTCGCGTGGAAACGGCCTATTCGCTGCTGAGCGAGGGCTTTCAGCAAATGCTTGCCGGGCTCGCCCGGTCCGTCGATCCTGAATGCGATATCTTTGAGCTTTTCCCGACATTTCAGATCAAGCTCGAGCAGTCGATCGCACTGCGGCAGGAACTCTGGGATGCGGCTCGGGTCGTTCAGGCTGCCGAAGCAAAGCCTGCGAAGGCCGAGATCGAGAAGATGCAGGCCGAACTTCGCCGCTTTCTCAAGGAAACGGTCCGGTTTCTCTTCTACAAGGATACCGAGACGGTCGAGCGATTTGCCGAAGAGATATTTATCACCAAGCAGAATAAAGATCTGGTTCCTTTGCTTCATAGGTTTGGGGCCTACCTCGAGACCCTTTTTGGCCAGGTGAGCCTGCGAGCAGTGCTCGAAAAACATCCGTTCGATCCCAAGGCCGGCTAACATCTTCTACTGCGATCTCAGTGTCGCGAGCGGCTTTCTGAAAAGCACGTCAAAACTTGCCGCAACGCCAACTGCCGTTACTACAGCCGCCGTCACCACTACCCCAAGCAGCACGATCACGGGTTCGAACTCCCAATCGATATTCATTAGAAATCTGGCTACAACGTACGAAAGGGCGACGCCGAAGCCGCTCGAGATCAACCCGGCGATGAGGCCGAGTGTCGCGTACTCGGCGAACAGGATCGTCGCCAGAGTGACCCGTCTTGCGCCGAGCGTTTTCAGGATGGCGTTCTCGTAGATGCGCTGCGATTTTGTTAGAGCGACCGAGCCGACGAGGATCAGTATCCCGCTCAGAAGTACAAAACTACCGACGAACGATATCGCGATCACGAAGTTGTTCACGAGGGCATTGACCGTCGCGATGATATCGGCAACGTCGAATATCTGAACGTTAGGGAATTTATCGAGCACCTCACGCTGCATCCGCTGCCGCTGCGTGGCCGGAACGTGTTCTAGTGTCGTCGCGGCGTAGCTTTGCGGAGCCGATTCGAGCGTGCCGGGGCGGAAGACGAAAACGAACGCCGTGCGGGCATTTCGCACGTCGATCTTGCGGATGTTCGCGACGAGCGCCGTGATCTTTCGCCCTGAGATGTCGTACGTGATCGAGTCGCCGGGAGCGACCTTGAGCGTGCGTGCCATCCGTTCCTCGACCGAGACCTGCGGGACATCGCCCGTGCCATCGCCCCACCACGCTCCGTCGAGGATGGTCTCGTTCTCTTCGAGGCCGGGGCGATATGTGATCGCAAACTCGCGGCCGATCTGTCCCTGCTGCTGGCGGACCTCACGCTGCTGATAGTCGATGGCCTCGCCGTTGATGTGCGAGATCCGGGCGCGGACTGTTGGCGTCTGCTCGGGAGTCTCGCCGGTTCGCTCCTGAATGATGCGTGCGAGTTCGGCGATCTGGCTTTTTTGAATATCCACGAAGATCATGCTCGGCAGCCGTCGGTTCCTTGAAAAATCGAATTCGCGGACAAGATTGGCCTGCATGATCTGCACCGTGATGACGACGAACGCTCCGAGTCCGACGGCGAGCAGGATCACCCGCGTCTGATTGCCCGGACGATACAGAGAATTGACCGCCTGACGAAAAGCGAAGCTGCTGAAAGAGCCCAGACGTTTGAGCAGCCCGGTCAGGACCGCCGCCGCGATGTATAGCACGAGACCCGTGCCGGCGAGTCCGCCCAGGAAATAAAGCCCGATCCGGACCGAACCCGCCTGCCAGATAGCGAGGGCGAGCAGTCCCGAGAGGCATACGGCACCAAAGATCCATCGCGACCAGTCGAGCCGCGACATTGCGGCATTGTTCTCGTCGCGCAACAGGAGTTTCGGTTTGATCGTGCGGATCTGCAGCAGCGGCAGCGTCGAAAAAAGAAGCGATATCAGCAGTCCGAGCACGACGCCCTGGCCGGCGGTCGAAACACTGACCGCATAGCTCATGTTTGGTGGAAGCGTTTCCGCAAACTGAGTTCTTGCCAAAAGTAGGCCGCCCTGTGCGAGCAAAACGCCAAATCCGCTGCCGATCAGGCCGAGCGTCAGTATCTGGAGCAGATAGACCGTGATCACGCGTCCGCCTGACGCTCCGAGGCATTTAAGGACGGCGACCGTTTTTCGTTTTTGTTCGACGAATGCACGGGCGACATTCCAGACGCCGACGCCGCCAAGCACGAGAATGAGAAGTCCGGTCAGAGCGAGATAGTTCTCGGTGCGTTCGAACTGTTCGCCGAGATTCTCCTGCTGCTCCCGGTACGAATTGACCTGAAGCGTCGTGCCCTGAAGTGCTTCGCGCAGCCGACGGACGACCTCGGTCGGATTCTCACTTGTCCGGTAGAGGATGCGGCGCCGGATACGGCTCGAATTTCTGGTAATACCCGCTTCGTCGAACGCCTTTTTCTCAACGAATACTCGCGAACCAAGCCTGAACCCGCTCGATCCGCCGGGCTCTTCGTCAAACACGCCACGGATCTGGAACTGGGCCTCGCCGATCCTGATGCTGTCGCCGACCTTTACGTCGAGTTCCTCGAGAAGCACGCGAGCGATAACGGCGCCGTTATTTTCGAGCAGTTTGAAGTCGAACGGTTCGCCGTTGCCCAGGACGAAAGAGCCGACTAGCGGAAATGGCGGCTCGATGCCTTTTAGCTCGACGAATTCGAGGGTCTGCTTTGCCGGATCGACCGGTCGGGCCATCGACGATGTGGTGATCGCTTCATTTCGCTCTTCGACAGACGGAAACTCGCGGACCACGGATTCGACTTTCGCGAGATCGGGCGGCGAGAAATCGTTGGTCGACGTCACCTCGAAGTCGGCCGTCATCAGAGCCCGGGCATCATTGCCGACGACCTTGGTGAGATTCTGGATGAGCGAGCGAAGAGCGACGATCGAGCCAACTCCGAGCGCGATACACAGGAAGAAGAACAGAAGCCGCCGCCATGAAGAGCGGATCTCGCGTCTTGTGAGGTTGAGGATGAATCTCATATCTTCCAGTTCTGCTCGTCTTGGCGTCGTCTCATCGGCCTTCGCTGTCCCGTTTGTCCCGCTTTTGTCCCACTCTTGTCCCACGCATCAGTGGGACAGGGAACTCATTGTCTATAAACGTGTTACGGTCTTTTTTCTCGCTGTCCCGCGAAATTTCTGAAAAAAATTCTTCACCACGCTTTGAGCGATGTCTCATCTGCTGTAAAACAGATAAGTCTAAAAGGTGCAACGACTTGCGGTAACACATCCCGTCTTCGGAAATCTCAAAAAACTTTTGCGCCACACGTGTGGCGCGTGTCGTCCTGAAATAGGTTTTATTGTGGCGAGAAAGTCGGGACGTTACTGACATTCACGCTCTGAATCTGTCTCCGCCAGAACATCGGGGCGTCTTCTCAAACCAATCGCGGAGTCTAAGCCCTTTGCCTAGTCAACCTGAAACGGAGGGGAAACCGCCTAATACCTTGAGGAGCTATGGTACAGGCTTGAGAAATATATCGAGTCATTCGATTTGTCTCGTGCCCGTAACGTGAAAGAGCCCTTCGATAGCATATTTCACAGGCAGTACAAGGAAAACAAAAACTAATGCCTGAAGCGGCGTAAGGATCAACATTCTGAGCCCCCATATCCTGACACCCTCACGAAATGGATCGCGTACTACATCGTTCGCGATATCGTCCATATAACCCTGATAGCCTTCGAAAATCGAGGTGAGCGTTAGATTGAGGATCGTTCCCAACACTGCGCTCAGGAGCACTAACCGAACAAAATGCGACGACCTTCCCCTTAACCTGAGTAAAACAAACACGGAAAGGTGAGAAATTACCGTCACCAGAATCGTCCAAACAATCTTTGAATAGAACCTCTCGCCACTGTCCGCATTCGTCTGCAGGAAATACCCAAGAAGGGCCGCCGCAACGACCACCGAGAGCACTTCAATAACAAAAACAGATGAGCCTTTCATGATTTCTATCGGGCCAACAGCGGGGTAGCAGTTTCCCGTCCCAAGTCCCTCCCTACCCCGAATATTACAAATTCGGGACTTTTTCGTCTCCCCGATTTGTCTCAATCTCTTTCTCTACGATGTTATTCCTGGTGCAAGTTTCCATCTTCCAGGTTTCTGATCGGCCGTTGAGCGACAACATGCTCAACGATGAGCGTTGCAAGTATAGCACAACGTTGCATAAGATTCAACGAGAATCTTCATAGCGTCTCGTCAGCGATCACCTTTCCATCCGCGAGAACGATTCGCCGTTGAGCGTTCGCGGCAAGGGCCGTGTCGTGCGTGACCATCACCAATGTCACGTTATTCTTCGCGTGCAGGTCTTTCATCAGGTCAAAGATGTGCTGGCCGTTTCGCGAATCGAGATTGCCGGTCGGTTCGTCGGCGAGCAGGATCTTTGGCGAGTTGGCAAATGCCCGGGCGATGGCGACACGCTGCTGTTCACCGCCGGAAAGCTCGGCCGGATAGTGGTGGCCGCGATTCGTCAGATCGACCTGTTCGAGCAATTCGTCGGCCCGCTCGCGAACATTCGGCAGGCCGAGGATCTCCATTGGAATGAGAATATTCTCGAAGGCTGTCAAACTCGGGATCAGGTGAAACGACTGAAAGACGAAGCCGATCTTTTCGCTGCGGATCGTTGCCAAGGCGTCTTCGTCGAGGCTCGTGATCTCGTCGGAATCGACGACTATCCGGCCGGACGACGGGGCATCGAGGCCCGCGACCAGGCCGAGAAGCGTCGATTTGCCGCTGCCCGACGCACCCGTTACGGAAACGAATTCGCCATCGCGGATCGTGAACGACACGTCATTGAGTATGGTCAGGTCGTCCGCACCCGAACGCACCGTTTTTGTTACATTTTCTAGTTGGATCATTCGTGGATAGCCAGCTCCAGAGTTCAAAAACCATACTAGCTTGCGAAAATTGCACCAACAAGCTCCAATATTTTTTGCATCAAACCGGCAGAGTTCTTCGTTAGCCCTATCGGCTGCACATTTGTAAATGCGAATAATCGTCTATTTCAGTTTCATCTTTCTTGCACTAACTTTTGCCGGCTGCACGGTTGAACGGCCTGCCGCTGGCCCCGGCACCGTCTCGCCCGTCGCGCTCAAGACGCCGAAGACGACGAGTCAGCGGCCCAAGATAATCGCTTTCGGCGACAGTCTGACCGCCGGATTCGGTTTGGCCGAAAAAGAGTCGTATCCGTATCTGTTGCAGGAGCGCCTAAATGCAGAGGGTTTCGATCTCGAGGTCGTCAACGCAGGCGTCTCGGGCGATACGAGTCTCGGCGGGCTCGAGCGGGCAGATTGGGTCGTGTCTCAGGACAACGTGAAGATCCTGATACTCGAACTCGGTGCCAACGATCTGCTTCGCGGAATGCCCGTCGCGCAGATGAAGCAGAATCTCGACGGCATCATCAGAAAGGCCAAGGCAAGGAATATCGAGGTGCTGCTCTGCGGAATGCTCGCCCCGCCGACGATGGGAGCTCAGTATCAGCGGGAATTCGTAAAGGCGTTTCCCGATCTTGCCGCCGAACACAAGATAGAATTTCTTCCTTTCCTGCTCGACAACGTCGCGACGGTCAAAGAGCTGAATCAGGCCGACGGCATTCATCCCAATGTCGAAGGCACAAAGATCATGGCCGACAACATCTACAAGGCACTGAGGCCGATGCTCTTCAAATGAATCTAAACGGCATTTGATTCCGAAACTTAGTGTCTATGAGATCATTCGTCTTCATTTTCGGCGCTATTGTTTTTTGTACGGGCTTTTCCTTCGGACAGGCGACCCCCTATGTTAGGCCCGACGCCGAACAACGGTTTAAAAGGTACTTGAATGACACGGCCGGTCCACTTGCGTGGGTCGGCATTGCGGCCGGTGCCGGTTTCGCGACCGCGGCCAATAACCCAGAAGAGTGGGACCGAAATTCGAAAGGTTACGGAAAGCGGTTTGCGTCGAATTTTGGTCGAAATGTCATCCGCAACTCCGTCACTTACGGCCTTGACGAAGCTCTAAAGCTTGACAGCCACTTCTATCGAAGCGAGAAGAAGGGCGTCGGTTCGCGAGTCGGAAACGCCTTGCTCTCGACCGTAACGGCCCGAAAAGCAAACGGGAAGCGCACGGTCGGCGTTCCGCGTATCGTTGGCACTTACACCGCAAACGTCATCGCCCGTGAGACGTGGTACCCTGCCCGTTACGACTGGAAAGACGGTGTCCGGAGCGGAACGGTCTCTCTCGGTGTCAATGCGGTCTTTAATCTTGTCAAAGAGTTCGTTTTCAAAAGGTAACCTGCCGTATTCTAGTTCAAGGCAATGTCCTTTACCGCGCGATCTAATTTGTTTCGCGAGTCCTTCTCCTTGGCGTGGGACTCCGTTCGTGCGAATCGGACGCGATCAGTTCTTACTATCGTCGGCGTGACGGTCGGCGTGGCGGTCGTAGTGATCGTCGCCGCACTACTGCAGGGAGCGCAGTCCTTCGTTGTAAATTCAGTCGCTGCCTTTGCTCCCAATGTTCTCCGGATCGAAAAAGCCTCTTTCCAGGATTTCGGAGCCGATGGTCAAGCATTTGTCGAAGCACAGGCAAAGCGTCCTGATCTGTATGTAGAGGATCTCGAATATCTCGTCGAAAGATTAGGTGACGAGATCGACATAGGGGCGCAGGGCGACGGGGTTTTACCCGTTCGTCGGCTTGGAAAGACGCTGGTTGGCGTTTCCATTCAAGGCGTCACGCCGAACATCACAGACCTGTCCAATCTAAAGATCGCGTACGGCAGAAGCCTTACCTCGACCGATGACGTCTACAAGCGAAGTGTCTGCATCATTGGCCAAGACCTGGTCGATGAGTTATTCCCGACGAGCGGGGCGATCGGCAACGATATACAGATCGGCCAGGTACGTTATCAGGTGGTCGGTGTCGCGGAACCGCGGGGTTCCGTATTTGGGTCATCGCAGGACGGTTTTGTTCAGATACCGCTCGGTACTTTCACACGAGTTTTCGGTGCGAGGTCGCGTTCGCTTGCAATTCTGGCGAAGGCCAAAGACACAGACAAAATGACGCTCGAAGAGGTTGAGGAACGCGTCCGCGTAGCGATCCGCATTCGGCGAAAGACGGTTGGAACGGACAAGGAAGATGACTTTAGCGTCGTCACTGCAAAGAGTATCCAGGCATTTTCCGCCAATTTAACGGGCATTGTAGGGACGATCGTTTTTCCGTTAACTGCGATCGCACTTTTTGTCGGCGGTATTGTCGTCATGAACATGATGCTGGCATCGGTAACTGAAAGGACGCGTGAGATCGGTATCAGAATGGCTGTTGGGGCGAGACGCAGCGACATTCTAATTCAATTTCTCATCGAGACGACCACGTTAACGGTAATCGGCGGTATTTGGGGCATTATTGCGGCTGGAGGCATTGTTTGGGCTCTGGCGTGGGCAACAGGACTACCGTTGTCGCTTCCGCTGTGGGCAGTAGCATTGGCCATTGGGGTATCATGCGCGGTCGGGATTATTTTTGGCGTAGTTCCGGCACGACAGGCCGCGGCACTAGACCCGATAGAGGCGCTTCGGTCGGAGTGATCGCTGGATCATAAATAACGGTGAATATCCAACATATATCTGACACATGGCAAACGGTCGTTGACTCGATCCGCAGCAACAAGCTGCGCTCGGGGCTTACGTTGACCGGGGTAGTAGTCGGAACTGCCGTCGTAGCGTTGGTGGGAGCGGTGCTTACCGGCCTATCACAGCGGGTTCAAGAGGCGTCCGACAAGAGCGCCCCGAATGTGATCTATTTCACCAAGCAGGCGCGGATCGGGCCTTCGCTTCAGCAGCCGACGGCGGAGGAACGCCAGCGAAAGGATTTTACACTTGAGGATGCGATAGCTGTTTCGGAACTCAGCTCGCCGCAAGCTGTTTCTCCGCAAAAGGTTCGCGGCAGCTATGGGCCGTCAGCGGACATCCCTAAAGTGACCGCTCGCTCGCGCGAAGGTATCAATCCCCTGATCCTTGGCGTTTGGGAAAATTACCCGGCGGTGATAAACATACCCATCGAGCGAGGCCGGTTCTTTACAGAAGGCGAGAGACGATCGAGGGCCTCGGTCGCTGTCATCGGTTTTGGCATTGCAAAGCAGGTGTTCGAGGAACTCGACCCGCTAGGGCAAGATGTCAAGATCGACGGGAAATTATTCCGGGTGATCGGCGTTCTTGGCCAATCGACTGGCGAGGGCGTCATCGGCAGCGACGAACTCGATGAGCGCACCATCTACATACCTTTCGAGACTGCCGAAAAATTCTATCCCGAGATCGAAGAGACGCTGATCGCGGTTCGGGCTCCGAACGGTCGCGTCGATGAAGTGACAGACGAGGTGACTTTTCTACTGCGGCAGCGGCGCGGACTAACGTCGTCTGATGCAAATAATTTCGGTGTGAACCGTTCGGAGCAAGTCTTCGAACTTGTTGACGATGTGATTAGCGGGCTTGGGGTCGTGGTCGTACCGATCGCCCTCGCGAGTTTATTTGTCGGCGGTGTCGGCGTTATGAACATCATGTTGGTTTCTGTCAAGGAGCGCACACCGGAGATCGGTATCCGCCGGGCACTTGGGGCAACGCGGGGCGGTATTCTAAGTCAGTTTCTTCTCGAAGCGATTACACTCACTGGGCTCGGCGGTATTATCGGAATCGCGGCGGGGCTCTTTCTTGCGTTTGCCGTTCGGACTATCATTAGTTTTCCGGCCGCCGTTCCGTTCTGGGCTATCGCCGCGGGATTTGGAGCGTCGGTATTGGTTGGCCTGCTCGCAGGATTTTATCCGGCTATGAAGGCTTCGCGGCTCGACCCTGCGGAGGCAATGCGTCGGAACTAGGTAGATCTTATGAACGTCACCCATTTAGCTTGTGCGTTATGCGGGCTGAGGCACGAGCCTAACGTCCTTCAGAATCTTTGTATCGAATGCGGCAAGCCGCTGCTCGTCAAGTACGACCTCGACGCTGTATCGAAGACGCTGACGCGTGAATCGCTTGAGAATCGCGAGGCCTCGCTGTGGCGATACCGCGAGGTACTTCCAGTCGTCGACGATGCGAACGTCGTTACGCTGGGCGAAGGCTGGACGCCGCTATTCCGGGCGGGACGACTGGCCGACGCGCTTCCGGTAAAACTCGATCTGCACATCAAGGACGAAGGTCAGAATCCGACTCAGTCATTCAAAGCTCGAGGAATGACCGCCGCGATCTCGATGGCGAAGGAACTCGGCGTCAAGAAGGTCGCGGTTCCTTCTGCGGGAAACGCGGCCGGAGCCATGGCAGCTTACGCAGCAGCGGCGGGAATGGAGGCGTTCATTTTCATGCCGTCCGACACTCCGCGGGCCAACATTGTCGAGTGCGAGCAATCCGGTGCAAATGTGACGCTCGTCGACGGACTGATCACGGATTGCGGCAAGATCGTCGCTGAGCGCAAGGAAGCCGAGGGATGGTTCGACGTCTCGACGCTCAAAGAGCCGTACCGCGTCGAGGGCAAAAAGACGATGGGCTATGAACTCGCCGAGCAGATGGATTGGAAGCTGCCGGACGTCATCCTCTATCCGACCGGCGGCGGGACGGGGCTGATCGGCATGTGGAAGGCCTTTGACGAGATGGAACAGATGGGCTGGATCGATTCGAAACGGCCGCGAATGGTGAGTGTGCAGGCGGACACGTGTGCGCCGATCGTACGAGCATTCCACGACGGGTCGAGATTCGCCGACGAATTCGAGAATGCGGCAACCGTGGCGTCGGGCCTTCGCGTTCCGAAGGCGATCGGCGATTTTCTTATCCTCGAGGCATTACGAGCCTCAGACGGAACGGCGGTTACGGTGACTGACGCAGAACTGGTTGCCGCGGTCAAAGAGATCGGCGCGGCGACAGGTATCTTTACCGCGCCTGAAGGGGCCGCCTGCTTGCCTGCACTGCGAAAGCTTTGCGAAAGCGGGGAAGTTAGCGAGGGCGATTCGGTAGTGATCTTCAATACCGGCTCGGGCGTAAAATATCTTGAGGCGTTCGCTTAAATTTTGCGAAAATTTTCCTTAAGTTTTATTCCCAGGTTGCCGATAGGAAGAACGGAATTTTCGTCTCCTTCCCGCCTTTCTGATGTTAAATGAAGTCGATCTAGCATATTTTTCTGTCGAGAATCTGGTCAAGACGGGCTTGCCGCCCCTCCCGTCGAGTATTTTGCGTATTTCGACGCTTGTGTCGGACATGAACGTTTCGGCGGCAAAAATTGCCGATGCGATCAGTCTCGACCCCGTGATCTCGTCGCGGATACTCAGCCTTGCGAATTGTCCGATCTACGCGATTCACGGCACGATCACCAATCTGACTGAAGCCGTGACGATCGTCGGAAATACCGCGATCAATGAGCAGCTTCTCGTTTGCGGAGTGAGCGACGCATTCGGTCGCCGAATTCTCGATTCCCCGACAGGGCGTGCGATCTGGATACACTCGCTGGCCGTTGCATTGACCGCGAGCACGATCTGCCGCAAAGCGAAGCTTCGCGGCGGTGATGAGGCGTTTAGCTGTGGGCTGCTGCATGATGTCGGCAAGCTGATACTGCTTCGGGCCGACGCTCCTTTCTACGCCGATCTGCTCAAGAGTGGTGAAGAGGTCGGCGATATCTCGGTCATCGAGCGTCGGGTCCTCGGCTTCGACCATGCGGAACTCGGTGCCGCCGCCGGCGTCGCGTGGAAGCTGCCGGGACCTGTCTGCCACATGATCAGGTACCATCACGAGCCCGATAAGACGACAGCCGGCGTTGCGCTCGCACATGTTCTAAAGACGGCGGATGACTTCGTTAAGAATCGCATCAATTTCGAAGACCCGGCAGATTTTATGGCTAACGGCGACATTCGAAAGTTCGGACTCTCGGAAGACGATTTTGACGAGATATGGGAAGAAGTAACGCTCAGGATGAGCGCGATGACCGACCCGGTTTAGTTTCTCAAAAAATGGATCTATTGGGCCCGCATCGTTTAGACAGCGGGCCTATTCCTTTTCTGAGTCAAACTGGCTAGATGCAGTCTCGTTTGTTAATATTCGGGCTTTGGCTCCAGAGCCAACGTACGGATGACGAGTCTTGTGTTCTCCAATCTGCTCCACCGCCCCGCGAGGACAGCTGTCAGTATTGTCGGCATCGGCATCGGCATTCTGCTGATAGTCTTTACCGTCGGGCTGGCGAATGGAAGCTTTCGCGAGCGAGCAAATCGTGACAAGAACGTCGGGGCTGAGATAATGTTCCTCGCTGCGGGAAGCTGGGGCATCAGCGGCACCGAGCTTAGAGTGCCGGTCTCGATGCGGCCTGATATCGAGCGTGTCGAAGGCGTCGCGAAAGCGATCCCGATAGCGCAAAAGAGCGTTCAGGCGACGGACGGACTGACCGGGAACCGGCTGATCGACGGTGTAAATTTCGACGAATACGCTTCGATCGCGGGGCTGCAGATCGTCGAGGGTCGAGCGTTTAACGAAGGTGCGGACGAGATGATGTCCGACGCCGCATGGATCGAACGGCGAAAACTCAAAGTTGGGGATAAATTTCAGATCTATGAACGCGATTTCACGATCGTCGGCACATACGAGCCGAGCGCGGGTGCTCGGATCAAGATCCCGCTTTCGACGATGCAAAGGCAGCTTGCATCCGAAGGGAAGGCCTCGGCATTCCTCATCAAGGTCGCACCCGGAGCGAACATAGACGAGGTCGGCGCTAACCTCGACAAGGCTCTGCCGGGCAATCAACTCATACGAACGAGCGAGTTGGAAGAACTTTATATGCAGGGAATTCCTGCTTTGAACGTATTCCTCGATGTCGTTATTGGGGTCGCGGCGGTGATCAGTGGTTTGATCATCCTGCTAACGATGTACACGACCGTGACCGAGCGAACGCGTCAGATCGGCGTTTTGAAATCGCTCGGCATGTCGAATCTTGCGATCGGCTGGACGATCGTTCAGGAGGCGATCGTCATAAGCTTCGGCGGGGTGTTGTTTGGGATCGCAGCTACCTACGTATTGAAGCTGATCCTCGACAACTCCACTACTCTTACAGTTGTCGTCGAACCGGCTACGGTCGCAACGATCGTGATCGTCGGCGTCGTCAGCGGCATTGTCGGAGCGCTGTATCCCGGGCTCAGAGCGGCACGCCTCGACGCTGTCGAGGCCTTGAATTACGAATGAGGTTCGCCGGCCAGCTTTTTGATCTCGGCAGCGCGAATTTTGTCTAGCTTGACTATCCTCGCCGCGACTGCATCATCTAAGAACACCTTCACTGGCTCGGGTCCCGAAGCCTTCAGGTAAGCAAAGTAGGCTGAATTGCTTCGGTACCTGCGGCCCTCCGTCAGCACGACAAGATCGTCGGGGCCCATCTCGAGGACCGCTTTCGGGTCGGAGAGAGAGATGATCCTTAGGTCGGGTCGGCCGATCCTTCGGGAATAGTATTCGAAGAGGCCCGGAGTTTCACAGGCCACGATCACACCCTGCCGCGCCTCGGCAGCGATCGCTTGCAATGTCTCGAGGCTCGCAGCGTCGTAAAATTCGTCGTGTGGAAAATGCTGGCCAGCGTTTGCCGAGCCACCGCCGATAATGTTCGTGAACATCCTGTAGTGCGGTGCGACCGAAAGGGCATTTGTCAGCTGAGTGCCGATGATCGCGACCAGAAACGCCGCTTGCAGTAACCCTTGCAGCGAACGGTTTGCGGTCAGCTTCTCGGTTATCCACGTCGCACAAAAATAGAATGCCGTAGCCGCGACGATGAGTATTAGCGGCTCGACGAACGTGAAATAGCGCGTGAATTTGCCGCCCAGGAACGTAAACGGCAGAAACCAGAAGAAGGCCCAAAAGAAAACAAAGAAGCGGCCATCGCCCATTCGGCGAAGAAACATTAGCGGAAGTCCGACGAGCAGCAACAGGAGGATCGGAAGTGACGTTTTGACGGCGATGAAAACGTAATAAAAGGTCCACGGGACACCGTTTAGCCACGCCGACATCTTGTTCGTATGCAGTTCGCCAAGGAATTCGTAGCTGTCGTGCCCGATACGATTTTCGGTCGAAAACTTGAGCATTTCACGCCATGTCTCGGGCAGAACTATGGTGGGATTCAGCACCAAAAAAGCAAAGCCCATGACAGTTAGAAACGCCAGCCAACGCTTAGTTTCCATCCGCCATTTCGTCGCTGGAATGTACTGGAAGACAAGATAGTATCCCGCGAGGATCGCGAGCAGATGCGGGTAGTATTTCGAGGCCATCAGGGCGGAGAAGGCCGCTCCCGCTCCCCAGGCGTAACGCGGCCATTTCTCATTACCGGATTCAGCCTCGGTCTGCCCGCGGACCCAGAGGTAGCTGGCGACCAAAAAGAAGAACAGCACCAGGCTGTCTTCCTTTGCGACCCGGTCAAAGCCTATTGCCATCGGCTCGACCGTCCAGAAGATGGCCGATACGAGCCCGATGCTGGAGCCGAACAACTCGCGAATGAGCAGAAAGATGAACAGCGCTGTGAAGGTTCCGAATAACGCGATCGGAAACCTAAGAGCCGCTTCCGGCGAGATCGACGTTCCGAGAGCGGCGTTGAGAGTTTCGGACGTGCTGACGCTGAGCGTTTGCAGCCCTTTCATTAAAAAAGGGTGCTCGCCGTTCTTTCCGGAAAGGCCATTCTCTCGATATTCGCGGACGGTTTCGAGCTTGTTCAACTCGTCTTCACCTAAACTCTCGGTGCCGAGTTGGTTAACACGCAGGCCAAAGCCAACGACCATAAAAAGTGCGAGTATCAACGCGGCGACACTAGTTTTTTGTGCAAACCATAGTCCTTCAGAGAAAGACTGGGGCGACGTCGCTGCGGTGGTAATAGGAAGGTGTTCAGACGCCAAGATCGAGTGTCGCTCCGGAAAAAGATCGCACCGGCGATCATAAAAATCGCCGTTTGCGGGCATGTGATCGAAGGTTATCTGATTGGGATAACGAGTGTCAAAAGATAGGCAACGCTGCAGTTAACGTGCTACATTACAAAGATGTTTCGCGGCTCGAGGTGGGAAGACAAATGCTGATCCTAAAGCTCATTGCCATCGCACTTTTGACGACCTGGCTTGTACTGGTGCTGATCGGGAAAGGCGGTTTTGTGCATATCTTGCTGCTGAACGCGCTCGGCGTCGGGGCGGTGGTCGCGATGACCGAACTCAGGACACGGATGACCGTTTGACCGCATTTGAACGAACGTTTCTAGGCTTGACGGCATCAGACGACCTAGTTAGCTCATAAATTGGACGCGGATTGGGCGGCTGCTCGCTTCCATAGCCGCAACGAATACAGATCGATCTTGTTGATTCGAATTTCATCAATACCGAAATTGAAGTCGCACTTCGTCGTTTGGTTGGCGTACGCCGCAATGGTTGCGGTGCTGCTCCCCGTTTTCTCGTTGGGTCAAACGGGTCAGGATGTCGATCGCGAGAGGCTTCAGACAGCCTTCCGGGCGGAAAAGACCAAGGTTGCTGGAGGCTCCGAGTTGATAACGATCTTCAGCCGCAAAGAGATCTTCGACGGTCCAATGCAGGGCCCTGACGACGAGATCCCGCTCGTCAGCGTGCTTCGTGATACGCTCGGCGACGACATTCCGGAGAACGACAGGCTCAGATATTTGTGGATGCTCACGCATACAGATCCGACGTTCAAGCAAAAACTTTCGGCTTTCATTCCTTTTCTATACAGGCGCACTGTCAACAAAGACAAGGTCGGCAACGAACCGCCGCCGCCGATCCTCGATATGAATTCGCCTCGGCAGAGCCATTGGGACAAGGTCTTCTGGGCGGTCTTCAAGCGTCTGGTATTTGAGGATGTCGGCGTCGCGCTTAAGGCTTCGACGCTTCAATATAGGCAAAATCAACAGAATTACCGTCATACGGGCATCGCCGCCGCGGCGGCCCTGATTTCGCTCTATCAGGAGATCGAGGGCGAGAAACTCCTTTCCGATCAGGAAATGAAGGACATCCAGGCGCGGCTATTTCTGACCGAGAAGCCGCTTGGTTCGTTCATGCAGTCCGAGAACCTCGAGCGGATCTATAACAAGGAGACATCGATCACTCGTGATTATCGCGGGCATAACTGGGAACTGCTTAGGCAGTATGCTGAACGCCAGGGCTTGTATTTTGATCCGCTCGTTATGCCGGACGGCTCGATGAGGCAGGCGATGCTCTGGGTCGCGGCGTCCGACCTGAAGGCGAACAAGGGCAAGGCCTTTGACCGCCGCTTCCTCAATATCAAAAATCCCTGGACCGACAAGTCCCTTGCAAATTGGAAGGGCTATTCGGAGGTGCGATGGTACGATTCTGAAGACCGCGAAGTCGACCCTGAAACTCCAAATGCGCATCCCAGGACGCTGATACCTCTGGCCCTTTATGGATTGGACCATCCGAAGGTGCCCATCATCCTGATCGATTTCAGGAACAACGACAATCCGAGGCGTCGCGAGATGTCACGGCGAGTGCTCAACGACCTCACGGGGAATGTATTGTCACTCTCAAAGTTTGGCGGGCTGCCGTTCTTTCTCGGAAGGTTCGTTTATGATTTCGTTACCGGACGTCGAGGTGCCGACCTCAATCAGGCCTCGCGTCTGAGGTCGTATTCCCAGCTGAAGCTTTTTATTGCACTGGAAGACTCGCTCGATCCCGGATTAAAGCGTGAGATGACCGAGAGGATCGAGTCGGCAACGCTAAATCCGCTTCAGAATGATGCGGATATTGAAGCGAGGATAGCAAAGGCACAGTACAAGAACCTGATGGCGTATGCGAGCGATCCCACGGGGTTGCCGAAGAAGATCGATGACGATCGCCGCGAAGAGATGTCGCGATTTACGCACTCGGGCAAGGTGCGCGCATTGCATTCACTCGGCCGGTTTTTGACGTTCGGGCTCTATACGCACCGCGAGACCTCGACGCCTGAGCGTATGGCCGAGCTTGACCGCCGCCGCCAACTCGATCATCACGAGCGCTTTTTGCGCGAGGTCGCCGCCCGATCATCCGACCCCGTGATCGACGGCCAGCCGGAAGAGGTGCGTAGGTCTCTCGAGTTCGTAGCGGCCAACGGAGAACCGGTCGGATCAAAGACCGTTAAAGCGTTGTCAAAGCTCTTTTCGGTCAGCAGTGATACGTCCATTCAAAAGCTCTGCCTGCGTGCCCTTTACAGGATAAACAGCGAATCTGCAAAAAAAGAGCTGCTCGCTATTTACGAGCGAACCGACAATGCCGAGGAATGGCGGACTGCCTCGGCTGAGTATCTCAGACTCGCCCTGCAGGAAGGGCAGAGAATGTCGGTTCGCGACGCAAAGACAGTTGCCGCCATCGGGATGAATTGATCTCGTCTTGTTTTACTCGAATGAAATTCTTCGGATCCGTACTCTCTTTTCTTGTAGCGCTTGCGATATTTTTTCCGTTTGCTCCACAGGCAAATGGACAGGGCGTGAAACGACTTGTCCAGATAAAGATCGACGGCCTGCCGACTCATTACGTTGACCGCTTTGTCCGGGAAAAGGACCCGGCTACCGGTAAGTCGGTCCTCCCATGGATCGAAGAGGTCTTTTATAAGAACGGCACGCGCGTACCTAATTTCTACACGCGCGGGACTAGCCTCTCCGGGCCGTCGTGGGGGCAACTCGATACAGGACAGCCACAGCAAATAAAGGGTAACGTGGAATACGACCGCTACACCGGGCGGGCGTACGATTATCTGAACTTCATCCCCTATTACGTCGATTACGGCCTCTGGAAAAAGGCGGACATGCCGGCTGTCGAGGTCATGGACCAACTCGGGATCCCGATCCTTGCCGACGCTTTCGCCTACGAACGCCGGTATACGAGCCAGCAGCTCTATCAAAGAGGCAATAATTGGGAAGTACTGGCAAGCGGCGTGGTCAATCTTTACCCGGGAACTGTTCGTGATTTCATAGACGAATGGACCATCGGTCTGAATTTTAGAAAGGTGACGGTCGATCAGGCCGAGCGTGACATACTTGGAAAGCTCGTGAAACGGCCGGATATTGATTTTTTCGACTACTATGACGTCTCATTCGACCATGTCTCTCACCACAACAACGATACCCTTTCGCGACTGAACGCACTCAAAGATCTCGACAAACTCATCGGCGGGATGTGGGCTGCCATCACCGCGTCGAGCCGAGCCGACGAGACTGCATTAGTGTTGGTTTCTGACCATGGGTTTAATTCAGATGAAACGACCTACAGTCAAGGTTACAACCTGGTCGACATGCTCGGTAGCGAGGCGGGCGGAGGGCATCACGTCGTAACCAAACGCCGATTGATGCTCGATTATTCGTTAAAGGGTGTCTATCCCTTTGTGCCTGTGATCAAGACGAAGTCCGACCACTCGTTCTACCTTCGCGGCCAAACCTCTGAATATCCTACGGCGCTTCTCGATTTTGACGGGAACGAACGGTCTTCGCTGCACCTCAGGAACAGCGATCTGAATGTCCTGCATATTCTGCTGCAGCAGCTGAAGATGCGCTCTCTCAAGCCCGAGGTAAAACGGGCGGCTACCGAGGCTTTCTTTGAAGTGATCGATTCGAATCGAACGAACTGGCGTAGGATCGTCAGCGAAATGTCGAGCGAACTTGACGCACTGGCTCGCCGCGCGGCTGTCGAGAAGGACGATGTTGAGCGATCTAAACGGAAATTTACAGAGGCGGACAAGGCAGCCGGCGATGACAAGGCTTGGCTGCGAAGATACGCGCTCAATCAGCTCGACCTGAAGGAAGGCGATGAATACCGGAGATACATTGCATCGCTGTCGAGGCTGCTGGCTCTGGACCGATCGAGATCTAACTTGAAAAAGATCGAGATCGCCGATGTGATCGCTCCGGGCGCGATGGGTGAACCAAATTCGCTCTACCAGCTTCAGAACTATGTCGTCGGTCCCGGCCGCGAAGGCCTCGTCCTCGATGCGAGCGGCAAGTTAGACCTCGAACGCAGCTTTGTGCGTGTGAACTACTTCGATCTGCTGCACGAACAGCGGGTGAAGAATAACGTGCAGCGAGGCGTTAGCAATCGCCCCGTCGATTTTGTCGCCGTCACCGTCGACCGCGGATCATTTCCGTCGGCGTTTCGGGACCGCGAGGCTCTGACCGAGGATCCGGTATGGCTCTTTGGCGGAAGAGATCATCAGGCGTTGATCCTCGTTCGAAAAGGAGCTGATGGACAAAGGAGCTATCGCTACGTACCCGTAAGAGGACTCAAGCAGGATGCTGCCGGACGCACCACCTTCGAAGAGGTCGAGATAGGCCCCGGATTTCCCCTGCGATACTACGAGGATGACGAGCTCGCCGTGCCATTGTCGCGAAGAGCCGCATGGTTCGGCGAATGGCACTCGGAGCAGGAATGGATGGAGGCGATCCACCGGACCAAGTATTCGATCGGACTGATCGCGGCCAACGAGCAGCTGCAGATCCACGCCGTGCCGGCGGCCAAAGAGACTGCGGCGGACACACTCCACACAAGGGAGTTTCGGCAACGCCAGCGAGATCTCACCAAGACCGATCTGCAGATCGTTGCTAATGACCATTGGAATTTTGACGTCCGCGGATTTAATCCGGGCGGCAATCACGGCTCATTCCTACGGGTATCAAGCAACTCTGTGTTTATGGTAGCAGGCGGTTCTCGAACCGGAATTCCCAGAGGCCTCGTAGTCGAGAAACCTTACGACAGCTTGAGCATGATGCCAACGCTCATGAGGCTGATGGGCAAGATAGATGAAAAGAATGAGCCTGACTCCGATCTCAAGGCTCGCGGGTTCTATCGCTTTCCGGGCCGCGTTATTACTGAGATCACTGAGGCCCGATAGCCTTATTCATCGTTGCCGGCGAGTTTCTTTGCGCTTCGGGTCGCACCGCGCCAGACCAAGATGACCAGCCCTACGGTCGTTGAGAAAAGGATCGCTCCGCGCCGGACAAGTGCGAGAGCAACTCCGGCCGCGACAGTGTAGCCGAGCATCTCAAGGATCACTCCGTTTCCGCCCTCGTAAACGCCTATCGTTCCAGGTACGAAGCTGAATGTCACGTTGATCACCTTCGTCAGGCTCTCGATGATAAACGCTGTCGACGCCGACGCCTGATGGCCCAGGAATCGAAGAGCGAGAAATACCTCGACGACGCTGAACACGTGCACCGCCAGGCTGATTCCGAAGACCTTGAAAAAATCACCGCGTCTGTCGTGATAAAAGCGGAAAACGTTGTTTTCGACGTTCAGGATACCCTCTTGCTTGCGCAGCAGAAGCCCCGGCGCGCGGTTTCGGGCTGCAAGGAACTTGATGACCCACGAAAGCGGCGTGACGCGGTGCTTGATCGCCAGAATAAGACCAGTTAGCCCGACAACCGAAAATGCGACGATCACGATCAAGGCGTTTGCAACACCCGCACCGCCATAGCCGAAGATCGTCACCAGCGTGGCAACGCCGATCAGGATCATCAAGATCACCGACAAATAATAGAGAATGTTGTCGATGATCACGGCTGACGCACCGTGAGTAAGCGGCAGATCTCGTTTCAACAGTACGGCCTTCGTCGCGTCGCCCAGGAACGGCCCCGCGAACGAGAAGAAATTCACCGCCTCGCCGCCGAATCGAGCAGCTACGACATTCCAATATCCTGCCGTTCGGTGGGCCGGTTCGATCGAGATGAAAAGGCTCGCGGCGCGGCAGAGATGGCGTGTCACGTTGAGCGCGAGAATGGCTGCGAAGCCCCAGCCGACGGCCGAGAGAGAGGCGAGGATCTTATCCCAGCCGATCCGGTAGATCAGGATCGTAAGCAGTGTCAGACCCGCGAGGAACATCACCGCTTGGATCGAAAGAAAGACCCTCTTTTTTCGCGATCTCGGCTTTTCGACGGTTAGCTCGCTTTCAGGCGCGTGTGGGTCTAGATAATTCTCTTTCTGCATACGAGCCTCGGCCTGTGTTGATTATACCTTTTTGACGAAGGCACGCGAAGAAGCCCACGGGCTGGAAATCGAGCGAAAATCAGCGTTTTCACAAGGGTTGGCCAGAATTGCGCACTGGCATGGGCATAAGGCTTTATGAGATCTAACTTCATTCGCAGGTATGTATTGGCCACGCTCTTGGTCGCGGTGGCTTTCTCTTTCGTACCCTATCTACACGCGCAAAAGCGCTTCTATATCGCGCCGGACGACCACACGGATTATTTCTGGGTGGCCGATGATGTCGCATACCGTCAGGCGTTTCTGACGATGATCGACTATTACCTGAACAAGATGGACGCGACACAGTCGAATCCGTCCGACACGCAGATGCGATGGAGCTGCGACGGCAGCCTGTGGATGTGGGAGTACGAACGACATAGGACGCCGCAACAGTTTGAACGCTTTCTCTCGCGCATCCGCGACGGGCACATGAGCGTCGCGTTGAATCCGCTCGTACTAATTCAGGGCGGAGCCCCGGCCGAGACGGTTCTTCGCGGAATGCTCTATCCAGGCCTGATCGAGCGCCGGCACAACGTTAAATTCCCCGTAGCCGTTGCGATGGAGAATCAAACGCTGCCGCTCGGCCTCACTTCGCTCTGGGCAGGCTCTGGAGCGAAATACAGCTGGAAAGGCGTCTGCAATTGTGCCACGGACATTCCCGGGCTCAACGCCCGCGACCGCGAGATCTATTACAGCGGCGGCCGTGACAATAGCCGCATGCTGATGAAGTGGCAGTCGGTGATGACGAGCAATCAGATGTTCGGCGGCTATGCTGAGGCATTTGATCCAATGCAGTCGATCCTGTTTGCCGAGAACAACGCGGGATTCTCGCAGAGGTATCCATATCCGGTGATCGGAGCATTCGGCAGCGGATGGGACGATCTGCAGTACCTGAGCGACAGCTTCGTGACCGTCGCCCAGCAGAATTCGAACGCCAACCGCCGCATCATCGTATCGAATCAGGAAGATTTCTTCCGCGATTTCGAAGCCCAGCACGGTGCCGGGCTGGAAACATTTGCTGCCGCGTTCGGTAACGACTGGGACCTGCTCGTTGCATCGATGCCCGAGGTATCGGCCCGGATCAAGCGTGCCGCGGAAAAGCTGCGGGCGGCCGAAGCGATGGCGACGTTCGTATCCCTCGACGATCCCGCGTTCATGGCGAGCCGCATCGCCGAACGCGATAAAGCGATGCTCAACTTCGGCCTCTACTTCGAGCACGACTGGACCGCGGACGGCCCGATCCCGCGAACTCGCCGCGCCGACTGGAGCCGTTCGGTCGAAAAAGAGATAACGAGCTACGTCGACCGGCTGTACTTTGACGCGAAGGCCGCTCTCGGCCGCCGAATATCGAGGACCGGAAGCGAGCTTCGGCATCTCGTGTTCAATCCGCTCGGTTGGACGCGGACCGACTATGCCGACCTTGAACTCCCCGCACACATGCGAAAGGGAAGAGCGTTCGATGTTGCGACCGGCCAGGAAGCTCCGTCGCAGACCGTACGAATCGGCGGCAAGACCTTTCTCAGGATCCTGGCCCGCGATGTCCCGTCGGCCGGTTATCGTGTTTACGAGATCAGGAACGGCGTCGATACGACGAATCCGATAGCAGCCACGGTCAACGGTTCGACGATGGAGAACGACCGGTATCGCCTAACCCTTGCTCCCGACGGAGCCATCAACAGCCTGATCGACAAAACCCGCGGGAATCGCCAGCTCGTAAGAACTATCGAGGGCAAGACCATCAACGACCTCGGCGGCAACGGCACAGGAACAGTCACGGTCGAGAGTGCGGGGCCGGTCAGCGTTACACTGCTCGCATCGTCGACGAGTCCGTTTCGCCACAACACTCGCGTGACTCTCTATCGCGACATCGACCGCATCGATATCGCCAACGAGATCACGCAGAATTTCTCGGGCACGCCGACCTGGAATTATTCCTTCGATATCAGCTCACCCGAGATGTGGCACGAAGAGGTCGGCGCCGTTATCAAAGCGAAATTGCTCACCGCCGGCGGCCATTATTCACCGCGAAACGCCCGTTACGACTGGCTGACGATGAACCATTTCGCCGATATCAGCAATGCGTCGAACATGGGCGTGACCGTGTCGAACTGGGACAACTACTTCATGCGATACGGCGACAGCGAGCAGAACATTTTGGATACCACAAGGCCGCAATTGAACATCCTTGTCGGAGGACAGACTAGCGGTTCGAATCTCGGCATCCTGAATCAGGGAGGCGATACCTACTTCTTGCAGCGGTTCGCACTGCAATCGCATTCCGGATTTGACCAGACACGGGCGATGAAAATGTCGCTCGAACACCAGAATCCATTCGTCACCGGACTGATCGAAGGCACCGGAACGAGAAACAGGACATATCCAGCCGGGACATATTCATTCCTCAATATCTCAGATCCGAACGTCCTGCTCTGGGCGCTCAAGCCGGCCGAAGACGGCATCGAACGGGGCGTCGTCGCAAGAGTTTGGAATCAGGCAAATTCGCCGTTGTCCTACCAGCTGACGACCGCGAGGCCGATGGTTTCCGCCGAGCGCGTTACGCATATCGAGACTCTGATCGCTCCGGCCTCGGTCGGCGGCGGACGCCTCGACGCCACGATCGACCAGCAGCAGATACAGACCCATCTGCTGAAATTCGGTCAATAGATCAGACCCCAAACGCTTTGCCCTTTTATCCAGTAGATGGTGGGCAGTTATTAGTGACTAGTTTTCAAAGAGCTGCGAGGATCTTCTCGAGGCTGCTCGCAACATCGGCATTGAGGTGAATTCTAAGAGCACGGCGATCACGGTCTAGTAGAACCTGAAAATCGCCGCGTGCCTGGGCCGCTTTCACGACGCCGAACGTATACTTCTGGCCGGGAACCGGCAGATCCAGCGCGTCATCGCTCGTGATCTGCAGAAAGACGCCGTTGTTCGCACCGCCTTTGTACGCCTGGCCGGTCGAGTGGAGGAATCGCGGGCCGAGGCCCAGACATGTTGCCACCGCCTTTTGATCGAGCACCTTTTCGCGGATCGCCGTCAGAGTCTTTTCGTTCGCATCGTTCATCTCAATGTAGCCGAGCACGGCAAAGTAGTCGCCGGGCGAGATCTGATCGATGTGGGCCTGTAGAAGTGAGCCAAGACTGCGATCGGGGGCTGTGCCAAATAGCTTTCCGGCATATCCGGGCGAAGTGTAAAGTGCGATGCCGTCTTGCTCGAAAAACGGCTCTTCGCCGGGCAGTTCTCCAGTTTCTTCGTACTTGTCGGTCAGCTTGCGGGCCTCGATCTTTGCCGATTCGACATCGGGCTGGTCGAACGGGTTGATGCCCATCACCGCACCGGCGACGGCGGTGGCGAATTCCCAGCGGAAGAATTCCTGGCCGAGCGTTTCGATGCTCTCAAGCTCGATCCGCAGGGTCGGATGTCCGTAAGCCTCGACCTGTTTCGACAAAGTTCTAAGATCCTCGTTCTCGCCTTCCGAGAGGAACGCGAAGACGCGGTCGTCAGTGTAACGATCGGCGAGGATCGGCTTTTCGCGGTCTACTGGGATAATCGCGACGCCGTTCTTACCGGTCGATTCGGCGATAAGCTGTTCGAGCCACGCTCCGAGATCGTAGATCGCTTCGTCGGTAAAGATCGTGAGTTTGTCGCGGCCGTGTTTATGACACAGTCCGAGAATGAGGCCGAGCAACGCACCTGGGTTCTGCTCCGGATCACTCTCACGGCACGCCGCAGCCATATCATTCGCACGCGATAAAAAGTCATGCGTATCGAGCCCCATCGACGCTGCGGCCGTCATCCCGAATGCGGAAAGTGCCGAAAAACGGCCGCCGACCTCGGGCTTGCCGTAGAAGATATGTCGAAAGCCTTCGTCGCGGGCGATCTGTTCCATCTTCGAGCCCGGATCCGTGATCGCGATGAACTGTTTGCCAGCATTTTCACGGCCGACCTTGTCGGCGAGGCGTTCGAAGAAATACTGTTTGAAACAATTAGGTTCCAGCGTCGAACCCGATTTGCTGGCAACGATGAAGAGCGTTCTTTCAAGATCGAGTTTCTCCTCGACCGTTTTCACTTGGGCCGGAACGGTCGAATCGAGTATGCAAAAGTTCGTTTTGCCGAACGTGATCGCCAGCACCTCGGGGCACAGCGATGAGCCGCCCATGCCCATCAGCAGCACATCGTCGAATCCAGCGGCATCAGCCGTCAGTTTTTCGTAGTCCGAGGTCAGGGCGAGTTGTTCGCCGATCACGTGCAGCCAGCCGAGCCATTTGTCCTCGTCGCTGCCGGTCCAGACGGAGGCGTCTTTTGCCCAGATCTTGCCGATGCGATCAGCCGAGCGCCACGCCATCACCTCGGCCGCTAAAGAGGCAGACAGCTCCTCCGGAAGCAGATATTCGAACTTGTTTGTGGTCATAGTGTAATTCTCACGCAAACTAAACGGTGATGCAATATTCGGCTCATTCCGACGCTAGATCCGTTTCTGCTAGAATCCGTGTCATGAAACATTTGAGTGTACTCGCGGCGATCATCGTCGTTTTAGTTACTCCGTCTTTTGCCCAGCCTTGCCTCGAATCGGCGAAAGAGGTCGAGCCGGCGTTGACCAACGCGGTCGCGTTCGAGCATTCCAAAAAGCTGGAGCTTGCGGCCCGGACCTACGCGAACGAGCCGACGGCCGACAATCTGATCTGGTACGCGCGGCGAAAGGGCTATCTGGGCAAGTACAAAGACGCGGTCGAATCGCTGACGATCGGGATCAGCAAGTTTCCCAGCGACGCCCGGATGTACCGCCATCGAGGCCATCGATATATCACCCTCAGGTGTTTTGACGACGCGATCAAGGACTTTGAGAAGGCAGCAAAACTCGTTAAAGGAAAACCGGACGAAGTCGAGCCGGACGGCCTGCCAAATCCGCAGAATATTCCGACGAGCACACTGCAATCGAACATTTGGTACCACCTCGGCCTCGCGTATTACCTGAAACGCGACTGGAAGAGGGCCATCGATGCGTACAAAGAGGCGATTAAGGTCTCGAAGAACAAGGACATGCTCGCGGCGACGAGCCACTGGTATTACATGGCACTTCGGCGGGCGACTAAGCCCGTGGATGCTCAGCGTCTGCTGGATCCGATCGACGGCGATTTTGAGGTGATCGAGAACGAGGATTATCTGAAGCTGCTCCGGCTCTATCGCAACGAGGTCAAGCCCGAGATGCTGCTCGACTCGATCGGCGAAAAGGCTGAAACGCTCGGCAACGCTTCGCTCGGTTACGGGCTCGGCAACTGGTATTACTACAACGGCGATAGCGTCAGGGCGATGAACATCTTTCGCAAGATACTCGCCGGAAATCAGTGGGCGAGCTTTGGCTATATCGCGGCCGAAGCCGAAATGGCGCGGTGATGCACGACAGCCTGACTATCGCCCTTGCCCAGATCGAGCCTGTCTGGTTAGACCGCGAAAAGACGCTCGCCAAGGTCTGCGATGCGATCGCGGATGCTGGGGGCCAAGGCGCTCAGCTCGTCGCTTTTGGCGAGTGTCTCGTCCCCGGTTATCCGTTCTGGATCGAGTATTCGAAAGAGACGGCATTCAACTCCACATTTCATAAGCGTTTTCACGCTGAATATATAAATCAGGCAGCTTGTATGGAACGCGGCGATCTCGAACGCGTGCAAAAGCTCGCCGCTGAAAAGAGAATTGCCGTCTATCTCGGCGTTCTCGAACGCCCGTCGGATCGGGGCGAGAGTGTCTATGCGTCGCTCGTTTACATCGACGCCGAGGGCGTTATCGGTTCGGTCCACCGAAAACTGATGCCGACGTACGACGAACGCATGACTTGGGCGATCGGCGACGGTAACGGGTTGCGGACGTACACGCTTGGGCCATTTACCGTCGGCGGACTCAACTGCTGGGAAAATTGGATGCCGCTCGCTCGCACCGCGCTTTACGCACAGGGCGAGGACCTGCACGTGGCCGTGTGGCCGGGCAGCCGGCGAAACACCGAGGATATCACTCGCTTTATAGCGCTGGAATCGCGTTCGTTTGTCGCGTCGGTCTCGGGGCTGATGAGCCGCGATGCGTTTCCGGCTGAAATCCACGGGACGGACGTTCTTCGCAAAAACGCTCCCGAATTCCCGGCAAACGGCGGCTCCTGCATCGCCGGGCCTGATGGCAAATGGATCGTTGAACCTCTCGACGCCACCGAGCAAGTCGTCGTCGCCACGCTCGAACACGCCCGCGTCCGCGAGGAACGGCAAAATTTTGACCCGACCGGACATTATTCGCGGCCCGATGTGCTGAAACTCACCGTCGATCGTTGCCGGCAGAGCGGCGCGGAGTTTATCGATCGTTGATCAAGCGGGCGAGTTCGCGTTTTAGCAGCTTTCCGGTCGGGCCTTTGGGGATCTCGTCGAGAAAATAGACTTTTTTCGGGCATTTGTAATCGGCGAGGTGCTGTTTGCAGAAGTCGATGATGTCGTTCGGCGTGATGTTCGCCACGGAGAGAACCACCCCGTCCGCCGAAGCGGCGTCCACCCCTCCTTCGTAAGGAGGGGAGCTGATGTAACCATCCTTTAGGACGATGAATGCGGCGACGTCTTCGCCGTAGAGTTCGTCCGGCACACCGATGACGGCGGCGGCAGCGACGGCGGGGTGTGTATAGAGCAGGTCGTCGATCTCACGAGGGTAGATATTCTCACCGCCGCGGATGATCATGTCGGATTTGCGGTCGGCGATGTAGAAAAAGCCATCCTCGTCGCGGTAGCCGATGTCGCCGGTGTGAAACCAGCCGCCCGCGAACGCCTTTTCGGTCGCCTCGGGGTTGTTGAAATAGCCTTTTAGGATATTCGGCCCGCGGAGCACGATCTCGCCGAGTTCGCCGTTGGGTACGTCTTCGTCGTTTTCATCCACGACTCTCATTTCGTTGCCGATGGGCATTCCGCAGGAGCCGGGACGTCGGCGTTCGTCGGGTGGATTGAACGTCGAGCGGCAGGTCGATTCTGAGAGGCCGTAGCCCTCGATGACGAGGAAGCCGAACGTTTCTTCGAAACGTTTCATCACCTCGGCCGGCACCGGTGCCGAGCCGCACATGGCGAACCGCACGGTGTTCCGGGTCTCAGCATCGCCGGCAAGATGCCGGCGTTCCAGCAGCATTGAGAGCATCGTAGCGACCGAGCCGAATGAGGTGATCTTATATTTTTCGATCCAATCCCAGAATTTCGAAGCCGAGAATCGCGGTGCGACGACGCTTGTTCCGCCGGCATAAAGCGGTGTCATCGTAGTGACCGCAACAGCGTTCATGTGAAATAGCGGCATTACGGTCAGCAGCCGATCGCCAGGGCCGAAACCCATCCATTCCGTGATCTGACGCGCATTTGCGATGAGATTTCCGTGGGTGAGCAGGCAGCCTTTGGGCTTTCCGGTCGTGCCTGAGGTGTAGATGATTATCGCTTCATCGTCAGGAGCGATGTCGATCCCAGGAACGTCAGAAGTGCTCGAGTCAGCGGGCAGCCAGTTCGTCAAAATGGGAACGCGATCGCGGACGGCGTCCAACTGACCGCCCGCTAACGCATGCGGTTCTGACAGGACGAGCTTGCTTTGGGAATTCTCGACCGCCCAAGCGATCTCCTCCGCTTTGAGCAGCGAGTTTATCGGTCCCGCAATAGCGCCGATCTGCCAGCATGCAAAATATGCGATGACGTACTCGGGCGAGTTCGGCAGCAGCAGACTAACAACGTCGCCTTTGGCGATGCCCTGATCGCGAAGGAAAGCGGCAGTGCTGTTTACTATTTTCTCAAACTCGACGTAGCTCCATCGCAGGTCGTCCGTCGCCGAGACGAGAAACTCTTTCTCTCCAAACTCTTCGGCCCGCTCGGCCAGCAATTCGCGAATGTTGTTGCTCATCGGATTTGATACTAATATACGTGTAACAAAGACTTATGACGAGATATCGAAGTTTCTTCGGCGGAAAATGGGTCGAGAGCGTTTCGGGACGCACGCTGCCGAACATCAATCCGGCGAACACCCGCGACGTGATCGGCGAAGCCGAAATGTGCACGGCCGACGAAGCCGTCAAGGCCGTCGAATCGGCCTATGGAGCGTTTCGCGACTGGAAAAACACGCCCGCACCGGTCCGCGGACGGATCGTCGCCAAAGCCGCACGGCTAATGGAGGACCAAAAAGAAGAACTCGCCCGGCTGATCACGCACGAAGAAGGAAAAACTATCGCCGAGGCGCGCGGGGAACTGACGCGTGCGATCAATGTGGTGGAATTCTGCGCCGGCGAATCGCGTCGAATGAATGGCGAGACCATCCCGAGTGAACTGCCCTCGAATTTTGCCTACACGATCAAGGAGCCGCACGGCGTCGTGGCCTGCATCACACCGTGGAATTTTCCGGTTGCAATACCGGTTTGGAAGATCGCTCCAGCGTTGGTTGCGGGCAATACGGTCGTTTTCAAGCCCGCGTCGATCACGCCGGCGACTGCGGTCAAGCTCACCGAGATCTTTGTCGAGGCGGGATGTCCGCGAGGCGTTATCAATCTCGTGCTCGGAGCGGGCTCGGAAGCCGGAAATGCGATCGTCGATCATCCGGCAGTGCGTGCGATCTCGTTCACAGGGTCGAGCGAGATCGGGTTCAAGATGTACGAACGCGCGGCGCGGCGGGGCATTCCGTTTCAGGCCGAAATGGGCGGTAAGAATCCCGTCGTCGTGCTCGAAAATTGCGATCTCGACCTCGCCGTCGAGCACACGGCGCAGGGAGCTTTCGGTTCGACCGGACAGCGATGCACGGCGACCTCGCGGGCTGTGGTCGCTGATACGATCGCGGATGCGTTCGTCGAAAAGATCGTCGAGCGGGCAAAGAGTTTGCGGCTAGGCGATGGCTTTGATGTCGAGACGGATGTCGGTCCGTCGGTGGACGAAAGCCAATTTAATACGGTGCTCAAATACATCGACATCGGCCGCGAGGACGGAGCCGAATTGCTCTGCGGCGGTAAGCGTGCGACGGGCGAGAAGCTTGAGAACGGTTACTTCGTCGAACCGACGGTATTCGATCGCGTTACGCCCGACATGCGGATCGCCCGCGAAGAGATCTTCGGCCCGGTGCTTTCCGTTCTTCGCGTTAGAGACCTCGACGAAGCCCTTGCGGTGGCGAATGATTCAGAATATGGGCTGTCATCGTCCGTCTTTTCGAATGACGCGAACGATATCTACCGCTTTATCAACGAGATCGAGACCGGAATGACGCACGTCAATTCGGCGACGACCGGCGGCGAGGCACACATCCCGTTCGGCGGCGTCAAAGCAACAGGTATCGGCCCGCGTGAACAAGGCTCGACGTCCCTCGATTTTTACACGGAATTGAAAGTCGTTTACGTTGACCACACCGGAACGAAACGAGAGGGAAACCTTTACTAGACACACTCCGTAAGCGTTAGGATGAAGCATCAAATTATCGTAAATGTCCTGCTGATCGCTGCGATCGCGGCAACGGTGTTCGCCCAGCACGCAGACCACAATGCCCCACAAACTGCCGCGGCCGAGAAGCCGATCGCTCTCGTCACGACCGATGCGATAACGCACCGCAAAGTGGCTACCTCGAACAAGCAGGCGCAGGCGTATTTCGATCAGGGATTGACGCTGTACTACGCGTTTAATGATGGTGACGCAGTCAGATCGTTCAAGCGAGCTGCCGAGTTGGATCCGAAGCTCGCGATGGCTTATTGGGGCGTTGCGATCGCCGCTTATCCGCGCGGAACAGGCGGCGGAAATTCGACTGACACCAAGCGACTAAACGAGGCTCGCGATGCTATAAAAACGGCGATGTCGATGCCCGCTCCGGCGACGGACCGGCCGTATATCGAGGCTCTCTCGAAGCTTCTACCTGATGAAGCGGGTTACAACCGAAAAGCCTCCGAAGAAGCTTATCGTGAGGCGATGAAACCGATCTATGACGCCGCGCCAAAGGACGCGGATGCCGCGGCGCTCTACGGACTCAGCATTTTTTACGCGGCGGGCTATGACAACTGGACCAAAGACGGCAAACCGATCGGACGCTGGCAGGAGTTGATCGACGTTACCGAAGCCGGCCTGAAGCTGCATCCAAAACACCTCGGCCTGACGCATATATACATTCATGCCGTCGAGGAATCATTCCAGCCGGAGAGGGCTTTGGCTGCGGCGGATGCGCTCCGGGGATTGAAGATATTCACACCGTCTTTCGGGCATCTTGTCCACATGCCGGCGCACATCTACGTGCGGACCGGAAACTTTCAGCAGTCTGTCGAGTCTAACGAACAGACCGCAAAAATGCCGACCGATACGCTGTCGGAGGAGTTTCGGCTCTGGCATTACAATCATGTCTTGAACTTCCTGCTGTTCTCGTATGCGATGCAGGGCAATTGGGCAATGGTCTCAAACTCGCTGGACCGAAAGTTCGGCTTTTACGCACCTCGCTACACTGACCAGCGACCGCGTTATTGGGTCCGGTTCAAGCGTTGGGATGACATACTCAAAGCTCCGGTTCCGGCGGCTGACAGCCGTCCGGCGACGATTGTCGGCTGGGCTTTTGCTCGAGCGATGGCGCATGCCGCGAAAGGCGACACCGCAAAGGCCGAAGCCGAACGGGCGAACCTGAAGCCCGATTCGTCGGCACTTTGGACTATCGACGACCAGCGGATCGTCGCGGCGATCGCCCGTTCGCGGGGAGATAAGAAGGCTGAGGTCGAGGCACTGGCCAAGGCTGTCGCCGCTGAAGACACACTGTCGTATTCGGAACCGCCGTTGTCGATCTCGCCCCTGAGAGAGAATCTCGGCGGCGCTCTTCTACGCTATGGACAGAACGCCGAGGCAGAGAAGGCTTTTCGCGAAGACCTTCGCCGGAATCCGGGCAACGGACGGTCGCTCTTCGGGTTGATGACCGCTCTCGATATTCAAGGGAAAAAAGCTGAGGCGGCGGACGTTCGAAAGCAGTACGAGAAGGCGTGGAGATACGCGGATATCAAGCTGACCGTCGATGAACTTTGATCGCGTATATATTTGAGATGATCGAGTTGCGTTTTACAAAGCTTTTTGGCGTTATCGCTCTTGCGATCGCTTATGCTATTCCGGCAAACGGACAGGCCGGGCCGCTGAATCAGTTCGAACTCGCTTCGGAGGTTCGTGCCGCCGCGCGCTCGCTCTCTGACAACGGCGAGTATGAGGCCGCGCTCAAGACCTTGAATTCGCTCGACGCCGGTAAGTATCCGGTTGGCGACGCTGAGATGCAGGCCGCCGCGGCAAAGGTGCAGGGCGTCGTGACCGACAAAGGCCGCATTCTGATAAAGCTCAAGCGGTACGAAGAGGCTGATGCCGAGTTCTATCGAGCGTTTGACGTTAGCGTCGAACAGGCAGCGAAAGATCTGGATTTTGTCCGAACGAATGGCACCGGTGGAACACCAGAGTCGGGTACGAAAGCGTCGGACGCTTTGGTCTCGGCTGCGGGATCTGTTTCGCGAGCAAAGGCGATCATCGAACTTCGCGACGCGAACTATCTATTATCTGGGGTTTCGAATTCGACCAGGCCCTTCGACGCTGTTCGGCTCGCCAAATACGAGTCGCTCCGAAAAGGCGTCGCGAGATTCAGGCCATCAAATTAATCTTTGAGCCAAAAACACAGGAACGGTCATGGAAACGCGACGGCGAATCATCTATGGTGTAGCGATCGTAGCGATCATCGTTGCGGCGATCGTCCGTTCAAGCATTGCTACCAGCCTCGACAGCTTTACGTTTGACGAGGCCTATCATATTGGTGCCGGGGTCGCGTACGCCAAAACAGGCGATTTTCGTCTGAATCCCGAACATCCGCCGCTGACCAAACTTTGGGTCGGAGCTTATGTCTCCGCGTTGGGATACAACCTGTCGCCGTTCCGTCCGTTTGCAGACAAGATCGATGAGCGATCCTTCGTCGAAGATGACGTCTATAACAAAAACGATCCCGATGCGATGCAGACGAGGGCCCGAACGGCGATGTTCGCCCTCGACGGCATTCTACTGCTCATATTTGCGGCTGCGGTCTGGAGAGTGTTCGGCGGCATAATCGCGATCGCGTCGATCACGTTTTTGGCGATCGATCCTACGGTTGCGGCACATCTGCCCGTCGTTATGACCGATCTGCCCGTAGCCTTGCTGTCCGGAACGGCGGTTCTTATGGCCGTTCAGGCTTACCGCTCGTGGCGTTTGTTCGACATTGCCTTAGCTACACTTGCGGCGGGTTTAGCACTGGGCTCAAAGCATTCCGCGGTCATCACCCTGATTGCGATCGTGATCATCGGCCTGATAATGGCCGTTTTTGCAGACAGAAAAGTGGGAGGCCGCGAACTCGTCCGGCGGTTTGCCTATGTTTTTGGAGTCGCGTTCGGGGCGCTGATCGTTTTGTGGGGTCTATACCTATTCAGTTATCACGAAAGCCGAACGACGAGCGATGACCAATTTAACAGGCCGCTTGTTCAAAAGATCAGCGACGTGAAGTCGCCGGTCTATCGTTGGGGACTGAGCCTGATGGCCGATGCGCGTCTCGTTCCGCGAGCGTACACTTGGGGATTAGCGGACACGATCCGGGCGGGAGCCGAGGGCAGAGTTAATTCGGTCATGGCCTTTGGAAACCTATACTACAGCAAGGCCCCTTGGTTCTATTCCCCTGGGATCATTGCCGTCAAACTTCCGCTCGGACTGTTGTTGCTAAGTTTGATAGGGGCTGCTCTCCTCGTCAGCGGGGCGGTTGCGGCGGAACATCGTCATCCGATCATTGCCTTGCTCGCTTTTTGTGCGTTGTTCATGTTCTTCCTCATCAGGGGCTCAAGTTACGGTGGCGTACGGCATGTCCTGCCCGTTTTTCCAGCACTGGCAATATTGGCCGCATTTGTGGCAGACCGAGCCGTCAGGACGAGTTCGTACGTCTGGGTTGGAGCGCTTTCCCTCGCAGTTGTCGTAGCCTTGGCGTCGGCGATCCCGGTAATGCGCCCGTGGGAATATTTTAATGAGACGGTTGGCGGCCCTTCGGGCGGACATCGATATTTCAATGACGAGGGCGTCGATCTTTCGCTACGCTCGACCGAGGCGATCCGTTACTATCACGAGCATCTAAAACCGGCTGGCGAAGTGCCTTACACGTTCTACTTGCTGCCGCCGATCGATGACCCGGCCAAAACTCTCGACTACGTCGGCAAGGATCCCGAACGCGACAAGGGCAAATGGGAGGCAGATTCGGCAACGGGAACGTTTATTGTGGGCGCCAACGAAATATCGCCAGCTCTGTGGTGGGACAAAAAGGCTTTCAGGGAAGCGGAACCGGTTGCCCGATTCGGCAACCTGTTTGTATTTCGAGGTACATTTGACATACGGTCGATGCGGGCCCAATTGCTTGACTATCGGGCCGGATTCCAGATATACGGTTCAGAACCAAACATAGATAAGGCGATCGAAATGCTTACGGAATCCGCTGCGATCGATCCTAAGGCGTTCTTTGTCTCTCTAGAGCTCGGCAATCAGTATCTTAAGCTTGGGAAAAAAGACGAAGCGTTATCGGCCTATGCGGTCGCGAGGGACAATGCTCCACAGACCGATCAGCTTTACGGAATGCTGGGTTACCAGATCGAGCGTTTGAAGACCGAACCGATCGAAAACGTCACGCCGTTGCGAAACCCTTGGCTCGAGTAGAAAATTTGAGCCCACCAAACATATGAATCCACAGGAACAAAGATCAACGCTGAAAACCGCCATCGAAAAGCATAAGGAATTTCTCTTTCCGGCGGTCGCGAATTACTATCAGGAGCCAGTAGCGCTGGTTCGCGGCGAAGGCGAAAAGGTCTGGGACGATCAGGGTAACGAATACCTTGATTGCTTCGGCGGCGTGCTCACCGTCAGTCTCGGCCATGCGAATCCGCGCATTAATAAGGCGTGGATCGATCAGGTGAATGCGATCGCTCATACTTCCACGCTATATGCCAATCAGCCGCAAAGCGATCTTGCTGAGAAGCTGGCTGAGATCACGCCGGGGAATCTGAAGAAATCGTTCTTCTCGAACAGCGGCACCGAGGCCGACGACACGGCAGTGCTCGCCGCAAAACTCGCCACGGGAAATCAGGAGATCATCGTGCTGCGGCATTCGTATGCCGGGCGTTCGGCAACGGCGTTGTCCTCGGTCGGGCACAAGACTTGGCGGCCGGTGGCGTCGCAAGTTCCGGGCATTGTTCACGCTCCGGCTCCGTATTGTTACCGTTGCCCGCTAAAGCTCGAATATCCGTCGTGCGGCGTCGCGTGCGCTGACGACGTCGAGGACATCATCAACACGACGACAACCGGCAGCATCGCGGGCTTCATGGCGGAAACGATACTCGGCGTCGGCGGGTTTATCATTCCGCCGCCTGAGTATTTCTCACGTGTGGCTGAGATCGCACGGCGTCATGGCGGGCTCTTCATTTCGGACGAGGTACAGGCCGCTTGGGGCCGAACGGGCGATAAGTGGTTCGGCATCGAGCACTGGGGCGTTGAGCCGGACATCATCACCTCGGCAAAAGGCATGGGCAACGGCGTTCCGATCGGCTGGACTATCGCGACGCCTCAGGTCGCCGATGCGTTTCCAGGCCTTACGTTTTCGACCTTCGGCGGAAATCCAGTGTCGTGTGCAGTCGGCCTAGCGGTGATCAATGTCATCGAGGAAGACGACCTGTTAACAAACGCCCGCGTCGTCGGCGACTATCTAAAACAGCGAATGCTTGAGCTTCAGGAGAAACATTCGATCATCGGCGACGTTCGCGGCAAAGGCCTGATGCTCGGCGTCGAACTAGTAAAAGACCGCAAAACAAAAGAACCGAACCCAGAGGCCGTTTTACGCGTATTTGAAGAGACCAAGCGTCACGGCGTGCTCATCGGAAAGGGCGGATTGTACGGCAACGTCATCCGCACCGGGCTGATGCTTAATACAACGCCTGAGACGGTCGATCGGTTGGTCGAAGCTCTCGATAAAGGCCTTGCGACCTGTTAGCCGCAGAGATACCGCGAATCGAGAGTCTTCCTCCGTGACCTTTGCGGGCTCGATGGCAATAAATATGAAGAAACTAAGCATCAGTCTTTTAATTGCGGCTGTTTTCTGTACAGCAGGTTGGGGTCAGGCTCTTGAAAAGGTAAAAGTCGTTGCCGGGGCCGAGCGCGCTTTTGATAAGGTGGCGAAGGCTGTCGCGATGCCGGCTCCGGGTTGTGCGGTCGGTGTTTCGCTAAATGGGGAGAGCGTTTTTGAGAAGGCCTTTGGCTTGGCGGAGATGGAGCACAACGTTGCAAACACGCCGCAGACGATCTTTGAATCAGGTTCGGTCGCGAAGCAATTCACGGCGGCGGCGTTGGTCCTGCTTCAGCAGGAAGGGAAGCTCAGCATCGACGATTCGGTGAAGAAATACATACCGGAATTGCCGGATTACGGTTCGCCGCTGACGATCAGGCACATGCTCAATCATACTTCGGGCATGCGCGACTGGTTCGCGGTGCGGACATTAAGCGGCGACGGTGCTGGGCAGCATATCGTCACGCAGCAAATGATATTTGATACGGCGGTTCGGCAGAAGGGTCTGGATTTTAAGCCCGGTGCCGAGTATTCGTACTCGAACAGCGGCTATCAGGTCGCGGCGATGATAGTTGAGCGAGTCTCGAAGCAGAAATTTGCCGATTTTGTCATCGAGCGACTCCTAAAGCCGACGGGAATGCAGAACAGTTCGTATCGAGATGATTTTCAGAGGATCGTGCCCGGACGAGCTCAGGCATATTCCAAGAGCGGCGAAGGCCCGTGGCGGCTGAACATGCCTATGATGACCGGGCACGGCGGCGGCGGAATGCTCACCACCGTCGGCGATTGGTTGAAATGGAACGCTATGCTCGATGCAAAGACCTGGAACGCCGGGCTTGTCGACGCCCTCGAAACGCAAGGTGTGTTGCACAATGGGCACAAGATAAGCTACGCGCTCGGTTTGACGCACGGTTCGTATAAAGGGCAACGCAATATCTCGCATGGCGGAGCAACTGCCGGATACCGGACCGTATTAGTCAGATTTCCGGACCGAAAAGTATCTATCGCGGTTCTATGCAACGGAACCGCACCGGACGCGAACGGCATAGCCTACAGCATCGCAGATGAGGTGTTCGAACTTCCCGCTGAGCCTTCGCCTGCGGCTAATTCGGAAAGCTCGCCCATCCAACAGCCAGAGAAATACGTTGGCCTATGGAAGAATGAGCGCAACAGGACGGCCGCCCGGATCAGCATAAATAATGGCGAATTGCGGTTTGGAAATACGCCGATACGGTCTATGCCGGACGGCTCGGTGATGGCTGGGGCTAACAAATTGACTTTTAGTAACGACAGTAATGGAAAGCCGATATTTTTCGACGCAACGGCTAACAACGACACGATCCGCTTCACAGCAACCTCCGAATGGCAGCCGACCGCGGACGACCTTGGCGCGTTCGCGGGCGAATGGTACAGCGACGATGCAGAAGCGAAGGTGAAGTTTGTCGTTGAGGGAACTAACGTATTCCTGGCGTTGAAAAACTCGCCTCGCATCGCTCTGCGGCCGCTATACAAAGACTGCTTTACCGGTTCGGGACAACTCGTTTGGTTCGATCGGGACGCGTCCGGAAAGGTCACCGGAATGCACGTTGGCGAAGCACGAATTCGTGATATGCCGTTTGTCAGGGTCAAGTAAATGGAGAAGATCATGAATTTTAGGATCGTTTTTGCCGTCCTTTCCATCGCAGCGAGCACCTTTAGCTCGTTGGCGCAGGTTCCGACGAAGGAAAAGGTCATTGCCGGCGCCGAGCGAGCTTTTGAGAAAGCGGCGAAGGCTGTCACGATGCCGGCTCCGGGTTGTGCCGCGGGTGTTTCGCTCAATGGCGAGAGCGTCTTCGAAAAGGCGTTTGGGCTTGCGGAGATGGAGCACAACATTGCCAACACGCCGCAGACGATATTCGAATCGGGTTCGGTGGCGAAGCAGTTTACGGCGGCCGCCCTTGTTCTGCTTGAGCAGGAAGGCAAGCTAAAGATCGACGACCCTGTAAGGAAATTCATTCCCGAACTGCCGGATTATGGTTCGCCGCTGACGATCAGGCACTTGCTCAATCACACGGCTGGGCTTCGCGACTGGGGTTCGGTGATGGCTTTGACCGGAGCGGGCCGCGGTGACCGCGTCGTAACGCAGGCTATTGCGCTTGATGTTATCTATCGGCAAAAAGGCCTCGATTTCAGGCCCGGTGCGGAGTATTCGTATTCGAACAGCGGCTATCAGCTGGCCACTGAGATCGTTGAGCGTGTCGCAAAGCAAAAGTTTCCGGCATTCGTAGATGAGCGTCTTTTCAAACCGCTCGGTATGAAGTCCAGTTCTTGGCGTGACGACCATCGGCGGCTCGTGCCAGGGCGGGCCCAAGGGTACTCGCGAGCGGGACAGAACGCTCCGTGGGCCTTGAACATGCCGATCATGGACGTTTACGGCAACGGCGGAATGCTCACGACCGCCGGCGACTGGCTCAAGTGGAATGCGATGCTCGATTCGGCTTCGATGGGTAAGCCGCTCGTTGACGCCCTGGAAACGCAAGGTCTGCTAAACGACGGCCGAAGGATCGGATACGCTCTCGGGCTGCAAGTCGGTGACTATCGCGGAATGCGTGACGTTTCGCACGGCGGTTCGACGGCTGGTTATCAAACATTTCTCGCCCGCTATCCGGATCAGAAGGTCTCCGTCGCGGTTCTTTGCAACGGCACCAGCCCGAGCGCCGGCGGATTGGCGGCAGCGATCACGGATGAGATATTTGGCCCTTTCCCGGCGGCAACGCCTCAACCGCAGCCGGTGAGCCTCTCCGAAGATCATCTGAAAAAGTTTGTCGGCTTATGGCGGAACGAGACGACTCGATTTCCGGGCCGGTTTGCTCTCGATAACGGCACGCTAAGGTTCAACGGCCAGCCCATGCGACCCGTCGCGGAAGATACTTTTATGCTCGGCGGCACTCGGATCAAATTTACCTTCGATAAAGACGGAAAGCCCATCTCCGGCGAAGGCAATAATAACGGCGACGTTACAAAGTTTACGCTCCACAATGCATGGACACCGACAACGGCGGAACTCGCTCAACTCGCCGGCGAATGGCGTAGTGATGAGGCGCAGGCTAACGTCAACTTGGTCATCGAGGGAGATAAGCCGTTCGTCGTCATCCGCCCGGTCGCAAAATTCCCGATGACGCCGCTTTACAAGGATCACTTTATGGCCCAGAACTTTGTCGTCTGGTTCACGCGCGACGCCGCGGGCAAGGTCGACAAGATGTACGTTGGTGCTTCGAGAATGCGTGAAATGCCATTTGTCAGGGTCGGAAAATAATATGCGGAAAGCTATTCTACTGATCGCCTTCGTCCTGTTCCACCTGCCGCTCGCCGCGCAGAACGTCGCGGTCGACGAATTCGTCAAGAAAGAGATGGATCGGCAAAAGATCCCGGGCGTCTCGATCGCGATCGTAAGCGACGGTAACCCCGTGCTTGTGAAAGGTTACGGCCTGTCCAACGTCGAGCATCAGGTTCCGGTCAAGCCCGAGACGATCTTTCAGTCTGGCTCAGTCGGGAAGCAGTTCACGGCGTTTGCGGTGATGCTGCTGGTCGAGGAAGGAAAACTGTCGCTCGAGGATAAGCTCGTGAAACATCTGCCTGATATACCGGCCGAATGGAACGCGATAACGATCCGGCACCTGCTGACGCACACGTCCGGTCTCGGCGATTATCCGCAGGATTTCGATCTGACTCGTGACGGGTCCGAGGCCGAGATATTCAAAAAGCTGCAAGCGGGGAAACTCGCGACACCTCCGGGCGACGCCTGGGCATACAGCAATGTGGGTTACATGACTCTTGGTGTGCTCATAAGAAAGCTGAGCGGCAAGTTCTACGGCGACTATTTGCGGGAAAAGGTCTTCGGACCGCTCGGGATGACGACCGCACGTGTTATCAGCGAACACGACATCGTACCGAACCGCTCAGCCGGATATTCGCTCGTCAAAGGCGAACTGAAGAACCAGGAATGGGTCGCCCCGGGACTGAACACGACTGCCGACGGTGCCCTATATCTGACCGCACTTGACATGATCAAATGGGAAGCCGGATTGGCGAGCGGCAAGCTGCTCTCAAAACCGTCCTATGATGCAATGTGGACTCCGGTAAAGCTCAACAACGGTACGACGCATCCATATGGTTTCGGCTGGATGTTCGGCTCGGTAAACGGCAATCGCATTATCGAACATGGCGGCGCATGGCAGGGATTCAAGACGCACATTGCACGTTTTCCTGAGAAGAAACTCGCCGTTGTCGTATTCGCAAATCTCGCTCAGGCGAATCAAAGCGTGATCGCGCACGGCATCGCCGGCATCGTCGACCCCGATCTAAAACGTCGGCCGACACCCGATACCGATCCTGCTCATACGGCAGGAATGAAGCTCTTGTTTGAGCAGGTGCTTGATAACAAGGCCGATCTCGGTAGATTTACACCCGCCGTACAAGATGCGATAAAAGCACAGGATCGTATGATCGCCGAGCTAAAAGGTTTCGGGCCTATCAAGCAGTTTTCATTCATAGACAAGGTCGCAGGACCGCAGGGGACGCGGTATCGTTACCGGATCGATTGGGATGCTATGGGCTTGATGCTCGTGTGTGTCTTTGACGCGGAAGGCAAGATCGCGGGATTTGGACTGCAGCCGCAGTAGTCCTGAAAGGACGGCGCGGCGCCTGCTAAATTGATTATTAGGGAAGTGCTTCGAGGTTTGAAGACTCATTTGATCGAATGAACAAATGTCCTCGGTGTAGTGCCGCTATCAGCGACGATGTCTCCAACTGTCTGGCGTGTGGTCTGAGCTTGCGGTCCGAACCTGACGAGACCGCGGTGCTTCCCCCAGACCCGCAAGCTGACACTCCAACAAAGCTCGAAACGGGCTCAAAGCGAAATAATACGCCGATGACGACGACCACGGGCGGTGGGGCTCGGTTTGTATCCGGTACCGTTCTCGCGGGGCGTTATCGTATCGTTGGGCTTATCGGTAAAGGCGGTATGGGCGAGGTCTATAAGGCCGAAGATCTCGAACTCGAACAAACCGTCGCTCTCAAATTTCTTCCAGAAGAGTTAGCGAAAAACGAGGACTTACTGAGGCGGTTTCGCGGTGAGGTGCGAAATGCTAGGCAGGTGTCGCACCCGAACGTCTGCCGAGTGTTCGACATCGGCGAGACCGAAGGGCTGTATTACCTGACAATGGAGTACATCGACGGTGACGATCTGTCGATGCTCCTCAAACGTATCGGTAGATTTCCGTCGGACCGAGCTGTTGAAGTCTCACGACAGATCTGCACGGGCCTCGCGGCGATCCACAAGGCCGGGATACTCCACCGCGACCTCAAACCGGCGAATATCATTATCGATTCGAAGGGCGAGGCGAGGATAACGGACTTTGGCATCGCGGGGCTAGAAGCAGAAGTCCAGGGATTTGAGGCGAGAGTCGGAACACCTGCCTACATGTCGCCCGAACAGGCTGACGGCAAGGAACTAACTAAGCAAAGCGACATCTATTCGTTGGGGCTACTCCTTTACGAGATCTTTACAGGAGCCCAGGCGTTCGAAGGCGAATCGGTTCAGGAACTTAGGATAAAGCACGCCACGACCACGCCTAGGGAGCCGTCGGCGATCGTTGCCGGGATCGATCCTGTCGTGGAAAGGGTGATCAATCGCTGTCTTGAAAAAGCCCCTGAAGATCGGCCTATATCGGCGTTGCATGTTGCGCTATCGCTTCCCGGCGGAAATCCGCTCGAGGCGGCGATCGCGGCAGGCGAAACTCCCAGCCCCGAAATGGTCGCCGCCGCGCCAAAAAAGGGAGCACTTAAACCCTCGTTGGCTCTGGGAGTGCTTTTAGCCTTTTTCGCCATCTTTATTTTCTTCAGCTATCAACAGCATGTGAGTAAATTCTTCAATATCGTTCCGCCGGAGAAGCCAAGGGAGGTCTTGGCTGAAAGGTCCCGTGCGATAGTTGAAAAATTTGGTTACGGTGACCCGACGGCCCATGCCGTATACGGTTTTCAGGAAGACGAAGATTTCATAGGGTATGCGAATACAAACTTGGTTAATAACCGGACGACTCATTCAGAAACAAGACTGACGCTCGCTTCGGGCCAAGCAAGAATACTGAGTTTTTTCTATCGCCAATCGCCTGAATATCTCGAACCGAAAGAAACGGAAAAAGTAACGAGTTCCGATCCGTCATTTGATGTAGCGGATATGGTCAATGTCAAACTCGATGCAACCGGTCGGCTCATCGAGTTCGCAGCGGTTCCACCGGCGGTAGCAGACCAGTTGGTAGAAAGGGAAGCAGACTGGGAGTCGCTTTTTACGGAAGCCGGATTGGATAGATCGCGATTCGAAGAAACCAAAGTTAGCCGCACACCGCCCGTTTTTGCCGATCAAAAACGATCTTGGCTTGGAAGTTCGGCAAGCTTGCCGGACGTGACGCTACGGATCGAAGCCGCATCGTTCAACGGGAAACCCGTATTTTTCAAAGTTGTAGCGCCATGGAATGAAAAAGCAGCCGAAACTAGGAAGAGCGAAAATATTTATCGAAAAGCGGGCGTGTTTCTGGTTATCTTGATCCATTTTGCGGCAATTTGCGGCTCGCTTCTGCTTGTCCGCCGAAACTTGAAAGCTGGGCGCGGCGATCTGCGTGGAGCTTTGAAGCTGACGATCTTCCTTTTCCTGCTTTATTTCGCACGTAGCTTTATTTACGCCGACCATGTTCCGACCATTTGGGGCGAACTTACGATTTTTTATAATATTTTTGCGTACTCTCTTGTTGTTGCATTGTTTACAGGCTTGATGTATCTGGCTCTCGAACCTTTTGTTCGACGTTATTGGTCCGAACTTCTGATCTCGTGGAACCGTCTGCTCAGCGGAGACCTCCGCGATCCTCTCATCGGACGTGATGTTCTCTTCGGGCTAATACTCGGGATGGGGCACACGTTTGGGATTTTCGTCGGTTCGGTAGTGTTTTCTCTGGCTACGGGGAATGAAGGCATCCTTAGCGACAATCATCATCTGAAGGCGATCAACGGAGTTGCGGGAATGATCTCAGCATTCCTCGACAATTTGCCGAGTTCAGTTACAAATGCATTTATAATGCTCTTTCTCCTGATCGGTTTTTATATTCTGACGAAAAAGAAGTCAACGAGCATCGTTTTGCTTTTCGTTTTAGCTTTCGGAATACAGGGATTGATCTTCGTCTTGACCCAGCATTGGGCGTACATTTTTGCGGCGATCATTAACGCGGCGTGTATGTGCCTGGCTATTTACCGCTTTGGGTTAGTTGGCACGCTGGCGTTTTGGCTTGGATTCTTCCTGACATATGTGATGCCGCTCACCTTTCATACGTCTAGCCTATACTTTCCAGCCACGGTTGCTACTTATGTTTTTGTGTTTGCTCTCGCGATCTACGCTTTTTACATTTCAATCGCCGGACAGTCAATTTTCCGTGGGACGATGATCGAAGATTTGGACAGGTAACAGAGCATATGAGAACAATCATCCATTCAGGCCGGATCGTCACTGCTGTTGACGATTACGTTGCCGACATCTTTATTGACGGCGAGACGGTGACGACTATCGGAAAGACGCTTGATGTCGAAGCCGATGTTGTTATCGATGCAGCTGGAAAGCTCGTGATCCCTGGCGGGATCGATCCGCATACGCATATGGAACTGCCGTTCGGCGGCACATCGTCGAGCGACGATTTTTTTACGGGAACGCGCGCGGCGGCGTTTGGCGGGACTACGACGATCATCGATTTTGCTGTGCAGACGAAGGGCGAATCGATGACTTCGGGTGTCGACGATTGGCACAAGAAGGCCGAGGGCAAGACCTGCATCGACTACGGTTTTCATCTGATCACGACCGAGTTTGAGGACGGCGACGAGAAGGAGATGTACCGCCTGATCGACGAAGGCATCTCGTCGTTCAAGCTATTCATGGCGTATCCGGGCGTGTTTCTCGCCGACGATGCGACGATCTTTCGTGCGATGTCGGCTGCGGGGAAACGCGGTGGCCTGGTTTGCATGCATGCCGAGAATGGCATCGTCATCAACGAGATCATCAAACGCTTTTTGGCGGATGGGCGAACGGCGCCGAAGTATCACGCACTGACACGCCCGACGATTGCCGAGGCTGAGGGAGTTCATCGGGCAATTGCGATCGCTGAGATGGCAGAGTCGCCCGTTTACATCGTTCACCTTTCTTGCACGGATGCTTTGAATCAGGTGAGGCAGGCCAGAGATCGCGGCATCCCGGCGTTTGCTGAGACTTGTCCGCAGTATTTATTTCACAACATCGATGATTACGGCGACGGCTGGGATGGGGCGAAGTATGTCATGACCCCGCCGCTTCGTGAAAAGCACAACTGCGCCGACCTATGGAGAGGCCTCAAGATGGACGATCTTCAGGTGATCTCGACCGACCATTGCCCGTTCTGCATGAAAGAGCAGAAAGAGCTTGGTGTTGGTGATTTTACAAAGATCCCGAACGGAGCTCCGGGCGTCGAGAATCGGCTTGCTCTGATCTACGACGGCGGCGTGGTAGAGAATCGCATCTCGCTCAATCGGTTTGTCGAACTCACATCGACTGCCGCTGCGAAGATGTTCGGGATGTTCCCGAAAAAAGGCACGATCGCGGTCGGTTCTGATGCGGATATCGTCATTTTTGATCCGAACGGCGAGACGAAATTCGGCGTCGAGCACGAACACATGAACGTCGATTACTCGTCATACGAAGGCTGGACCATCAAGGGCAAGGTGGAGACCGTCCTCTCCCGCGGCCGCGTGGTTATCGACAAAGGCGAACACACCGGCAAACAAGGCGACGGCCAGTTCATCAAACGTGGTGAGTGTGTAAGAATTTAGCTAACGTCAAGAAAGATATGGATCGCGTCGAGACGCAAAATTCCATCTGGCTGCAGCCGCTTGTTGATGACGGGCATGTCGCGGTCGAGTTTCGCGATGATCACGTTCATGTCGAGCTGGGACGAGGCCTGGTCGTCAACTCCGAGACTCGGAACGAGTTGTGGGGATTGATCGGGCGACTTTGTGCGGAGCATCGGACGAACCGTGTGCTCGTTGAAGGAACGCTTCCGAAGGGCATCTTCCAGACCTCCGAGGTCATCGACGCGGGGCTCAAAACGGCGACAGTGCCGAAACTGTGGATGGCTTTTCACATCCCGGGCTTTGTGCCGGATGAACTTACCGAACTGTACGAGACTGTCGCTGCGTCGCGTGGCGTTCGCGTGAAATTCTTTGTAAACCGCGACGCTGCACTCCATTGGCTCCGAACGAATACAGCATCGTGACCTTATTCCTGGCCCAATGATCCCTGTCGATATCACCCTCGCCCGCAGGCTCGAAAGCACCGAAGCCCAAGCCAACTCAGCGTTTGTTGAATCGCGAGCGGCCATGGAGCCCGACAGCCGCGCGTGCTGGATCGACGTAGGCGGAACGTTTGCGATGTTCGATGGAATTGGCTCGCCGCTGACGCAGACGTTCGGACTAGGCGTTTGCGGAGACGGAACGGATGAGGTTCTAGTCGAGATCGAGAGATTTTTTTCGGAACGCGGAGCAGATGTCTGTCACGAAGTCTCGCCGCTTGCCGATCCCGAACTGCTTGGCGTTCTTGGCGAGCGCAATTACCGCCCGATCGAGCATTCGACCGTCCTAGTGCGTGAGATCGACGAAGACGACCGGATCGATGTCGAGGACGGTCGAACCGTCATAACTCGTATAGTTTCGAGCGACGAGATCGACTTGTGGGCGGCAACTGCGGCCGCGGGTTGGGCTGATGAGGGTGAAGAACTTAGCGAGTTTATCCGTAATTTCGGCCGCATCAGCGCTAACGCCCGCGGGGCATTTCCGTATATCGCCGAGATAGATGGCAAAGCGGCTGGCACGGGCTCTCTGCTTATTTACGACGATGTTGCTTTGCTCGCGGGAGCGAGTACTTTGCCCGAGTTCCGTCGTCGCGGTGCCCAATCTGCTCTACTTACGGATCGGCTGAACTTTGCCGCCGACCTCGGTTGCCGATACGCGATGATCGTCGCCGCTCCGGGCAGCCAATCGCAGAAGAACGCACAGCGAAACGGCTTTCAGATCGCGTACACTCGTACCAAGTGGCAGCTTTTCGCGCCGAAAGGAATACCTGCAAGCTAGTCCGACGTCGAGTCTGTGACCTGACGTCGGAACCAAACTCTGAGAGGTGGGGCATCAATATTTTGCGTTTACCCTCGGAAAAGGCGTGTCGTCCTTACAGAGTGGATTGATAAAAGCACTAACCACCCCGACGAGTCCTGTGGGATCTGCCGTACCGGCAATATCAATAACATTCTTTGCCGTTACGATACCATTTGCTTCCATCATCAGTCCTAAGTGTCGGATACCCCACTGCCGCTTTATCTCTAAAGCTGCTTCCTTGCTAAATCTACTGTCTATCTCTTTTTCAACTTCAGGCGATGTCATATCGCCAAAATTATTCGCAAATTCCGTAGCGAAAAGGTCAGTCTGAGACTTGATGGTATTTAGTACGGATATCGACGTTGTAGCTGCCTTGATAGCTTTCTCGTTTGCGTTATAAATTCTCTGCAAATCGGCAGCAAGCTTGGCCAATTTAACCAACTTGGGTGACTGGAGGGCAAGCTTGCCTCCGGCCTGAGCGGCCGCGGCTCCACCAGTCGCGGCGGAAGACCCGCCAAACGTAACAACCAAGGCTGCAATTTTCACCGCGGCAATGATCGGTGCTGAGGTCATCGTCAATACAGATTTTGCACATTCTCCCTTTGTGGTTGCACAACCCGCTCCACAATCGACATTTTGTTGACTTGGACAATTCTGCCAGCAAACCGGCCCGACGCCTTTATACTTGTTCTGAGGCCCAGCATTGATATACGTTTCCTGGGTGCCCGCGACACTTCCAGACTGACAGGCCGGATAACATAGTGCACCACTCTTCTCCAAACCATTGGGACATACCGTGAGTGGTTTTGTATCCCTAAACCGGCTAGGCTTTTTGCAGGAAACACCGATGTCTTCCCATCCGCTCGGGCATACGACAGTACACTGGGTAACGGCTCCTTTGAATCCAGCTCTGCATTTTGGGTACCATATAGCTCCCCCTTGTTCGCAACCCTGTGGATTCTCTTTTTCACACTTTGCTCTATCCCAAATAACATAGCCAGCACCGCGTGAATACGCCGCCGGTTTACCACAATAAAGCCCATCGTCTCGAAATTCTGCAGGGCAATTTTTATAGCAGAACGTAGCGATTCCTCTTTCATCATTTCCACATGGTTGAGAACAGAGTCCGGCAGTTTCCTGATTATAGCCCGGCTGACAGGCCATCGGGGTTCCGGCTCCTCTACCGAAACTCTGTCTCCAGCAGAATGGAAGTCTTGCGGCACTTGTTTTTACCGATATCCATCGCATGACGTGTTCCATCTCGTTTATTGTTAGAGGTGATGGACGCGGCGTCGTGTCGCCCGAGCGGGTTGCGCTGGTGAGGGTTGTATTCGGCGGTGAAGCCGCAACCGGAGCATTGCTGGCACTAGCGATGGGAGAAATAAGGGTGGATCCGGCGGCTCCAATAATGCTTCGTTCTTTCTTGAAAAGGTTCAGCATTACTCTTACATTTTCGGCGCAGGCCAGATAGACTGACCATTCGTCACGGCCGGTCTCGTTACAGGTCTGCCTTACCTGGCCGCCGCTGATGACCTGCCATGATTTCGCCGCGGATTGGCGATAGATCATCTCGGGGACGAGCGAACCTGACCCTGCAATACGAACCTCGGTAACGTCCATTCCTTTTGCCTGTGAATAGGTGCTATTCTGCGCCATGGCGCAAATTGTTAGTGCCGATAGTGTCAGCAGTATCGCTCTGTAGATCTTGCCCATATTTTCCTCCTGTCTCTCTGTTTATCTAGCCCCGTAACTTTCAGTCGTGGGACACAAATTACTTTTACTTTGCAGCCGCTTTCATAGCAGCCGTCCTTGCCAAAACCTGGCGCTGCGCGTCTAGGATGTTCGCCAATGATGCTGCATCTATCGCGCCCGGAATTATCTGGTCTCCAATTATGTAAGCCGGCGTGCCGCTGATATCGAGAGATCCCGCAAGTCGTTGATTTCGGTTGATCTGTTCGTCGATTTGCGGATCAGCCATGTCCTTTTGGAGTCTGGAATAGTCGATCCCGAGGGCCTTGGAGATACTTTTGATCGCGTTCTCGTCTGTGGCTTCAGCCGTCATCAGGGCATGGTGAAACTCGACGTATTTTCCCTGGCGTCCCGCTGCGAGGGCGGCCTTTGCGGCGAACCAGGACTGCGGCCCGAGGACCGGCAACTCCTTGAAGACGATGCGGACCTGAGGGTCTTTTTCTACAACCGTCTGAAGTTGAGGAAGGGTTTGCTTGCAGTACCCGCAGTTGTAGTCAAAAAATACGACGATGGATATATCGCCATTGGCGTTCCCGCCAACCGGGGAGCCCGGATTCGATAGGATCTCGCTTTTGAGCTCCTTCATCGCTTCTGCCGCACGCTCTCTCTTTTCTTTCAGTTCCAGCGCTTGAAGAGCCTCCATGGCTTCGCGTATAACTACGGGGTTCTTCAGCAGGTAATTGCGGACGATCGTCTCGATAGCGGCAATGTCGTTGATCCTTTCGGTTTCGGTTGCTGGGATCGGTCTGTTCTCAAGAACGGACATCACCTTCTGTTTGGCTTGACCTTTTACCTCTAACGCAATGCTTGGCGCGATCGACAGGACGACGATCGCTGCTGCCCAACACAGCCATGCAAAGATCCTGTTATTCATATTTCCTCCTGATCTGAAAAGTTAGGAACGGACTCGTAGGACAAGCGCAGAATCGAGTGTGCTGATCCGAATTTCTTCTAAACTCGTTCCTCTATCTACGTAAACAAGATTTCTCGGCTAACAGGAACATTCGTTTAGGATTTAGTTCCGGTGATATAATTTGTTAAATCGTGGAAACCAATGATCGAGCGACGTTGTTGCTAGGGCAACTCGGCGATGGCTCTCAGGCCGAGCTGGAAGAACTAATGCCGCTCGTTTACGACGAACTGCATGCAATGGCGAAGCGTTACATGAGAGCGCAGAAGCGGGAGCATACGTTTCAGACCACTGAATTGATACACGAGGCCTATCTGAAGCTAGTGGGCCGTGAGAAGCAGAATTGGAAGAACCGTGCCCATTTTTTCGGAGTCGCCGCTTTAGCGATGCGTCATATACTCGTCAACTACGCGGTTTCTAAAGGTTCTCAAAAACGCGGCGGCGACCGGCAGAAGGTAACCCTCAACGAAAACTCGATCGGTGACACGAAACGATCGGACGAGATCGTCGCGCTTGATCTTGCCCTTTCCGATCTGGCAACGCTGGACAAACGGGCAAGCCGCGTCGTTGAACTAAAGTATTTCGCCGGCTTAACGAACGAAGAAACCGCTGAAGTACTCAGTGTTTCAACCGAAACCGTCAAAAGGGACTGGCGGTTCGCGCGGAGTTGGCTCCTCCGTGAAGTGGCGGTAGGTTAGTTCCAGTCAATGGTCCCGCAGTAACGGCCCCTAATGGACCCTTATCGATACGATAAAATTAAAGAGATCTACTGTGCAGTTCTAGATCTATCTCCCGACGAACGGGAATCTTACCTGCACGATTCGTGCGGTGAGGACGAGGAACTTCGAAAGGAACTTGACGCTCTGCTGAGCTTTGAAGGCACCTTCGACAGCGTAATAGACGAGCCGCCCGATGCGATCGCCGCCGCCCTCCTGCTTGGCCAGGATCAACCTGATCTTTCCGGCGTTGAGATCGGACACTACAAGATAGTGGCTCAGATCGGCAGAGGCGGCATGGCTACCGTATATCGAGCCATCGATACGCGACTAGAACGAGACGTTGCTGTAAAGTTTCTCGACAAAACGATCGGAGAATTCCCGAATCGCCTAGAACGTTTCTTGTCGGAAGCGAAGGCCGCTTCATCACTAAATCATCCAAACATAATTACCGTCCATGAAGTTGGGGACTATGACGGTTCGTATTTTATCGCCACGGAGTACATCGCCGGCGTAACCCTGCGAGAAATACTCGGCCAAAGGCGACTGACCGTCGACGAAGTCATCGACATTACGATCCAAATAACGTCTGCTCTGGAAGCCGCCCACACCGCCGGGATAATTCACCGCGATATCAAGCCGGAAAACATCATGATCCGACCCGACGGTCTAGTGAAGGTGTTGGACTTCGGGATCATGAAAATATCAGAGGAGTTCGCCGGGAAAGCCAGATCCAGGCGGTCAGAGACCGCACCGGGGACGATCATTGGAACTACAGATTACATGTCTCCCGAGCAGATCCGAGGCGTCGACGTCACGACGCAGACGGATATTTTCAGCCTAGGTGTCGTGCTGTTTGAAATGCTTTCAGGGTCTTTGCCGTTCGCTGGTGAAACGCGAAGCGATGTCATGTCGGCGATCTTACTTAAAGAGCCGTTACGAATAGAGACTGGAGACATTCCTGATGAGCTTTTGGAGATCGTTGGGCGTGCCCTGGAAAAGGAAAGGTCAGACCGATACCCCAGCGCGGCCGAAATGCATGACGATCTTGTGCGGTTTGAAAAGGTCCGCGGCTTAACCCTCGAGATAGAGCGGCCGAGTCAACCAGATAGGCCACGCGAGTCGGGCGGTTGGTTGGCAGGACTATTCCGTCGGGCAAGCTCCATACCCGCCGCGAGTTTTTTATTCGCCATGGTTTTGATCGGCGGCGTCGCCTTCGGATTTTGGCATTTCAGCACTGCGAACGAAGCGCATAGTCGATCGATCGCCGTGATGCCCTTCGAGAATAATACGAATGACGCCGACAACGAGTATTTATCCGACGGACTGACGGAATCCGTGATCAACAGCCTGTCGAAGGTCCCAGATCTTTCAGTGAAAGCGAGAAGTTCAGTTTTTTCGTTCAAGGGCAAGGCATCCGATCCGCAAATGATCGGTAAACAGTTGTCGGTCAGGTCGGTCTTGTTGGGCAGTATTTCGCAGATGGGTGAGAAAGTAACGTTGAGCCTGGAATTGGTCAATGCAGGAAACGGAAACCAAATGTGGGGTAAGCGGTACGAGCGAGATTCGGCCGATCTTGTCGGGCTTGAAAGGGAGATATCTCTTGATGTAGCAGAGAGACTGGGAGCCCAACTCTCAGCCATTCGCGATCAAGGTAAGGAGCGAAAGGATACGGCCGATCCGGATGCTTACCGCCGATATCTTAAGGGCAGATATTTCTGGAACAGACGGTCCGCAGAAGATCTGCACAAGGCCATAGAAGAATTCCGGGCGGCCGTAGATATCGATCCGAATTACGCGCTTGCGTATGTAGGCCTGTCGGATTCGTATATCCTTCTCGAAAATTTCGCTGGAACCCCATCGCGCGAGATGCTGCCGCTTGCTAAAGCCTATGCAAAACGGGCGCTTGAGATAGACGATCACCTCGCGGAAGCACATGCTTCGCTTGCCTTATCCCTTCACCGATCATGGAACTGGGGCGATGCCGAGAAAGCTTACAAACGTGCAATAGAACTCGATCCAAGTTACGCGCCCGTTTACCATTCGTATAGCCTTTACCTTCGCGAATCGGGAAGGTTGGAGGAGTCACTTGCTCCAGCGAAACGGGCATATGAACTCGATCCCCTATCGGGCATGATCACCGGCAACCTCGGGGTTACATACATTGCACTTGACGATGCCAGTGCCGCTGTCGAGCTGATGAGAAAGGCGATCGCATTCGACCCCGCCTTTCCATTCGGACACAGCATTCTCGGTTTGGCGTACATCGAACAAGGGCGTTACGCCGACGCCATTCGCGAAACACAGAAAGGTGCCGATCTCGCGAAGAAGTCAGGTAATGCCCTTGCGACGTATGGTTATGCCCTGGCGGCTGCGGGGCGTCGCGGCGAAGCCATGTCCGTGATCAAAGACCTGGAACAACGGTACGCTGAGCGATCGGCTATTGGTCAAAATGTTGCGGTCGTGTATGCGGGACTTGGAGATAGCGATCAGGCGTTCGTTTGGCTGGAAAAAGATATGGATACGCGCAGCGGCTTCTTGCCATATATTCGCTGGCTCCCAGCGTTTAGACCGCTGCAAGGTGATCCGCGTTTTGCGGACTTGTGCCGCCGCATGGAAATGGAAAGCTGATCCCACAAGTCTATGCAAAATCATAGATCGCTTGCGTGACCCAAAGCCAATCACATCTGGCTGATCATCCGCGTCAACGTGATCTGTGGAGGCTCCACTGCGAGTTCGCCCGCCACCGCGAAGAATCGCTGGAAGAAGGGCGTCTCGAAATGCTCGTCAATCGCGGCTTTGTTCTTCCACGTCTCGTGCCACACGAAAACGGTCGGGTCATCGATCGCCTGATGGACGTCGTAATTAATATTGCCTTCCTCTGCTCGAGAGTCTGCAACGATGGCAAGTGCAGCCTGTTTCGCCCGGTCCGCCGAGCCATCTTTCACCTTTAACCGGGCTACAAGTACGATCTCTTGATCCATAGTATTCCTCGATCTAAGGGTACGAGCCTACCATACCCGGGCGGGAGTCTTTCCGCAAAACAGAATGCGTGTATAATCCCCCGCAACAGTCACGGAATCAAAGCCTACGTAATGAAACGCTGCCCCGATTGCCGCCGAGATTGTTACGACGATACGGAGCGTATTGTCTCGACGACGGTAATGCGTTACTCGAGAGCCGGGGTAATGCCTCATTCGACAGCCTCGTCCGGCAAGACGATCCGCGAATCAAGGAATTGGTGAAGCGAGCCGGGCTCTCCGAATAGACGTTTGAGAAATATGTCTATTCTACTTTCTTGCTGGTCCAAACATTGTCTTTAATGTCCGAATCGGGGAACCTTCCAAACGGATCCAGAGTAATTTGGCTGATCTTGCGCTTTCCAAAATCAAGCACAGCTTGAAAATCGCGGTCGCCGTTGAACCAGACATCTTCGTTCCATCTTACGATCACGGTTTTATCATCAGTCATTTTCGCGTTCGGCATGACTTTGATCTTTTCGCTGCCATCAGCAAATTCGACTTTGAGCACCACGGGCGAGGGCATTTCGCCTGCTTGATGGACTCTAACTCTTGTCTTGCCGCCTTGCGAAACGACCTCTTTGATCGAGCCGTTAACGCTCTCTGTTGTGAAGAGCCAGTAATACCAAAACCAATTCAGGTCACGACTAAGCTCCTTGTTCATAAAGAAGGTGAAATCCCACGGCGACGGATGTTTGAACTTCCACGCTTCCACATATTTCTTGATGGCCGCATTCATCGCGTCGTCACCGACGATTCCGCCCAGCATTGAAAACATCAACGGTGCTTTGTTGTAAGTTTGGAAACCATAGAAACTGCCGCCATAGTTGGCGTTCCACATCATCATCGGTTCGTCTTCGTTGCCGCTGATCCTGCCGTAGCTCTGCCCCATACGATCAAGGTCAAAAGGTCTCCCACGGGCATCAGCATTCGAGAGAATATTCGAATATTGATTAAACCCTTCGTCCATCCAGCCGTAACGTGTTTCGTTGGTTCCAACCATCATCGGTATCCATTGATGAAAAGTTTCGTGATCGGCGGCTCCTTGATTTGAGTTGATAACCATCGGATATTCCATTCCGGCACTTGGGCCATCCTGCAGGGTCAGTTGCGGAAAGGCATACGGGATCAAGAGCTTAGAATAGAACTCGAGAGCATGGCGGGAATTTTTTCCGGCGTTTGCAAAGAAACGAGCCCTTTCGGGTAGGTAGAACATATGAATGGGAATAAACCCCTTTGTAGGAATGTTCGCCCTTGTGCTACGCCAAACAAATTCATTCGAGGTCGCCCAGGCAAAATCGTTGACTTTTTCAGCGATGAAATGCCAAACATTCTTTTCCCGTGGCAATAGTGCTTTGCCGACTCCGCGTTCGTCTTCCTTAACGATCATTACTTCTTCGTCGGTCTTTAAGGCAGAAGCAAGGCGTTCACGAACAAAGGGAGCGACTACTTCCCCGGCATTTTGCAGCACGCCCGATCCACTGACGAGCCATCCGGCGGGAACTTCGATCTTGACATCAAACTTTCCGTAATTGTTGTAGAATTCCGAAGGTCCGAGATAAAGATTTGTTTCCCATCCACGTAGATCATCGTATTTTGCCAAACGCGGATACCATTGAGTCGGTTGGAAAAGTCTGCTTTCCCAACGCTGAGTCATTCGATGCCCCTGACCACCCTCGCCACCGGGTAGTTTTGTCCGCCAATCAATTTCAATGGTTGCTAAACTGCGAGGCTCGATCGGTGTCGCGAGATTTACAGTAGCCACGGTTTGATCTAACCCAGCGACAAATGTTTTTTCGATCGCCGGCGGTGCTTGCGGGCCACGTTGCCCTGGCGGGCTTAATTTCAGATCGACTGCAACGCCGTTGATCTTAATTCGGTTGACAACCATTCCATCGGTAGATTCCGCCGGAACGGAAAAGCCGCGAGGCACGCGGGGCCGATAGATATTGTGGTCGAGCCGCAAGACGATCCGGTCAAGACTGTCAGGGCTATTGTTATGAAGTGAGATCGTTTCGCTTCCAGTGATAGTTTGCGTTTCGGGATCGAGACTGGCATCTATAGAGTAATCGGCTTCTAGCTGCCAATATTTCGCCCCGGGACGGCCGGAGGTATCTCTCGTGCCGGCCCTATAAGCCTTTTCGATCGAATTCGTTAGCGGAATATTCCGGCGAATCGCCCGCTTTGCCGATGCCCCCGAATCCTTGAGGATCGCAGGGGCCAAAGGCGTTTCGGTCGTCTGTACCTGGCCAAGAATAACGTAATGGCTTAACAACAAGAGCCCTATACAGATCTTTGATTTCATAAGATACCTTCGAAAAAATCTATTTAAGAATTATCGGAATCTTGGCAATTGTAAATCTTTGAGCGTTAAGATGCGAACCTTTGTTCCGGTACGAGACGATCCCAAGGGCGCGGGGTGCTGAGGACGATAAGAGTTCGGAGAAAACGGGGGTTTGGCAAAATAGTGTTATCTTGAGTGTTATCCTGCCTTACCGAAATTATGAAGAGATGCCCGGAATGCGGAAGGGATTACAATGACGATTCGTTGAGTTTTTGCCTTGACGACGGCAGCGAACTGCTCTACGGTCCCGGAACTGGCTCGACAACGGGTGACGAACCCGCGACGGCTATCCTGCATGAGGCGGCGCCGCCGGGCGAGGCCGCGACGCGTGCGCAGATACATACAACCGAACAGACTGCGGTTTTGCCCTCCGGAACCGCCGATACCGCGACGAAGAGATCCTTCGACAAACGGTTGATAGCCATACCGGTACTAGTCGCGATCCTCGCTCTCGCCGGCTTCTTCGGCTATCGATATCTCAACAGTGGTGAAGGTGGTCAGATTCGTTCCGTCGCCGTTCTTCCCTTTGAAAACCGGAGCGGGGATGCGGATTCGGAATACCTATCGGACGGATTGCCCGAAACGCTGATCTATCGACTTTCGCAATTGCCGAACTTGAAGGTAAGCCCGGTCAGTTCGGTGGTCCGATATAAAGGGAAAGAGACTGATGTAGGCGTTATTGCAAATGAACTCGATGTAGATGCGGTGATGTCCGGGCGCCTTGTACAACGCGGGGAGAATCTGACGATCAGTGTCGACCTCATCGACGCGAAGACAAGAAAGCTCATTTGGGGAGAACAATACGAACGTAAACTGTCCGAACTTCTCGCAACGCAACGCGATATTGCGACCGAGATCGCGCAGAAACTGCAGCTAAGACTCTCCGGAGCCGACGAACAGAAATTAGTTAAGAAGTACACCGAAAGTGACGAGGCATACCAGCTCTATTTGCGAGGCCGATATCACCATGCCAAACGTACGAAAGAGGATACTCAAAAGGCTCTGGACTATTTCCGCAAGGCAATTCAGTTGGATCCGGGTTTCGCCCAAGCATATGTTGGGATCACATATGCTTACTTTACCGGGCGGTTTGTAGGCATCGACGACGAAGCAGCAGAAGGCCAGCGATCTGCCATGAAGGCTGTGGAGCTTGATCCCGCTCTTGCTGAAGCCCAGACCGCTTTGTCGATCGCGCGACTGCAGGAATGGAAATGGGCTGAAGCCGAACAGGCGGGCCGAAGAGCCGTGCAATTAGATCCGAACAGTGCAGATGCGCACTACTTCCTTGGCCTATTACTTGGGCGACTTGGCCGCTTCGACGAAGCTCTCGATCAGATCAAGAAGGCCGTTGAATTGGAACCGATGTCTCTGATAATGAATGCCAATCTCGCCGGGGCATACATGGACGCTGGCCAGAACGATCTCGCCTTGATCCAGGCCCGGAAGACCTATGACCTGGACAGGAATTTTGCCTCTGGTCGGATCTGGCTTCTTAACGTGTACACCAGAAACAAGATGTACGACGAGGCGGTGAAGCTATATGAGGAGGCTGGAAAACAAGAGATCGATTCACTCGTAATGGGGCGAGTTTATGCCGCAATGGGCCGTCGCGCCGAAGCTGAGGCGATAATGGAACAAGTTCGTTCAAAAGGCTCTGGGGCCGGACTCTATTGGTCGGCGAGAGTTTTTGCGCACTTTGGCGAAAAGGACAAGGCTATATCCGAATTGGAGAAGTCAGTTGCCGCGAGGTCTGATGAGGCTCCAAGAATGAGGACCGATCCGGAGTTTGCACCGTTAAGAGACGACCCGAGGTACATTGCCCTTGTTAAGCAAATGAACTTGCCCGACTGATCGGTCTCCTTTGAACTCTATGAAACGTTGCCCCAATTGCGGACGAGAATACGACCTTTCGATGATGTTCTGTCTCGACGACGGAGCCGAGTTGTTGTATGGCCCGGGATCGACGGTTGAACCGGCGACCGCGATATTTCACGATACCGATGCGCGGGGCGAGGCTGCTACACGGGCGCAGATACACATGACCGCGGCGGAGCCGGAGAGTCAGTTGGACGAGCCATCGACAAAGCCGAGCCCTTTCACAAATAGGACGGCCAAGCCGCTGTTGGTGGGCGCAGTTCTTGTAGTTGTTATTCTCGGCGGCTTCTTGGGATATCGATATTTTTCATCTTCGAGCACGAAGCAGATCGAGTCGGTTGCAGTGATGCCGTTTGAGAACGGCACGGGTGATCCCGATCTCGAATACCTTTCGGATGGCATGACGGAGACCTTGATCGGAACGCTTTCCCGGCTTCAGCAGGTCAAGGTCAAAGCACGTTCTTTGGTCTTCCGCTACAAGGGGAAGGATGCGGACGCGAAGACTATCGCATCGGAGCTGGGTGTGCAGGCCTTGCTTAACGGCCGCGTCACAAAACGCGGTGAGCAGCTCGCCGTCAATCTGGAACTGGTCGAGGCTGAGACTGGGGATGTCATCTGGAGTGACAATTACGAACGTGCCCAAGCCGATCTGGTTACGCTGCAGAAAGAGATCTGGCGGGACGTTTCGTCCAAGTTCGAGTCCATTGCCACGGCCGAACAAGTCAATGGCGTCAGGACCATATCTAGTGATCCCGAAGCCTACGAGCTTTATCTGAAGGGCCGTTTCTATTGGAATCTTCGGGGACCTGACAATCTGCGAAGAGCGCTACCGTTATTCGAGCAGGCTGTGGCAAAAGACCCGAATTACGCTCTCGCTCATACCGGGATCGCCGACGCATACAGCCTTCTGCCAGTCTATAACGTGATGACCCCAAGAGAGGGCATGCCGAAGGCGAAACAAGCTGCTCTAAAGGCAGTCGCTCTGGACGACAGCCTAGCCGAGGCCCACACGGCTCTCGCTCTAGTACTTTGCACCTATGATTACGATTTCCCGGCTGCCGAGCGGGAGTACAAGCGGGCGATAGAACTCGATCCCAGCTACGGCACCGCTCATATGTGGTATGGCGAGATGTTGAGGTATCTTGGCCGCCTAGATGAGGCGATACTTGAGACTGGAACAGCCTTGCAAACGGATCCCGAGTCCTCGATCATGATGGCAAACCACGGTATTTCCTTTTATATTGCGAGGCAGTACGACAAGGCCCTGCCGATCATCGAAGGCTCGAAGCTTGGTGCAGTTTCTCCTCTCGGCGACTTCACAATCTTCCAGATCCACCAGATCAACGGAAGGCAAGACGAGGCGATTAACTCGATCGCAAATTTCTATGAAGCTGTCTTGAACAAGCCTGAAGCCGATACGATCCGTAATGCCTATCGAAACGGGGGTTGGAACGCGGCAATCCGGTCGGTGATCGAGGTTGAGAAGCGGGGTATGAATAGGGCCTGGGAACTTGCCTGCTTTTACGTCATTCTGCGCGACCACGATAATGCGTTCGCTGAATTAAACCGAGCTTATCAAGAACGTAGATTTTCGATCCTCCAGATCCGCACGAGCCCAGCGCTCGACGGGATACGAGGCGATCTTCGTTACGAGGAATTGGTACGAAAGATCGGGTTTCCTGAGTAAGTATGAAACGATGCCCACAATGCAGCCGTGAATACGACCTCACGATGAGCTTCTGCCTGGACGACGGCAGTGAGTTGCTCTATGGCCCGGCGTCGATGGATGAGCCGCAGACAGCGATCCTGTCAGAACCGGCTGCGTCAGAGGGCGGCCAGTTTGCTGAAGCCGAGACTCGCGCGCAGATACATACGACGGCGGCAGAGCCGCAGCCCCCCGTACGCGACGTGCCGGAAAAGCCGAGCCTTTCCGCAAATAGAGCGGCCAAGCCGCTGTTGATCGCATTGGTGTTGGCCGTAGTCGTTCTCGGCGGCTTTTTCGGTTATCGATATTTTTCGTCGTCAGGTTCGAAAATCATATCATCCATAGCCGTGATGCCGTTCTCGAACGAAGGTGGCGGCGAAGATGCCGACTATCTTTCGGACGGAATGACCGAGGTCCTGATCGGTAACCTTTCGAAGATACCCAACCTGATGGTGAAGGCGAGGAGTTCGGTATTCCGCTATAAAGGCACAAACACTGACCTGAAAACGATCGGTAAGGAGTTGGACGTTGATGCGATCCTAAACGGCCGGATCACCGCACGGGGAGATCAGATAACGCTCAGCCTTGAGCTGATGGATGCCGCTACCGAGAATGTCCTATGGAGCGAAAGATACGATCGGAAGCAAGGAGATCTCGCGACGCTTCAGACCGACATCGCAAGGGATATTTCAAACCGGATCAAAACGCGGATCTCTGGGGAAGATCCCAGTAGCGGTGGAGCCAAAACCGAGGATCCCGAAGCCTACAAGGCATACTTGAAGGGCCTATTTTATTTCAACAAGCGCGCCCAGAAAGAGTACCCGAAGGCGATCGATCATTTTCAGGAGGCGATCAACAAGGATCCGAACTTTGCCCTTGCCTACGTAGGGAAAGCGAGGGTACTTTCGCTCTGGTACGAGTCGGGTCTGACGGAAAGCGAGACCCTCGCTAGGATGGAACAAGACCTAAAAACCGCGTTGAGGCTGGACCCGAATCTGTCTCCGGCGTACACGAGGTTGGCCGGCAACGCCTTCTACTGGAAAGGAGACTGGAAGGAGGCGGAGAGACTCTATTCCCGCGCGATCGAGCTGGACCCAGGCAATTCATACCCTCATCACGCGTACGCGGAAGCCCTTTGTTTTCGAAAGATGTTCGATGCCTGTTTCGCGGAGTATGAACGCGCATTAGCGATCGATCCCCTTTCGTCCGTTATAAGCAGCGATCTAGGCTCAGGCTACTTCTATTCCCGCGACTATGAAAGGTCGATCAGGCAATTTCAAAAGACTATCGAGATGGACCCTGGATTTTTGCGTAGTTACAAGAGGCTGGCAAAGGTCTACGAGATGAACGGAGAATTTGTAAAGGCAATAAAGATGAATGAAGAGGGAGACAGGCTGGAGCTTGGTCCGGAAACGGCGTCCGAGAGACGAAAAGCACTTGAAAAAGCCTTACGAGAGGGTGGATCGAAAGGATACTGGAACCAGATGCTTGAATGGAACCTTGCGAGACGCGAGATCGATCCGGTGGACGGCTATTGGGAGGCGGCCGCGAATTACGCAGAATTGGGCGAAACGGACAAGGCTTTTGACACCCTGGATGTTGCGATCCAGAAGGCAGGCTACGCAAAGTTCGGACTCGCGGCGAATCCGCAGTTCGATAAGCTCCGTGGCGATCCGAGATTCAAAGCCCTACTCGAGCAGATCGGTATGGCCGAATGATCAGTGGATAAAAGCGATGAAACGATGCCCTGATTGCCGCCGAGACTATTACGACGACAGTCTTCTGTACTGCCTTGAAGATGGAACCGCGCTCGTTCAGGGTTCCGTGCCTTCGCCCGATGAGCCGCAGACGGCGATTCTGTACGACACGGATGGTCCGGGCGAGGCTGCGACACGGGCGCAGATACACACGACGGCGGCGGAGCCGCAATCCCGCGATGTCGAAGAGTCGGAGAAGCCGACTCCTTCCGCGTATAGAGGAGCAAAGCCGCTGTTTATCGCACTTGGTTTGGCAATCCTCTTACTCGGCGGCTTCTTTGGTTACAGGTATTTCACGGCATCAAACCAGATCAACTCGATCGCGGTGATTCCGTTCGTAAACGAGAGCGGCGATCCGGGAATCGAGTACCTTTCAGACGGGATGACCGAAACGCTCATCAACAGCCTTTCCGAGATACCGGACGTCAACGTGAAAGCCCGCACTCTTGTTTTCAAATACAAGGGGAAATTCATCTCTCCGGCTCAACTGGCTTCTGAACTGGGAGTTCAGGCAATTCTTACCGGGCGATTGGTCCAGCGTGGCGACCAGATATCGCTCAACGTCGAACTGATCGACGGCAGGACGCAGAACACGCTTTGGGGCAAGAAGTATGAACGGACGGAGTCGGGGCTAGTCACGCTTCAGAGCGAACTCGCCCGCGATGTGTCGGGCCGACTTACATCGAAACCATCGGGCGTGGATACAGCGACGAGGGAAAAGGGCGGTACCAATGATCCTGCGGCCTACCAGGCTTATCTGAAGGGGCGCTACTACTGGAACAGACGGAACGCGGAATATATCACAAAGGCGATCGAGCAGTTCAGGATAGCGACTGACAGGGACCCCGGATACGCCCTCGCATTTGCCGGACTAGCGGACTGCTATGTGATCTACAGCGAGTATACCGGCACGCCGGAGAGTGAATCCCTGCCTAAGGCCAAAGCCTTTGCGGAAAGGGCATTAAGTCTTGATAAAACGCTGGCGGCTCCGCATGCTACTTTGGGCACCATCACACGAAGAATGTGGAACTGGGCGGAGGCGGAAAGAGAGTATAAAAGAGCGATCGAACTAGACCCTGATTATGCAACCACTTATCACTGGTATTCGATCCTCCTGAGGAACCTCGGACGATATGACGAAGCGGAAACAGCCATCAAGCGGGCTCATGAACTGGACCCGCTGTCGGGCATCATCGCCATGAACTATGCGGACACACTCATAATTCAAGGAGGTGACTACAATGCGACCGTTCAAATGTCCCTCAAATTGATCGAGATCTCCCCGGAATTCGGTCCTGCATATGAAAGGCTTGGAGACGCATACTTTGCTCTGGGACGTCCCGCCGAGGCAGTCGCCGCCTTTGAAAAGGCGGCGGAGTTGGATAAAAGAGCGAGCTATTCGCTTGGTGAGCTCGGAAATGCCTATGCCCGCGTCGGAAGACGCCCGGAGGCATTGGCTCTGCTCAAAGAACTTGAGGAAAGATACGCCCGCAAGGAAGCGAAGGGGTCGGACCTGGCATTTGTCTTCTTAGGTTTGGGAGACAAGGATAAGGTATTCGAATGGCTGGAGAAAGACTTCGAGGTCAGGGACGGGGATCTTCCCTTGATCAGTTGGTTATTGTTCTGGGAACCGATTCGGGATGACCCGAGATATGAATCGCTGATCGAACGGATGGGATTGACGAGATGAAGTTATGAAACGTTGCCCCGATTGTGGACGAGATTATAACGATGATTCGTTGAGCTTTTGTCTAGACGACGGGGCGGAGCTTCTCTTCGGCCCGAAATCGTTCGATGAGCCGCCGACCGCGATATTGCACGAGACCGACGTTCCGGGCGAGGCCGCGACTCGGGCGCAGATTCATACGACGGAGCAAACAGCAGTTTTGCCCAGCGGCGTTGCTGAGGTTCCCAAGACGAAAGGTTTCGATAAACGACTGTTGCTCGCACCGTTTGTCCTCGCTGTCATCGTTCTCGGCGGTTTCCTGGGATACAGATATCTGTCTTCAGCAAACTCAGAGCAGATCAACTCGATCGCGGTGATGCCGTTCCAGAATGACAGCGGCTCTGCGGATTCGGATTATCTTTCAGACGGTTTAGCAGAATCTTTGATCTATCGCTTGTCGCAGCTTCCGGATCTTAAAGTCAGTCCGACCAGTTCGGTTTTTCGATACAAAGGTAAGCAGAATGATCTAAACGTTGTGGCGAAAGAACTCGGTGTTGATTCAGTGCTGACAGGACGGATCGTCCAACGCGGCGATGATCTCAACATCAGTGTGAATCTGGTTGATACGAGAAACGGAAGGTCTTTGTGGGGCGAAAAGTATGAACGCAAGATGTCCGAACTGCTGGCGACGCAGGCGGAGATCGTCGGCGAAATAGCCGACAATCTCCGATTAAAACTTTCGGGGGAAAGCGAGAAGATACTGGCGAAGAAATATACCGATAATAGCCAAGCATACGAGCTTTATCTGAAAGGGCAATTTCACTACTCGAAACGGACTAAGAAGGATCTACTAAAGGCAATTGACTATTTTGAACAGGCGATCCGGCTCGATCCGAATTTTGCTCTGGCGTATGACGGCATAGCCGCTTCCTACAGCACGATGCCCTCGTATGGCTATATTAAATCCGCCGAGGTGATCCCGAAAGCGAAAGCGGCGGTGCAAAAAGCTCTCGCCATTGATCCGACACTAGCCGATGCTCACTCGAGTTTGGCACAAATCAGTTCACAATATGAATGGAACTGGGCGGAAGCTGAAAAGGAATTTAAGAAGGCTCTCGAACTGAACCCGAATGTTGCCGAAATACACTACAGTTACGGTCTGACCTTTTTGGCTCCGGTCGGACGTTTCGATGAAGCGATAGCAGAATTAAAAAGGGCTTTGGAACTCGAACCTCTCTCGATCCCGATCGGAGCAAATCTGGCAAGTGTTTTGATCTATTCAGGAAAGTATCAAGAGGGATTAGCACAAGCCATCAAAACTTATGATCTCGAACCGGGACACCCGACGGCAAGTTATCACCTGGGATACGCCTACTGCGTCAATGGAATGTATGAGGAAGCTATCAAACTGACCGGCAAGATTTTGGCTGATGATTCGGATAATCATGACGCACTTTCTTTCATCGGTTATGCCTATGCGAAATCGGGAAAAACACGCGAGGCACGCGATGTGATCGCCAGATTTAGAGACTTTGGCAAAAGGCAATATGAGATGTTTTCCTATACTGCGTTGATCTATGTCGGACTCGGCGAAAATGACAAGGCTATTGCCGAACTCGAAAAAGCATTTACGGAGCGGGAATTTTACTTACACAGCCTGAATATAGATCCGTTGTGGGAACCTCTCCGTGATGAACCGAAATTTAAGGTGATTATCGAGAGATTGAATCTGCCGAATTCGTTCTGAGCAAACGAAACATGAAGCTTGAGAAAGGCACAACGATCTCGCATTACACGATCATTTCCGCCATCGGCAAGGGCGGAATGGGCGAGGTTTATAAAGCTCACGATTCAAGACTTGATCGGGAAGTAGCGATCAAAATGCTGCCGCCGGAATTTGCCGGGGAAAAAGATCGTCTATTGCGTTTTGAACAGGAGGCGAAGGCGACATCGGCACTGAACCATCCAAACATTCTGACCATCTATGACATCGGCGAACACGACGGTACTTCGTTTATCGTTGCCGAACTCCTAGAAGGCGAAGAACTTCGCGAGCGGTTGGATGAACGAACGATACCTCTGCGGAAAACTATTGATTACGCGCGGCAGATAGTCAGCGGGCTTTCGGCGGCACATGAAAAGGGAATCGTCCACCGCGATCTCAAGCCGGAAAATATTTTTATTACGGAAGATGACCGGATAAAGATACTCGATTTCGGATTGGCAAAGATTCGGGAGGCGGTTGATCCGCACGGTTCGGAGGACGCGACAAAAAAGGCGATCACACAAAAAGGTGCGGTGATGGGAACCGTCGGTTATATGTCGCCCGAGCAGGTGCGGGGCGAAACGATAGATAATCGGTCTGATATTTTCTCGTTCGGCGTTGTTTTCTTTGAAATGTTGACGGGGAAGCGGCTGTTCGAGGGCGACTCGGTGGTCGAAACAATGCACGCGATCTTGAAACAAGATGTGCCCGAAACGATCGGCGAGGATAAGCCAAACGTTCCGCCTGCCCTCGACAGCATAATGCGGAAATGTCTCGAGAAAAAACGGGAGCGCCGTTTCCATTCTGCCCATGACCTTGGATTCGCACTCGAGGCATTATCTACGACGACCAGTTCCTCCGGCACAAACAATACTTCCGTACTCGGCAACGTAACTGTTGACAGCGAAATCCCGACCAGGCAATGGAAATATCCGGCAATTGCCGCCGCTTTTCTTTTACTCGCGGCAGTTGGAGTCGGATTATGGTTTTTCGGCTCCAGATGGTTGGCTTCGGATTCCGCTTCGATCGAATCGAAGGTTTCTTACCAGCCTCTGACCTTTGAAAAGGGATTCATCTACGCCGCCCGGTTTGCTCCCGACGGGCGGACAATTGTTTATAGTGCCGATTGGGAAAGCCAACCTCGTCAGTTGTATGTGACGAGCCTCGATAACCCCGAATATCGCCCGCTCGGTTTTCCGGGTGCCGATCTCCTCGGCATTTCGCCTTCGGGCGAACTCGCCATTCTAACCGGTTCGCAAGTCGTGCTTGGCAATCCATACTACCGCTCCGGAACTCTGGCGAAGGCCTCTTTAACTGGCGGAGCGTCGAGGGCCGAACTCGAAAATGTTCAGTTTGCGGACTTTGGGCCGAACAATAGTATGGTTGTCGCCCGCACCGAGAATGCGCAATCAGCGATCGAGTTTCCTGTTGGAAATCCGGTTACTGAGCGAGCGGATGTTTCGACAGCCTCGAAGTATGTCACTCCCAGGATATCGCGCTCGGGCGATCACCTCGCATATTTTGACGTAACAAGTGGATCAAGCAATTTCTTCGTGACAATTCTCGACGAAACGAAAAAACCGATCGCTAAAAGCCGGGGTTTTGATGATTGGTGGGGGCTCGCATGGAGATCACCAAACGAAGTTTGGTTTGCGGCGACCGAGCGACGGGGTCGAGAGGTTGGGATCTTTAGTCTCGCCACGAACGGAAAGGAACGCATGGTAATTCGGTTTCCCGGTTCGATCACCTTACACGACATTTCTCCGAATGGGGACGCGCTCATATCGTTAGATCGGAATACGTCTTCGATCGAGCTGATTGACGATACGAATTCGCCTCCTAAAGATCGCTCCTGGCGTGAACTTGGCTCACTCGCAGGAATATCTTCAAATGATACCTTGCTGATCAATCAAATCGATTCCAGCGGCGGGCCATCCGGTTCAGCCTATATCTGGAAGCCTGACGATACACAAGCCGTAAAGATCGCCGACGGGATCGGTCTGGCCTTAACACCGAATGCGGATAAAGCAATCATCCTTGTGGAAAAGCCCGAGCCGACCGTCTCGATAGTGCCGACGGGCGCCGGAAGATCTCAGAAGTTGGATCTGGGTCCGGTCGTGCAAGTTTTGTGGGGAAGTTGGCTGCCTGACGGCAGGATCGTGATCCAGGCGAGAAAAACTGCAAGTGATGCACCCCAGATCCTTGTTCTGAGCGCGACGGGAGAGAATCCGACCCCGTTGTTCCCCGCAGACATTTCAATTCCGGAAACGGAATTCCGAGGCAAAACCGGATTTGGCGGAATATCGCCAGACGGTACCCGGATGTTTGCTGCAGACTCCTCCAGTGGAAAGCGCATGCTCTGCACGATCGAGACTGGGGAGTGCGAGCCAATTAAAGGGATGAGTGATAACGAGAGTTCGGCAGGATGGAGCCAGGACGGATCGGGCCTGCTCGTCTATCGGAAAGGCCCCGGCGAGGTCGAGGTCTTTAGGCTTGATCCGGACTCCGGCAAAAGAACCTTGTGGAAAAAAGTAGGTCCGACGAGACCTTCGACCACCGGTATCTCTTCGCTCGATGTTTCCGCTAAAGGCACGATCGCCTACGGTTACGGGGAAAGTTTGAGCAAGCTGTATCTGGTCAAAGGACTGGAATGAGAGTGGTCTGAAAGACATGGGAATGCCGGAACGGTAGCTGGAAAAGTAATGAAGCGTTGCCCTGAATGCAGGCGAGATTATTACGACGACAGTCTGTTGTACTGTCTCGAAGACGGAACCGCGCTTTTGCAAGGCTCGGTGCCATCGCCCGACGAGCCGCAGACCGCGATCTTGCACGAGACCGCACAACCGGGCGAGGCTGCGACGCGAGCGCAGATACATACGACAGCGGCAGAGCCGCAAAGTAAGGTTGGCGAGCCACCGGAAACGCACAGCCATTCCGCAAATAGAGCGGTTAAGCCGCTTATGATCGTGGGTGGAGTCGTTCTACTTCTAGTCGTCGGGTTTTTCGGCTATCGATATTTAACGACTGATAGTCAGATCAGCTCGATCGCGGTGATGCCGTTTCAGAACGACAGTTCTACGCCAGATTCCGAGTACCTCTCGGACGGCATCGTTGAAACTTTGATCTATCGCCTTTCCCAGATCGACGATCTTAGGGTCAGCCCTTCCAGCTCTGTACTCCGCTATAAAGGTAAGGAGATCGGTCCGATAGCTGCCGGAAAAGAACTCAGTGTCCAGGCTGTAATGACCGGGCGGATCGCTCAACGGGGCGACGACCTTATCATAAGCGTCGAACTGGTGGATATAAATAAAAGCAGAACTATTTGGGGCGAGCGGTACAACCGGCGGATGTCGGAACTGCTTGCGACTCAGCGGGAGATCACTAATGAGATAGTCGGAAAGCTGAAACTCCAACTGACCGGCCAACAAGGCTCCGATCTCCAAAAGGCTTATACCTCGAACAGCAAGGCTTACGAACTCTTTCTGAAGGGGCGCTATCATTACGAAAAACGGACGAAGGCAGACATTGAAAGGGGGATCGACTACTATAACGAGGCCTTGGCTCTTGATCCGAATTTTGCGCTAGCTTATGTGGGTATCTCGAATGCCTATGCGGTGATGCCTTCCTACGGCTTTATTGCTCCGAATGAAGCGGGACCGAAAGCGAAGGCAGCAGCGCAGAGGGCGTTGGAGATCGATACCGATCTGGCCGAGGCTCATGCCGCTCTGGCTAACGTTTCGGCAATACTATTTTGGGATTGGGAGACGGCGGAAAGAGAGTTCAAAAAGGCGTTAGAGATGAATCCGAACGATGCAATAACGCACGTAAGGTATGGAAGCAATTATCTCTTGCCGATGGGCCAGACGAGCCAAGCTGTTTCCGAGCTAAAACGTGCGCTGGAGTTGGAGCCCGTTTCTATTGTGGCCGGAACGATGCTGGCGGAAGCGTATATGGTGGACGGTCAAAGCGACAGAGCATTTGAACAGATACGGGTGACCTTAGGTCTCGAACCCGGACACAACTTGCCGGCATACTGGGAAATGGCGATCTACGTTTCACGTGGAATGGACAAGGAAGCCCTTGAGATCGCTGAATCGAGATTGTTGAAGACGCCGGGTGACCAAGACTCACTCGGAGTGGCAGGTTACATTTACGCCAAGACCGGCGAAAGAGAAAAGGCCGAGAAGATCATCGCCAAGTTCCGTGAGATCTCTGAAACTCAGTATATCTTAAATTCCTATGTCGCCCAGATATACGGAGCTCTAGGCGATAAGGATAAGGCATTCGCTGAATTGGAGAAGGCCCTGGAACAAAAGGATTTCTTCGTCGTGCGTATGAAAGCCCATCCAATGTTTGGCGTGATCCGCGATGATCCACGATTCGATCAAATCGCGAGACGTGCCGGATTGCCCGATAGAAAGTAGGAAGTAATAGATGGCTATATGAAACGCTGTCCCGAATGCAGGCGAGATTATTACGACGACAGTTTGCTGTACTGTCTAGACGACGGTAATGCTCTGCTCGAGGGGCCGGCGAGTAGTTCCGAGGCGGGTGATGAGCCTGCGACCGCCATTTTGCACTCGACCGCCGCTCCCGGCGAGGCCCCGACCCGCGCCCAGATAAACACGACCAACGAGACGGAAATTCTGCCTTCGGCCGAGATAGGCAAGACGAAAGGTAAGCGCACGACTTATCTAATGGCAGTCGGCGGTTTGCTGGTCATCGTTGCGGCGGCAGCTGGGGGTTGGTACCTCTTTGGCGACAAACTGTTTTCCACGCCGCAGCCGTTCGCAAAGATCAGCTCGGAGGAACTTTTCACCGGAGACATCATCGGAACGTATACGCTCTCACCAGACGGCAAACTGATCGCTTACTTCACGCGAGCGATCAAAGAAGGAAAGGATACCAAGATGGTGGTCGTCCGGCAGCTCGGGTCGGGTGCTGAGAGTGTTATACGGGAGGTGGAGGCCGAGAGTAACCAAATTTGGATAGAATCTTTTTCTCCGGACGGTGAATATATCTATTTCTCTGAGAGTTCGGTCGGCGGCAAGCCCACACTTTACAAGACCTCGACGCTCGGCGGCAACGCACAGAAAATCTTGGAGGACATGACGGTCCCCAAGATATCGCCGGACGGAAAAAAGATCGCATTCAAAAGGCCAGGCGAAGATAAGAATATTTATTGGGCGAACATCGACGGTTCAGCTCAGGAGATAATTCTGGCAGGGGCAGATATCAACGCCGGCACGATCGTATTGGGCGGCTGGTCGCCTGATGGCACGAAGCTATCGATGTGGTATTGGCGTTCGGATATTAAGGATGAATCCGGCGGGAATGATAGCCCATATTTTGTCGCGGTGCTTGATATTGCGGTTCCGAGTGGTTCCGCGACAGACAGGTTGCGGGTCCTCATCGAAGAAGACTGGCCAAATGACCCAAGGGCCTTTCATTGGGCAGCGGACGGCCACGGCCTGATCTTCCTGGTAAACAAGATCGGGTCACCCTTAAAGGCCGACATATTCTATCTGTCCTATCCTGGCAGCGAACTTCGACAACTCACGGACGATGCCGTGAATTATCTCGATCTGCAAGTCGCTGCGGATGGGAAGAATATTATCGCAAAATCGGGGATCGGTCTGAGCAGCCTCTGGTCACTGGACCCGAGAACGAAGATTGCCAAACGCCTTACGTCCGAAGATAAGACTATTTTTGCCGGTTCACTTTCAACATCGAATGACGGCCGGCTTTTTTATCTAAAACGGGGAAAGGGCTCGGATGAATTCTACTCGATGAAACAGGACGGAACTGATCAAAGGAAACTATTTACGCGGAAGGGAACCGTCGAAGATTTTGATGTAACATCCGACGGCAAATACTTTTTTGTAAATGCGTGGCCGCCATCCGGACCCGGGCTCCTCCTGCACCGAATGGACATTGACGGCTCAAATGAGATCCAGCTTACCGATGTTAAGGACTCATTTGATGTCAATGTTCGTACGACAGATAACGGTAGCGTCTGGTTTGCCCGGCAGTTGGGTCTTGGCGGTTCGGTTCCGCGGGAGATCATGAAGTTGCCTATCGAGGGCGGCGTCGCTGAAAAGGTTGAAGGGCTGGAGCCGGCATTCCGCAATGTTCGACCTGTCCTATCGCCTGATGATAAGCATCTGGCCTACATTGCTGTAGTAAAGAACGATCAGACCGGCAAGTCAGACGTCTATCTCCGGATCGTGGAAATGAATGACGGTGTCGCCGGAAATAAGATTCTGGAGACAAATGGTGATCAGATCGGAAGTATCAATTGGACTCCCGACAGCAGTGCGATCGTATTTGAAAGAGATATCGCACGCCACGATCTCTTCCAGCTAGACATCGCCAGTAAGAAAGAGATGCAGATCAGCGAATTTGAAACGAACATGGATACGGGGGACTTTGTCTGGTCACCAGACGGCACGAAGATCCTGATGTTCAAGTTCACGAGCCTCACCAGCCTCGTTCGGATCAAGGATATGGGGCTTGCGAACTGACGGGCTCAAATCAATCATCGCTGGGTGGGCAAGATCAATACTGTTTCGAGGTTAGTTTTCGATATTTCTCCTTTTTCCAATGTCGGTATTTTCGAATAGAGACCTTACCCGTTTCGGATCATGGATCGCAGTATTCTTTGCGATACCATTGGCGGCCCAGCAGGCACCGCAGAATCCGTCGCCGATGACGGATACGACGCGGCCCCATCCGCGGATCGAGAAGGTTGAGGTGCCTGGGCGACGGACGCCGTTGGCCGCATTGAAGGGAGCAGTTCTATACGTCGGTCCAAAGGTAAACCCGAAGGATCCAATTCCACTGATAATTCATTTTCACGGCGTTTCGTGGCTGATGGAGTATCACATCGCAAAGCACTTTCCGAAAGCGGCTCTGATCACTGTCAACCTCGGCTCGGGGTCGCGCGTTTACGGCGAACCGTTCGGTCGGGCAGAACAGTTCCGGGAGCTGATCGACGAGGCTTCAAGATCTTTGGATTTGAAGAAGGGCTGGTCGTCGATCACGCTGGTCGGCTTTTCCGCGGGTTATGGAGCGATCCGGGCGATACTCCGGCACGATCAGTACTTTCGGCAGGTCGATAAAGTCCTGCTGCTCGACGGCATCCACGCGAGCTATGTTCCGGAAGGAAAACGGCTGGCCGATGGCGGCGTGATCAGAGCCGAGGACCTCGATTCGTACGTCAAATTCGCACGCGAGGCCGCGGCCGGCAACAAGAAGCTTTTCATCTCACACTCCGAGATATTCCCGGGTACATATGCCAGCACCACCGAGTGCGTCGATTTCCTGCTCGCGACCCTCGGTATTCGGCGAAAGGCGAGGCTCCGGCAAGGGCCGGTAGGAATGCAGCAATTGAGCGAGATCCGTATTAAAGGCTTCCATATTCGGGGATATGCCGGCAATACCGGCGAGGACCATGGCGATCAGCTACAGGCAGTGCCTTACTGGCTAAAGGAATTTAAGCTAAGATAGCAGCCGCTAGACTTCGATGCAGAAAACCGACACTGTTTACTACCCTGATGGCCGGGTCGAGCTGCAGCCGCATGTGCTCGACGAACTGGAGCAGTCGCCCCTCTATAACGAAGACCTCGCGCCGACAACGCTGAAAAAGCGCACGTGGTCGACGTGGAATATCGCCGCTCTCTGGATCGGAATGAGTGTCGTCATCACGACGTACACGCTGGCCGGCGGATTTATCGAGGCCGGAATGACTTGGTGGCAGGCGATGCTGACGATCTTGCTTGGCAACACGATCGTGCTGATCCCGATGGTGCTAAACGCCCACGCGGGTACCAAATACGGCATTTCTTTTCCGGTGCTGGCCAGGGCTTCGTTTGGAACGTATGGGGCGAATATTCCGGCGATCCTGCGGGCGATCGTCGCGTGCGGCTGGTTCGGGATTCAGACGTGGATCGGCGGTACGGCGATCGATGCACTGCTGACCGCGATTTGGGGCGGCTGGGCCGGGCTCGACAGTGTTTTTGCGGGCAATCCGCTGCACACGTGGCTGTCGTTCCTTCTGTTTTGGATCATTCAGGTGGTGATCATTTTGAAAGGGATCGAGGGCATCAAGTATTTGGAAACGCTCTCTGCGCCGATCCTGCTGCTCGGCGGCCTCGTGCTGCTGATCTGGGCGTCGAACGCCGCGGGCGGGCTCGGACGCGTTCTCGAAGGCTCGGCCGTCCTGCAGAAAGGCTCCGCGAGTTTTTGGGCGATCTTTCCGGGGGCCTTGACCGCGTCGGTCGGTTATTGGGCGACACTGAGTCTGAACATTCCCGACTTTACTCGATATGCCAAAGACCAGCGTTCGCAAATGCTCGGCCAGGCGCTCGGATTGCCACTGACGATGACCTCATTCGCGTTCATCGGCGTTGCCGTGACGAGTGCGACGGTGATCATCTATGGCGAGGCTATTCCCGATCCGGTAAAGCTAATACAGAGATTCGACAGCACGCTCGTGATCTTGTTTGCGATGATCGTGATCTTCGTGGCCCAGATCTCGACGAACATGGCGGCGAACGTGGTCTCGCCGTCGAACGATTTCTCCAACCTCGCACCTCGTCGCATCTCGTACGTCATGGGCGGCCTGATCACGGCCGTCATCGGAATTCTGATGATGCCGTGGCAGCTAATGTCGTCGATGGGAGCGTATATTTTCACGTGGCTGATCGGATATTCCGGCCTGATGGGAGCGATCGGCGGGATACTGATCTGCGACTACTTTCTGATCCGGAAACGCGACATCGAACTCGCCGAACTTTATCGCGTCAACGGAATGTACTCGTACACGAACGGAGTGAATTGGCGTGCCGTTGTCGCCCTCATCGCAGCGATTGCACCGGTCGTGCCGGGATTTCTGCGGGCGGCCACGACGCCCGGCGGACAGGTCGCTGATGCAGGTTTATTCGATACGCTATACACATACGCTTGGTTTGTTACGTTCGGAATCGGGTTTGGTCTATACTTTGTACTTGCCAAGACAAAATCGCCCTCTAATTTGATCGACGAGGATTAACCGATAGTTGGTTAATGTAGCGTCTAGATCGGCGGAGGGAGCTTCGTTTCAGGGATCCACTAATGAGACTCAAGTTAGTTAAATCGTCGGTCGTTGCGTTAGCGGGTGCAGCGGCCCTTTTCATCGGTTTTGGAGCTCAAGGCCAGACTCGCGTCGAGACGGCCGGGCAAAAGTTCAAGAGCATCAAGGTGCTGAACGACATGCCCGCCGACCAGATGGGCAAGGTTATGAACATGATGTCCGCGTCGCTCGGCGTGGACTGTAAATTCTGCCACTCATCGAACGACGCCGACTACGAAAAAGAGGGGAACGAAAACAAGGATATCGCCCGCAAGATGATCAAGATGGTCTTTGACCTGAATAAAAGTCAGTTCAACGGCCGTCCCGAGATCAATTGTTACACCTGCCACCACGGCATCTCGCACCCGCAGCCGAGCTTTCCGCTCGGAGTTGCAAAGCGTCCTGACCCACGGCCGGCAATGCCGGAAAAACGACCGTCCACGGACGACATTGTCGCAAAATTCGTCGCTGCGATCGGTGGCCGCGAAAACCTCGCCAAGGTCACGGCACGTCACATCAAAGCGACCCGCGTCGAGCCGGATGGCAAGACGACCGAGCCCGAGACGATATGGCTCAAGGGAGCAAAGTACCGTTCGGATATCGCCTACGGCAATGTGATCGTGCGAGAGAACTTCGACGGCACCCGATCGCAGAAATTTGCCGCCGGAGAAGCGGTCGAACTCAAGGCCGACGAAATGGAGCAGATCAAACGCGAAGCTGAGATATTTGCGGCTGACCTGAAAGCGATCTATCCGCGAATGGACCTCCGCTCGATCGAGAGGATAAACGGCCGCGAGGCCTATTACATCATCGGAACTACCGCGGGCAATGTTCGGGAGCGGCTGTATTTTGACGTTGCCACTGGGTTTCTGATGCGGCGGGCCGTTTCGACGCCGACCGTGCTCGGCGGATTCGTGTATCAGGTCGATTATTCGGATTACAAGGACATGGGCGGTGTAAAATTGCCCACCACGATGCACTACTCGGTGCCGCATATTAGTTGGACCAGAAAGATCATCGAGGTCAAAAATAACGCCCCGATCGATGACGCCGTTTTCAGCTCGGGCGCAAAGTAAAACTTACTGGAGATAAGATGGCAAGCATCGTAAAAGCAGGTCTCATACAAGCGCACAATCACGCCTCAGCCGAAGCCTCGATCGATGAGATCAAGAGGATCAATATCGATGTTCAACTTGAGTTGGTAAAGCTGGCGGCTGAGCAGGGGGTTCAAGTCCTCTGTTTTCAGGAGATATTCTCGACGCCGTATTTCTGCGCCGAACAGCAGACGCGTTGGTACGAGGCGGTCGAAGCGATCCCGGACGGGCCTACCGTCAAGCTGATGCAGGACGTGGCAAAGCAGCACGGAATGGTGTTGATCGTCCCGATCTACGAGGAGGAACAGACCGGCGTCTATTACAATTCGGCGGCTGTGATCGATGCCGACGGCTCATACCTTGGCAAATACCGCAAAACACATATCCCGCACGTCGCTCCGGGATTTTGGGAGAAATTCTATTTCCGGCCGGGCAATCTCGGCTATCCGGTTTTTGATACGGCGGTCGGAAAGATCGGCGTGTACATCTGCTACGACCGGCACTTTCCGGAAGGCGCACGCATCCTAGGACTCAACGGCGCGGAGATCGTTTTCAATCCTTCGGCTACCGTCGCCGGCCTTAGCGAGTATCTTTGGAAACTTGAACAGCCGGCCCACGCCGTGGCGAACGGCTATTTTGTCGGGGCTATCAATCGTGTCGGTACCGAAGCTCCGTGGAATATCGGTGAATTCTACGGCCAGAGCTATTTTTGCGATCCTCGCGGCCAGATACTCGCCGAAGGCTCGCGTGATAAGGACGAACTGATCGTAGCCGACCTTGATATGGACAAGATCCGTGAGGTTCGAAATACGTGGCAGTTTTACCGCGACCGGCGGCCCGATCTATACGGCCCGATCGTTGATGATTAGATGGCTTTATCTCGGAAAGCATTTTTCTTGATCCTGCTGTGCATTGTGCCGGTCTTTGTCTCGGCTCAAACCCCGAAGGCCGTTGAGACAGCGATCATACGGCATCTGGACTCGATCAGCCGGAACGCTGACAACCAAGCCGTCCTGGATCGCGAGAATAAGGCACTGCGAATGCTACTGCTCGCCCAGGCAAAGAAGCCAGCGATACTAAAACACGACTTCAAAGGGCTCGCCGGAAAGATGTTCGTGGCGACGTCGAAGGATGGAAACTTTCGCATCTATTCGTGGGATACCAACACGGGCGGCACGATGAAGTTCTTCGACGGCGTATATCAGTACCGTTCACGACGCGGCCGCGTGTATTCAAAGGCGTTCGTAAACCTTGGTGCAGGCGTGCCGGGCAGCTTTTTCTCAGAGATATTTCAGATGGACGCGGGTAAAAAGCGGGTCTATCTCGCAAATTCGCACTCGATACTTTCGACCTCACAGGCTCGGCAAGACCTGCACGCCTTTGCCATCGAAGGCGAGACGCTGAACCTGAACGTGCGATTGATAAAGACCCCGACGGCTATCCGTGATTCTGTCGGATTCGATTTTGATTTCTTTTCGGTCGTCGATCGAAAAGAGCGTCCGGTAAAGCTTTTTCACTGGGATGAGGCAAGGAAGCAGTTCCGATTTCCGGTCGTGCTTGCAGACAAAAAATTTCCGAATGGAGGCCGCGTGACCGACCGGTTCATAACTTATCGATTCGACGGAAAGGTCTTCGTGAGGCTATCTAGATGAAGACGGACTATCATACTCCGCTCGATCCTGTTCAGATCGAGGAAAACTTTGCCGATCTGCATCCGGCCATGACGGCGGCCGAGGCTTTGCAAGAAGCGAATCGCTGCCTGTATTGCTACGACGCGCCGTGTACACGTGCCTGCCCGACGCACATCGATGTGCCGTCGTTTATCAAAAAGATCGCCAGCGGGAACGTCAGCGGAGCGGCACGAGTGATTTTTGACGCGAATCCGATCGGTGCGACGTGTGCCCGCGTCTGCCCGGTCGAGGTGCTGTGCGAAGGTTCTTGCGTCGAGAAGACTCTGGTCAAGAAACCGATCGAGATCGGTCGGCTACAGAGATACGCTACGGATCATGCGCTCGGAAACGGGAAGCAGATATTCGAACGTGCAGAGCCTAACGGAAAGTCCGTCGGCATCGTCGGTTCCGGGCCGGCGGGTCTGTCGTGTGCCGCTTATCTGACGAGGCTCGGCTACGCTGTGACGATATACGAACGTCGCGAACTGGCCGGCGGGCTAGACACGTACGGAATGGCCGAGTACAAGATGCGACAGTCCGTGTCGCTCAGCGAGGTCGAGCGAATCGCCGCTATGGGAGTCGAATTCAGGGTCAACACCGAGATCGTGGGCGGAACCTCGGACACGGGCGGCAAGGTCGGGTTTGACCAACTGCGATCGAGTCATGATGCGATCTTTATTGGCGTTGGGCTCGGAGAGACGAACCGTCTTGGCATCTCAGAAGAGGATCTTGACGGCGTGATCGATGCGCTTACCTTTATCGAACAGGTAAAAACACGCGATTGGAAGTCGGTGCCCTTGGGCCAAAACGTCATAGTGATCGGTGCCGGAAACACGGCGGTCGACGCTGCCACGCAGGCAAAACGGCTCGGCGCCCACAAGGTAACGATGGCATATCGGCGAACCGAGACAGACGCGTCGGCGTACGACTACGAGATCGAACTTGCCCGTCAGGACGGTATCGAATTCATCTGGGAAGCCTCGCCGATCGCGATCTTGTCGGCGGACGATGGCCGTGTCGTGGGCGTTAAATTCGAGACTTCTGTTGGAAGCGTCGACGTTCCGTGCGATATGGTCATCAAAGCTATAGGACAGCAGAAGTTTGCGAACTTCATTAATGAGGTTTGCGGAGTCGAGACGGATGAAAAAGGCCGGGTCGTCGTCGGCGACGGGATGCAGACGTCAGACCCCGGGATCTTTGCGGGCGGCGATTGCGTGAACGGAGGAGCCGAGGCTGTTGACGCCGCTCAGATGGGAAAGCACGCGGCCGAGGGCATCCATTACTTTGTTTCGGGCGAGCGGCATAGCTTTGCCGGCAGCCACGTTTCGATGGTCGACGCGAAAAACTGAAAATCAATGGAAAACGAACAGAACGTACAGAATGCGAAGCCGGGTGGCTTTGTCGAAAAAGCACTTAACCTGATCGAGACCGTCGGAAATAAGCTGCCTGATCCGGCCGCACTGTTTCTGATATTGATGGTGCTTGTCTGGGTGCTTTCGGCGATCCTCTCGACGATGACATTCGCGGAGATCGATCCGCGAACGGGCAAAGCTCTCGTGATCAACAGCCAGCTGACTGGAGCGGCGATCGCGACGTTCCTTTCGAACATGGTCACGACCTTTACGGGATTTCACCCGCTCGGCGTCGTACTTGTCGCCCTGCTCGGAGTCGGGGTTGCGGAGCATACGGGTTTTATCAACGCTGCCTTAAAAGGGCTTCTGAGCTTTACGTCGCCGATGCTGCTGACGCCGATGATAATCTTCGTGGCGATCGTCAGCCATACGGCGGCGGATGCGGGTTATGTGCTTGTGATTCCACTCGGCGGCGTCATTTTCTACTCGGCAGGCAGGCATCCGTTGGCCGGAATTACCGCGGCGTTCGCCGGTGTTTCGGGTGGATTCAGCGCGAACTTCATTCCGTCGAGCCTCGACCCGCTGCTGGCTGGCTTGACGCAATCCGGAGCACAGATCATCGATCCGGCGCGGCTGGTAAATCCGCTTTCAAACTGGTATTTCACCGGGGCATCGTGCCTCGTGATCGTAGCGGTCGGCTGGTGGCTTACCGATAAAGTGATCGAACCGCGGCTTAAGCGTTCGACGCCGATCGACGGCGATCCAGACGAAATGCCGAAGATGGAAACCCTCGGTGCGAAGGAAAAGAAAGGCCTCGCCGCCGGTTTGGTCGCGATGGTGATCGGCCTTGCGATCCTCGCTGCGGTGTCGATCCCCGAGAGTTCGCCGATGCGTTCGCCGGCCGGATTCCGCGTGTCGCAGGCGTCGATCGAAAATCTTCGAGCGGCCGGAGTGCCGCAAGATGTACTCGCGAAAGCGGCGCCGATCGTCGGGCAGGAGTTGTTCGGCAAGACGGCTTTTGATAATGCCGTGAAGACACGGATCGGCGACGAGAACGCTAAGACTTACGGAGCGCTCTTCGCCCAGAATGCCGAGAACGTACCGCCTCAGTTAACCGCCGCTACAGCACCGCTGATGCAGTCGATCGTGCCGTTGATCTTTTTGCTGTTCATCCTGCCTGGAATCGTTTTCGGCTACGTCGCGGGCACGGTCGAGGGCCACAAGGACATCATCAAGGGCATGAGCAAGACGATGAGCACGATGGGCTATTACATCGTACTCGCGTTTTTTGCGGCACTTTTCATCGCGGCGTTTGGCCAGTCAAATCTCGGAGCACTGCTTGCGCTGAAGGGCGCCGGAGCGTTGCAGGCACTCGCGCTTCCGCCGCAGGTCACGATCATCGGAATTATAATCCTGACGGCGATCGTCAATCTGCTGATCGGCTCGGCGTCGGCCAAATGGGCACTGCTCGCCCCGATATTCGTTCCACTGCTGATGACGCTCGGAATGTCGCCGGAGCTTGCTCAAGCCGCGTATCGAATCGGCGATTCGACTACGAACATCATCACGCCGCTGATGCCGTACTTCCCGCTGGTGGTCGTTTTTGCCCAGCGTTACGTCAAAAACACCGGGATCGGCACGCTGGTGTCACTGATGCTGCCGTACACGATAGGATTCTTTATCGTGTGGATAATATTCCTGCTCATTTATTGGGCACTTGGAATTCCGCTCGGCCTGCAGGCACCTTACACATATCCGTAGGATCGAAAATTATGCCTAGAAATGATATAGATCAGGAACCCGAAGAAGAGATCACGCCAAAGGAAAAACGGGACGAGAAGGAGCCGGAACATCCGGCTCCGGACATCGAACACTATCCGGAACCGGATGCTGAGAATATAATGCCGGCCGAGGATCGGCCCGGGACGTTTTAGCCGACGGTCAGCTAAATATTTCTCTAAACTGACTCAACTGATCGGCCGTTCCGAGTACGTTAAGCCGGCTGCCAGGGCCAAATAGATGATCTGGTCCGGGGCTGATCGCGGTGGAGCCATCGTGATCGACCGAGAGGACTATAAGCCCTGTTTTCTCTCCGATCTTACTTTCTGCGAGCGTCTTGCCTTCAAGCTCTTGCGGCAGGGCGATGTTCGAAAACTCGATATCCTCACCCATTATCACCGACGAGCGGCCCTGGATCAGAGACATCAGCGACTCTGCCCCGATCGGGGCGTAGCTCAATACAAAATCAGCACCGGCCCGGTGGATCGCCTCGAGATTGCGTTCGTGAGTGATCCGGCTGACGATCTTGACGTTGGGATTGAGCCGGCGGCAATAGATCGACAGGTATATATTCACCGCGTCCTGGTTGGTCGAAAGGATCACCAGCGAACACTCATTCAAACCGCCTCTTTCCAGTGTGTGCCGGTCGGCGGCGTTGCCGATGGTCAGTTTGTCGGGAATATTGCCGATCACGCCGCGTAGCTCCCGTTTTTGTTCGACCATCATCACGGTGCGGCCCTTTTCTTTTAGTGCCCGTCCGGCGGCTCGGCCGACCTTGCCCCCGCCGATGATGAGCACCGGTCCGGCCGTCGCCTGCGTATCAGAAACCATCAGCTGATTAAGCCGTTCGATCTGTTCATGATTGCCTGCACCGACCGCGACAGTCGAATCGGTCAGGACCGTATTCGCGTTAGCGTGCCTGAGCCGCACCTTATCCCAGACGCCGATCACGTTCATGCCTGTCGCAGAACGCAGGTCAGCCTCGGCGAGCGTCTTGCCGGAGAATTGAGTGTCGTGAACCGTGAATTCCACGACGTGGCAGCCGTTGAGGTTGCCGACGATGTTTACGCGATTTCGTCCGATGCTAATACGGTTTGCGAGCTTCTCGCCGAGCAGGCGTTTTAGGGGTAGAACGTGGGTCGCCCCGCTTAGTTCGAGAATATCGATGGAATCATCCACCTCGGCGATGGCGGCAATGGGCAGATCGGGGGCTATCTCGCGGGCGGTCAGGATAATGTTTGTGTTTGCCGTATCTGAGACGTTAGCGACGAGCATCTTGGCATGTTCGACCCTCAGCTTGCGATAGGTCGAAACGCTCTCGATCTCGCCCTGAATGATTGATATGCCGTCGTGATACATCTCGGCCGCTTTTCCGGCGTCGGATTCGATGACGAAGTAGGGAATATTCTGCCTGATGAGCTTTTTGATCAACTGCGGAGCGATCGTGTCATAGTTGCAGATTATGACGTGGCCGGTCGTGTCATCGGGCACGCTCTTTGGCGAACGTGCATGGAGCTGAGCCTCGAGCCACGGTGCGTAGAACGATTTGATGAACGTGAACGGGAGCATTATCAGCAGCAGCACAACGCCGGCGAGCAGCACCAGAATGCTGAATGCACGCCCCATGTCGCTCTCGAACGTAATATCGCCAAAGCCGAGCGTCGACATCACCGTCAGGGTCCAGTAGAGACCCGATAGCCACGAGAATTCACGCCCCTCGGCGTAAAGCATGATCCAATGAAACCCAACGGTGAATACGAGTATTACCGCGATCAGAAAGACTAGATACTTAACGAGCGCACCTAAATTTCGCCGACTCTCGCGCTGGCCGAGGAAGTAAGAGACTTGGCTGACAAGAAACTTCATCTATTTTCAACAGTATAGCCGAAGGCCGGTTGACGCTAAGAGCGTGCGCGCGGCGTTTCGGCGGTCGCCGGTGGCATCACGCGGCTATATAAAATCGGAAACGCGGTTTATAATCGGCACGAGAGTTTGCCGCGGATGAACGCAGATAACGCGGATCAGAACAAAGAATGAGAGACGGGGAGCAGCGGCAAACTAACGAACAATTTAGGCATTCTGAACTCACTGAGACGATAATCGGTACGTTTTACGAGGTTTATAATGAACTTGGACACGGTTTTCTCGAATCCGTGTTCGAGAATTCGATGGCGATCGCTTTGAGGGCTAAAGGCTTTGACGCACTTCAGCAGATCGCGATTCCCGTTCATTTTCGCGGAATTTTGGTCGGAGATTTTCAGGCGGATATACTCGTGAATCGCGTGGTGCTCCTCGAACTGAAAGCAGTGCGTTCGATCGACCCGGCTCATATCGCACAACTGTTGAATTATTTGAAAGCTACGGAGATCGAGGTAGGATTGCTCCTTAATTTTGGCCCCAAACCCGAATTTAAGCGAGTCGTATTTGGTAACGACAGAAAACGAACAGCTACTGGCCGCGGATAAGCGCAGATGACGCAGGTCAGCAGAAGTCATGTGAGAAATCCACCACAGAGGCGTATCTGAAAAGTATTATCCGCGTCATCCGCGTAAATCTGCGGCAAAGAATCCTATGGCGGACCTGAGCATCAACTTTGCGGGCATCAAGTCGCCGAATCCATTCTGGCTCGCTTCGGCGCCGCCGACGAATATGGGTTCGATGATCGAGCGCGCTTTCGACGCGGGCTGGGGCGGAGCTGTTTGGAAAACGCTGGGTGAGCCGATCACGAACGTGTCTTCGAGACTTGCCGGGCTCGACCACGGCTCGAACCGCCTCATCGGGCTGAATAATATTGAGCTGATCACCGACCGTTCGCTTGAGGTCAACCTCAGGGAGGTTGCCGAGTGCAAAAAGAAGTATCCGAACAACGCCGTCATAGTCAGCCTGATGGTCGAATCCAAGAGGGAAGCATGGCATGAGATCGTCAAGCGTTCGCAGGACACGGGCTGCGACGGGTTTGAGCTTAATTTCGGCTGTCCGCACGGCATGTCGGAACGCGGAATGGGCTCGGCCATGGGCCAGGTTCCGGAATACACATGCATGGTGACCGAATGGGTCAAAGAGGTCTCCGAGATCCCGGTGATCGTCAAACTCACGCCTAATGTCGCCCATATCGTGCCGCCCGGGCGTGCCGCTCAAAAAGGCGGTGCCGACGCCGTGTCGCTGATCAATACGATCAATTCCGTGATGGGCGTCGATCTCGATACGCTGATCCCTTATCCAAATGTAAACGGCAAAGCTGCTCATGGCGGTTACTGCGGAACGGCGGTCAAACCCATCGCCCTCAACATGGTCTCGGAACTTGCCCGTGACGAGGAATTCAATATTCCGATCAGCGGCATCGGCGGCATAAATACGTGGCGCGATGCGGTCGAATTCCTGCTGCTCGGGGCCGGTTCGGTCCAGGTCTGCACGGCGGTGATGCATTACGGCTATCGGATAGTGGAAGACATGATCGACGGGCTGAATTCATACCTAGATGAAAAAGGCTTTGCGTCGGTCAACGACATTATCGGTAAGTCGGTCGGACGTGTGACCGATTGGGGAAATCTCGACCTCAACTACGTTGTCAAAGCCCACGTCAACGAAGAACACTGCATCCGCTGCAATCTCTGCTACGTCGCCTGCGAAGACGGCGCCCACCAATCCTTTGAGTTTGTCGAGTCGAACGGCCATCGATACCCACGCGTGATCGAGGACGAGTGCGTCGGCTGCAACCTCTGCGCCCTTGTCTGTCCCTCGCCTGGTGCCATCACCATGGAACGCCGCGACGATGGATCGAATCCGCAAACCTGGCGGGAACGGACGGCGACCTAGCTACATCCTTTCTTTACCGTTGAGCCGAGTTTTATTGCCTCTTCCTGGTCGGCGATCGCTGAGAACATCAGGCCTTTCTTGCACAGAATGCGGGCACGCAGGATATACGAATTTGTGTGGCGGCGATTCAAGCTTATCGCTTTGGAAACATCGGCATAAGCCGGGTCGAACGCCGAAAGGTTATAGTGAGCGACGCCGCGGTTGTACCAGGCGCTTGGATCGTTCGGAGCGAGGCTGATGCTCTGAGTGAGGTCTGCGACCGCAAGCGCGTAAGCGTTTTTAGCCAGATAGAACGTGCCGCGATTGTAATACGAGAGCGGCAAACTGTACTTGAGCCTGATCGCGGCCGTCGCGTCGGCGATCGCTTCGTCTATCAGATCCAGCTTGTGTCGCGAGACCGCACGGTTATAGTAGATCGCGCCGTTCTGCGGATCGATGCCGGCGGCCGTGTCGTATTTGGCTATAGCGCCTTTGTGATCGCCCGCGGCCGCGAGACGCTTACCATCCTCAACAAGCGTGTTGGCACGCACACCGAGCGAGATCGTAGGAGCCGGAACAGGCGTCGGTCGCGTGACCGGAGCCGGAGTCGCACGCACGGCGGGGGTCGGCCGTGCCACAGGCGGGGTCGAATAACGGTTCGGTGGTGTCGGCGTGGCGACCGGTGTCCGCACGATCGGCGACTTTGCAACGGCGACCGAGCCCGAACGCTTCGGGAAACCTTTGCCCGCGATAGCAAATGAACCTGCAGCATCGATCGTTTTTGCCAACTCGGCAGCGAGTTTCTGGCGTTCGGCGGTCGTGTACTTGGGCTTCGACATTAGAGCAGTGAGATTACGCACCGCGTAGACAAATGCACTCGGCGTGCCGGCAGGAGCGTCGACGAGCTTCTTGTCTATGTTTTCGAGATAGTTGCCGATCGACTTGTCGAACGGAGCGTAGTTCGGAAACTTGTACCACATCGTCACGTCCGCGGCGAGTTCGCCCAGAGCCGAGCCAACCTCCCATTGCCATTTAGATCGCGGATCGATCTCAGGCAGATTATCGTTCGCGATGTCATCGAACGAGCCAAAACGGTTAAATTGCTTCATCACGACAAACCGCTGGATCGCCTTGAGCTCAGCTTCCGGGGGAACGGGCCAGTCGACCGGGCTCGTTCCCCGCGCGGCGATCGTGGTCAGCGTCGCGTCGACCTCTTTGTCATAAAATCCCAACATTGACGCGCACATTTTCAAATGGGCCGCCTCGATCTTGCCAACGCCGAGGTTCGACATTCGCATCGCCTTAAATCCGTAAAGCCCGATCACGAATGGCTCCATCGCAGTCATTTTGGAGCCGGTCGGGTCGTCGCGGACGATCGCCACAAATCGGTCGACAAAAGCGAGGGAGCCATCATCGAGCGGCTTGCCCAGCGTGACCCTCTGTCCGGCCGCGAGATGAATCGCGGCGAGGAGCAGCACGAGCGCCGCCAACGAACGCAGAAGCGCGGACGTGCGAATATCTAAGCGAAATACGAGATCTTTCATACCTTGTCTGGTTGGGGCTTACAGCCGTCGGATAGCGGCGTGCGCCAAATTATAACCCTGGTCGGCTTTTTGCGGCTAGTCCGTTTCAGATCGACTCGCGGCTAACGGCTCCGGCTGCGATGCCGCCCAAAGCCGCGACGAAGTGATCGAAATTAGCGAATCGTTTGTCTTGCGTGAAGCCTTTTGCGTACCGGGCGTAGATCTGTTGGGCGATGACCGCGATCTTGAACGTACCAAAAACGTAGTAGAAGAGCATGTCAGGCACATCGATCCCTGACGCCTCGGCGTACATCTCGACAAGCTCGCGGCGGGTGACGTTCTTCATCAGGATCCGCGGGTTGAAGGGCATCGACATCATCTGGTTTCCCACGCTCGGGTCCATCCAGTAGCCGAGCGTCGTGCCGAGGTCCATCAGCGGGTCGCCGACGGTGACCATCTCCCAGTCGAGAACGGCGGTGATGTTTCTCATATCCGTCGGGTCGAGCATCACGTTGTCGAACTTGTAATCGTTGTGGATCAGGGAGGCACGCGATTCGGCCGGGATGTTCTCACTTAGCCATTCGATGGTGGACTCGATGGTTTCCCACTCGTGGGTCTTGGCCGCGAAGTAGCGTTTTCTCCAGCCCTCGACCTGACGGCGGTTGTAGCCGTCGATGCGTCCCAAATCAGAAAGCCTTGCAGCTTCGAGGTCAAGAGAGTGGAGCCGAGAGAGGTTTCTCACGAAGGATCGGCAGACCGAGAGACGAGCTTGCTGTGATGTTGTTAGGTCTGGGATTGAGATCGTTGCGTCGGAGAGTTTCCCACTTGGATCTGGGCTCCGAAACTGGCCACCCGCTGACGCAGGTGGTACTGGCAGATCGATCGAGCCGCGGATGATGAGGCCGTGGCGACGTTCCATAAGGTAGAACTCGGAACCGATCACCGACTCATCGTCGCAGAACAGCAACGGTTTCGGAGCAGGTTCGTAGACCGCTGAGAGTTTTGTGAGAACATCGAACTCACGCCGCATATCGTGAGCCGACTTGACCGTGTTGCCGAATGGAGGGCGCCGGAGAACGAACTCTGCGGGAGAACCACCTGCGTCACCGGGTGGTCCGGATGCTGCGTCACTTCCGACCGGTTCACCCATGTTCTTACGCTCGACCACCCGCTCACGCAGGCGGTTCTCCCTTACGCGAACTAGATACGTCAGATTAGAACTGCCGCCGGGGAATTGCTCGATCTCGATCATGTCGGCCGTTCCAAGTTCGCCCTCTAGGAACGTCCGCAGTCGATCGACATCGATCTCTTCGCCTGGCCGCACACGTCTCGTTTCGGTCATCGTCCGCATTATGCCACCCGCCAATGGCATTCCGCTAACTCGACCTCAGATCTTGCGCTAAAGTTGTCAAAGAACTAGCCGTGAATAGATGTAGCACAGATGAAACATTCGTGTCAAGCTTTTTTTCGACTGGACCGCAAGCGTCCCGATTGCCGAGCCGCGTATGCGGCTGATGGCGGTGCGATCGAGGCGACTTTCCCGGATCGCAATGCGCTAGTCGATCACGCCAGAGGAATCGGCGTTTGCAAGCGGTACGCCTGCGGTCCAGTCGTTGTGGCACGCGGCACGGGTTGCGGTCCAGTCGCAGTTCCGTGCTAAATTCGGATGAATGAATCTCGAACCAAGTGAGCGATCGCTCGAGTTTGCGTCACGGCTCGGCGAATTTATGGACTCGTATGTCTATCCGAATGAGCGAAGGTATTCGGACGAGATCGCAACGGGCGACCGTTGGGCCCCGCTCGAACTGATCGAGGAATTGAAAGGTAAGGCGAAGGCCGCCGGATTGTGGAATCTGTTCCTTCCGTCGGAATCCGGATTATCGAATCTCGATTACGCTCCGTTGGCTGAGATCATGGGCCGCGTCGTGTGGGCGAGTGAGGTCTTCAACTGCTCTGCACCCGACACCGGTAACATGGAAGTGCTGAATCTTTACGGCACTGACGAGCAGAAGGATAGGTGGCTAAAGCCGTTGCTCGCGGGCGAGATCCGTTCGTGCTTTTCGATGACCGAGCCGGCCGTTGCTTCATCGGACGCCACAAATATCGAGGCGTCGATCGTCTCGGACGGTGACGATTATGTCCTCAACGGCGATAAATGGTGGTCGACGGGCGGCGGCGATGCTCGGTGTAAGCTCTCGATCTTTATGGGCAAGACAGACTCTTCGGCTGCGAAGCATCTACAGCAGTCGATGATCCTCGTTCCTATGGATACGCCAGGCGTTGTCGTCCAACGGCAGCTCGACGTGTTCGGATTTGACGACGCTCCGAACGGTCATTCGCAGATATCGTTTATCAACGTTCGAGTGCCCAAAACGAATATTCTGCTCGGCGAAGGCCGCGGGTTTGAGATCGCCCAAGGGCGTCTCGGGCCGGGACGCGTTCATCATTGCATGCGGCTGATCGGCATCGCGGAACGCGCTTTAGAATTGATGTGCGAACGTGCAAAGTCACGCACGGCATTCGGAAAAACGATCGCCGAGCAAGGATCGGTCCGCCGCTGGATCGCCGAGGCACGCTGCTCTATCGATCAGGCACGCTTGCTCGTGCTCAACACTGCGGCGATGATGGACAAATACGGAAACAAGGCCGCCCGCCGTGAGATTGCGATGATCAAGGCAGTCGTTCCGGCGATGGCACTCGAAGTGATCGACCGGGCGATACAGGTACACGGCGGAGCCGGCGTTTCGCAAGACCTTCCGCTGACGCAGTTTTGGATCTACGCCCGGAGCCTTCGGCTCGCCGACGGCCCGGACGAGGTTCATCTTGAATCGATCGCAAAGATGGAATTAGGCAGATGACTGGACCGCAAGCGTCCCGCTTGCATGCGTCCGAAGGACGCTGACCTTTTTGGCGAAAGAATGAAGAAAAGGCCTGTCGACTACAACTTTCAGCCGAAAGGTTTGAAATCCGATCTAGGCTGGTATGACCGAGGCTACATTCCGGATTTCGAAGGTGGAGAAATACCTCAGTTCTTAACGTTTCGACTTTCCGATTCGCTTCCAAAGAAGGTCGTTCAGAAGCTTCTTGAGGAAATGGATAGTTCGGATGCCGCCTATCGAAAACGGATTGAGGGGTATCTCGATCGTGGCTACGGCGAGTGTTATCTTGGGCTTCAAGAGGTTGCGGAAATGGTTGCGGAGTCACTTCGTAAGTTCCACGGGAAGAAGTATCGGCTCCACGCCTGGGTGATCATGCCGAATCATGTTCACGTGTTACTCACGCCGTTAAATGGAATCGAACTTAACCAGATCCTTCATTCCATAAAGTCGTTCACCGCTCACGAGGCGAACCGAATGCTGAAACGCACCGGGCAGTTCTGGCAGCACGAGTCATTCGACCGCTATATTAGGAACCAAGAACATTTTTTTAACGTGATCGAGTATATTGAGCAGAATCCCGTAGAGGCCGGCCTGTGTGAGGTCGCGTGTCAATGGAGATATTCGAGCGCTTTTTCTCCGGCGTGTTAGTTACGCCGCGTGGCGGCGTTTGCAAGCGGGACGCTTGCGGTCCAGTCAAATTTGAAAGATGCCAAGTATAGAAGAAAGTTTTGACCCGAAAGAGGTCATCAGCGAGGGCGAGGCGAGGTTTGAGAAGTACCGTCAGATGTCCGGGTATTTCCTGGCGCCGGCGGTGTTTCTTTTTATCTTCTTTTTTCCGTTCGAAGGGTTGAAGCCCGAGGCCCAGCGTCTGGCGGCGATCATGGCGGCCGTTATCGTACTTTGGCTATGCGAAAGCTTGCCGATGACGGCGACGGCCCTGCTCGGAGCGGCCGCCGCGGTGATCTTTCAGGTCGCAGACGCCAAGACGGTCTTCGCTCCGTTTGCCGATCCGCTGATCTTTCTATTCATCGGCTCGTTCATTTTGGCGCGCGGTATTTTTGTTCACGATCTTGATAAGCGAGTGGCATTTAGCGTGTTGTCTCTAAAAGTGATCGGTGCGCGGCCGTCCCGGATACTTTTCGCGTTCGGTGCCGTTACAGCTTTTATCTCGGGCTGGATCTCGAACACCGCGACCACGGCGATGATGTTCGCTATCGGGCTGTCGATCATCTCGTTCCTGTTTGCTCAGGAGAAAAAGACGGGCGTCAAGATCAACCGAAATTACGCGACCGCGTTGATGCTGATCACGTCGTTCTCGGCGTCGATCGGCGGCCTCGCGACTCCGATCGGAACGCCGCCGAACGTCATTGGACTCGGATTTATCCGCAACCTGCTTCAGGTCGATATCTCTTTTTTCAAATGGATGATGATCGGATTTCCGGTCGTCGTGATCCTGTTTCTTTTTCTTTGGTTCTATTTCAACAAGCTCGCCCCCGCGGGCGTTAAGGTGATCTCCGGCAGCACGGAAATGCTGGAGGCGGAAAAGGCGAAGCTTGGCCCTTGGACGCGCGGCCAGCGTTCAGTCGTGATCGCGTTCGGCGTGACGGTAGTTCTCTGGATCGTGCCGGGTATCGTCGCGATCTTTCTAGGCGAGCAGGATCCGACGTACAAGATGCTGAGCAGCCGCATTCCCGAAGCTGTCGCGGCGCTTGTAGGAGCAATGCTCCTTTTCGTGCTGCCCGGAAACGTAAAAGGCGAACGCACTATCAGTTGGGGCGACGCGGTAAAGATCGACTGGGGCGTCGTATTTCTCTATGGCGGCGGATTCGCACTCGGTGTTCTTTCTTTTCAGACTGGGCTTGCCGAGGCTGTCGGGTTGGGTCTGACGGGCCTGCTGCCGGTATCGGGTGGTTTCGGGCTGCTGGTGGCGTCGGTCTTCGTCGCGATACTTGTTTCGGAAACAACCTCGAATACGGCGTCTGCAAATATGGTCGTGCCCGTTGTCATCGCCATCGCCCAAGCACAGGGAGCCGATCCGTTCATTCCTGCGTTGGGAGCGACGTTCGCGGCTAGTCTCGGATTTATGCTTCCGGTTTCGACGCCGTGCAACGCGATCGTGTACGGTTCGGGTTATATTCCTTTGATGAAGATGGTGCGTTACGGCATTCTGCTCGATATCGCCGGAGCGATCGTTATTATTACGCTCGTGTGGTTCCTCGCACCGTTCATTCGCTGATATGCGCGTTATCGTAATGGGCGTTTCCGGGGCCGGCAAGACAACGATCGGCCGAATGCTCTCGGAACGCCTGGGATGTGAATTCGTCGACGCTGACGATCTTCATCCGACCGAGAACAAAGACAAGATGTCACGCGGCGTCGCCCTCACCGACGAAGATCGCGGCCCGTGGCTCGATAGGCTTCGTAGCATGCTTGCCTCGAAGCCCGACGTAGTGCTGGCGTGCTCTGCCCTAAAGGCCGCGTACCGCAAGCGGCTCGATGTGGGCGACACTCGCTTCGTGTTCCTTCGGATCGAACGCGCTCAGATCTCGAAACGGCTTCGGGAGCGACCCTCGCATTTCTTTGACCCCACGCTAATAGATAGCCAGTTCGACGCACTAGAGGTTCCGTCCGCCGCGATCGATGTGGACGCATCTCAGTCTCCCGACGAGATCGTCGAGATAGCGCTCGCCGCTCTTTCGGGCGGGCGTTAGGGCTGTCGCCAACATCGTTCACGTCAACCTGACCGATGTATTCAATTCATACTGGAAACTTTTCCATCATTCTGCGTTAAACGGTGCAAAAAACTGTTGACAGATATTTTGCATTCCTGTAGTTTTTATAGAGTGACGGTCTATCCACTGTCATATCTTCGCCACTAGGAACGGCTAAGTTTTCTAATTTAGGTTCCCCAAGATCGAGATTCGCGATCAAAAACATCCGACAAATGCGGGTTTTAGGCATAACTCAATATTGACCTGCCAAAAGTGAACATTCCTTTCTTCGGTTCGAACGAACGGCTGGTGGCAAAAAACTCTACAGAATCAAAACTCGCATTTGACGGGTGGGAACAAAAGGAAACTTACGAGAAAGGCTTCGAAGAAGCTGACTAAGGAGCAAATAACAAATGTTCGGTAAAAAGAAAAGCGTTGCCGGATTGGACATCGGGTCCAGTTCGATAAAGATGGTCGAGCTTGAAGGAAAGCTCGATAATCTGAACCTGGTCAGTCTCGGATTCGAGAATCTGCCGGGCGATACGATCATCGACGGACAGATCATGGAGTTGAACGTCGTTTCGGACGTGATCCAGAACGTTTGTTCCAATCATCAGGTCAACGCTACCAACGTCGTGACCGGCGTGAGCGGCCATTCCGTGATCCTTAAGAACATCGTCCTGCCCCCGATGAGCCGCGACGAACTCGAGGAATCGATCGACTGGCACGCCGAAGAACACATTCCTTACGATCTCGCCGACGTCAGCCTCGACTATCAGGTGACCACTGAGAACGACGAAGCGACCCACGTGCTGATCGCCGCTTGCAAACGCGAGCGTATCGATAATATCAAGCAGGCTATTCAGCTCGCGGGCAAAACGCCGGTCGTGATCGACGTCGACACATTTGCTCTGCAGAACTGTTACGAGGTCAACTACGACCCAACCGACGACCAGGTCGTGACACTTCTTAATATAGGCGCCTCGACGATGAACGTGAATATCGTCAAAGGCAGCCGTTCGCTCTTCACGCGCGACATCACGGTCGGCGGCAGCCAGTTCACGGACGTGCTACAGCGAAGCCTCGGGCTCAACTTTCAGCAGGCCGAAGCCCTCAAGCGCGGCGTGACCGATGTGGTCGACGGCGTTGAAGAGAAATCGATCGAGCCGCTGATGAATAACGTTACCGAGATCGTCGCGATGGAGATCCAAAAGACATTCGATTTCTATCGTGCGACCACCGAAGATAACGAGACCGTCGTGCAAAAGATCCTCATCTCGGGCGGCGGTTCAAAACTCGCGGGACTCGCGCAGGAGCTTTCACAGCGTCTGGAACTGCCCGTCGAGGTTCTCGATCCGTTCCGCAAGATCCGCGTGGACAGCAAGAAATTCGACCCCGAATACCTCAATGAGATCGTGCCGGAAATGGCTGTCGCAGTCGGACTGGCAGTAAGGGGAGTGTAAAACAGTCATGATCAAGATCAACTTACTCAATTCAGTCACCGAAAGACAGAACGGCACGGTCGTCGCTGTCGATCGCAAGATCTCGAGCCCTAATTCACGGCTCGCGTTGATGTCGGTCGTGGTGTTCTTCCTGCTTGCCGCGGTCGTGGGCTGGGACGTTATCAGCTCTCACATGGCCCGCACCGATGCCGAAAGGCAGCTCGCAGAGCAAAAGACGATCGAAGCCGAGCTTCAGGTCGTTATCAACGAGCAAAAAGAACTCGAGGGCAAGATCGCTTCGATCGACGCCAGGATCGAGGCCATCAAGAAGCTTCGAGCTTCGCAGGCCGGCCCGAGTGCAGTTCTCGACGCTGTTCGCGAAAGGATCGCGATGGTTCCGGGACTCTATCTCGAAAGCATCGAGCAATCGGGCGGCGGACTCGTGATCTCGGGCACATCGCCTGACGAATCACAGGTCACGCAGTTCGGCCGAAGCCTCGAATTCTCGAACGGCCTGTTCTCAGACCTCAACATCGAGACCAACCGGGCCGAGGTCGTCAACGAGAACGCTCCGCAGAAGGTCGGCGACAGCGGCGAGCGGCCCAAAGTAAATATCGTCAATTTCAAAGTTCGCACGGCATACACGCCTGAAAAGGCGGCCGGGGCAAACAACGGCAGCAATCCTACGACTGCCTCCGTCCAAAACCCTGCAGGCCCCGCTCAGGGCGGACAGCCGGCTCAGATCGCCAAGAATTAACGGTAGACAAAGCAAATAGGAAAGGTAAATAAAGATGTTAGAGAAGATCAAAAATCTGAAGTGGCACTTCCAACTGATGTTGCTCGTCACCGTTTCGGCGCTGCTCTACCTGAGCGTCTGGTACATGTACACGGCCGATATCCGGACCGAAACGGCGACCCTGATGGATCAGGTCGCGCAGCTTCAGTCCAAGAATGAGGCCGCACGAGTCGCCACGCAGCGCATCAACGAATTTCGTGCACTCTACGCGAGCAAGTCCGAGGAATACGACGAACTCAAGGTCCTCCTGCCGGAGCAGCGTGAGATCACCAACGTATTGCAGAGCCTGCAAGACACGGCCAACGGCCAGCGTCTCGTCGTGATGCGGTTCAATCCGCGTGACGAGATCATGCAGGATTCGATCATGGCCAAGCAGGTCGAGGTCGAGGTCGACAGCAATTTCAACAATCTCCGTGCGTTCTATGACGCAATGGCCAAGCTGCCGCGAATCGTTTCGATCACGGATTTCAAGATCCATCAGCTGCCGAAGCAGAGTGATGCCAAAACGATCCGTTCCCAGTTCCTGCTGACCGCATATTTCGCTGATCCCGACGTTCTAACGCGTCCGGCCGCTCCGGCGGTCCCTGGTGCTCCTCCGGCTCCCGGCCAGCCCGCACCTGCTGCCGCAGCACCGGCCGGCCCGCGTCCGCCCGCAGTTCAGACCGCGGCTCCTGCTCCTGCCAAATAGTTCCTACCACGAAGTAAGACGAGAAAAGCCATGATCAATATATCGACACTAAAACGCGTTACGAGCCTGGCCGCGTGCGCCGCCGCGCTGATATTTGCCGCCGGAGTTTTTACCGAAGCGAATGCCCAGCGAGATCCTTTTGCCAAGCCGGGTTTCATGAGGCCGAGGCCTGTGGTTAAAGCCGCTCCGCCGAAACCGGTGAAGGTCGAAAAAGCGGTCGTGCCGTACGCTCCGCCAACGGTCGAAGCAAGGATCGAGTATTACAAACGGCAGCGTGAAGCAGCTGCGGCCGCGGGCGAAGAATTGCCAAAGGTCACGAGCGTGCTTCTTCTAAGCGAAATGGCAGTCTCGGGTATCTTCAAGACGCCTCGCGGCTACGCCGCTATTGTCGAGGCGACGCCGATCAAGCTTTCTTACACGATCTATCCGGGCGAAAAGTTCTTTGACGGCCAGTTGGTCGCGGTGGACGAAAATCGCCTTGTGTTTCGCAAGGTGACGAAGCTGTCCGACGGTAAGTTCGTCGCGTCGGTCGAGAATAAGCCGCTCAAGTCGCTATCGTCCAAGGATGATCCGACTTCGGCACCCGCTCCGGTACCACCGGTCACCACTGCGGCTGCGGGCAAGACGGACAAGCCTGCGGTAAACCCTTTCCTTTCACCGGTCGATGAGTTCAACTCGATGCCGGAACAGACAGAGAATACAAAAGAGCCCGTAAAGACGGCCAAGAAACCCGCCAAAAACGGAAGCAAGAAATAGGAGACGCAAGTTCTCAACGAATTATCTCCCGCAACCCTCGATTTCTTTGCGGTAAAAAGAAACGACTGATCCAGATACGGAGGAAACAATGAAGTCCTTTTTTAACAATCGCGCAGCGGTCGGCAAGTTCCTTGTCCTGATCGTGCTCATCACGAGTTTCGCCCTGTCAGCCATCGCTCAGCGGACCGATCCGCAGACACAGGGAAGAATGTATGGTGATCCCGGCTTTACGGGCGAACCGATCGACCTGAACGTCGTCAATGCCGACGTTCGCGAGATACTTAATTACATCACTGACCAGTACGGCATCAACTTCGTCATCGACAAGTCGGTGAAGGAAACGCCGGTCACGGTCAAGGTCAAAGACGTTCCGTGGAATGTTGCTCTCGACTCGATCCTGCAGGCCCAGGAACTTGGTATCCAGGTCAATGGGAATATTCTGCGTGTCGCGACAGCGGGTGTGCTCGCCAGCGAAGGTGCATTGCTCCGTGAGCGACAGAACAACCAGATCGATACCTCACCGCTTGTTACCGAATTGGTTCGCCTCAACTACGCGACCGCCGCCGGTGAAGTGGCTCAGGCAGGCACGACGGCCGGTACGAGCACCGACAAGACCGGCGATAGTGAACTCGGTCGCGGTGCCGGCGGAGACGGCCTACTCCCGATCATCAAGCGTCGATTGTCGCGTCGCGGCTCGATCGAGATCGATTCGCGAAGCAACTCGCTGATCATCACCGACGTTCCCGTAAACGTCGCTGCGGTCAAGCAGCTCATCGCGATCCTCGACCAGCCTGAACCGCAGGTTGAGATCGAGGCCCGCATCGTCGTCGCCAGCCGCAGCTTTAGCCGCGACATCGGCGTTCAGCTGACGGGAATTCTTACCGGTGCCCGCGGTAGCGGAGTCGCCGGCGGCTCGCTGCCGAACACGCCGAACGGAGTTCCGAACGTTGGCCTGATCCCGAATCCGACGATCGCCAACGATCTCTACTCCAGGATCGCCAATACGGCTATCGGCCTGACGACCGGCGTATTTGGTACCGCACAGATCAGTGCTATGATCTCGGCCGGTGAACAGAAAGGCCAGGTCAAGGTCATCGCGACGCCGCGTGTGACGGCCCTCAACAACCGTCCCGCGGAGATCAAGAACAGCACGCAGATCCCTGTCGTGACCGTTCAGCCGGGAAGCGGCAGCGGTCAGGGCGGCAGTAACGCCGTGATCGCTTCGACCGAATATATCGAAGTCCCGCTTCGCCTCGCCATCACTCCGCAGATCACCGATCTCGGCACCGTCATTTTGAACGTTGTGGCCGAAAACAGCTCGGCGACGAGCACTGCAGGCGGTGCGGCTCCGGCGATCAACACGCAAAGCATGCAGACCCAGGTCACCGTTCCGGACGGCGGCACGACGGTCGTTGGCGGAGTTCTCTTTGACGATGAACGCGAGAATCAGGACCGCACACCGGGCCTGGCGAGCATCCCCATCCTCGGCAACCTCTTCAAGCGTAAAGGCATTCAGAGGAACACCAACGAGATCCTCTTCTTCATCACGCCGCGTATCACGCGTCCTGACTACACGGCTCAGGTCCAGCCCGGCACCGCTCCTCGCGGCCCGGCGATCTCGCAGCCAGTTCCGATGGGCAATCCGGCCTCGAACTCGTCGCCGGTCCCGACCGCTACTCCGGGTGGTGTGGCTCTGCCGTCCCCCGGCCTGACGCCTCCGGACGGTAATCCCGGAACGCCGACCAAGCCGAAAGAATAGTCGGCTGAACTAAACCTTGTTTCTTCCGAAACGGCCCGACCGGTGCAACCAAGCATCGGCCGGGCCACTTTTTGCGCCTATTTCCTAGCAAGGGAAGGGCCCGAAAACGTCCTGCTCGAAGGCGTCTTGTCCTTCAGAGGCAAAGTGAATGGAACGCTCGACGCGGGAGAAGAATAGCCGGTAGTCATTAGCTGCCAAGCTTTTAGCCGCTCGCGTGCGAGCCCTAAGTATTTCGAAGGAGACGTTACTACGCAGTTTCTCTGTGTTACTTCGTGTCCTAGGCGTGAATCTTTACTCCAGGCCAACGAAATCGATATTCGTGAGGTTTTCGGTCGGTGTCAGGATACGCGGCGAGAAGCGGTAACGTTTTGACTGGACGCTGATGGTGTGTTCGGCCCCGCTCGGTACATTTGTGAACGAATAGATGCCGAAAGAACTCGTGATAGCGATCGTTTGAGTGCCCGTGGAGTTTGTGAGAATGACCTTGGTATTTCGCTGCGGAAGGCCCGTGGGCGATGTGACACGGCCGCTGATGCTCACGGGAGCGGTCATCGGTGACGTAGAACGCGTGGTCGTATAGATGTAGTCTCCGCCGGTGCCGCCGTCGCTATTTGCCGCGTTTGCCGCCGCATAAAAATCGACTCTGCCGACCGATGTCGACGGAGCGGTCCACGAAAACACCCACGTATTAAAGCCGAATTGGCCGTTGGTCAGGCCGCCGACGGTGTGTTCGATGTATTCGCGGAGAAGGTTATTTGGGCCAACGACACCCTGCAGTATCTGAACACGGTCTTCGCTCTGAGGCGGGATCGTGTAGGTGCCGACCTTCTGGCCCGTCGAGTCGATCGCGGTCATTTGAAAGCCGTAGATAACGGCGTCAGCCTGTTCCGCGCGGACGGTTATGTTAAATGTCTGCCCGGACGTGTAATTATCAGGAATTCCCTGTATCTGGACACCGCCGGTGCCTTTGTTTAGCTCGAAATCGGCGTGACAAACGGTGCAGTTCGACTCGTCAGGAGCGCCTGCAAAGGTCGGAGATGGCCCAAATGCGGAAGCTCTGGCCTTATCTTCGCCCCCGGTGAGAACGACCGCCGTGATACCAAAAATAACTGTGGCGATGACCGCCAGTTTGATCAACGCAATTCGCCCGAAAACGATCATCCTAAAACCCAAACCTCGCTTGGTAAAACTGATCCTTTAGACGCGCTGAGGCACGAAAAGGTCTTTGAAAGCTGCATTTTCAGGATAGATCGTGCGTTCGGCGACTGTCAAGAAAATAAACAACGATGTTTAACGCCCTATTCCAGGCCGATCAGGTCGAGGCCGGAAACATTGCCCGTGATGTTCAGCGTCCGCGGGGTGAAGCGATATCGCTTCGAACTCACGCTGACAATGACCGTGGAGCCGAGGGCCACGTTATCGAAACTGAAAAGCCCGAAGGAACCCGTCGTAACGCGAGTTTGCGAATTGTCCGGCTCTGTTAGCGTAACGACCGCATTTCGCACCGAGAGCCCCGAAGGTGTCAGAACGCGGCCCGAGATCGTCGCCGGCGTCGTATTGACGGTACATTCAAAAGCCGTGACAATGCCCGCGCCGACAAATGAGATCGTATCGACACGCCACCCCGGATCTGTACCGCTGCCGGCCGTATTATCGTCGGCCCCAAAGCGCCAGCGGAGCCTGACGATCCGTCCGTTCGCCGCCGACGGCAATTGGACGACGGTAGTCAGATAGCCGTTCGAATTGCCCGTCCAACCCGGACGGCTCGCGATCGGGTTGTTACGGCCGCCTCCGAGTTGTCCGTTGTAGCCATTTTCGAGAAATACGCCGCCGGCAATCGCAATGTCCTGCCATTCGCCGCCGGCGATCGAGATCTCCAGGACGCCGCCGTCCCAGCCGTTCTCGGTGCGATAACTGTTGCGGAATGAGACGGTCGCCGCCGGCGATGTCACCGAGATCGGGGGCGAGGTCAGGTTGGTACCGCCGCCGACGGTCGTCGGATTACGGGCGTACATAACGTTTGGAGCCGAATCGGGCGTCGACGTCGAATTTACGAAGTTAATGCCTCCGTCGATCGCGACCGCTGTCCAATTGGCGGGCAACGCGGTCGATGAGTCAAAGTTCTCGCCGGGGATCGTCGCCGTCGGACGGCCCAGGAAGATCGATCGTGTGAAAGCGATCGGCCCGAGGCTGCTGTCGACGTTGATCGTCACCGAGACGACGCTGTTGCACTCGGCCGAGGCGGGGATCGTGTACGCGACTGTCCTCGCAGCCGCCGAAAGTCCGCTCAGCGTGCCGTAATCAGCCGTTCCGCCGCCGACAACTGCGGCAGTGACGCCCGTAGCGGTGCGGCCGGTCGAATTGGCGAGCGGTATCGTGAGAAAGACACTTTCGCCGGGTTCCGGATAGCCGTCGCCATCAGTATCGGCCACCGTGACCGCCGGAGTTTGCGAGATATTGGGTAAGTCGAACGATTCTGTCACCCGAACCTGGCCTGTGCCGCCGAGGCTTATCCCGCCAAGAACGTCGACCGACGCTCCCGCCCCGATGCCGCGGACGGCGAAGCCTGCCCATGCGTCTTCGAGGTCCTCGGCCGTTCCGCTCGCAAATATGGCGGCGATCATAGCGTCGCGTTCCGAGATCGGTGTCGGGCCGAGCGGGGCGAGTTTCATTCCGTCGACGACGAACTGCAAAATCCGGCGATTTCCTTCCTCCCAGCCGAGACGCTGGATCATCCTCGCCCTGATCTCCCAAAGCGCGCTAGCCCAAACCTCACCGATGGCGTGCACTTGATCGGCCGTAACGTTAAATCGCGGATTGAACGCACCGTCCGTGATGTCGGACTTGGTCGAGTCGATATCCTGGAACGTGAGCGGATTGTGCGGACGATTCATCGGTCCGCCAACGGACGACATTAGAGCCGTAGGATATCGCCGAATTCCGTAGTAGTAGTTGTTAAAGCCAACCGTCTGATAAAGGTATGTGTCGTACGAGCCGATCGTATAAACTCCATCGAGCGGATCGGTCGGCGAACTCAGCATGCAATGTGCGAAGAAATCGGACCAGCCCTCGCCCATGCCGCGAGCGATGTCGAGCATTAAACCGGTCGAGTTTCCATGCAGCCGGTTCGAGAGGCCGTGGGCAAGTTCGTGTATTACGACATCGTTGTCGAGCGATCCGTCAACGAATGGCGGCTGCGGTTTTTGCCAGATGTACATCTGCATCTGCGGCCGCTGGCCGTCCGGAGGCGTCGTGAAGTTGGCGTTGTTCACACCGCTGCAATCCTGAGCCTGGGCAGAGATGCGATCGGAACCGAGCCCACCGCGTCCGAAATTGTCGTTCTGAAAATTGCCTGCGGCTTCGGTAAATCCAAGTCTATAAGCTTCGTCATGAAACACGTTCGAGACGTAGAAAAGCTGAGTCGTAACGGCTTTCTGAAAATTGGTCGGCACCGCATTTGTCCCCTCGCCTAGACAGACCTGTGGCGTCTGGCCGTCGGGGAGCGGAGACTCGCCAAGCCCGTTAGAGGGATTAGCGGGCACGGCCGGATCGATCGGGAAGTCGAATACGCGGTTTGGTGATCCCGCCGGAATGCTCAAGGGGTCGATCGCATTTGCGTCGAGCGAACCATCGTTTGGAGCTTCGCGGTCGAGTCCTGCCTGGACGTTATTGCCATCGAGAGTGTTGTTCCCGTCGCTGATCCAGCCAAGGTTGTTGAATTGGTACGGCGATTCGTTGCCAACCCGCGTGACAAGCGTTCGCGGTATCGCATTTCCCTGGACGCCATTCGGCGACGTCGGAGCGGGCGAAAGCGGGAACGGATTTTCGGCAACGTTGATCATCGCATCTGGATTGCCATAAATGCGGTAGCTCGCCGATTGAGTCTGATGGTCAGTGAGGTCCTTGCGCCATAGGAGAGTGCCGTTTACCGCGTCAACGACAACGTAGAAACTTTGGCTTCGAAGCGGCACTACAACTCGCCACGCTGCGACGGCGACACCCGGCTCGGTGGGGAAATAGGTCTTCTCGGCCGTCGGAACGAAGTCGCCCGTACCAAATACAATCTTCGTATCCGTTGACCGACTTTTGTCGACGGCAAGACGGTCAGAACGCAACTCAGTCGTTCCGGCATAGATCGTGGCGAGGCGAAGAGCTTCTGCCGGATCACCAAAATCGCTCGAAACCGCGGCCCGATCGAGTCCGGGAGCAAAGTTGTTTATGACGCGAATGATCTCGCCAGAGGGCGCGAAGCCCGCTTTGATCTCGCCGCGAAATACGGGAATTCCGTCGATCTCTTGGGAAAGCTGAGCAAATGAAAGTTTGCCGTCAGGATTGGTGTAATTCGCTGAGGTCTTCAACTCCGCAATGTCGGAAGGCCTTGCCCCGATCAACTCACGATTCTGATCGAGGAATCCCTTTAGCCGCTCTATACGGTCAGCCCGCGAAGCTGAGGTCAAAAAAGCTCTGCCCTTTGCCACATCGGTGGCGATCACCTCAGGGACGCCTAGTTCCCTATTGTTTTCGATCTTCAGCGTCGGCACTTGGATGCGCAGCCGTTCCTCTGCATCGCCGATCCGCGCCCGTTCGTCAGCGATCGTCATCTCCGACCTGTTCGCAGCGGTCCGATAGGCAGCAACAGTTGCGGAAGCGGCTTTATCGAGACGAATGTCGTAATTTAGCGGCACTGCGGCATTCTTGGCAGTCCTGGCGCCATCGAGTTTTGCCGACGCACGCGACACGGTCAACCACGAGGCAATACCAATACAACAAACGATGATCGCGGTAAAAATATACTTTCGCATTGACACGCGGGCCGTCATACCGTGCCCCAAAACATCCCCTTATTTACGAAAACTTTGGCTTTGATGCAAAAATCGACAGTACGGTTTCAGGCGATTCGCTCGAACATTTAAGATAGAACGGGCCGGAAAGCGATAGGAGCTATGCAGCAAGGCCAAAAGGCTTTTATAGCAAACGGCGACGATAAACGGAAACGAATGGACGCTGGAAAGAAACTCGAGAATACGATCGGTACGGGTGGCTCGGTCTTTGGCCCGGACGGTGTTCTCGCGCGTCATCACGATGCGTACGAGTATCGCGAAGGCCAGGTCAGGATGGCCGAAGCGATCGCTCAGACGTTCGTCGATCGCAAGCACCTCATCGTTGAAGCCGGTACAGGCACCGGAAAAACGCTCGCGTATCTCATTCCCGCGATCAACGAATCGATCCGTTCGAAGAAACGCATCATCATCTCGACGGGCACTAAAAACCTACAAGAACAGTTGATGGAGAAGGACATTCCGTTCCTGCAGAAGGTGTTTCCAAAGAAATTTACGGCGGCGTATATGAAAGGCCGCTCGAATTACGCATGTCTCTATCGACTCCACAAGAACGCCGACCAGCCGATTCTCGACGGAATGCACGAGATCGATCATTTCCGCGAAGTAGTGGAATGGTCTCGTGAGACAAACACGGGTGACCGCGCCGAACTCACTTTTCTGCCCGAGAATCTTTCGTTCTGGGGTCGAATGAACGCTAAGGCCGAAACCTGTATCGGACAGAAATGCCCTGATTTTGAGCCGTGCTTCATCACGCGGATGCGAAACGCGGCTGACAAGGCTGACATAGTCATCGTTAACCATCATCTGTTCTTTGCAGACCTAAACGTTCGCGGGAATCAGTTTGGCAAGGTGTTGCCTGATTACGGCGCTGTGATCTTTGACGAGGCTCACCTGATCGAGGATATCGCGGCGGACTATTTCGGATTTCAGGTATCTAACTTTCGGATCGACGAACTAGTTTTCGACGCCGGTGCATTACCGATAAATGATGCTGCGTTCAACACGGGCATAATGAAGACCTCGGCCAAGATCGCCGATCTGTCTGAGCAATTTTGGTCGCGCCTGCCGAATCGCGGACAGGACGGGCGAGCGCCGTTGACTGCGAACGCGTTCTCGGCACGAGGAAGCGACGGTGAAGTGCTTCTGAGCCCTCTCGGCGAGGTGCACGCCGCTCTCGACAACGCTCTCGGACGGCTCGAAGCGGACATCGATCTGCATTCGGAAAAGATTCCCGAGGCCGAGAGCCTGGTGAAGCGGATACGGCAGACGCGATTCGATCTTTCGTTCATAGTTCGCCAGGCCGACGACAACTTCGTTTACTGGATCGAACGTCGCGGGCGAGGTGTTTTCCTTCAGGCCTCGCCGGTCGACGTCTCGCGGCTGTTGAACGAAAAGCTCTTTGACAAGGTCGAGTCGTGCATTCTCACCTCAGCGACTCTCTCGACGAACGGCAGTTTTAACTTTATCCGCGACCGGTTGGGCCTGACAGCGACTAACACGAACACGCTCGAGGCCCCGTCCTCTTTCGATCATGAGTCGCAGGCACTGCTTTATCTGCCAAAGGCGATGCCTGATCCGCGTTCGCGGGATTTTACGCAAGTTGCCGCAGCCGAGATCGTCAAGATACTACACGCAACGAACGGGCGGGCGTTCGTCCTGTGCACGAGTGCAACCTCGATGACAGCACTGTATGAACTCGTCTCGTCGCGTGTCGGTTACCCGTGTCTGCTGCAAGGGACGATGTCAAAGTCGGGTTTGATCGACGGTTTCCGCTCGACACCGAACGCGGTGCTCTTCGCCACCGCCAGCTTCTGGCAAGGCGTCGATGTTCGGGGCGAACAGCTCTCGTGCGTGATCATCGATAAACTGCCATTCGCCGTTCCGACCGATCCGCTCGTCCAAGCCCGCTCGAAATTCATCGACGAGAACGGCGGCCGCTCTTTCTTTGACTACAGTGTTCCGCAAGCGATCATAACGCTGAAACAGGGTATTGGACGCCTCATCCGCAGCCGCACCGACCGCGGCGTGATCGCGATCCTCGATCCGCGGCTCAGGACAAAAGGATATGGACGTGATTTTCTGAGAAGTCTGCCGAGGATGCGCATCACCGCGGACGTCCGCGAGATCGCCGACGTGCTGGTCGGCGAAATTGAGAATGCGGTATCCAGCTAAAAAAGACTAAGATATTTCAATTGCATATGCCCGGTTTCTTTGAAGTCATGATCGAACGCAATTTCTCGTCGGCCCATCAGCTCCGGGGCTACAAGGGGAAGTGCGAGAATTTGCACGGCCATAATTACAAGGTCGAGATCTTTGCCAAGGGCCAGGAGTTGAACAACATCGGCCTACTCATCGATTTTGGCGACCTGAAAGACGCCGCTGACGAGATCGTAAAATACCTTGACCACCGAAATCTAAATGAACTGCCGCCATTCGACGAAGAGCTAAATCCCTCCGCTGAGAACCTAGCCCGTTACTTTCTTGAATATCTGAATACCCGTATCGTTGACGACCGTGTGCACGTGTACAAGGTCCGCTGCTACGAAACCCCGACCAGCGTTGCCACGTATCAGATCTCCTAGCGGCGGCAAGTTAATTTTACGTCCGCTGGTAGTAGTTTAGCTTTCCGATCAACCTCTCAATTGTTTTGCAGACGCCACGCGAGGGCTTTTCGCTGGTTACGGTTTGAAGGATTCGCAGAAGCGGCGTGCCGCTATTTTGAGAGTTGTGCGTAAGGTGCACCGTACCAGCGGTGCTCTTCTTTTCGTGTTCTTTTTTCTAGTCGCGATCACCGGGCTGGTGTTGGGCTGGAAGAAGAACAGCGGGGGCTTGATCCTTGCCGAGACGTACAAAGGAAGATCGTCAAACGCCGCCGATTGGCTTCCGATGCATATTCTTCAGCAGCGTGCCTACGCCTTCGCGACGGAAAGCGGATCGTCCGGCTCCAGGTATACGATCGACCGTATCGACGTGCGGCCCGAAAAGGGAACTGTCAAGTTCATCTTTGCGGAAGACTATCTAGGTTTGCAGCTCGATTGTACGACCGGCGAATTGCTGCATATCGAAACGCGGACCAGCGATCTTGTTGAAAATATTCACGACGGCTCATACATCGACTTCGTCCTCGGGACTGACGGATATTTTAAGTTGTTCTACACGAGCGTAATGGGCGTTGCCCTCGTAACGTTTACTTTAACGGGTTTCTGGCTCTGGTATGGGCCGATAGATTTTCGAAGGCACAGAGAAAGGAAATAGAATGCGAAGAATACTCATCCTCAGTTTGCTTCTTGGGCTGAGCGCCGCTTCGCACGCATTCGGACAGCAGATCGGCGTTATCTCCGGGACCATCAAAGACGCCGCGGGTGCCGCGATCCCGGGAGCCGAGGTTCGTCTTTTAAACGCTCAGCAGATCACGATCAAGGCGGTCGTGTCCGATGCCGAAGGCCGCTATCGTTTCGCGAAAGTTTCATCCGGCACGTATATGGTCCAGGCTTCAGCCGCGAACTTTAGTTCGCGGGGCGAAGCCGTACGGGTCGGCGGTCAGGTCAGTTCCGCCGACCTTGTCCTCTCTGTTAATCAACTAAGCGAACAGGTAACGGTCACGGCCGATACCGGCCAGGTCGAAGAGAAGAACAAGATCCCGCAGCAGATCAATCTGATCTCGGCCGACGCCATTTCGCAGCGTACGACCAGCGTCCTCGCGCAGATAGCGGATGAGGAATCGGGTATCTCGGTTCAGCGGACAAGTCCGACGATCGGAGCGGTCTTGGTTCGCGGGTTGACCGAGGTTGGCGTTTACGTCGATGGGGTCAGGTACACTAATTCGACCCAGCGCGGCGGTATCAACACCTTTTTCAATTTGAATGAGCCGACATCGCTGCAATCGGCCGAGGTTCAGCGGAGCCCAAACACGGCTCAGTTCGGCTCGGACGGCCTTGGCGGGAATGTTCAATTGATATCTCGACAGCCGCAGTACGGATTTGACCCCTCGAAACTTCACGGCGAATTCAACTCGAATTTCGGCTCTGCGGACCTTTCATTCGGCAGCAATATTCTGCTCAGTTATGGAGCTAAGCGTTACGGCATATTGGCAAATATAGTCGGTCGACGGATCAACACGCTTCGGCCGGGCGGCGGCATCGACAGCCATTCGGCGATCACGCGATTCCTCGGGCTGCCGTCCGACATTATTGGTACCGAGCGTTTGCCAGATACTGCGTTTACTCAGTATGGCGGTACGATCGCAGCAAACTTTGCACCCCGCGACGATCAGAACATCAGCTTCCGGTATCAGCGAAGCCAGCAGGACGGCGGTAAACGCTACGACCAACTACTTGGCGGTGACGGCAACCTGATCGCGGAACTCAAAAATCTGATGCTGGACTTTGGCTACGTGCGTTATTACAAGCACAGTCTCGGATTCTTCGACAACCTCTCAGCCAACGTCTCGTACAACAGTCAGCGCGAAGAGCGGATCAATCAGGGCGGTCAGGGAAATCCGACCGGAGGTGTTACGCACGATCGCGAAAGAACGTCGACCTACGGCGTCGGCTTCTTCTTGGATAAGCAATCGGCTCGAAACAGCTTTCTTTTCGGCGGCGATTACTATTTTGACAAGGTTGATGCTCCATCGTTCAATCTCGATCCGGTAACGCGGATCGCGACGCAGGTCAGGCCGCGTGTGCCGAACGGATCGACCTATAAGCTAGCCGGCGCTTATCTACAGAACGTCGTCGAGGCGGTTAAAGATCGGCTGCGGATCAGCGGATCGCTCAGGTACAACGTGGCGTCGTATCGCTCGCGGGCCGCGGATGCCCCGATCGTCGGTGGTGTTCCGCTGTTTCCCGATGACTCGGGCCGATTCGCAGATCTTTCGGGGCGTTTAGGAATGACCGCGACCATCCTGCCAGGCTTGAACTTCGCGGTGAACTATTCACGCGGATTCAGGGCGCCGAATATCACGAGTCTCGGCGGCCTCGGGCTCGTTGGCGTCGGCTTCCAGGTTTCGACCGCAGATGTCACCGGATTTGGCGGTACGATAGGCTCGACAGCAGACGCAACAGCGATCTCGACGGGCGTGCCGGTCAGCCCGCTGAGTTCAGAGACGAGCGACAACGTCGACTTCAGCATTCGATACCGCAATAGCCGTCTCGACCTAGACCTGACCGGCTACACGATCAACTACAACGACACGATCGTCCGCCAGACCTTGATCTTGCCGCAAGGCGCCGTCGGCCAACAGCTCGGCAGCCAGACGATCACAAGCCAGAACCCGAACGGAGCTGTCTTTGTTCCTGCGTCGACCTCGCCCGTGCTCGTACAAGCGAATTTCGGCAGCACGCGGATGAACGGTGCTGAATTCAACATCACATATCGCCTGAACGACGATTGGACCGCGGGCGGCAACTATTCGTATGTATATGCGGAGGATGCGGCGACCGGACTGCCTCCAAACCTCGGTGGCGGCGGCTTACCGCCACAGTTTGGATTTGTGAGGCTTCGATATCAGCCGGCGGGCAAGCGATTTTGGGTCGAGGCCTACGCGAACGCCAACGGTCGTCAGGATCGCCTTTCTTCGCTCGACATCGGTGACCGTCGCACTGGAGCCGCCCGAACGCGAAGCCAGATCCAGAACTTTATGCGCCGCGGGGCGTGTGTCCGGGGAATATCGGTTGCTACGGCAAGCCAGCCTTGCGGCACGTCGAACGGGAGCTATCAGTTGGCTGCGACGGGAGAGACGCTCGCTCAGGTCCTTAACCGCGTCCTGCCTATCGGTTCAACCATCAACGGCGTTCTCGTTGTAAACAGTGATACCGCGGTGCCGCTGTTCTCGGCGATCCCGGGTTATGGCCTTGTTAACGTCCGCGGCGGCTACCGTTTTGCCGAACGCCACGAGATCACCGCCGATCTCGAGAACATCCTCGACAAGTCTCATCGTGCACCCGGTTGGGGCATCGACGGCCCGGGCATCGGGCTGACGGTAAGATACCGGGTAAGCTTTTAACAAGGGGGAAAAGAGAACGGCTGCCGTAATTGGCAGCCGTTTTCTATTAGGTGGTCGGGGCGAGATGATTTGAACATCCGACCTCACGGTCCCGAACCGTGCGCTCTACCAGGCTGAGCCACGCCCCGTCAATCGAACCTAAAGTTTAGGTCACGGCAGCGACCTAAGTCAAATACTTTACCGCACTACCTTAGTGCGAATCTCACAACGACAAACCCGCCGATGAAAAGTACCAAAAACACTACGGTTAGTATCTCAAAGTACTTGTCGATGAACTTCTTGATCGGAGCACCAAAGAAGTAGAAAAGCCCCGCGACCAGGAAGAACCTCGCCGAACGTCCGATCAGCGATGCCAGGATAAGCGTCGTCAGCGAAACCTCGAAAGCACCCGCTGCGATCGTGAACACCTTGTAAGGGATCGGCGTAAATGCCGCCGACAAGATCGCTGTGAAGGCATGTTCGTTGTACAACTGACGAACCGTCTCGTAATGGCCGCCTGCACCGTAGAACGTAATGATCGGCTGCCCGATCGTTTCGAAGAACGCCCAGCCGATGTAATAACCGGCCACGCCGCCGAGCACCGAGCCGATCGAACACACGAGTGCGTATTGAAACGCCTTGCGCGGAACGATCACAGACATCGCGATCAGCAGCACGTCGGGCGGGATCGGGAAGAACGACGACTCGGCGAACGCTATCAGAAACAGCACCCATTGGGCGTGCGGCTTGTCAGCGTAGCCCTCGACCCACTCTTTCAGACGCCTGAGATAACCAAAGATCTTTTTCACTTTATGATCGCGGCCCCCAACCGTGTTCGCCGATAAGCGGCACGAACGCACACGGGCCAAAGTCCTGTTGAGAATAACCTTTTTCTTCGCGGATCACACGAACGAGTCGCTGAGAATTTTCCGTCTCGCCGACCGGGATGACGAGACGTCCGCCGGGCTTGAGCTGTTCTAGCAGCGGAGTCGGGACGACAGGCCCGCCGGCTGCGACGAGTATCGCATCGAATGGCGCGTACGCCGGCAAACCGTTGGTTCCGTCGGTCGTTTTGGTCGTCACGTTATGAATGCGAAGCGACCGTAGCCGGTCTTCGGCATCGGCGACAAGCTGAGGCAGGCGTTCGACCGCGTAGACCCAACGAGCGAGGCTGGCTACCACAGCCGTTTGATATCCGGAGCCCGAACCGATCTCGAGCACCTTTTCGTCGCCTTTGAGTTCCAACAGCTCGGTCATCTTGGCGACGATGTATGGCTGCGAGACCGTCTGCGCCGCGGCGAGCGGCAGGGCGCTGTCTTTGTAAGCACTCGAACGGATCGCCGCCGGCACAAATATGTGACGCGGCACCGCAAACATCGCATCGAGCACGGGTTTGTCCGAAATGCCGTAATGATCACGCAGCCGTTCGACCATGCGATGGCGCGGCAACGTGAATTCGTCGGTCACATCGGGCTGCGTCGCGGCGTTCATTGGTCGGTATTCCAATCCTTGAGCATCTCGATGGCGATATGGTTGGTCAGGTCGCTGCGCATTGGCGTGACGGAAACAAAGCCTTCGTCTATCGCCTCAAAATCGGTACCGCCCTCGGCGTGAAAGCCTTCGCGAAGTTCGCCGATCCAATAATAAAGCTTGCCGCGCGGGTCGACGTGTTCGGTGATGTGCGGACGCGCGTTCTTGAAGCCTTGTTTTGTGATCCGCGTGCCTTTGGGGACGTGTTTGGGCACGTTGACGTTGAGCAGCGTCCACTCGGGAATACCTTCGTCGAGAGCTTTCTTCGTGATCTCGACGGCGACCTTTACGGCCTCGGTAAAGACGTGGTCCCGAGTCGCTGCGAGGCTGAAAGCAAGGCCCGGAACCCCGAGGATCGTTGCTTCCATCGCACCGGCGACGGTTCCCGAGTATGTCGCGTCATCGCCTAGATTCGCTCCATGATTGATACCCGAACAGCAGATATCCGGCATCTCGTCCTCTCCGAGGATCTGATTGATGGCGAGCGTGACACAATCGGTCGGCGTGCCGTCAACCGTCCAATGGCGTTCGCTTCGGCGGCTGATCCTGAGCGGGCGGGCGAGCGTCAGGCTGTGCGAGGCCCCGCTCATTTCGGACTCGGGAGCGACGACATAGACATCGCCGATCTCTTTCAGGCCTTCCTCGAGCGTGAGGATGCCGTCGGCGCGATAGCCGTCGTCATTTGTAAGAAGAATTCGCGGACGTGACATCGTTTACGAAATATCAACAAACTAAGAGGTGAAAAGTCAGCGTGTGTCCACGCACCTTTTCACCTCTTGTGAACTCAAAAACCGCGATTCGTAAAAATTATGCGGCGTTACTTGCCCTGTCCAGCCGGTGGACGCGGTGCGCCTGCACCGGGACCTCCGCCCATCGGACGCTGCTGACGGAACCTGCGACGGTTACGCTTGCGTGCGTTGATCGACTTGAGCTTTGCCTTCTGGCCAGGAGGAATGAAATGAGCGTGCTTTTTGAGGTCCTTAATGATCTCTTCGCTGATAACCTTTCTCTTGAACCGGCGCAGGGCCGACTCGATCGATTCGTTATTGTTAACTGTAATAAATGCCATTTCTTTTTCTCACCCCCTCTTCGGCAAAAGATCCGCCCCGTAGAGCAAACAATTATTAGACCGGAAATCCGTAAAGAAAGCAAGGTCCAGATACATCTATTGCTTTCCTATTTCATCTCAATAACAAGATCTTGCAGAACGAAAGTCCCGTACTCTGATTCTTTCTTTATGGTCACTAGATAGGGGACATCAACCTCATATCGATAGCGAAGGTCTTTGGTCAGGTCGAGTTCGTCGACGATTGATGAAAACGGTTCGACGATGACTGAACGGAACTTGCGGCGGGAATTTGCGAGAGAGTGAATCAACTCTTCCTCAGGTATTACCCTCTGCTCTTGATTCGCAAAGCACTCGGATTCAAGCAGGTCGCCCGACGCTTTCATAATTGCTACCGAATAACGGCCAAGGTGTACTACCTCGCGATCCACGGACGAACCATTGATCCAACGTAGTCGCAAGACGACCGGAGCCCCCGCCGCTACCGTTAGGTCATCCAAGTCAGCACACAAACGAAGTCCTTCGCGGCTCGGACTACATTGTGAATTCTTTTCACCCAACTTTGCGCCGAAATCATTTTCTCCCTGTGCAACGCCCGACAAAAGACACGACGCCCCCAGCAAGAGGAAAGTTCGAAAAAGCATTCTTCGCATCAAGGCCCTGAAGATGGAGCCCGCCTTCACTTCCAACACGATAACTCCTTCCCGGCTGCGGCAGGGACAAAATAGCTGATCGACGTTAAGAATTCCTCTTTGTCTCTTAACTCAGTTCCGATCGTGATCCCGTCTTTCTGATTCGCGTATAGTCGGGCCATTTGGACATTACCCGTCTTGTCCTCGTGATACCGGATCTTGTCGAACTGGATCTCTTTCAGAGGCTTGTCCCGCGTTGGACGTACCTGGAGATACAACAAAGTTCCTGAAGCGACGGAATAATTTCCGCGACCATGCGAAGCCGTATCGATACAAGAACCAACGGCGAAACTCGCGAGGATCGAATAATGCTCTGTCGAATATCGATAGAAGCTTTTCCCATCTTCCTTGGGTTCGCCAAACGCTTTGTCCAGGTCAGCTTTTGTGTTCTTGATAGGCCGGATGCCATTCCAGCCGCTCTCGATACTCGATTGAAAAAAGATCGAGAGCGTCAATAAGAGGCCCGCTGCAAGCATACTTTCTCTTCCTCCTTAGACCTCGCGGCAAGATCGGCAAACGCCATGTTTATTAGCATACCTCCCTTTCGTAACGCGTCAAGGAGGATCTAAAGCATGCCCGTTGAATCTCAGGTCCGCCGGCGGTGAGGAGCGATCTGTCCCACTTATGTCCCACGCTTGTCCCGCTCGGACGTGGGACAGCCAACTTACTGTATATAAACAGGTTACGGCGTTTCGTCCCGCTGTCCCGCGAAATTTTGAAAAAATTCCGTAGCGTCATTTCAGGAATGTTTCATTCACCTCGAAACCAGTAAGTCCCGATCGTGCAATGTTTACGGCCCAACGAACATCGTTTCATGATCGTCGAAAACACTTGCTGCCACATGTTTGGCGCAGCATCGTCCTGAAATAGGCTGAGATTCCGCGGCACCTATTCCTGATAGAGGTTGTCGCCGTGTTGTGATACTGATAGAGCCCGGTCGTCTGCCGCCTTTGCTCGAGCACAGACGACCTATACCGAAGACCAAACCTCATTTGTCAAACATCGTTCGCAGGCAGCGTGCGAGGCGTGCAAAGACATTGCAAGGATAGCATGCACTGCTCTAAACGGAAAGGATTTTCTCGAGGTAGCCGAAGCAGAATCAGAAGGATCAATCTTGTATTGCCGTTCGCCTTAGCAAACGAATACAGGCGAGGACCAAAGCTGAGTTCCAGCCCCAAAACCGATGTGGGCTAATTCCGCTAATACACCCTGTCAGGCCTAGAAACGGATCGACGTCGAAAGCGGCGTTTGGGCGGACATATTCTTCTCAAGGAGAGTGAGTGAGCGAGCGGGTCTTGTCTGCCGATGTTACGGCCGCGACGCACTCGCGGGGCACGACTATATCGAAACCTCGCATGTAGGCATCATTCGCGGTAAAGAATATACAGAGATCGGCGGTCACGCCGGTAAGTACTATCTCTCTGACCTTGAGTTCCGCGAGCAAGACCTCGATCGAGGTCTTGTAAAACGCGGAGCGATGCGGTTTGAGGATGAAGTAATCGTCTTCGGACGGCTGGAGCAGTTCGACTATCGCTGCTCCCATCTCGCTCCGCGTCCGCACGTCGTCGATAGTCGACTGAAAGCTGTGATGCCATCGGTGGAAATTGTCGTTGACATAGATAACGGGCACGCTGGATCTACGTGCCCGTTTTATCAGTCCGGCAGTTGCCCGGGCCGCCGGAAGTGCGTGCCGATAAAGAGTCTCGCCATCTTCGAACGAGAAATCGTTTATTAGATCGATCACAAGGACCGCGGTCGCGGATGTCACGCCGGCTTGTGTTTCGGCGCGGTCACGCTCTTGCTTTTATCCTTCGCGAACGCATGACTCGATGCCGAGGCCGCCTTTTGGCCGTTCAATTTCTTCTCAGGAGTTCCGTTCGATCTTTCGGCTTCGGGCTTCTCCGATATCCCGTCCAGATTGCGGTTCTTCATAAACGTGAACGCCGCGAGGCCGATCCCGACGCCGGCTACTGCGGCCGCCCCGACAGCGAGCGGATTTCGCGACGCTTTGGTGTAAAGGCTCGACTCGGCGACGTGTCCCTGATAGCCGCCGCGTTCACGTAGCCCGGCGTCGGCCGAATCATAAAGGCCTTCCTTAGAGCTGCGTCCGGCGGGCCTGTCGGTCTGCTGCAGATCGATCATTGTCGCTTCCATAAGCGTGTCTGTCAGTCCGGGTGCGTAGTTGCCGGCCATCGACATAAGTTTGCCGCCCGCGCCGACGAACAGGTCACGCACGGGATGCTCAGCCGCGTAGAGGATCGCCTCGGCGACGGTCTCAGGCGCGTAAACCGGCGGTGGATTCTCGGGCTTTACACCCAAATAGTTCTTCGCATGCTCTTTGTACGGCGTATCGATCGCCGACGGTTTGATCAGAGTCACATTAACCGGAGCGTCGTCTGCGTCGAGTTCCATTCGCAGGGCGTCGGTGAAGCCTTTTACCGCGTGTTTCGAGGCGCAATACATTCCCTGAATGGGGATCGCCCGGTCCGACAGCGTGCTGCCGATATTGATCAGCGTGCCGCCGTGGCTTCGAAAATGGCGAGACGCGAGAAGCGACCCATTCACCAAGCCCCAGAAGTTCGTGTCAAACAAGCGGCGCGAATCCTCCTCCGTCACGACCTCGAGCTTGCCGTAGATCGAGACGCCGGCGTTGTTGACCCACGTGTCAAAGCCGCCAAGTTCACCAGCCACTCGCGAAACTTCGCTCAGTTCCTCGCCGCGACAGACGTCCGCGACTACGTATCGTGCGACCTGGTCATTTGCGTTCAGCTCATTGGTTAGAGATCTGAGGGCGTCCCCATTACGCGCGATGAGTATCAGCCGGGCTCCGCGTTCCGCAGCCGCCCGCGCTGTCGTCAACCCTATGCCGCTCGTTGCACCGGTGATTACGATCACTTGTTTATCGATTGGTTTTGGTGTGAATTTCATTTTACCTCCATGACGTGAGAGAAAGATCTTTCCGGGATCGTAAAATGAATCATCCTACGTGATCGCCGCGAGGACTGTTCGCTCTCAGACAATGGACGTATGGTCAGTGACACAGCGGGCGGACCTCCCGCCTAAGCGTTCATAAATCCGAGGTCGCGTATGGGGAAGTTGACGATATTCGGAAATACGGCCTGGAGATCGGGGTCGGCGAGGCCGAACCATTTTGCTAGTGTGCCGGCGTATTGTTCGACGCTGGTCGTCGGGAGCCAGCGGCCGCGGGGGGATCCGCCGGTGTCGATGTCATCTGGGCCGCCGAGTGTCAGGTTGGGGAAGTAGTTCCCTGTGCCGTCGGCACGAGTGCCGCCGTAGATATTGCCGCCCATGACGGCGCCGCCGAGTACGAACATGTGATTTCCCCACGCGTGGTCCGAACCGACGCCGGAACCCGAACCCGCCGGATTCATCGTGCGGCCAAAATCGGAAAGCGTAAACTGCGTAACCTTGTCCTGCAAGCCCTGAGCGCCCATCTCATCGTAGAACGCACGCATCGCCTGGCCGAGCTCGCGGAGCAGCAGGCTCTGATTGACCGCCCCGCTGAGCTGATACTGATGGGTATCAAATCCGCCTATCTCGACGAAGAATATCTGGCGCATTACACTGAGGTCACCACGCTTCTTGATGACGCGGGCGACCTGCTTTAGCTGGTTGCCGAGCCGCGTGTTTGGAAACGGCGCGGTCACTTCCTGATAACTGCTTAGAGCGTTGCTGGCGATCTGGGCCTGATCCATTATGTGGCTTGCCGAGGCGACCAGTTCCGAATCACGATCGATCGTTCGCAGCTGCGCGAGGGCATTCTTTCGGGCGATGGTAAATGCGCTCGTAGGATCCCATGTCGTATTCGCAAGCACCAGAGTCTCATTCAGCGGCGTCGTCCCCGTGCGGATAGCGAGCGGCGTGGTCGACTGTCCGAGCGTGAAAATGCGCGTGCCGGCGATCGACGTGATCATCGGAACGCTGGCATTCGGATTCGAACTGCCGTTCGTCCGGTCGGCGATCTTTCCGCCCCAGCCGAGCGGGATTGGTTCGTCGGAACGGGCCGTCTGCTGCTGCGCCATCTGGTCCGAGTGCGAAAAAAGCTGATACGGCGCCAGCGACGGAGAATTCAGGAACTGCGCCTTGGTCAGCGGGCGGATCAGGTTGCCCGTATTGACTACGGCGGCGAGCTTGCCCTGAGCCCAGAGTTCGTGGATGCCGTTGTTGATACCGCCCTGTTGCGGCACGGGGCCGAGATTGGGATTCAAACCGTACGAAAGATTGCCGAGTCGCGGCACTGTGATCGGAAGAAGCTGATTCTGTGGTATCGCAAGACCTTGAGTCGTTCGCGACGAGGCATAAACAGAGTAGCTGCTCAGCGTCGAATCGGAGTGATTTGGCACAAGCATGTTATTGCCGTCATTGCCGCCTTCGAGCAGGATACAGACTAGAGCACGATAATCCGTCGGCGCGGCCGGCTCCGCCGCGAGAGCGCTCATGAGGCCAAAGTGCCGGGCCTGAGTGGCGAGAGAAAGCATTCCCAGCGTACAGCATGATCTTTTCAAAAAGTCTCTACGATCCTGTTTCATCTGCGTTACCTCTGTATCTGATACTGCGAAGAACTTGCCACTAAATATAGGGCCTGTGCCGTCTTGTTCCAGGCGTCAATAGACGGGAAATTGACCGCGTTGCGGATGGTCGTCTTCATTGCGGGTGACATCGTTCCGTGCATCATCCGCTGATTCAAGCCTTCGACCAGAACGCCGCCGGTCGGATCGGCATTCGCCCATTCGAGGAGCTCCGTACGGTCGATGGCGGTGCCGCACGTGACCCACGGATAAGGATTTTGTGCCGTCGCCGGATCGAACCAGATGCCGCCGAAAGCGAAGAATGACGAGTAATTGCTGCGCGTGAACGATGATCCCGTGTTTGCGAGCGCGAACTCCGGACCGAGAATGTCCGTTCCCGGCACGACATAATCGGGCGGGAAATAGCTAAAGACGGATGGGGGATTAAGGTGGTCCTGTCCGCTCTCGCGTATCGCCCATTCGAAAACGCCGTCGCTGCGGCCCTGGCAGGAGGCGGGCGGCGACATGTTGGTCCCATTGGACGCGGTCGAGGCGGCCCCGGCCCCGAAAGTCCTGAGAATGTTCATGTAATAGACAAGCGGCTCGCGGAGCTTGCCGTAGGTCGGGTCCGTCTTCTGGCTGCCGCGAGCTTCGGGGTCGAGCAAGATGGCCCGGATCACGGCTTTCATATCGCCGCGAACGCCTGTTCCATTGTTGTTGAATGCCGCTGCGACACGCGACACATAGGCCGGGCTCGGGTCGCTCGTAACGAGATGCTGGATAAGAACTCTGCCGATGTAAGGCCCCAGGTTCGGGTGGTGAAAGATGTTGTCGAGCGTCTTATTGAGCGAATCCATCGCGTACGCACGTCGCGCGGCGTCGTTCGTACAGTTGGTGCACGCGGCGATCGTCGGATTTGGAGCACCAGGATAATTAAAGAGCGTTTTCGCCGTCTGATCGTGATTGTTCGAGTTGGCGAGATACATCGGGTCGATGTAATTGGGTATCGCCGGGACAGCGTTCGGGCATTCAGGTATCAGGCCGTTATTGCAGTGCGTCCAACCGGTAAATACCTTCGTAAATTGATTGATCTTTTCCTGATCGTACGTCGGGATCCGATTGCCCTGGTTGTCGAGGATCAGCGTGCCGTCCTGATTGAGCGCGAACAGCCCGATCGTAAATAGCTGCAGTAGCTCACGCGGATAATTTTCGTTGGGATTCTGCCGCGTGCTCCGGACCATGTCGAGGTATTCGCCCATGGCGGGGCTGAGGGTCATTTCCCGCATCAGATCGCGGTAGTTGCCAAAAGCATTTCGGTCGAGGATCTCGATGTATTCCTGAATGCCACGCTGCTGATTTATGTTCTGATGGGCGACGACCCAGATCTGGTGCAGTGCCCACGAGACGCGGCGTCGCAGCTGAGCATCGCTGTAAAGTGCTTCCTGGACGAGCCACTTCTGATTGTTGTACGCCCAGTAATGGTCGCGATGACACAGGTTTGCCTCGGGGCTCGATCCGTAGGTCGGGCAGCCAAGCGGCGGGTCAAAGCTGCGGATCGGGAAATTCGGATACGGGATCGTCGGGTACGCGACGGTGAATTGCTGATCGAGCCAGGCACGATATCCAAGCCGCCTGATCTGCGAGTCGAGTTGGCGGGACGGGCCAAACGTCGCCTGCTCCATGAACCGCTTGCGATCCGCGTTGTTGTATTGAGAGATCGTCGTATGGATACGTGCGGGTGCCTGAGGGAGAACCAGATCTTTGTCACGATCGTCTCTCGAGGTGCCGATCGGGAGCTGAACAGCATTGCTGATGTTGCCTCGCCAAGAGAGCGTCAACGCGAGATCGCTCTCGGTAGCAGGCTGGCCATTGTACCCATTCGGGTCGCGCAATTTGACGACCACGCCGTATACACCTCGATGTCTCGGCAATTCAAGAATGCCTTCGGCAGCAAATCGAAACCGCTCGCCGTGTTTGTCGCGGCCAAAAAGGCGAAAAGCGTTAGCGCCTTCACCGCGCAGTAGTTCGAGGTACTTTACAAAGAGAACGATCCGCTGGCCGGGTAGGAACGACGTCGCGGTCGTGCGCGGCAAAGTGCCACGCCACTTTTCGTAGTCAGCGGCAAGGGCGATCGGCCCATTGTTCTCGGTCAAAAGAATGGGCACTGGCGATTCGAAATTCTCGTCTGACTGGCCGCTCGTGTCGAACGATAGCACGGCGATCGTCAGCAGAGTGACCGCGCAAAAGACAAAGGCCCGGCCACACGGGCCGAGCCTCAAAAGATCTGGAATTCTCTTCACGACTGTTCTCCTGTTCGGCACTTCTCGCGGGAATGCCGAACTGGCTGAAAACGGGATGTTCGATACAAAACTTCTTCACCGAGTATACCAGTTTGAATAGCTCGTGAGAAGGGGTTTATCTTTCTGGACCGCTCATTCGCATCACTCCAGGCCCGCAAGGTCGACGTTCGTCATTGTACCGACGACGACGATCACCTGTGGGCTGAACCGGTAGCGTTTTGAGGTGACGCCGACGATGTAGACCTGATTCAACGGGACCTCGTTAAACGTGTAGTTGCCGAACGAACTCGTCGTGGCGGTACGGCTGCCGCCGAGCGGGTCGGTCATCGTGACTAGTGCGTTGCGGACGCCTTGTCCTGTCGAGGTAGTGACACGGCCCGAGACGGTCGCCACACCGCCGGGCGTTGGTGTTGGACTAGGCGTAGCCACGGGTGTCGGAGTTGGGGATGCGACCGGAGTTGGACTCGCCGATGGTGTCGGTGTTGGTGTTGGCGTGCCGCAGGTTACCGGATCGGTCGGCGGATAGGGAATTCGAAGAAAGAACTCGATCGTGCCGGTCAATGCACCAGCGGCGCTTGTGAAGCTTATTGTGCCGGTACCCATTCCTGTCGTCGTGTTGACCTGGATCGTGATCGTCGCGGGGCCTTGCTCGAGAACGACCGGGTCATCTGGCAGATCGTCGGGCGAACCGCCTCCATTCGAAGCATTCGTGCCACTCTCGACGATCAAGGCGAAGGAACCTTCTTCGCCATTCGACAGGGCGTAGGTTCCCACATAAACGTCGCCCCCGGGAATGCCGGGTGAAGGCACGCACGGAGTCGGGCTCGGCGTGGGGGTTGGGGTCGGTACCTGCGTGCCTTCGCCAAAGCGGATAAATCTAGTCTCGGTCGGTACGTACACGCCGGTAGTGCTTAGCACGCCCGACGTGGTGATCGCGTGGGCCTGAACATCGCTGGTCTGTGCCGACGCCGGTTCGGGTATGAATGAAGTAGCCGCGTAGCCGAGAACCGCAGCCAAAACGCTAAGTATGTAGAATCTATTACGCATCGTATTGCTCCTGCTGTTGAATAAAAATGCTTGGCGGAAGTTCCGCTCTCCGGGTGTTAACGCGGTAAAGGGTCGGGAAAAGTATCAGGTATTCTCTTGCTGTCCTGACGATGTGCATGTTCGCGTATTGGCGGATGCGAAGTACTGCCGTTTCCTGGTGATTTGTTGACGTTTTTATGACCCCGAAATTGACTAGACCGCAAGCGTCCCGTTTGCCGAGATGACTGGACCGCAAGCGTCCCGCTTGCATAGCCGCGAATGCGGCTTGTGGCGGTACGATCGAGACGACGCTCGACGAGCGGGATGCTCCGGGCCGTCACGCTGTAGGAACCGGCGTTGGCAGCGGGACGCTTGCGGTCCAGTCTTCGCTTGCGGTCATGTCAGATACGGGCTACACTTCGGCAAGTCCAATAGCTAGCTTGGTTTATGCTCTTCCTTTCGCAGTCGGCGTGCGTTTACGGTATCGATGCATTGATCGTCGATATCGAGGTGAATCTGCAGCCTGTGCCGACGGCAGGCGAGGGCCCGCCGCCTTTTGCGATCGTAGGGCTGCCCGACACGGCGATACGCGAATCGAAAGAACGCGTCCGGGCGGCGATCACAAATAGCAAATACTTCTTCCCGTTTCATAAGACGACGATCAATCTCGCTCCCGCGGACGTTAAAAAAGAGGGTGCGGCCTTCGATCTGCCGATGGCGCTCGGCATTCTTGGTGCCAACGGCGATCTTGGCGTCGAGAGCGTCGAGGGAGTTTTGAGCGTTGGCGAGTTATCGCTCGACGGACGCGTGCGGCCCGTGCGCGGAGCGTTATCGATAGTGTTGAAAGCCCGCGAGGTCGGCATCCAGCACGTCCTATTGCCGGAAGAGAACGCCCCGGAAGCCGCGGTCGTGAGCGGGATCAACGTTTATCCAGTTGCCGACCTGCGTGGGGCGGCTGAGCTATCGCAGGATCTAATGACCAGAAAACCGACGCGCGTGCCGCCGATGCGGGTCGATATGTCCGAACTGAATGGCAACGGAACTCAGTACAGCGTCGATTTTAATGAGGTTCGAGGTCAGCAGACGGCCAAACGTGCGCTCGAGGTCGCGAGTGCGGGCGGACACAATATCCTGTTCATCGGCCCCCCGGGTTCGGGCAAAACGATGCTCGCCAAGCGTCTGCCCACGATCCTGCCGCCGCTCGAATTTGAAGAGGCGATCGAGATAACAAAGATACATTCCGTCGCCGGGCTGACGGGCCGGTCGGGCTTGATCGTCGAGCGGCCGTTCAAATCGCCGCATCACACCGTGTCGCAGGCCGGGCTGATCGGCGGCGGTTCAATCCCGAAGCCGGGCGATGTATCGCTCGCGCATTTGGGCGTATTGTTTCTCGATGAGCTGCCGGAATTCGACCGGAGCGTCCTGGAAGTTCTGCGTCAGCCGATGGAAGACAAAACGGTGACGATCTCGCGTGCGGCGACCTCGCTGACGTTTCCGTCGAATTTTACGCTCGTGGCGTCGATGAATCCGTGTCCGTGCGGTTACTTTGGCTCATCGCGTGAGTGTAAATGCTCGCCGCCGATCATTCAGCGATATGTTGGCAAAATATCGGGCCCGCTTATGGACAGGATCGACATACATATTGACGTCCCCGCGGTGAAGTTTGACGAGCTGCGGGGTCGTTCGGTTGAGCCCGCTGAGAGCTCGGCAGAGATCCGCGAACGCGTGCTGCGTGCCCGCGAGAAACAGATCGAACGCCTCGGCGGCGACGGGATCTTCTCGAATTCAGCGATGTCGCCCAAGCAGATCCGGAAGTTTTGCGAACTCGACGCGACCAGCGAGCAATTGCTCGAGAAAGCGATGCTGCGGCAGGGGCTCTCGGCTCGAGCACACGACAGGATTCTAAAGGTATCGCGGACGATCGCAGACCTTGCCGGCAGCGAGCGGATCGAGCCGGGGCACATCAGCGAGGCGATAAATTATCGTTCGTTGGATAGGAATTATTGGTCGTGACGATCTGACTGGATCGCAAGGCCCTCGCGTGCAGAGCCGCGAATGCGGCTGGTGCCGTACTATCGTGACGACGCTCGAAGTGCAGAACGCTCCCGGCCGTCACGCCTGAGGAACCGGCGTTGGCAAGCGGGACGCTTGCGGTCCAGTCGATCTTCCGTGTTAACCTATCTGCATTCGCAGTTAACAAAATGACCCAGCCGATCCTCGAAATGAAAGGTATTGGTAAGCGTTTTCCGGGTGTTATCGCTCTGGATAACGTTGACCTGACCATATCGCCGGGCGAGGTCGTCGCTCTCGCGGGTGAGAATGGTGCCGGCAAATCGACGCTGATGAAGATACTTGGCGGCGTCTATCAGCCTGATAGCGGGAGTGTTTTTGTCGATGGACGCGAGGTCAAGATCAATTCGGTGGCCGATTCGAGCGAGCTTGGTGTCGGATTCGTTCATCAAGAACTCAACGTCCTCGACAATCTGACCGCGGCAGAGAACGTCTATCTCGGCCGTGAACCGCGGACGCTCGGCGTGCTTGTCGACCGTGCCAAGCTAAATGCCGATGCGTCTGTATTTCTGAAACGACTAGGACTTGAGGTCGCTCCGACGACGCGGCTCGGTGACCTTTCTATAGCTCAGCAGCAGTTAGTGGAACTTGCGAAGGCACTATCGCTCCACGCGCGGATCCTGATAATGGACGAGCCGACGTCGTCGCTCACCCTGACCGAGACCGAACGCCTGCTCGAGATCATCAAAGAACTTCGCTCAGAAGGCGTTAGCATTATCTACATTTCGCATCGCCTGGGTGAGATCAAGGAGATCGCCGATCGTGTTGTCGTGCTTCGCGACGGTAAGAACGCGGGTACGCTGGAGCGCGAAGAGATCAGCCACGACGCCATCGTCAAGCTGATGGTCGGCCGCGATATTCACCGTAAAGAACGTGAGGCCCCAACGCCCGAAGGCGGCGAGACGATCCGCGTAAATGGTCTGCGGACAAGACGTTACCCGAAACACGCGATATCGTTCGATGTAAGAAAAGGTGAGATACTCGGCTTTGCGGGACTTGTCGGTGCGGGTCGTTCTGACGCGGCTCAGGCGATATTCGGTGTTGATGCGGCGATCGAAGGTACGGTCGAGATCGACGGGCGTTCGATACGCGTTACATCCGCGACCGAGGCGATCCGCAACGGCATTTATTTGATCCCTGAGGACCGCAGAAATTCGGGCCTGATATTGGATATACCTATACGCGAGAACGTTACGCTGCCGTCGCTTGGGCGATATTCGTCGGCCGGACTCGTGAACAAAGCGGCGGAGACCAAGCGTTCGACCGAGATGTGTAAACAACTGAACGTAAAGACTCCGTCGGTCGAGACGAAAGCCGGCGTTTTGAGCGGCGGCAATCAGCAAAAGGTCGTGCTGGCGAAGTGGCTTTCGCTCGAACCGAAACTGCTCATTTTTGACGAGCCGACGCGCGGCCTCGACGTCGGTGCTAAAGCCGAGATCTATCAACTGATGCGGAACCTCGCGAAAGAGGGCGTGGCGATCGTGATGATCTCGAGCGATATGGAAGAAGTGCTTGGCGAAAGCGACCGCGTTGCCGTCATGCACGAAGGCAGGATCACGGGAATTCTCGAACGGGAAGAGGCGACGGAAGAAGCGGTGATGAAGTTTGCCGTCGGACACGGTTAGCAGTCCAAAGTTCAAGGTCCAAAGTCCAAAGTCGAAGACCTAAGACCGAAAGCCCAAGGCCAAATAAAATGAGAAAAGAAGTTGGAACATTCGTTTTGCTCGTGCTGCTTTGCATCGTGCTTGCGATACTCAATCCGAGTTTCCTCTCGCCGGTCAATCTGCAAAATCTCGCCCGGCTGATCGGCATCTACGGCATTTTCAGCATCGGGCTCGGGCTCGTCGTGATCACGGGCGGCATCGATCTGTCGGTCGGTTCGGTATTTGCGCTGCTAGGTGTGCTGCTCTCGATCTTCCTTGTCGAATATCAACTGCCGGCGGCGATCGCGGTGCTTTTGATCATCGGCATATCGACTTCGCTCGGGGCGATAAACGGGTTTTTGATCACCAAGGTCAAAGTTCAGCCGTTTATCGTTACGCTCTGCGGACTGCTGTTTTACCGCGGGTTGGCTCGATTTGTTGCGGATGATGAGACGAAAGGATTTGGTGCAGCTAGCGGGTTTGAAACGCTGCAAAGCCTGGCGACTGGCAGCCTATTCGGCATTCCGACGCCGTTCATCATTCTAGTCGTTATTAGCGTGATCGCGTGGGTCTTGCTGCATCGTTCGATCTGGGGAAGATATCTGTTCGCAGTGGGTCGAAATGAGACCGCGGCACGCTATTCGGGCATCAATTCCAATTTCATCATCGCGAGCGCATATGTGATCTGCTCGCTGCTGACTGCGGTCGCGGGTATTTTGCTGGCGTTCTATACGAACTCGGTCTCGCCTTCGTCACACGGTAATTTTTACGAGCTATACGGAATCGCCGCGGCAGTGCTCGGCGGATGTTCGCTTCGCGGCGGCGAGGGATCGATCATTGGCGTGCTGATCGGTACCGCGTTGCTGCAGGTCTTGCAGAATCTCGTTAATCTGCTCGGCATCCCGAGTTCGCTTAATTTTGCCGTGATGGGCGCGGTCATCCTCATCGGTGTCGTTGCCGATCAGCTGCTCCGACAGCGCCAGGCTGCCAAGGTCGCATGAGCGTTTGGGAGCAACGCTGGCATCCGCTACGGCAGGAATGGGTGATCATTGCCGCACACAGGCAAAACCGCCCTTGGAGCGGCGAGATGCAGGCGAACACGGAAAGGGAATCGCCAAAATATATCGCGGACTGCTACTTGTGTCCGGGCAACGAACGCGTTGGCGGGAACCGGAATGATGATTACAAGGACGTCTTCGTATTCGATAACGATCTGCCTTCGGTCGGGATTAACGCTCCAACGGAGCTCGCGTCGCCGGGCGGTATTTTTAGGAATAAACCTGCGACGGGCATCGCTCGCGTCATCTGTTACAGCCCGGACCACAGCCTCTCGATGGCCGAGATGGATCTGGGATCGATCGAGAATGTGATCGCCGCGTGGCAGCGGGAATACACTGATCTCGGCAGCCGCGATGATGTGAATCACGTGCTGATCTTTGAGAACAAGGGCGAGGCGGTCGGCGTTTCAAATCCCCATCCGCACGGGCAGATCTACGCGACGAACTTTGTCTTTCGCACGATCGAGGTCGAGGCCGATGCGGCGGCGAAGCATTTATCTGAAACCGGACGCGTTCTTTTCGCCGATATCATCGAATCGGAGCAAAACGACGGGCGTCGCGTGATCTATGAGAATGAGACGGCGATCGTTTTTATGCCGTATTTTGCGCGGTATGCGTACGAGGTTTACGTTGCACCAAAACGCTCGTGCCGCAGCGTCGCCGAGTTAAATTCTGCCGAGGCCGCGGACCTGGCCGACGCTCTGAAGTCTTTGCTCGTCCGTTACGACAACCTTTGGCAGATGCCGTTTCCGTATGTGATGCCGCTGCACAATGCTCCGACCGATGGCGGCGATCACGCGGGTTTTCATTTTCACATTCAGTTTCATCCGCCGCTCAGAAAGCCCGATCTACTCAAGTATCTCGCCGGGCCCGAGATCGGCGGCGGTAATTTTTTGAGCGACACTTCGCCCGAGGAAAAGGCGGCGGAATTGCGTGCTCAGCCGAGCGTTACTTACAAATTGGGTTAATCGGTTAACACGCCGCGTGCGACTTGGTATAAGCTAGATTTTCGCGATGACGATAGAGGACTTTCTTCCGCTCATCAAGACGCTTCACGAGCGGATACGGGCGACCGTGCTCGAGGCCTGCGAGCGTTCGAGCGTGGAATCTCTGTCCGAGGTCGCGGCCGATGAGCCGGGCGATACGATATATGCCGTCGACCGCATCAGCGAGGAAGAGCTCGTCGAATTCTTTGAAAAAGAAGTAGCATCGTTCGAGCCGATCGTACTCATTGGCGAGGGCCTCGAAGGCGGCAAGGTCGTTCTGCCGCGAGGTTCGTCCGAAAGCGATGCTCGCTGGCGCGTGATCGTCGATCCGATCGACGGAACCCGCGGGTTGATGTTCCAAAAGCGGCCGGCGTGGATCTTGACCGGCGTTGCACCGAACCGCGGCGCGCCGACGATCCTGGCCGACATCGAGTTCGCGATGCAGACCGAGATCCCGCTCGTAAAGCAGCACCAGAGCGATATGCTGTGGGCGTTTCGCGGACGTGGGGCCGAAGCCGAGAGGTTTGACAGGACGACGGGCGAGACGAGCAGACTGCGGCTCAGGCCATCGACGAACGCGACGATAGAGCACGGATTTGCGACCGTTTCGCGGTTCATGCCGGGCTTCGGCAGCGGGCCGGCCGACGTTTATGACGCTGTAGTTCACGCCGCTCTCGGCGACGGGCCTGCGGGCAAGGCGCAGTGTTTTGAGGATCAGTACATCTCGACCGGCGGGCAGCTTTACGAACTGATGGCCGGCCACGATCGGTTTGTCTGTGATCTGCGGCCGTTGTTTGAAGAGGCGATCGCGGCGAGCGGCAGGAAGTTGGGGCTTTGCTGTCATCCGTACGATCTGTGCACCGAACTGATCGCCCGGGAACTCGGCGTGATCGTGACCGATGAAAACGGAGAACGTCTCGAGGCGATGCTCGCGGTCGAGCCCGACGTCGCCTGGTGCGGTTATGCAAATGAGTCGATCCGACGCCAGATCGAACCGCACTTGACGGATGCTGTATCCAGGCTGAAAGGGAACTGATCAACAATGGCAAGGTCTGCTCAAGCGATAGACGAAAATACGGACGTCGCCCGATTCCTTGAAATGCTGCGCTCTGAGCGTGAGTTTTTCGCTGGCGGCTTGGGCGAGACGTTTGTCACGCGTGCCCCTGGAAGGCTCGATGTGATGGGCGGGATCGCCGATTATTCGGGCTCGCTTGTGCTTCAAATGCCGATCGCTGAGGCGGCATTCGCGGCGGTACAGCGGCTGGGTAACCGAGAGATCAGGATCAAAAGCGTCGCCGGCGGCTCGTCGGATCTCGCTTCGGGATTTGAAGCGGAAGTCGATGATATGGGCGTCGGCTACGAAGAGGCTCGTAAGTATTTCCGACGCGATAAGAAAAAGAGATGGGCGGCGTACGTGGCCGGAGCTCTCGTTGTCCTTGCCATTGAGAAACAGGCCAAGTTTGACTCGGGAGCCGCGGTATTGATCGGTTCGAACGTGCCTTCGGGCAAGGGCGTAAGTTCGTCGGCCGCGCTTGAGGTCGCCGCGATGAAAGCGATCGCAGCCGCTTACAGCATCGAACTCGACGGGCGAGAACTCGCGATACTTTGCCAGAAGGTCGAGAACCTCGTCGTCGGAGCTCCATGCGGCATCATGGACCAGATGACGGCGTCGCTGGGCTCAGCAGGACGTTTCCTCACATTGCTGTGCCAGCCGGCGGAGGTACTCGATCCTGTCGAGATACCAGGCGATCTTCAGTTTTGGGGGATCGATTCGGGCGTGCGGCACTCGGTCGGCGAGGGCGACTATGGCTCGGTGCGAACCGGCGCGTTCATGGGATACAGGATGATGGTTGAGACCGCAGGACTCAATTCAACACAGCGAGGCACGGGCGTCGTTGACGTCGATGATCGGCGATGGGGTGGCTATCTCGCGAACGTTTCGCCCGATGAATTCGAAGGCGAATTCGCGACCAAGCTGCCGCAAAAGATCTTGGGCCGACGATTTCTCGATGAATTTGGCGGCATCACCGATACCGTGACGAGCGTCGATCCGAAACGGGAATATGCCGTTTTCGCACCGACCCGGCATCCGATCCACGAGAACGCACGCGTGAATGAGTTCGCGCGAATACTGCAGACTGACGAGCCCGATATCGAGCGTCTTGGCAAGCTGATGTACGCTTCGCACGAGAGCTATTCGGCGTGCGGGCTCGGTACTAAGGAGACAGATCTGATCGTCGAACTCGTTCGTGATTCGCCGCTCTTACACGGAGCTAAGATCACGGGCGGCGGCAGCGGCGGAACCGTCGCGATCCTTGGGTCACGCGGTGCGGACGACGAAGTTGAGCGGATCGCTACCGAGTATGCAAAGAGAAGCGGGCGAAAGCCATACATCTTCTCGGGAACGTCGATGGGAGCGGAAGAATTCGGAGTGATGACGGTCTAGTATGTCGATACTTGTCACAGGCGGAGCCGGATACATCGGAAGTGCGACGGTCGAGGCACTTGTCGCGGCAGGTCGAGACGTCGTCGTACTCGATAATCTTGTTTACGGACATCGTGGAGCCGTCGATCAAAGCGTGCCATTCTACGAAGGCGACGTTGGCGACCGGGAACTCGTTTCCCAGATCGTCAAAGAGCATCGCGTCACAGCGTGTGTGCATTTTGCTGCTTATGCATATGTCGGCGAATCGGTGACCGATCCGGCGAAGTACTTCGAGAACAACACTGTACAGACCAATCGGCTGCTAAATACGCTGATCGAACACGGCGTCCAGCGTTTCGTTTTTTCTTCGACCTGTGCGACGTACGGCGATCCGATCCGGATTCCGATCGATGAAGAGCATCCGCAGAATCCTGTGAATCCTTACGGCTGGTCGAAGTTCATGACCGAACGGATACTTGAGTCGTACGACACCGCGTATGGGATGAAGTTCGTTGCTCTCAGGTATTTTAATGCGTCCGGAGCGACCGAACGGTGCGGTGAGCATCACGATCCGGAAACGCATTTGATCCCGAACGTCTTAAACGCTGCCGACGGAACGCTGCCGTTCGTTTCAGTGTTTGGCGACGACTACGACACGCCGGATGCTACGTGCATCCGCGACTACATCCACATTGGCGACCTCGCGGACGCACATATTCGGGCACTCGATCATCTGGAGAAAGGCAACGAGTCGACGAAGATCAACCTCGGAAACGGCGTTGGATTCTCTGTTCTCGAGGTCGTCGAAGCGGCGAGACGCGTGACTGGCCGTGATATAGAAGCACGGATCGAGCCGAGGCGAGCGGGTGACCCGTCGAGGCTGATCGCCGATTCGAGGAAAGCATCGCAAGTATTGGGCTGGAGGCCGAAGTTCGCTGATATCGAAGGGATAATTCAGTCGGCTTGGGATTGGAAAGTAGCGAATCCGAATGGGTATGAATAGGCAGCCAACCGCGGAGACGCGGAGACGCTGAGAAAAGAAAGATTTTCAATCGGGGATAGAGTATGTCGAGCAATTATCAACCAAAACCGGAACACAAATTTACGTTCGGGCTGTGGACCGTCGGGAATCGCGGGGCCGATCCATTTGGAACGCAGGTGCGGGAGAAAAAGACACCTGTCGAACTCGTGCATTTGCTCGCCGAGGTCGGCGCATACGGCGTGAATTTTCACGACAACGATCTTGTAGCGATCGATGCGACCCCCGCGGAACGCGACGCGATCGTTGCCGAATTTCGGAAAGCGTGCGACGAGACCGGCATCAAGGTTCCGATGGCGACGGTGAATCTTTTCTACGAGCCGGTTTTTCGCGACGGAGCGTTTACGGCGAACGATGCGAACGTCCGGCGTTACGCCGTTCAAAAAACGATGCGCGCGATGGAACTCGGTGCGGAATTCGGCGCTGAGATCTTCGTGCTCTGGGGCGGACGCGAGGGCGTCGAGACGGATGCATGCCGCCGGCCCGATGACGCGATCAAACGGCTTCGCGAGGCAATGAATTATCTCTGCGAGTACAACATCTCGCATAATTTTGGTTACAAGTTCGCGATGGAGGCCAAGCCGAACGAGCCGCGGGCCGATATCTACATGCCGACAACGGCCGCTTATCTCGCCTTCATCGAAACGCTCGATCACAAGGAAATGGTCGGCGTTAATCCCGAGGTTGCGCACGAGCAGATGCCGGGACTTTCGATGTATCACGCCGTCGCACAGGCTTGGGAAGCGGGCAAGCTCTATCACATCGATCTCAATGACCAATATCCCGGTCGATACGATCAGGACCTGCGATTTGGTTCAGTGTCGATCAAACAGATGTTCTGGATGGTGAAGTTCCTCGAGGATGTCGGCTACTCTGGAATGCGGCATTTCGACGCTCACGCATATCGCACCGAAGATTACGATGGCGTTAAGGATTTTGCCGCCGGCTGTATGCGGACGTATCTGATCCTCAAAGAAAAAGGCGAACGCTGGAACGCCGACGCTGAGATCCAAGCACTGCTTGCCGAGATCGAAGAAACGAATAAAGGTGGGCTGGGTTCGTTCGAGAGCCTGCTTGCGACGGAGTTTGACCGGCACGCAATTGCCTCGAAGGGACTGAAGTACGAAAAGCTAGATCAGCTGACAATGGACATCATTTTTGGAGTGAGATAGGCGATGACGAAACTCGGCAGACGTGAATTCCTGGGCGGTTCGCTGCTCGCGGCGGGTGGATTTGCTTTTGGCAAGCCATTTAGCGCGAGGGCTTCGGATTCCGCGATCCAGGTAATGGTGAATGAGCCGATCGCGACGATCTCGCCCAATATTTACGGGCACTTTGTCGAGCATCTCGGCGCGGTCGTCTACGACGGGATCTGGGTCGGCGAGAACTCGAAGATCGCCAATGTTAACGGCATTCGCAAGGGCATGGTCGATGCGATGGCCCGGATAAAAGCTCCGCTTATCCGCTATCCCGGCGGGTGTTTTGCCGACAGCTACAACTGGCGTGACGGCATCGGCGAGCGGTCAAAACGGCCGCGTCGAGCGAACTATTGGTACGGCATCGCGCCGAAAGAAGTGCCGCTCGATTCGACTTCCCGCATCGAGACGAACGAATTTGGCACGAACGAATTCATGCGGCTCTGCCAGCTTACGGGAGCGAGGCCGTACATGGCGGCGAACCTTCGCGGACAGACCGCCCAGGACCTGTACGAATGGATCGATTACTGCAATGCTCCGGCCGGAACGACGACGCTCGCCGCCCAGCGGGCGAGCGGTTCGGCGGGAAGCAAAGAGCCCTTTCGCGTCGAATATTGGGGCGTCGGCAACGAAACGTGGGGCTGCGGCGGTGAGTTGACCGCCGAGGAATACGCTCAGGAATTCCGTCGCTTCACTGCGGCGTATCCGCCATATGACGTGCCGATCAAGTTCATCGGAGCGGGTGCGAGCAGCGACGATCCGACATGGACACGCGGCTTTTTCTCGAAGATGCGTGAAAAAAGCGAGGCTTTGTTCGCACGACGTGTTCACGGCTGGGGGATTCACCATTACGCATGGAATGTCGCCGGCGGGCGGACGAACGACTGGAATCTGGCAAAAGGCGATGCGTTAAAATTCAACACGGAAGAGTATTTTGAACTACTCGTCGAAGGCGACAAGATCGATCGCTACATCGACCAACACTGGTCGATCATGGGCGAATACGACCGCCAGCACCGGACCAAGATCGTCGTAGATGAATGGGGTTCGTGGTTCAAGCCGGGAACTGAGCTTAAGCCCTCACACCTGCTTGGTCAGCAAAATACGATGCGTGACGCGCTGCTCGCCGCGTTGACGCTCGATATTTTCAACCGGCAATCGGACAAGGTCTTGATGGCGAATATCGCCCAGCTCGTCAACTGCCTGCAATCGCTCTTCCTCGCGGACGGTGACAAGTTTATCCACACGCCGACGTTTCACGTGTTCGAGATGTTCATGCCGCACATGGGTGCGCAGGCGGTCCGCTCGTCTTTCGCGGCGCCGCGGTCGCGATATGAACGCAACGGAAAACCGGCTGATTTCTGGGGATTGAACGGCTCGGCCTCGATCAGCGGAAAGAGACTGACGTTGACCGTGACGAACACGCATCTGACCGAAGCCCGCGAAGCTCCGATCTCAGTACGAGGAGCCAAGATCGAGTCGGCAAAGGGACGAGTGCTTTCGACTTCGGACGTCAAGGCCCACAATACGTTCGACGCTCCGCGGAATGTCGAGCCGCGAGACGAGGCTGTCAAAATCACAGGCGGCGTCGCCAGTTTTCGCTTTCCGCCAGCGTCTGTCGTTAAGATCGAGATCGCTCTGAGCTGACCACAGCTGGTTTCAGCAGGTGTCGGTTCGAATTGGTTGCCAGCGGCGGCTGTGTCTGCTACTATTCAGAAACTCTCCAGTTAACCGTTTATCCAGGCCTGTTCGAGGCCTGCGAAGCAATTCAAGTAGAGGTGTGAGGGAAGTGAACGTTTATAGGAATTTTGTTGCGATATTTTGCGCGGCCGTGCTGCTGTTTTGTGCCGCGGGGGCAGCCAATGCTCAGGACTACTTTGGAAACTGGCCGGAGGGAAGCTCGCCAAAGGAACTTGGCAAACGTCTCGCTGAGAACTGGGCGAAACGGGGATTTGAATTCGAAACGGGCCGACGGCAATTCCTCATTTACCCTGAGGTCTGCACCTGGTACGGAGCCCTGAACACCGCCGAATATACCAAGGACAAAGACCTCCAGACCCGGCTGAAGTCGAAATTCGACCGCTTCCTAACCGCGGAGGGTGCCAAAAACATCTCGCCGGCCGAGCATGTCGATTACCGCGTGATCGGCATCGTTCCGCTCGAGATCTATCTGCAAACAAAAGAGAAGCGATACCTCGATTTTGGTAAGGACCTGGCCGACAAGCAGTGGATGAAACCGACTCCGGACGGCATCACGCACGAGGCTCGCTACTGGATCGACGACATGTACATGATCACGGCCGTTCAGATGCAGGCCTATCGTGCGACGAAGGACAAAACTTACCTCGAAAGAGCGGCTAAGACGATGGTCGCTTACCTCGATAAACTGCAGCAGCCAAACGGTTTGTTCTTCCACGCCCCTGATTCGGAATATTACTGGGGGCGCGGGAACGGCTGGCAGGCCGCGGGAATGACCGAACTGCTGCTCGAACTGCCAAAGAATCATCCGACGCGGGCCCGTATTGTAAAAGGCTACGACCTGATGATGAACTCGCTTTTGAAATACCAGGCTGAGAACGGCTTGTGGCGGCAGCTGCTCGACATGCCCGAATCGTGGGTCGAAACGTCTGGAACTGGAATGTTTACGTTTGCATTCGTTACGGGCGTTAAGAAAGGCTGGCTCGACAAGAAGAAATTCGGCCCGGCCGCCCGCAAGGCCTGGCTCGGACTTGCGAAGCACATCAACGCCGACGGCAACGTCACCGAAGTATGCGTCGGAACCAACAAAGGGTTTTCGGTTCAGTATTATATGGACCGCGCACGAGCAACGGGCGATCTGCACGGCCAGGCCGCGGCTCTCTGGAGCACTATGGCGTTGCTCCGGGAAAAATAGAGCTTCATCGGCAGAAAAAAGGCCTCCCGTCGTGATCGACGGGAGGCCTTTTTCAAATTTGTGCGAACCTATTTCCAGCAGGGAGCTGCGGAAATATCGCGGTCGAAACGATACTCGTATTCTTTAGCATATGTCGTAACATTCTGCTTTATTTTGTTGAAAACAAAACAGTTGTACGACTCGCTGCTAATGCGTTCCTTTAGATATAGCATCGCATTGACTTCGCTCCAGTATTCACGGCTCTCCCAGATCTCGACGGGCGTTCCGCCCATCTGATTCGCGAGATCGAGCAGCTTTTTGTCGTTGGTGTTGCGTCCGTTCCTAAGAAAGATCGACGTGTAAACCGGCATCAGCGAATTCTGAAGCTGCATAAAAGCTCGATTCGCTTCGGAAGTCTGATTTACGTGGCCAAATTCGTGCGAGATCTTGGCTGCGGCGAGGATCCGACCGCTGATGAGGTACGAGGTCTCGCCGGACTGCAGCGAGTTCATCACGGGATAATAGATCGGATTAGGATAGCCCTCATTTATCTCGTCACCGAGCGTGATGGTGGCTCCGACGAAGTTGCCGGCCTCATCCCAAAGGTATTTGTCGGTGCCTGCACCTTTGCCCTTTTTGTTAGAGATCGTGATCGTCAGGCGAAAGGTCTGGCTATTTGCGTACCGCTCCCATTGTTTCTTGCCAAAATCCGTGGCGAGAAACTCGGCTTTCCAACGATCATATTTGACCCGATGCTTTGCTGAGATCTCCTCGACAATTCCTCCGGCGACCGGAGCCTTGACCGTGATCATCTTTAGATCTTCCGCGGGATGATAGTTATGTGCGTAGACCGCTACTTTTCCCTGAGCGAGAAAAACAAAAGCCAAAACCAGGAACGAGAAAAGACAACGCAGTTTCATCAAAAGAGCCCTCCACCTTTGCAGCGTCAATTTTCAGTTTTTGTGAATTGTTACATTACTTTAGGGCAACTAAGTTAGCCCAGGTCAGGGCAACTGTCAAGATAGTTGGTAAACCGCGTAAACCTTACGGCACGATCGTGTAGGAGTCATCGAACGTCGCGGACGCATCTGAAACCAAGGTTGCTAAGACCTGAATCAGGAGCCGACTGACTGCGGCCGGCAACGCGGTAATTGGAACAAAAGTTTTCCGCGCAAAGGTACGAGCCGCCGCGGATGACGCGTTCGTCACCTGTGTCGGGCCCCTTAGGATCCTTTCTCGGGCTCGCGGCGTAATAGCTGGGAGAATATCGGTCAGCGACCCATTCCCAGACGTTCCCGGTTATGTCGTAAAGGCCGTAACCGTTTGCCGCAAAGCTCTTTACCGGGGCTCGCGAGAGAAATCCGTCCTCGAGCGTGTTCCTCTGAGGAAAGGTGCCTTGCCACCAATTGGCGACGGGTTTTCTGCCGGGCCTAAGTTCATCGCCCCACGCGTACGTTTTGCCGGCGAGCCCGCCGCGCGCGGCGAACTCAAATTCTGCCTCGGTCGGGAGTCGTTTGCCGGCCCACCTGGCGAATTCATTCGCGTCGTTCCACGAGATGTGGACGGCCGGTTCATTCGGAGCGGCACCTTTTTCGCCGCCATCGGGATAACGCCAATAAGCGCCGTCGACTCGTGTCCATTGACCGGTTTCGAAGTCGAACACGCCCGACCAGCCGAACTTCTCTGCCTCGGTCTTATAGTCCGTCGCTTTGACGAATTCGTCGAACTGGCCGACCGTGACCTCGTGCTCATCCATGAAGAACGGCGAGATCTCAACAGTGTGCACCGGAGCCTCGAACGGCATGCCGTCGTTCGTTCCCATTTCGAAACTGCCGCCCGCGATGTAGACCATTCCTTTTGGCGTATCGACCGGCGGTGTTTGTCGTTTCGCATCTGCGCAAGCCCAATAAAGATTGCAGATGATAGCGATGGATATGAGTTTTAAAACTGCTGAGATTCTCATTTTGCGAGGAAAGGTCTATCATGATGATACCGAAAGTTAATCGATTATCCGAGCCTTTTACCGCCGCCGGAGTTGTATCTATGAATCAGTTGATCTACCGAACTGTCGCCATACTTGTTTTATTCGCCATTATCTCGGCCGTCCCGGTTTCTGGCCAGAACGGATCGAAAAAGCCGAAGTACAACGTGCTATTTATCTCGATCGACGACCTGCGTCCGGAGCTTGGAGCTTACGGAGTGGCCGGCATACAAACCCCGAATATCGACAAACTGGCGAGCCGCGGAACACGGTTCGATCGTGCGTACGCTCAATGGCCCGTATGCAATCCATCGCGGGCATCGCTTCTGACCGGAAAATACCCGACTCAGAACGGCGTGATGAATAACAACGATTATTTCCGCCGCAAAGACCCGTCGATCATCACGCTGCCACAGCATTTTAAGAACAACGGCTACGCGACACTTCGGACGGGCAAGATATTTCACGGTGGCATAGACGACCAAGTTTCTTGGACCGAAGGCGGCGAGCCGACCGATCCAAACATAACTGAGCGCGGCAATCCGAATTTCCGACCGGCCCAACCGTCTCAGTCGGATCCTTCGCGTGCTACTGGAGCCGCTCCGAATGCTGCTGACAATCGTTCAGATCGCATAGTCGTTCTCGAGGGCGACGGCGAGGAGCACGGCGATTATCGATCGGCGACTCGGGCGATCGGCTATCTAGAAAAGTACAAGGACAAGCCATTCTTTCTCGCGGTCGGTTTCGTAAAGCCGCATTCACCGCCGACCGCACCAAAGAAATTCTTTGATCTTTACGACGTAAACAAGATCCCTTTGCCGGTCGATTTTGGATCAACACCAAAGGCTCTGCCCGACGCCCCGGCGATCTCGATCTCACCTAGGAACTCAGACCTGTTTATCGGCCGCGAATCGCCGCCTGAACTTTCGCGTGAGATGAAGCGTGCGTATTGGGCGTCGACCAGTTTTATCGATGCTCAGGTTGGGCGGGTGATGGAGGCCCTCGACAGGAACGGCCTTAGAGATAACACCATTGTCGTTCTGTGGGGCGATCACGGTTATCACCTGGGTGAGAAAGGGAAGTGGTCGAAAGCCTATTCGTTGTACGAGATCGGATTGCGCGTGCCGTTGATAATCGCGATGCCCAAGGGCAAAGGGAATTCGACCAAGAGCGTCGTCGAACTCGTCGACCTGTATCCGACGCTTGCCGAGATGTGCGGCCTGCCCGATCCGAAGAATGTATCGGGCGATAGTTTTGTGCGGGTCCTGAACAATACGAAAGCTTCATGGGATAAACCGGCGTTTGCGATCGTTGAGATCCGGGGCGTTTGGGGCCGTTCGGTTCGTACGGCCAAATGGCACTACGCCGAATGGGACGAAGGCAAAGAGGGCCGAATGCTCTATGCGACCGAGACCGATCCGCACGAACTGAAAAACCTTGCCGAGGATCCAAGGCACGCGAAGACGGTCGCCGAAATGAAGAAGCTCCTCGCGGGTTCGCCTATCGCGACGTTCGCACTTCGCTAAAGGCCGATGGTCCGAGCATGGAAATTTTTGTATCTGTGGTTGATGATCGGCATTGGCTCGACTGCTGCTCACGCACAATCGGCAACGCCGAGCCCGACTCCTCCGCCAACCCTCGGACTCGAGAACGGAGTAGCAGAATATGAAGCAGCCGATTTTCGCATCAAGCTCGTAAAAGATTCGCAGACACTTGCGGCTCTCGAACCGAACGGGGCCAATGGGTTCGACTTCACGCCTGCGGATCGCCTCACGCTGCGGGCTCGCGATGGTTTTTACCATTTTGGTGATATCCGATTCACGCTTCGGATGCAGGATGGAGGCTGGCGCGAGTTTTCGACTGCAGTAGCACGAAAACCTGTCATGCCGCTTGCGGCTGCTTCGCCTGACATCGCGCGTGCCGATCTTTCGCCAACGCTGCCTGGGGATTGCCCGGTACAGGTCATTCGAGTTTGGACTGTCCGCGAAGGCAAGCTCGCGCTTCATTTTGAGATCTCAAACAAGACCGACAGGCCGATCGAAATAGGCCATCTCGGCATTCCGCTCGTTTTCAACAACATTATCACCGGGCGCAAGCTGCCCGAGGCCCACGAAAAGAATTCTTTCTCCGATCCATACATCGGGCTCGATGCCGGATATGTGCAGGTCACGCGGCTGAAGGGAAATGGTCCCGCCCTCGTCGTCGTTCCTGAGGGCAGCACACCGTTCGAGGCGTACCAGCTGCTTCGCGAACCGATCCGTCCGCAGCAAACTTCGGAAGGAATGTTCGAGTGGGTAGTTCGTAGCAAAGCGATCGCGGAAACCCAATGGGCCAAATCTCGAATTCCGACCGTTGGCAACGAACTGCTTGATCTCATTCTATTCTTTGGAAATGGCGACAACCTTGGAGGGAGTGGGCCGCCACAACTTGATGTCGAGCCGTGGAATCCGCCGACGAGCGAGATATTGCCCGCGAAAGGAAAACGCGAGATCGGGCTGCGATTTCTTGTATCGGAGACGATCCAAACGATCGAAGACACATTAGAGGCGAACAAACGCCCGGTCGTGGTCGGGATCCCGGGCTACGTGCTGCCGCAAGGAACTGAGGCGAAGTTGTTCTTGCGTGCAGCGTCGAAACGGATGACCGTGACCGTCGATCCGCCAGGAGCAATGGCGATCCGGGATGCGGTTTCGCCGTCAAAAGATTGGGACGCTCTCGCGATCAAACCGCTCGGTTGCGGGCGGGCACGGCTTACTGTCAGCTATCAGGACGGAACGCAGCAGACGATCCAGTATTACCTGACGAAGCCTTCGCGACAGGTCGTCGCCGACCTCGGCAATTTTCTCTTTACCAAGCAGTGGTACGAAAACCCGTCGGATCCTTTCGGCCGCAGCCCATCGATCATGGGTTACGATCGGGAGAGGGACAAAATTCTCGAACAGGACCATCGCGTCTGGATCGCAGGCCTCGGTGACGAGGGCGGCGGCGGTTCGTGGGTCGCAGCGGCTATGAAGCAGTTCGTCGAGCCAAAGGCGGACGAGGTGGCGAAGTTCGAGCGATTCGTCGACGGCGTCCTGTGGGGCGGCCTGCAGTATAAGGACGGCCCGAACAAATACGGCGTGCGAAAGAGCATGCTCTATTATGGACCTGACGGGTTCCCGGAATTTCCTTACGAGAAGGATCGCAACTGGACCACATGGGCGAGTTGGAAGAAAGACCAGGCGATGAGCGTCGGCCGCGGATACAACTATCCGCACGTGGTCGCGGCCTATTGGTCGATGTATCGTACGGCCCGAAACACGGAGGGCCTTGTCAAAAGGCACGCGTGGGATTGGTATCTCGACCAAGCGTTCGAAACAACTAAGTTCGCGTTCAGCAAGAAGCCCGATGGCAAGTACGTCGTCGGCTATGTCGAACTTGGCCTGATGGAAGGCACGATCTTTCTCGAGCTTTTGAGAGATCTCAAACGCGAAGGCTGGACGGAAAAGGCCGCCGCGATCGAGCGGCTGATGAAGATCCGTGCCGACGCATGGGCGAAGGAAGAATACCCTTTCGGCAGCGAGATGGCGTGGGATTCGACCGGCCAGGAGGAAGTCTATAACTGGTGTCGCTACTTCGGCTACGAGGACAAGGCGAAGGTCTCGCTGAACTCGATCGTCGGCTACATGCCCTCGATACCGCATTGGGGCTATAACGGGAGCGCCCGCCGTTACTGGGATTTTCTTTATGCAGCCAAGCTTACCCGCATCGAACGCCAGATCCATCACTACGGCTCTGGCCTGAACGCGATACCAATGCTCGATCATTACCGCTCGAACCCGACCGAGGAGCATTACCTGCGCGTCGGCTATGCCGGCGGGGCGGCGGCTTTATCGAATGTCGATGAGGACGGATTCGCGTCGGCAGCATTTCATTCCTATCCCGACACGCTTCGTTGGGATGCCTACGCCGGCGATTACGGAATGAACTTTTTCGGCCACGCAATGAATGCGGCAACATACGTCGCCGACATGAAGGATTTCGGCTGGCAGGCTTTCGGTGGAAAAATCCGGGCGAACGGCAACCGCGTGACCGTCACGCCGCTCGATTCGATGCGGCGGCGGGTATTTATTGCACCGTTCGGGTTGTGGCTGACGTTGGACGCGGGGACGTTCGAGACGGTCGAGATCGATAAGCGGGCGAGGAGAGTCGTTCTCCGGCTCTCGCCGCCAACGACCAACGTTAAGACCGCTCGGCTTCGTATCGAACAGCCGGGAAGTAAAACAGCTGAATTCAGGCCCGGCCGGAACCTTAAGTCGGAGAGAGACGCCTACTTGATCCCGCTCGGACCGCAAAGCTCGACGGTTGAGCTTAAATGATCTTCTTGCGTCCTCTTTGCGAGCTTTGCGGCCCTTGTTTTTAATAGGCCGATCTAAACGCAAAGACGCCAAGATCGCAAAGAAGGCGCATAGATAGGAAACCCGGATCCATGAACGAAAACAAATTTGACCGCCGCTCATTCTTGCAGCTTTCGACGATCGCGGGCATTGGGATGACCCTTCCAATGTCGGCTTTTGCTCAGAAGCAGGGAAGTTCGTTCCCGAAGACCGCCAAGCCTTTCCCGCTCGAATCCGTTCGGCTAACGCCTTCGATGTATCTCGATTCGGTGACGGCGAATACGCGGCATCTGCATAAGCTCGACCCCGACCGTTTGCTGCACAACTTCCGTGTTCATGCGGGCCTGAAGCCGAAGGCAGAGGTGTATGGCGGCTGGGAACGCGACACGATCGCCGGGCACACGCTCGGACATTATTTGACGGCGTGCGCATTGATCCACGCCCAGACTGGCGATGCCGAATGCAAGAAACGCGTGGATTACGTCGTCGCCGAGCTGGCCGAGTGTCAGGCCCAAGCTCCGGACGGCTATGTCGCCGGATTTACGCGGAAGAAGGACAACAAGGTCGAGAATGGCCGTGTGATCTTTGACGAGATCGTTGCGGGCGACATTCGCTCGGCGGGTTTTGACCTGAACGGCAGCTGGGTGCCGTTCTACAACTGGCACAAGCTGTTTGCGGGATTGCTCGATGCCGACAAACATTGCGGGAATAAAGAGGCGGTCAAGGTCGCGGTCAAACTGGCTGGTTTTGTCGACGGCGTTTTCTCGAAACTCAACGACGAGCAGGTCGAAAAGATGCTCCACTGCGAGCACGGCGGCATGAACGAGTCGATGGCCGAGCTTTACGCGCGGACCAACGATAAACGCTGGCTCGCCCTCGCCGAACGGATTCGCCACAAACGCGTGCTGGGGCCGATGTTCGAAGAGAAGGACGAGCTGCCGAATATCCACGCAAATACCCAGATACCCAAGGTCATCGGCCTCGCCCGCTTGTACGAGCTAACGAACAAACTCGAGTACTCGACCGCCGCGAACTTCTTTTGGAAGAATGTCACGACCAAGTATTCATATGTGATCGGCGGCAACTCGGATCGCGAGTATTTCCAGGCTCCGAATACGATCTCGAAGCACATCACCGAGCAGACCTGCGAATCTTGCAACACGTACAACATGCTCAAGCTCACGCGGCATTTGTATTCGTGGAACACGCATTCGGCGTTCTTCGACTACTACGAGCGGGCCCATCTAAATCACATGATGGCCCACCAGAACCCGCGGACCGGCATGTTCGCCTACATGATCCCGTTGATGTCCGGCACGGCCCGGAGCTTTTCTAACGAGACGAACTCGTTCTGGTGCTGTGTCGGTTCGGGCATCGAGAGCCATTCGAAACACGGCGAATCGGCGTGGTGGCACAGCGGCGATCATCTGATCGTGAATCTCTTCATTCCGTCGGCGCTCGACTGGAGAGAGAAAGGGACGACCGTCGAACTCGCGACCGCGTATCCGCTCGGAGAGGACGTTACGGTTAAGTTTTCAAAGATCAAAAAACAGAGCGAGTTTCCCTTCTCGCTCCGAATACCTTACTGGTGCGAAAATCCGTCGCTCAAGGTCAACGGCAAAGCCGAAAAGCTCATCCGTGATGGAGGTTATGCAACCATCAAACGCAAGTGGAAGACGGGCGACAGCGTTACCCTCACGCTTCCAATGAAGCCGAGGATCGAACCGACAAACGACGATCCGAACGTGATCGCACTGATCCACGGGCCGATGGTGCTCGCCGCCGATCTTGGCGAAGCGAAAGCCAAGTTTGACGGGGTTGCACCGGCTCTCGTCGGCAGCGATCTGCTCGCTTCGCTCAAGCCCGAGCCTGAGTTCGCCAATTTCAAAACGTCCGGGATCGGCCGCCCGAATGATCTGACGCTTCGACCGTTCTATTCCCAGTGGGAACGCCGCACGGCGGTTTACTTCAAGCGTTTCAACGACGCCGAATGGGCGAAAGAGCAGGCTGCCTATGCCGCGGAACAGGCCCGTTTGAAAGACCTGCAGGCCCGCTCGGTCGACGTTATGCATCTCGGCGAGATGCAGCCGGAACGCGATCATCAGCTTACTTCGGCTATCTCATATCCGGTCTCGTACCGCGGCAAACACGGCCGTGATGCTCGAACCGGCGGCTACTTCGAGTTCAAGGCCAAGGTCGTCGAAGAGCCGCTGGTCCTGAAGGCTACGTATTGGGGGCAGGAGCGAAAACGCCTGTTCCACATCCTGATCGATGGCACTCGTATCGCATCCGAAACGCTTGGCTACGACAAGATGGGCGAATTTATCGAACGCGATTACGCGATCCCGCTGGAACTCGTGAAAGGGAAGTCCATCGTCACCGTGCGCTTCGAACCCGAAAAGGGCCACACCGCAGGGCCGGTCTTCGGTGTTTTGATCTTTCGGGCGAAGTGATCGATCGCTACAATAAGAATTAACCACAGATGGACGCGGATACACACAGATAAGAAGTCTTTGATTTTGGTTTTATCTGTGTCAATCCGTGTTTATCTGTGGTTAAATTTTCCTATTTCTTTCTGACCTCCGTTGTTATCGCCGGACGTGGTGGTTTTGCCATGTCGTCGCCGATGTAAAAGCTCGTGTGCGGCGGTTGATTGTAGGCGACGTTCTGCCAGGCGATGGCGACGCGGTATTGCGGGTCGTGCATGAACGTGTAAAAGCGATGCTTGGTCGGGATCGTCGTCGTGAAGATCCGCAATTCTTTGTTGTCAGCGGTTCGCAGCATCACTTCTTCACGCCAATCGCCAAAGAGATCCGCGCTCAGAGCGGGCGTCGATTTGGTGCCGTTGTTCGACACACAGCCTTCGGCGGTGAAGATCGGCTCGGTCGTTTCCTTTTCCCAATTCCATTTGGATATGACATTGCGGTCGAGCAATTCGCTGAGCAGATCGCCATCCCAGTAGATGCCGAAATTGCACGAACGCGGCATTCGGTCGGAGATCTTTTGGCCTTTCGCATCGAACAGCCCGTTGATCTGCGCACCGAACGACCATGATTCGAACCCGCGATGACGCGGGTCGATGTTTCGCGAGAGCCCTCGTCCCGGGCCTTCGCCGTCGTCGCCTGCTCGCACCGAAGGCTTGGTCCAGTATGCCTCACCGGTCTTAGCGTTACGAAAGCTCATTCCTTCGTTTCCGAACTTCTCCTGAATGGTGAATATCTCGAGCCCCGGCCGATCCGGGTCGAGGTCCGAGACGTGCAGAGCGTCGCCGTGGCCAAAGCCCGTCGAGTGCAGGCCTTTGCCGTTATCATCGATGACGGCAGCGCCGTAGATGATCTCGTCTTTGCCATCCGAATCGACGTCGGCTACGCTGAGCTGATGATTACCCTGGCCCGCGTATTTCTTGTTTTCCTCGCTCGAACTGCTGTCAAAGACCCAGCGGCTCGTTAATTTGCCGCCGCGAAAATCCCACGCCGCGATGACGCTTCGCGTGTAATAGCCACGAGAGAATATGAGACTCGGGCGTTCGCCGTCGAGATATGCGACGCCCGCCAAAAAGCGGTCGATACGGTTGCCGTAGCCGTCGCCCCAGACTGCCTTCATCTGTTCGGTCGTCGGATCGTCGGTCTCGGGGTGACGTGACGGAATGTACTTGGTCGTAGCGAGTTCCGCACCGGTCTTGCCGTCGAAGACGGAAAGGAATTCCGGCCCTTTGAGGACGTAGCCCGAGATGTTTCGCTGGCCGCGTTCGCCGGGAAGAGCGATGCCTTCGGCGGTCGAGCCTTCGGGTGAACGCCAGTCGGCCTTGGCATCGCCGATCACCTTGCCTTTGCCATCGACCGTTCCGTCAGCGGTCTTGCACGCGATCTCGGCCCGGCCGTCGCCGTCGAGGTCGTAGACCATGAACTGGGTGTAATGTGCGCCTTCGCGGATATTCTTGCCGAGGTTGATCGACCAAATCAGCGTGCCGTCCATTTTGTAAGCCTGCAGGATCGGCGGATCGGTCATCCCGGCCTGCGAATTGTCACGGCCGCGTCCGGTCTGATGCAGGACGATCTCGTATTCGCCGTCACCGTCGAGATCACCGACCGAAGCGTCATTCGGTGTGTAGCCCGCGGGTGTCTGGAGCGGGACCGAGAGGTATTGGCGTACCGGGGAATTTGCCGGGAGAGTAAACCCGGTACTCGCGGCTTGAGCCCTGCCCGAAACAACGGGCCGGACCGAATACGAATTCACCTTGGTCAGGTCGGCCTTGTCGTCGACAAAGTACGTCACATCGGCGATCGGCTTCGCATTGAGTTTGACCGCCTTGCCGTCGGTCGTCCGAAACAGATCGAACGCTATCGCGTCAGGATCGGTGCCGAACATTCGCCAGCTGACGAACACTTTTCCGTCGCCCTGATTGACGGCAACAACGCCGCGAGAGAGGGCTTCCATCCGGCGAACGCCCGCGAACAGCGGCGACGTGCCAAAAGCCGCTAAAAGCAAGAGAACAATGGCCTTTTCGAGGTATTCCATATCAGCTTGTCCCAGTTTTGTCCCACTCTTGTCCCACGCGTTTGCGGGACAGATTACTTGTTTATTATCAATAGGTTACGGGCGAAAAACGTGTTTGTCCCGCAAATTTTGGAAAAAAAATTTTCCGGCACGTGCGTCGTGCAGCTAAAACGCAGTTGCACAGATAGCATAACGAATTTCGTGGCGCAAAGTTCTCACAGGTTCGACATTATTTTTGGGTCAAAGCCTTCGGCTCTGACGGTCCACGAACCGTCGTCCGGAAAGCCCGGAGCGTGTTTCTTCGGTGCGTCTTTCCAGCCCGCGGCCATCAGGGCGATCGCGTAGAGCAAGCCACCATTGCCCGGCAGATAAAGCGGCAGATTGGGCCGCTGATAGTTGTGGCCGTTGGCCGAATAGCGATTCTTCGGCGTGTCGATCAGCAACGCGTCGACCGCGATCTTGGTTTCGCCGAGCCGTGCGGCACACATCGCGACCATCGGGTAATCCCAACCCCATGTCGAAGGCCAATCCCAGACCTCCATCACCTTTTTCAGCGTCCGCCGCATCGTTTCGCGGTCGACCATTTCGCCCTGCAGGATGCCGAGAGCGGCGAGCATCGACGGATGATCGTGATTGCGAACGCTAAACGATTGCGGAGCATTCTCATGCGCCCAGTAGACCGAAGTCGCGGGATCGAACGGTTCTGCAACCGCTCTTGTCATCGCCGCTTTAGCTGCGTCGTTCTGCTGCTGGGCGAGCATTATCGGGTCGACGTTTGCGGCGGGCGTTGGCGTAGCTCTCACTTTCGGCGGTGTTGGACCGGGGCCGCCGACGGGGAGTTTCGAGAGTTTAGAGATGATACGTTCCCAGGTCAGATTCTTAGATAGTCCGAGCCGTTCACGCCATTTATTCGCTGTTTTGAGGCCAAAACGCCAGTATTCAAGCTCGTAAGTCGGATTCCACGTCTCGCGGGCCGGATGATTTTCCTGAGCAGGGATCGCGGGCGGGCCGAGAACGTAGCGGTCCTTTGCCTCGTCGTAATGAGCGTAATCGGCCATCCACAACGCGGTTTCTTCGACGATGTCTTTGAATCTGCTGAGTGTTTCCTTCGTCGGCTTGTTCAGGTACGCAAGCTCGGCGTAAAAGATCGGATGCGGCTGCTGCCAGATCAGCAGCGTCCCGACCGGCGAAGGGCTGTCGCGGCCCGTCGGGTCGGTCATCTTTGCCCAGCGCGCGCCTCGCGGGTAGCCTTGCTCGCGGGCACGTGCCTTAGCACTCGGCAGAACTTTGTTGTACCAATCGAGACTGCGATCGAGCAGCGGAAAGCGGTTCCACAAGGCGAACTGCGCCGCGTGCCACCAGTGCATCTCGAGATGAAACTTGCCGTACCAGCTATTGGTCGTCAGCCCGGTTTCCTGCGGCGGAGTCGAGCCAGCGCATTGGATCGCTGTCTGATATTGAGAAAGGATAACGCGGCGTTCGAGTTCGTTCGCACGGGGATCTTTGCTGCCGGAGAAATCGACGGCGGCGCCGGTCATCCAGAAGTTCTTCCAGTGCCGTTCAACTGCAAAGGTGTTCAACGGTGTATCTTTCGGGAAGTCCTTCGCAAAAGTAACTGCGAATCGGAGATCATTCGCTTTAGACGAAAGCAGAAAACTGTGCGGTTCGTTTTCGTTAAGAGATCCGACGCCCCCCCACCTGAGGCGAACGCCGTATTCGTCATCGTCCAGCTTTCGCTTGATCACGACTGAGTTCTTTCCATCGTTCGTCATGATCGACGAATGTTTCGCGCTCGCGTTCCAGTCCGCCCCCTGCATCGTTTGTGAGCCGTAGGGAAAAGCGATGCGAACTTGTAAACGCCGCGATGGAATTAGGCCGGAGTCGATCCTCACCCCGACGCCATCGCTCTCAGGATGAGCAGCCGTCAGGACTTTTACCTCATGTCCTTCGAAGCTGAATCGGCTATGAATAACGCCCGTCCAAAGATCGAGTTTCTGTTCGATATCAGTAATATCCGAGGCTTTTGCTTCCGAGCCATCTTTCTTAAAAAGCCGCAAGCCGATCTGCCCTAAGTGAAGGCGATGCGGGTTTTCACGCAACCAGTCAAACAGTTCTTCCTGGTCGGTTTTGGTCGTCATGTAGCCGACTTTGCGGCCGTAGGTGTCGTATTCGGTGAGCTTTAGCTTTTGGCCTTTGAGGTGTTCGGGCATCGGCTTGGTGTGCCAGCCCCATTGTGACATCGTGCAGAGCGGCATGCCGTTCTCGTATTCCTCGGGGAAGGTTTGCAGGCCCGTGATGTCGCATGTGAACGCGAATTCGCCGTTCCCGACCGACAGCGGCGATAGCGGATCGAGCTTTCGGATCACCGGATTGTGCCGCGTAACGAGCGCGTACCGATCGATCTTGCCCTGCGGCGGTTCGGAATTGCCGAGACCGGTCTTTGTGATAAGACTCGCCGCAGCGATGCCGCCGATGAATTCACGTCGAGTGACTTTATTTGCTCTATTGCTCATGTCCAGTTCGGCTAAAGCCGATGATCTAATTTCTAATCACGGTCCACTAGCTAAAGCTAGTGGCAATTCATCTACTTCAAAATCTTCATCTCGCGCATCCATGCGATGGCGGCTTCGGGCCAGACTTTTGCTTCCTTGTCCGAGACCAGTCCGAAGCCGTGTCCGCCCGTCTTGTATAGGACGAGTTTGTTCGCGATGCGAGCCTCGATGAGTGCAGCGTGGTAGACCTTGCTGCTGGCTACGTACGAGCGGTCGTCTTCGGCGACGGCGATGAATGTCGGCGGAATTTTCGCTCGCAGATTCAGCTCGGGAACGATCTTGCCTTCTTTTTCGAGGTAGGCCGGATACACCAGGATCGCAAAATCGGGACGGTTGCTTTGTTTATCGACCGCATCGATCTCTGGATACGAATTGTTCACAAGATCGGTGCTAGCACGTGCAGACGCGTGGCCGCCCGCCGAGAATCCCATGATGCCGAGACGCTTTGTATCGACGTTCCACTTCTTAGCGTTTGCCCGAGCCAGACGGATCGCACGTTGCAGGTCCTGCAAAGCTCCCGCGCGGTTATTCGGCACGCGATATTTAAGGACGATCGCGGTTATGCCTTGTGTATTCAGCCATTTGGCGACGTCGGTTCCCTCTTTGCTGTAGCTCAGATAGCTGTAACCGCCGCCGGGAGCGATGATTACCGCGGGCGAACTCTTTTTGGCCGCAGGATAAACGTCGAGGGTCGGTGTGCTGACGTTGGTGATCCGGACCACGCCGTCGGGCCGAGCGGGCATTTCGGATTCGGGATCGTTGGTCGCGGTGCCCGGCATCCGGCCGACAGGCCAGAGCGGGACCGAACCGTCTTTGGAAGTGACCTGCGACGAAACGTCTCCAAACAAAACGAATGCGATCGCGAAGGCGGCTAAGATCGCGGTGATTCTAGTGATGCTTTTCATATTCTCCAATTAGAAAACAGCTGATAGCTATTAGCTGACAGCTGACTGCTGTTCTTATTTTTTGAGGACCTCGAAAAACTCTGCCTCGACGATGCCGAGTTTGGTTGCACCGCCGCGATCGGCTTGCGAATTGGGGTCGGCGGTTCCGGTGATCTCGATGATATTGCCGAGGGCGTCGCGATTAGCGGCTTCGCCGGAAAGCTCGATCTTGATCGACTTACCGGTCGTTCTCGGGAAGCTGATCGTGACATAACCGAGCGACCGCTGCGTCGTTCCGGTAAAAACGACTTTGTCGTCGACCGAGATCTTGAGCGGGTACTGCAGCGTTCGCCAGCCCATTAGTTTTAGCGAGACCTGATCGATCGTCTCGGGCTGGGCGAATTCGTATCGGATCCATGCATTCTCGCGTTTGCCGTCGCTCGACCAGTCAGAAAGCTCGTTGTCGTCGATGGTGTTGCGGGCTTTTTCGGTGTCGGAACCCGCAACAATATTTACCGCTAGCAGAGAGCGACGTGACGGCGTGAACGACTCGCCAGCGGGCGTCGGGCCGCGGCCGAGGTAAGAGGGCAGTGACTCGGACGTAGAGAAGTTGCCAAGTCCGTACATCGTGGCGACGGGGTTTGACCGAAGCTGAACTTCCGCTGGACCAAGATTGCCCGAAGTCGCTTTTAGGCTGATCACACCCGGTTTTGTAGTCGAACGGATCATCACGCGGTTGACGCCGCCCTCGACCGGAATGCTCTTCGCGAGGATGTAATTGTCCGGTCCCTGAGCGATGCCGCCGCGCCATTCGGCTTCGCCGGTGAGCGTAAAGTCGATGATGTTTAGTGCGGTCGGGCAGCGATTCCCCTGTTTGTCGACGATCTCGACTTCGAACAGCGCGACGTCCGCGCCGTCAGCGACTAGGCCGTTTGGCGATTTGATATGCGTCAATCGAACGGCAAACGGTTCGCCCGCGGTGCGTTTTACCTCGCTCGAAATTTCTTTTCCAGCCGCGTCGAAACTAACAGCTTTGATCTCGCCGGACTGCCACTCGACGTCCTTGAAGGTAAAGAGAAAGCGGCTCGATTGCTCACCATTTCCGAGCGATTTTCTATTTATGAATAGCTCGACCTTTTCTCCGCTCGAAACGACGTAGACATTCTTTTTGACGCCTTCTTTGTAGTTCCAGTGACCGATGAGGTGCGTTCGCGGGCGTTCGACATCGACCCAACCGTCCCACATTACGCGGTGGGCGAAGAATCCGTCTTTTGGGATGCGCATCGCGTCGACCTCGCCGCTTCGGCGGTAGTTTTCGGCCCCGCGATAGTGGGTGTTGGTGTCGGAAAAGATGATGTTCACTCCGCCCGAACTAATACGTGTTCCTGTGCCGGGCCGGGCTTCCCAATAGTCGAACCAGCGTTTGACGTTCTCGATCGCGTGGCTGTCCTGATTGCGGTTGTAATCGTTCGCGGGGGCGTTGCGATAGAGCGGGCCATCGCCGTCTTTGTGATAAGGAGGCGAATATTCGTCCCAATATTTGCGGAGTCCTTCATCGCGTGAATACTCGGTCGCCCACATCGGATGCTTTGCGCTCTTATTTATATAGAGCATCTCGCCGCCCCATTCGGCGATCTTGCTGTCGAGCATTTCGCGTGAACCGATCGCGCGTCCGCCGTGCGGATCGAACTGGTCGCGGATCGCTTTCATCTCGGCCATGTGCGGCTCGGAAATACTCTCGTTGCCCGATTCGTAAAAGATGATCGACGGATTGTTGCGAAAATAGACGATCGAATCTCGCATCACCTCCTTGCGATGTTCCCAGCGTCTCCCGTCGACGTCGCGTTCGGCGTCGCCGGCGGGCATCGCCTGGATCAAGCCGACGCGGTCGCACGACTCGACATCCTGCCGCCACGGAGCGATGTGCATCCAGCGGACTAGATTGGCGTTCGACTCGACCATCAGGCGGTTGCTGTAATCCGACATCCAGGGCGGCACGGCGTTGCCGAGGGCGGGCCACTCGTTCGAAGTGCGTTGAGCGTAGCCTTTTAATTGCAGAGTGCGGTCGTTCAGCTTGAACAGCCCGTTGACGAATTCGGTCTTGCGGAAACCCGTCTTGGTTTTGACCGAATCGACTGTCTTTCCGTCGATCTTGAGATCGGTCGTCACGGTGTAAAGATATCCGTAACCCCAACTCCAGAAATTCAGGTTCGTGAGTTTGTCGCCGGCGGAGATCGTCTTCGTTTCGCCCGCGGCGACGGTGTAGCGAGGAGCGTTCAGTTTCTTCACAAGACGGCCGTTAAGGTCGGTAATAGTTACCTCGAACGCAACGTTTTTTGCTGTCGAATGCTCGTTGCGGACCTGAGCCTCGGCCGTGACATGTGCGGCCTTGTTTCTTACGTCGATGTCGCTCGCGTGAACGTATACGCCGGTCGTTTGCAGGCTCGAATAGAGCGGCAGCGTTTGATAGATCTTGTCGGTGATGTGCAGGCGAACGTTGCGATGGATCCCGCCGTAGTTGGCGTTAAAGTTCTTATCGTTCCACTGGTAAGTGCTGTTAGTCGATTTTTCTCGATAATCCCAGGCGTTGTCGGTGCGCACGGAGATCACATTCTCGCCTTTGACGAGTTCGTTTGTAATGTCGAAGCCGAACGCCGTGACGCCATTTTCATGCCGTCCGAGAAACTTGCCGTTCAGGTAGACCTCGCCCGCAAAACGCACGCCTTCGAATTCGATGAACACCTTCTTGTCGACCGCGTTTGCCGGCAGCGAAAACGTTTTGCGGTACCAAGCGATCCCCGTGGATAGGTCCTTGATGTCTTTCTTAAAGGCTTCGTCCTCGTTCCACGGGCGTGGAAGAGTGACATGTTTCCACGCCGAATCGTCGAAGACCGACTTATCCGCGCCAGCCGGATCGCCCACGAACAACTTCCAACCGGGATTGAAGTTGTAAGTTGCTCGGGCATCTGCAGAGGGTGCCGTCGCGAAAACTACCAGAAAAATTGTTAGTGCTGCTTTCATCTTTACTTGGCTAACTAGCCGCCCGCTCACGCAGTCGGTTCTGACTAACTGCCTAACGGTTTATCGTGTGCGACCGCGGGGCTTGCGGGAATATTGAATGCCATCGGCGAATCGGGCTTACGCGGATCGTACGTCGTCCAGTCTTTACTCAAATATTTCGCTACCGGAAGCTTCTGATCGCGCATCGCTTGCACGATGATCTTGGCCAGCTGATACGCACCGAACGAGTTGTGGTGCGTGCCGTCGCCATCCTTAAAGAGCACGCCCGAGCCGTTCTTTCCGAACGCCTCATAGAGCCGCTTGCTCATCACGTGAAGATCGATGAACGCAACGTTCTCTTCTTTTGCAGCTTGACGGACGGCTTCGGGATAATCTCCATGCGAATTTGTAATGAACCTTCCCGACTCGTCAAAAGTCCGGCGGTGCATCGGATTGATCAAAACGACGGTGGCACCTTTTGCTTTTGCCGCTTGCACGTACTGTTTCAGGCTGGCTTTGTAGGTCGTGAAAGCTCCAACGCCTTCGCCCTTTTCCTTCATGTCGTTGTGGCCGTACTGGATCAGCAGAAAATCGCCGGGTTTTATGAGGCTGACGACCTTGTCGAGGCGTTTCGCACCGAACGAACTGCGAAGCGATTCACCGGATTCGGCATGGTTGGCGACCGCGACATTCGGTCCGAAGAATGCGGTGATCATCTGTCCCCAGCTCGCATATGGCTCGCCGGGTTGGTCGCAGACGGTTGAATCACCGAGCAGGAAGACCGTCGCCACATTGACTGGCTCGATCCTTATTTCGCTGATCGAAGGCTGCGTGCCGTTGAACTCGAGCGTCAGTTTTTCATCCCACGCCCATTGTTCGCTCGTTTTCTCGCGGTCTTTGAGCTTGACCGCGCCGCCAGTCGAGATCGCGGGCGTACGAACGTTGACGATAAAGGTCTTCGTACCGAACTTGCCCGGAGCGGTTGAAAACGATTCGACCATCAGGCGCCGAAGCTCTGCCTTTACGACCGGAGCTGTCGCGAACTGGCTGTGGCCAAACTTTACCGTGACACGGTAATTACCTTCCGGTACCTTTGCCGAGAAATAGAACGGTTTGTCCGACGTGCAACCATTCGAATCGCATTTGACTGCAGCATCCGGCTCAAAACCAAATCTGCGACCACGATCATAGATCGTTTCGCTGCCGACCATCGAACTGCCCGATTTGACCGAACCAAAAGTGAACGACTGCGCTGCTGCAACCGCACCGAACAAGGTCACAATAGAAATGAACAATAACGATCGCGTTAACATAAACTTCATTGGGTTTTTGACTATCCACTACCAACTAGACCCTATCCACTGAAGCAAAAGAAATCCCTTATCCAGTGAATAGTGGATAGTTAATAGTGGATAGTGTCCGTCATTTCCTGGGCCTCCATTCGAGTATCGAGACCATCTGCGGGCCAATGTCTTCGAGCCCTTCGCCATCGCCCTGGCCGACGCGTTGAACAAAAAGGTCGAGTTCGCGGCGAGTCCGCCAGCGTTCGTGATCGAAGGACGGTTCCCACTGTCCGACCGAGGTTTCGGTCAGATCTTTGATCGTCCAATTGCCGGAGCTGATGTTATTTGTTGTCGCTATTGAAACTTTTGATCCGCGTTCTTCGTCGCGAAAGATGACGGTCACACGGCCGCGGTCGACGACGATCTGAGGCCGTGAGATCGGAATGCGTTTCGTGCCGCCGCCGCTTAGAGTAAATGGCGAGGTTCGGTTTGAAACTTGAGACGCCCTCCATTTGTCGCCGTCAAAATAAACGACAAAAAATTGCGGAACGGAAGTTCGCAGCGAACCCCAATACGTCGCGATCAGCGGATTACCGTCGGCGTCGGCGGCCATTGAGGTTTGATTGATCAGTTCCATTTTTTGTGGGATCGGCCAGGCGATCTCCGCGGACGCGGCGTTGATCGGCACTTGATATTTCTCGCCGCCCGATTTACGCCAGGTCTTGCCGCCATCGTCAGAACGCGCGTAGCAAAGGTCGTGATTGGTCGCGACATCGGGCGTTTCACGCCAGACCCACGAGAGATGGATCATGCCTTTTGAGCCGACCGCGATCTGAGTATAGGCGTTTCGCTGGCGTTCCCCGTCGATGAGTTTATCCTGAATGCGGGACCACAACTGCGTCTTTGCATTCCAGCGGTTGAGCACCAGATTCCCGTTGCCTGAACCTCCGGCTCGATAAAAGAAGAGCAGGTCACCGCCCGGCATCGAATAGAACTCGGGATAGCTGACCTTGTCTTCCTTACTGCCGAGCATCGGCGACCGAACGAAACTCTCAGGCGTTTCGGGTTTTGCCGACCGGGCGTAATTGAGTTTGTTGTTGTGATTGCTCCAGGCGAGATGCAGAAGCCCACGGCCGTCGATCGCGAGGCTGATCGAATTGTGTGCGTCGCGAGTGTCGCCGGAGTATCCCGTTTTCGTGATCGTCCAGTTTGTCGAATCGAGTCGGCGTTTCGCAACGACGACATTTGAGTCGGCATCGTAAAACGCGACGTACTGGTAATCGCGAAACGACGTGACCGAATTCTTGCGAAAGATCGCCGTGTTTATCGAATTCTTCGCCCAGGCCTCAGCGATCGGTACAAGACGAACCTGCGCCGCGAGACCCGACGCCAAAACGGCGATCCCAAGCAACGCTAGATATGGCGCACGCGATCTCATTTTTTCGTTCGGAAGAATCTTTTCTCGGCCGGGCCGAAGTATGACGGCGGTATTCCGCCCTTGTACATAACGATCTTGTCCAGCACCACGCCCGTATCGACAGCAAAGACGCGAAGGCGATGCGTACCTCGAGTGATCGAACGCTTGGCGATGGCTCGCGTATTCTGATCGAGCACGTTCGCCGCCCATTTTCGCGAAGTTACTTCAGTCTCGGCGTCGGCAATGACCATTTGCGGCTGCTGATCGTCGATCGCGAACGCAAGCCGAAGCCCTTTGCCAGTCACCAGCGGCTGTGTCGGAAGGAGATAGAACTCGACGGTGTAATCGCCTCCCTCGACGTCGATCTCGTATTCCAGCGAAGGAGCATCGGCGGTGAAACTCTTTGCAACGTTAGGGAAGACCGATACGGAATCGCCAGTTTTGCCGAGCCCGCGAATGATCTGCCAGCCGAATCCCGCGCGGTCAGTTTTCGACCCGAAATGTTCAGCCTCGATCGAAACGGAGCCGACTAATTCAGCAAAGAACGAATTTGACGCAGGAAAATTGGTCGGCATCGGAGGAAAGCCTTCGGCCGCGATCGGCTTCCTCCCTGTTCCGGCGGGTAAGTCAGCGAGCGATACCTTGGGCGGAATCGCCCGCATACTCGGCCATTGGCCCGGGCCCATTTCGGGTGACATTAGGCCACGCCATTTCCCGTTAGAAAGAGTCTCGTTGAAATACAGAGTTTCAGTCGCGATCGCCTGATCCGCGGCGATCGACCGGCGGGCCCATTCGCGGGCGTCGGCTGGCCATTGAACCTTGTAGCTCTCAGCCAATTCGGCGGCGAAAAACCTTTCGTTCGCAAGTTTTGAGACGCGGACGGGATATTGGACGAGTTGATAGAATGCTGCCTTTTTGTGGCCGGAGATGCTGCCTTCCAGGTCGTCGGTCTTGCGGACCAACTCGGCGTATCTTTCGAGGCGGGCAAGCGTTTCTTCCTCGGTAAGGTCGCTCTTCTTCTTTGGTTCGTTTACGAGATGCCACTGCAGATGCTCGGGCTTTCGTTCGAATCCGAGCCGGTAGTATTCCGCCATGATGTCAGCGATCGGCGATGCTTTATCGTCGCCGAATTCACGGGCGGCCCATTCGCGTAGGTAGTTAGGCTGCGTGTCGAGCTTCCAACGGTCGGCGTCATAGGCCATCTGGAGAAAGAACTCCATCCCGATCTCGCCGGGCTTGATATCGCCGACGTTTACGATCCACAGGTCGCGCATGCCGTTGTCATAGGCTTTCGACATTTCCTGCCAAATGAGCGCCGGCGGCGTGGTATTCAGCCACAGATACGACAGCGGGCGGCCAAGATAGGAGATGTGATAATAGACGCCGAAACCGCCCTTTCGCTTACGTTCTTCGGCGGTCGGGAACTGGCGAATGTAGCCAAAATTGTCGTCCGGGAAGACGATCGTCACATCGTCCGGTACTTTTAATCCGGCGCGATAATCGGCGAGGACTTCCTTGTATGGACAGAAGATCTGCGGTACGGTCTCGGCAGGCTTTCCCGTATGTTTAGCGATCAGGCCGCGTTGTACGCCGAAGATCTTTTCGAGCAGCGGAATGCGTTCTTCCTGAGACTTCGTTCCGATCAGAGGGCTGTCGTGAATGCCGCGCATCCCGATCGTGTAGATATTTTCGAACTTTCCGTTCTCGCGGGCACGTTCTTCCCAATACGCCGTGACGCCGTCAGGATTACTGACGAAGTTAAAGGCGTTCTTGTCCGCCTTCCACTCGGTAGTGTTGCTCCGCAGCATTGGTTCGGCGTGCGAAGAGCCCATCACGATCGCGTAGTCGTCGGCGACCTTAGGGTTCTCGCGAAAGCTGTTGAACGAACGCGTCACCTCGTGCATCGCCGGCCAAAGCGTGTTGGCTTTTAGCCTCAAAAGCAGTTCGAATACTTTCGCATAAGTCTTCGGCCCGATATCGCCGTTCTCGGGCTCGAACGTCTTCGCCGACCACGGCTGCAGGCCCCAATCTTCATCGTTGATAAAGATGCCGCGATATTTGACCGTAGGCTCACGGCTGACGACCCGGCCCGGCGAAACGAAGAGGTTCTCCTTCGGGTCGGGCTTCACATCGGCCCACCAGACCCACGGCGAGACGCCGAGCATCTGCGAGAATTCGTAAACACCGAAGGCCGTCCCGCGGCGGTCGCTGCCGGCGATAACGACAGCATTTTCGATGTCCTTAGTCGGACGCCGAACGGTCGCGATCACAAAACATTCCCATTTGCCGCGAATAGTAGTAACGTCGAGTTTTCGCGTCCGGATCAGGCCATCGATAACGGGATTCTTGCCGAGCGTTCCGATGATGATCGTGGTTCTAGTTTTCCCCGGAGGATTGACCGGCGGCCTTTTGCCGGTGATAAGTTCGATATCTTCGGCAAGATCATTTGCCGCTATTTCGACGACTTTGTGGTCGGAGTTGGAGAACTGGATCGCCGTGTTATCTGAGAAGTTGATAAGGCCGGGCCGGTACTTTTCATGGACGCTCAGCCGCTGAGCAGAGAGCGTGAAAACGGCGACAATAGCCATCATCACCGCCATAGCGAGCTGGCGATAAAGTCGATGCGGCTTTTGGCTTCTGATGATCACGTTGAATATCTCGTTGCGCTTTTGCCACCCGCTCACCCAGGTGGTACTGACTGGTCGGCTGCTCGTGCCGTCGATCAAGGTTTGATCGGCTTTACAACTCCTTCGTCGATGTCGGGCGAAGCGGAAATGCTCCGCGTGTACTCGGTGTCGCTCAAGTCCGGCGGCAGCGGCGGGCCGGTGTAGATGACGGCCAGTTCGGCGAGTGCTGACACCTTGTCCGAGCCGAAGCCCGAGAGCGAGCGGAATCTAAGAAACTTCGTTGTGATCGTCTGGCCTAGGTCGATACGCTGCGGGTCGAATGTCGAGATCAGGCTGCCGCGTTTTATCTCTCGCCAGGTTAGTCCGTCGTCGCTGACGTCGATCGCATATTCGCGAATGTCGCCTTCATGTTCACGATGGTTTTGTCGCGGCATGATGACCAGGCCGGTGAAGATCGCGGGCCTTTGGAACGAGATCTTAAGTTCGGCGGGTGAGCGCTCCGGGTCGCGGGCACTGCCGACGGCCCAGAACGAGTTAGGATCGCCGTCCAATGCGTTCATTTCCGGCGTTTGGGTTCGTGTGCTGTTCATCCCCAAGGCCCCGAGCTTCTTCATTATGCGGGTATCGAAGAAGACTTGGCGGAAATTCTCGGGCTCGATTCGCGTCTTCGGATCGAACTTCGAACTTGCCATGTAGTCGAGCAGCGATCGGCGAAGCTGGCGTGCAACCGGGCGTTTGTCGAGCGAATTGGCAAGATCGGGTGTCGCGACCAACAGTTTTCCGCTGCCGACCTTGGCTTCGAAGACGAGGCCGAGTTTGTAGTTCCGATTCCAGTCGTCGATCGGCTGGACGATCGGCTGTAGGTCTTTCGGCAGTCTATCGAGATTCATTGCCCGTGTTCCGTTGACGAGGCTCGTCCACTGCCAATCGTAATTGGACTCAGTGGGGAAGTCGGCGAGGGCCGGATGCGTTTTGTCGATCCAGAGCCCGAGCATTCGTGTCCAGTTTGGATTCATCAAGCGGTTCCAGAACGCCGGGACCCAATCGAGCGGCGGGCTGGTCCAGTCGAGGTCGGCCTTTCGCGGCATGAATAGAACCTTGCCGCCTTTGGCGAGGATCGCTTCGGCCTCCGGCCAGTCGTGGCTGACAGTGATACCTCTCGGTACGTCGGTATTGACTGTCGCGGGATAGACCCAGAGATCCCAGTCGTTCTCAAGTACCGCTTCCTTTGGCCCGCCGATCTCCGCCGTCGATGCCTTTACCGAAACGACGAGTTTGAGTGCGGTTGCTTTGGAGACGGTCGAAAGATCATGCTTTATCGAGCCGAGAGGAATATTCTTGCCGATCTCTATTGCTCGCGATGCGAATTCGCCGCCGGCGATAGTGCTTCCTTTATCGTCGACGAGCTTCCAGCTCGACGATGAGCTTGAAATTGGTTTTGCTCCAAAATGAGCGATCTCGACATTTGCGGTGAACTCTTCGTCGTTCTTATAGACGCGTTTTTCGAGCCTCGCGAGCGGAACAGTTGTGTTATTAAATCTACGGAACTCTTTTGCAGTCGCGTAACCCTTTTCTTCCCAAAACGCATCGATCAGGCCGACGAGTGCGGTGCCTTGTCCAAGATAATCGTGAAGGTCTAACAACTGGAAACCGTCCATACCGGGCGTTCGTAGGTTGGCTTCGATCTCTTCCTTGTAGCATTCGAGCTGGAATTTGCCCGAGGCGATGGCGAAATCTTTGTTCTTGTGCAGCAAGCCCTTTGCGGCCATAGAGTCGCGGAAGATCTCGTAATTTCCGGGCCGCATGTATCCGGTGAATTTTTTGATGATGTCGTAATCGGGATAGGCGACCCATTGGCCGAGTTCGTGCGAGACGACGGGGATGTTTATCTCGTCGAGCGAGGCGCCGTAGTCTTTGCCAAACCACGCCGTGTTCCCACGCAGCATTTTCGGGCCGATGCGCTGCATCGCGAGGTAATCAGTTCCTTCAGCAAGGCCGGGAACCGAAGGCTCGGTGTGGCCTGTTCCATTTGTGTAGATACGTCGCGGATCGGCTATGCGGTAATGGGCGATCCATTTGTCAAACGCCTGTTTCCAGCGGCCTTTGGGTTCGTTGCTCGGCGAAAAAAGCAGGAACGACGGATGATTGCCATAGTGCTTGATCATCAGCTCGGTTTCCTCGTAGAGCATCTTCTCCATCTCGGTCCCGGGCGAGACCTCGTTCCACATTCCGGGTTCGGGTTGGAGATAGATGCCGAGTTCGTCCGCCGCCTCAAAAGCCGCCTTTGGCGGGCAAAACGAATGAAAACGAACGTGATTAAGGCCGAAATCTTTGTGGACCTGAAAGACCTTTTTCCAATACGCCACATCGGTCGGCGGATATCCGGTCAGCGGAAAATCACCGCCGTGGTGATTACCCCGTAGATAGATGCGGCGGCCGTTGAGCTGGAATTCCTTGCCGACGGCTTTGATGTCGCGGAAGCCAAACGTGACCAATCTCGAATCATCCGCATTCGGCCCTTTCAGTTGAATAGTGAGTTTCGAGCGTTCCTGGCGGAACTCGTTCCAATTTTGGTCAAAGCCCTTTGCGACTGGGAATGAGACTCGAAATTCAGCCTCTCCGCTGTCCTGGTTCCAGGTCACCGGGACGCCCGTCATGTGCCCGGGCGCAATCAAAGTTCCTGAACCGGCCGAGCCCGTTGAGTTTCCGATCTTTACCTTTACCACGACGGGTTGGCTGCTTTTCTGGGCGTAAATTTGGACATCTTCAATCCAAACCTTGCTCGTCGGTCGCAGCTCCATCTTTCCGACAATCCCGTTCCAGCTCATCCCGAGCGAATCGGAAACGCTATGTGCGTCCAGGCGATAAGGAAGGATCATCGATGTGTCAACGCGCACGGTGAGGGTGTGCTTGCCGGGTTCGACCTGGCCGAGGTCGAATTCGTGGGGGGCGACGAGGCTGCGGGCAGACCCGATCTTTTTGCTGCCGAGCCAGACGGTCGATTCCCACCGCGGGCGTTCGAGATGGAGAACGACGCGTTTGCCGCGATAGCTTTCGGGCACGACGATGTCACGCTGATACCACGCCGGGCCGCTGTAATGCCTCGGCGGCTGCGACAGGAAGGGGACTTTGACGCTGCCGGGTTTCGTGTAGGCTTTGTAGTCTTCGCGCTCGAACCAGTTGCGGTCGTAGAGCGACAGCACCCACGGCGTTTTCGTCGAGATCTCGTTGCCGTAGCCCTGTGACTGCAGAATGCCGGGAAGCTTGATCTTGTCCTTCAATGATTGGTCAAACCAATTCTGGGCAAGTCCTTCGTTCGCCGGATCGAGAGCAAAACGCCATTCGCCCGAGAGGTCGATCTGACTGTAGATCGGCACGACGGCAAACAAAACGACGGAGACGATGAATGATCTGAACAACATGTATGCAAACCTCATAAAAACAACTGTTTACACAGATCTAAGATTTGTTTGCGGTTCTTTGCGTACTTGGCGTCTTTGCGTTAAAACAAGCTCTTTTCTCTCGCAAAGACGCAAAGACCGCAAAGAAAACGCCACGAAGAAACTACAAAACCGCTTGTAATTGCGCCCGGAATGTTATAGAAAAGCTTTACAAAATTCCGTTTTGTAACCCTTAAACATTCGCAGCTCTTTTGACGATCAGCCGATGTACGGCAATATATCAGCAACCTTTCAGAAAAGCTAGTTAAGCGGTTTACTACTTTCGGCGACTATGCAAAACGAAAAACCTTTGGTTGGAAGACGTGAGTTTCTTTCGAGTTCGCTGCTTGCCGTTTCGGCGTCGGCGTTCGTGCCCGTTGCGGGATACGGACAGGCGAGCGATTCGCGGGTTGAGATACTGATCAACGAACCGATCGGCACGATCAATCCGAATATCTACAGCCATTTTGTCGAGCATCTCGGAGCCGTCGTCTATGACGGAATCTGGGTCGGCGAAAAGTCAAAGATCCCAAATATCGGAGGTATTCGAAAGGCCCTGGTCGACAATCTCGCCAAGCTAAAGCCTGGCGTGATCCGTTATCCGGGAGGCTGTTTTGCCGATCAATATGATTGGCGAGACGGTATCGGCCCGCGTGAAAAGCGGCCGACGCGAGTCAATTTTTGGGCTGACACGACCTACAAGGCGCCGAAGTCTTACCAGGACGTAAAGGACGGGCCGCAGAAATACGAGCCGAACTGGTTTGGGACGGATGAATTTATCAAATTCTGCAAGCTCGTCGGTGCTCAGCCGTATCTCGCGGCAAACCTTCGCTCGTTCGGAGTCGCCGAGTTCATGCAGTGGCTCGAATACTGCAACGCTCCGGCCGGCCTGACGACGCTTTCGAGCCAGCGGGCAGCGAACGCGAGCAAAGATCCGTACAACGTCTCGTTCTGGGGCGTAGGCAATGAATCGTGGGGCTGTGGCGGGGAATTCACGCCCGAAGAATACGCGACGGAATATCGAAAATTCGTTGCGTGGCTGCCGACCTACGGCGTCAAACTGCAGCTGATCGGCGCGGGGCCGAACGGAGGCGATCTCGGCTGGACGCGCAAATTCTTTGCAAAACTCACCGAAAAAGGAATGGGCCAGCTCAACCGTCTGTACGGCTGGGCTTTACATTATTACTGCCACACGACGGGCAATGGGAATGCTTCGGAATACGACGTCAACGAGTGGTACGACCTGTTGATGCGTTCGGATCGAATGGATTCCCTGATCCGCGATCACTGGCTCGTGATGGGCGAGGTCGACCGCGAACACCGCGTCAAACTCGTGGTTGACGAATGGGGCGCATGGCACTGGCAGGACGCGGATGTTCCGGCGTCGTATCTGTATGCGTATGCCGGAACGCTTCGTGACGCACTGATCTCGGGTATTAACCTCGACACATTCCAGCGGCACGCTGACAAGGTCGTGATGGCAAATCCGGCCCAGCTCGTAAACACGATCCATTCGCTGTTCCACTGTTACGAGGACAAGTTCGTGCTGACGCCTAACTACCACGTTTTCGAGATGTATATGCCGCATGCCGGTGCAACGGCAGTCCGGACGCAGTTCACTTCGCCTGAGGTTTCGTTCTCGAGATTCGATTCGCAGAGGCGTGAGATACCGACGAAATTCTGGGGCCTGCAGGGCTCGGCGTCGGTTAAAGGAAAGATAGTAACCCTGACAGCTGTGAATCCGGACGCGGTCAACCCTCGCGAGACCGAGATCAACGTCGGCGGTGCCAGGATAATGAGCGCCGAAGCGAGAGTGCTCTCGTCGACCGATATTCGTGCGAAGAATTCGTTCGAGAATCCGAGCGGGCTCGTTCCGCGGAACGAGGCAGTTACGGTCGGTGCGAATGGAAGATTGGTCTATAAATTCGCACCGGCTTCGGTGACGCGCTTGACGCTCACGCTCGCTTAGAGAATTTCTGGAACTATTCACTTTTCACTCATAACTTGTCACTGAATAGATCAACTCTTTTGTTTTCATTCAGTGGATATTGGAAAGTGGGTAGTGACAAGTCGAAAAGATCATGAAGAAAATAATCTCGATCCTGCTTTGCGTTTACCTTGCGGTCCCGACGGTTTTTGCTCAGACCGACGCGACCACGCCGCTCCATCTTTTGAAGCCGGATTATCCGGTTCCGTACGGCATTCCGAAACAGGAAGACGTCGCGGCGGTGATCGCTCGCATTCACGGCTATCTTGACAAGACAACGCCGCCGTCATTCGCGAATGAGAAGACCGGTGAGCTATTTACAGACGCGACCAGGATCAATGCCGACACCATTTTACAGCGGGGCGACTTCCGTATCGTTTCCTATGAATGGGGCGTGACGTATGCCGGAATGCTGCTCGCGGCCGAGGCAACCGGTGATGCGAAGTATCGCGATTATGCTGAGAAGCGTTTGCTGTTCATTGGCGATTCGGCTGCCGCATTTCGCCGTCCGGCGGCTCATTACGAGGAATGGGAAGCGAGAATGCCGCTGCGAAATCTGATCAATCCGCGCGTGCTCGACGATACGGGGGCAATGTCGGCGGCGATGATCAAAGCTCTGCGGGCGGGCAGCAAGGCGAATCTACGTCCGATCATCGACAACGGATTGAACCACATCATGAACCGTCAGCATCGGCTCGCCGACGGTACGCTCGCGCGCAACCGGCCCCAGCCCAATTCGCTTTGGCTCGACGATCTTTTTATGAGTGTTCCGGCGATGGCTCAGATGGGTAAGCTCACGGGCGATAACAAATATTACGACGAGGCTACGCGTCAGGTACTGCTTTTCCGCGACAAGATGTTTAACAAGGAAAAGGGGGTATTTATGCACGGTTGGGTCGAATCGATGGCGGTGCACCCAGAGTTTCGCTGGGCACGAGCGAATGGCTGGGCATTCATGACGCTGGCTGAGTTACTCGAGGTTTTGCCTGAGAATCACGCACGGCGGGCGGACATACTAAGACTCTACCAAGATCATGCTCGCGGCCTCGTTTCGATGCAGCACGGTACGGGATTCTGGCATCAATTGCTCGATCGCAGCGATTCATACCTGGAAACCTCCGCGACGGCGATATACGCGTACTCGCTGGCACGCGGTATCAATCGCGGCTGGATCAACGCTAAGGCCTTCGCTCCGGCGACTCTTCTGGCCTGGAATGCCGTCTCGACGAAAGTGAATGCCCAAGGCCAGGTCGAGGGGACGTGCGTCGGAACGGGAATGGGCTTCGACCCGGCGTTCTACTACTATCGCCCGATCAGCAAATTCGCGGCACATGGCTACGGCCCGGCGTTGCTCGCAGGTGCGGAAGTTATCTTGATGCTCAAGAACAAGAAGTTTGAGATCAACGATAGCTCGGTGCAGGTTTTGAACTGACCGAACCGCAAGCGTCCCGCTTGCTCGCCGAGTCTTTCGAGGGCGTTTGTTGGTCGTCACTGCAGTGTCGAATAAACCGAACCGCCGGCAAGCGAGACGCTTGCGGTCCAGTCATTATGCGAAAGGCTTTTTTGATGTCGGTCGATCCCGAGTCGCATGCCGAATACGAGCGGCGGCATCGGCCGATATGGGCTGAGTTAGAAGCGGTTTTGCGTGGTCATGGTGTTTCGAACTACTCGATCTTTCTCGATGAGTCGACGAGCCAGCTTTTTGGATATGCAGAGATCGAATCGGAGGAACGGTGGGCTGCGATCGCGGAGACTGAAGAGTGCAAACGGTGGTGGGCGTTTATGAGAGACATAATGCCATCAAATCCGGACAACAGCCCGATCTCGCGAGATCTGAGAGAGGTTTTTCATCAGGAATGAGAGTGCTCGCCGCCGTATTCGTGTTATTGCTTTTGATCACCGGCGTTAACGCCCAAAGCGTAACGCTGATCGAGCGTGAGCAATCGACGCGGATCGATGTTGAGATCGACGGCAAGCTGTTTACTTCGTTTCGATGGGACGAGCGGATCAAACGCCCGGTGCTGCTGCCTGTGATGACGGCCGGCGGCAATTTCGTTACGCGAGGATTTCCGATCGAGACGCGCGATAACGAAGCGATAGGCCATCCGCACCAGGTGGGCGTTTCGTTCAGCTACGGTGACGTGAACGGCATCGACTATTGGAATACGTCAACGTTCCGCTCCGAGAAGGAACTTGAAAAACTGGGCCGCATTGTCGTCCGGAAGATCCTCTCGATGAAAAGCGGAGCCCGAAGCGGCCAGCTTGAATACGCTGCTGCCTGGATCGATCCGAAAGGCGTTGTCACGCTGATCGAGACCACGCGAATCGTGTTTTCCGCAAAAGGCAAAATGCGTTGGATCGATCGCTATACAACGCTGACCGCGAACGAGAAGGATGTTGTCTTTGGCGACAACAAAGAAGGACTTTTTGCTATCCACTTGAACTCGGTTCTACAGCAGGACGATCAGTTCCCGGTCAAGATCACATCTGCCGACGGCAAGATCTCGGATCGGAATAGCGGCGACGGACTGACGGGGCAGTATTTCAATAGCGGAGAGCTCGAAGGAGCGAAGATCTGGGGCACGCCCGGCAAGTGGGCTGCGACGGCCGGCCGGGTCGGAGGCGAAGACGTAACGGTAGCCGTCTTTGACCAGCCTTCAAATCACAATTACCCCTCAAATATGATGGTCCGGCCGTACGGACTATTGGCGCTCAATCCGTTCGGGCAAAAGGCATTCGTGACGGATTCTCAGGCTCGGATCTTCACGCTTGCCGCAAATAGAAACATCAATTTCAGACATCGGCTGGTTATATTTCCGCATAAGGCCGGTGCCAAAGATATCGAGAAGGAATTCCAAAACTGGATCAGAAAGTAGGAGTCGGATGAGAGTATTTTCGAGGTTGTGGTTCGTTATTATTGTGCTTATTGTGGCATCGTCAGCCTTTGCGCAGACGGTCGCCGATCTTCGGCGGGAATTTGCTTTGCCGCCCGACGATGCGCGGATCATGATGCGCTGGTGGTGGTTCGGGCCGTCGGTCACCAAAGCCGAGATCGAACGCGAGCTTCGCGTGATGCGCGACGGCGGCATCGGCGGTGTCGAAGTGCAGCCTGTCTACCCACTGTTGCCCGACGATCCGAAGACCGGGCATCGTAACATTCCCTATTTGTCAGACGAATTCCTCGACCTGCTCAAATTCACATCGCAAAAAGCCAAAGAACTCGGGATGCGATTCGACCTGACGCTCGGCAGCGGATGGTCATTTGGCGGTGCGCACACGCCGATCACCGAGGCCGCAGGACAGCTGCGGATCGACCGCGTAAAGCTTGAAGCCGGTACTCGTCGTGTCGGTGTGCCCTCAATGATCGCCGCGGAGAATTTTCTCGCGGCGTACCTTGTGAAAGGCGGTGCTCCTGTCGGCACGGCTTCGGCGCAGAGGTTGACGGACTTTCGAGATGACAACGTATTTTTGCCTGCCCCCGCAGAAGCTGGCTCCGAGGTGATCTTTTTTATTTCGGGCAAATCCGGAATGCAGGTCAAACGGCCGTCCGTCGGCTCGGAAGGTTACGTTCTTAACCATCTTGATAAACCGTCGGTCGAAAACTACTTGAAAATGACCGGCGATCGGCTTTTCGAAAAGTTGTCTCCGGGCGAGATCCCGTACTCGGTTTTCTGCGATAGCCTCGAGGTCTACCACCAAGACTGGACCGACGATTTCGATGTCGAGTTTCAGCGGCGTCGAGGCTACGACATCAAGGACCATTTGCCAAAGCTCGTCGGCGACCCGACACCGGCCACCGCAGACGTGCGCTACGACTGGGGACTGACGATCCGCGAGCTTTTTGACGAGCGGTTCATGATCCCGATGCAGTCTTGGTCAAAGGCTCGGGGAACAAAATTCAGGATCCAAGGTTACGGAATTCCGGCCTCGGGGATATCGAGCAACAAATGGGCCGACATCTCTGACGGCGAAGGTGCTCAGTGGAAAGTAGTCCGGGCGGCGCGATGGGCGGCGTCTGCGAGTCATATCTTTGGCCGCAACATTACCTCGTCCGAGACGTGGACGTGGCTCAACTCTCCTTCGTTCCGGGCGACTCCTCTCGATATGAAAGCAGAGGCGGACGTGCATTTTCTACAAGGTATAAACCAGTTGATCGGACACGGCTGGGGCTATACGCCGCCGGGCGTCGAGTATCCGGGCTGGCGATTTTATGCGGCAGGTGCGTATTCGGAACAAAATCCGTGGTGGATCGTGATGCCCGATGTAGCGAAGTATTTTCAGCGCGCGAGTCACATGATGAGGCAGGGGAAACCGAACAATGACGTCGCACTGTATCTTCCAACCGCCGATGCATTTGCTCACTTCCGCCCCGGCCGCGTTCATCTGATCGAAGGGGACAGGGAACTGGTCGGCGAGAAAGTGATGCCGGCGTTGTTCGAGGCTGGTTACAATCTCGATTTCTTTGACGACGAAGTGCTGAGAACGATCGGTTCGAGCTCAAACGGAGTTCTGACCCTTGGTGCGAGTCAGCATCGCGCCGTCGTACTGCCTGGCGTAGAACTGATGCCGTTGGAAACGCTCAAACGGCTAGAGGCATTCGTCCGTTCCGGCGGGAAACTGGTCGTTACGAGACGAATCCCGGCTCGGATCCCGGGCCTGCGTGTTAGCGAGGGCGATAAGGCGGAATTCGACTCGATCTCGAACCGGCTATTCAAATCTGGAAATGCTTCTGTCCGATTTGTCGAGAATGATGAAGATGCCGGGACCGCCCTGAGGGCACTGGTAACGCCCGACCTAGCGATCACGCCGTCGGCAAAAGGATTTGGTTTCGTGCACCGCAGCTCGCCGAGCGGCGAGATCTACTTTGTTGCAAACACGTCAAACGCCCGCCGACCGGTCGAGCTATCGTTTCGAGCAAAGGGACGGCCGGAACTTTGGGATCCAATGAGCGGCCGGACCTACTCGTTGGGTAACGCCCGAACCTCGGGAGATCTGACGACTATTTCGCATGTCTTTGAACCGTACGGTTCGGCCATCATCGTATTTCCGAACGGAGCGGCCGCGACCGAAGCCTACGTCGACAGAACTCCTTCAACGACGGTGGATATCAGCACCAATTGGAACGTTGCACTCGGCGAACCGACTTCACGACAGCTTTCGACGCTCAGGTCATGGGCCGAGGATGATGCGGGACGATTCTTCTCCGGAACAGCGACGTACACAAAGGATGTGCAAATTGCGGCGGACCTGCTTGCGCATCCGACGGTCGAGCTCGATTTTGGCGAAGGTACGGCTCTGCCGGAGCAGGAGCTTCGCAACGGGATGCGCGCCTGGTACGAACCGTCGATCCGAGAAGCCGCCGTTGTCTTCGTGAACGGACAGCGGGCGGGATCGCTTTGGACGCCGCCATTCCGGCTTGATATCAAGCCTTTCCTTCGCGCAGGAGCGAATTCGATCCGCGTACTCGTTGGAAATACGGCAATGAACCATATGGCCGGTCGTAGGCTTCCTGACTACCGCCTGCTCAACTTACGGTACGGTGAGCGTTTCCAGCCGCAGGAGATGGAGAAGGTTCAGCCGCTGCCATCGGGGATCCTCGGCCCGATTCGACTCACCGGCAAACGTTGAGATCCTACTTGGTCTTACCAATCCTCGGCATGCGCGGGCCAGTTTCCGGTCCGCACGCATCCATTTTCTCTATCTTTGTAGGAAAAGTTACCGCCCATTCGTAAGAAAAAGCGTATTTTTCTTTCGGATTTTCGGTATTTTTGGTAGACACTGTGTTGGAAACCTGTTATCTTACCAATCGATTCAAGCGGGCATTAGATATTTTACCAATTTGGCGAATCCACCTGGCTGAACCCGATCGGCTATTTACATCGATGCAAATGATGTAGTGATAGTTAAGCGGTTGCCAACTCCGGATTTAGCTAAAGTCCGATATTTGTTGGAGATAGCTATTTCGACAAATTGGTAAAACCAATCTCGGGTCCGCGAATATTTTTCTTAAAACCGTCCTTGCGGCGGAATTCTTTGAAGGGACGAGGAGACCGAAAATGAGTTTTAAGAGTGATAGACCGACGCTGGTTATTCTGACCATCGCGTTGATGATGACATTTGCACAGTCAATGCTCGCGCAGGAAACGCGCGGAACTATCAGAGGAACGGTGACTGACCCGAATGGGCAGGCCGTGCCGAACGCGAGCGTTCAGATCGTCGACCCGGCGCGTGGCGGACGTCGAACGCTCACGACGAATGGCGAGGGCTTTTACCAGGCGACGTATCTTACGTCTGGCACATATCAGATCGTCGTTGAAGCCCCGGGTTTCAAGCGGTCGATCCGAGATAATGTGCTTGTTCAGATCGCCGAGGTCATTCAGGCCGATATGCGACTCGAAGTTGGTGGTGCTCAGGAAACAGTAACTGTCACGGCTGATGTGCCACAGCTCAACACCGAGAATAGCTCGCTCGGTCAGATCGTCGACGCTCGTCGTCTCGAAGATCTGCCGCTTCCGCAGGGCGATCCTTACAAGCTGATCGGTCTCTCGGCGGGCGTTGCCTACACCGGTTCGGCAAGGCTCGACCGGCCATTCGAACCGACGCACATCGTCGGTTACGCGATCGATGGAACTCGCGGAAACCGCAGCGACCTGACGATCGACGGTGCCCCGAGCACGGCGACCGCGAACGCCAACGAGGTCATCGCGTCGTATGTTCCTCCGTCGGACATCGTCCAGGAATTCAAGGTGCAGACCGCGACTTTCGACTCGCAGTTCGGCAATACGGAAGGCGGCGTGACGAGCATCTCGATCAAGTCCGGCCAGAACACGCCGCATGGTTCGGCCTACTATCACGCACAGCCGGGCACCTGGGCGGCGAATGACTTTTTCGGGAACGGTCGCGGAGCGGCTAGACCAAAGACCGAATCGGACCGCTTCGGCGGCTACATCAGTGGTCCCGTTTATATACCGTGGCTCTACAACGGTAAGGACAAGACGTTCTTCCTGTTTGGCTACGAGGGTATTCGAGACGCAAGGCCGCGATTCGATGCCGGAGCAGGCTCGTGGGTCCCGACCGCGGCGATCGCCAATGGCGATTTTTCGGCATACCTCCCGACAACCGGTTGTACGGCGACCTCGTCGACCATCTGCATATATGACCCGACGACGCGCGTCGCGACTGGCAACACCTTCACGGGTCAGCCCTTTGCCGGGAACGTCATTCCGCAAAACAGGATCGATCCGGTGGCTCGGGCGGTCATGACGTTCTTTGCAAAACCGAAGCAGCCGGGCCTCGTCGGTAATATTTTTGATTCTACGCTGAACGAGGAAACTAGACCGTACGACAACTACACGTTTCGTATCGACCAGAACATTGGCTCGAAGAATCACCTGTTCTTCCGCGGCAGCTACTACGATCGCATCAGCGTATACAACGATTACACCGCGTCCGAGTACAGCGGCGTTAACTTTATCTTTAAGGCTCGGCAGGCCGTTATCGACGACGTTCATACGTTCAACTCGACGACGTTCCTCAACCTTCGCTACGGTTACAACCGCTTCATCCGCGGTCAGGACCAGGAGCAGGACGCCCATGGATTTGACCTGACGAAACTCTGGCCGGGGGCAGCGGGCACTGCCTACAATGCACTCGTCGGCGAGGGAGTCCGCCGTTTCCCGCGATTCGACTTTTCAGGTGGTCCGCTAGGCAACGGACAGAGCGTAGAATTCCGTCCGGTCGACACACACTCTTACAACGCCGTTCTGAACAAGACGTGGGGCAACCACTCGATGAAGTTCGGCGGCGAAATGAGAACCTATATCGAGAACAACGCTTTCTCGAGCAATGACCAGACCGGCCAGTTCGTATTCGATAACGCGTACACGCGGGCGAGCAGTGCAAACAGCACCGATGTAAATGGCCTGCAGGCGATGGCCGCATTCCTCCTCGGATTGCCCAGCACTCAGCAGATCGTCCGCCGCGCGGACTACTCGGAATACTCCAAGACGATCGGACTTTTCTTCCAGGATGACTGGAAGGTGACGCGTAATCTTACGCTCAACCTTGGTCTTCGCTGGGAAGTCGAGACCCCGATGGTCGAGCGCCAGAATAAATCTGTCTCGGGCTTCGATTTTGGATATGTTCAGCCCAGCCAGGCAGCGGCTCGTGCGAACCTCGTCGCTTCGCCAGTCGCGGGTTCCGATGGCCTTCCTGCCATCGATCCGAATACCTTTAATGTTCTTGGTGGACTTCTGTTCGCAGGAAAGGATACCGGTTCGGCACTCTATGAGACCCCCAAGGACACTTTTCTTCCGCGGATCGGCCTGACCTACAAGATCAATGAAAAAACGGTATTTCGCGCTGGTATGGGCCTGTTTGCCGGGTTCCTTGGAGAACGTCGTGGCGACGTGATCCAACCCGGGTACACTCGCACAACGACTCGTCCGTTGAGCACGGTTGGCCCGAATAATGCTCCGATCCCGTTCACGATGGCGACTTTCCCAACCGCGATCGCGATCCTCGAGCCCGTTGGAAACGCACAGGGGAGACAGACTGGACTCGGAACGGGAATCTCGTTCTTCAATCAGACGCCCGAAGTATCGAAGCAACTGAGATATCAGATCGGGTTCCAGCGTGAACTTGGTTGGGGATGGACCGGCGAGCTTGTCTACGTAGGCAACTACGGCTATGACATCGAGCGTTCCGTAAACCTGAACGCGCTTCCGAATCAGTACCTGAACACGGATACTTCCCGGACCGCGGCCATGACTGCCAGAAGCACAGCTCTGGGCCAGGCAGTTGCGAATCCATTCCGCACGATCAGCGACTACGCTGGAACCGGGTTTTTCAACGCAACGATCGCAAGGCAGCAGCTTCTTCGCCCGTTCCCAAATTTCGGGGATATTACGGGCTCGGTCAACGACGGCAAGTCGTGGTACAACTCGATGCAGCTCAACCTGAACAAGCGTTTTGCTCACGGCTATACGCTAGGTGTTGCTTATACGTGGTCCAAGTGGCTGCAGGCGACCGAGGTCCTCAACGCCGGCGACGCTGCACCGACCAAGATGATCTCAGATCAGGATACGCCGCACAGGCTTGCCATCAGCGGCATCTATGAGCTTCCGTTCGGCAAGGGCAAGATGTTCCTTTCGGATGCGAACGGCGTGGTCGATCGGATCGTAAATGGCTGGCAGATCCAGGGTGTTTACCAATACCAGGCCGGATTCCCGATCGCCTTTGGCACGAACGCTTTCTACCTAGGGGGCAAGATCTCGTTGCCGAAGAGCGAGAGAACGACAAGTCGCTGGTTTAACACCGCCGCGTTTGTGAACGTACGTGACGGGGGCACGACGACGACCGCTGCACCGGTGGCACATCTTCGTACGCTGCCGCTGCGATTTGCTGACGTTCGACGTGACAACATTAACGATGTCGGACTTTCGCTGATCAAGAACGTTGCGATCAATGAAAGGATGCGGATCCAGATCCGTGCTGAGTTTAGCAACGCCTTCAACGAGGCTTATTTCCCGGCACCCTCGACCAATCCGACTCAGTCGTCCTTCGGGACCATCGCTCCATCAAACCAGGACAACTACGCACGACGCAGTCAGATCGGCGTTAAGTTCCTTTTCTAGCTATAGTTTAGCGTTCAGTTGCCGGGTGCTCGATATGAGTGCCCGGCTTTTTCATTTTATGCCCTGAACTTTTCTTTAATTAATCGCTTGACACGCACTACAAACTAGGCATAGAATCCCCTTCAGTCCGAATAAATCCTTGAAAAGCTTGGAAGATCTCTATAGAGCTTTATTTTTTGGACGGATTAGTTAAGCGGTTTACTGAGGATAAGATCTTTACGAATTGTCGGCGATTCACCCTGGGAACGGTCGAAGCCCATCGTGTCACTTTGCATCGAACGTTTGTTTGTGCCGTCAACGATCAACCAGGACGTTGATCGGACGTAAGATAACCCGTTGCTTGACAAGCTTTCGGTCTTTGGTTCGCGGTTGTAATAGAGCATTGCGAGCTTGATATTTTCGCTCGGGTTAACCGGTTACCATGCGTTGGATAGCCGATCACCGAGCCCCTTGGAAGGGGAATTATTCAACGCTAAAGTCTTGGAGAGGTAATATGAGAATCGTTCACGCAGCAGCCCTGATCTTGATAGCCGGGCTTACAATAATTGGTCAAACCAATAGAGGCGGTATAAGCGGTACCGTCACTGATTCGAACGGAGCCGTCGTACCGATGGCAAAGGTTACGATCCGAAATGTTGGTACTAACCGATCGACGACCGTCGTCACATCGAGCGATGGAGCGTTTTCCGTGTCCTCTCTTGAGCCGGTCGAGTACGACGTTATGGCCGAGGCTGCCAACTTCAAGAAAGCTGTCATCCAAAAGGTTAAGGTTGATACCGCCACCGTTCAGACAGTTAACATCGTCCTCGAGGTCGGAAACTTTGCCGAGGTGGTGAACATCGAGGCTGAGGATGCTCTCATCAACACCGAATCGGGAACCACGTCAAAGACGATCTCTGAGGTGCAGCTTCGCGAGTTGCCGCTCAACAACCGCAGCGTGCTCGACCTGGCGGTCACGGTGGCCAACGTTTCCGGTGATGCCGGCAGCGAAGATGCCGAAGTCACCTCAGGTCAGCCAGTTCCGGGATTTAACCTGAGCCTAAACGGCGGCCGGCCGGGCGGAACGTCGATCCTCGCCGACGGCGTTAACAATACCGGCGTCGGTATCGGCCGTGCGGTAGTGAGCTTTACGCCGGAGACTGTACAGGAATTCACCGTACAGACGTCGGCATACTCGGCCGAATACGGCAACACGAGCGGCGGTGTAATTAATGCGACCACCAAATCGGGTACTAACCGCCTGAATGGTACGGCCCTCTTCTATCATCGCAATCCAGCGACGAATGCGCAGCCGTATAGGATCGGTACGACGCCGCGAACGCCGAATAACCTGAAGTACAGCCAAGGCTCGCTAACTGTCGGCGGACCGGTCTTCCTGCCTGCATTTGGCGAGAGCGGGGCAAAACTCTACGATGGTCGTGACCGTACGTTCTTCTTCTTTGCATACGAGCCGCGATGGCGTCAGGACTTCATCACGGTAACTACTCTTCTCAAGACGCAGGCTGAGCGTGACGGCGATTTCCGGAATCTTACCCGAACGTCAGGAGGCTGGGTTCCGACGGCGATCGCCAATCAATTCGGAGTTGCGTCGACGGGCCAGGCAAATATCTATCAGCAGTTCACACTCGGCCCGGGCAATACGCTTGTTCCGATCGTGCTTGGCGCAGGTTTTCAATATTGCCAGTTTGGTGCTACTAACGTTTCTTTTAACGCGGCTGGCCAGCCTCAGTGTACAGCTGCACAGAACGCCGCTCCGATCGACTCGCTCAACGTTCTTCCGGCCTCGTTCATTGACCCGACCGCACGACGGATCCTCGAATTCATGCCGTTCGGCGGAGAGTACTTCCTCGACGGCGGCCTGATTCGCAACTATGTGGTCAATCGGCAGGTGACGCAGGACGAAACGCGTTACACTTTCAAGTTCGACCACAATCTGACCCGTGCCAACAAGATGAGTTTCCGGTACTCGGTGACTCCGGCCATCGCAGTCCGTAATTTTGGTACGGACATCAACGGCAGCACGGGCGTCTTTAGCGATGCGAAGCAGTTCCTGCTCACGGACGACCACATCTTTTCGCCGTCGTGGGTCAACAATCTGCGGCTTAGTTACACGAAGGGCGTCTTCAGCGAAGACTTCGCTCCTGAATTTTCTATCAACGGCGGCCGCAACCTCGCGACGGAGCTTGGACTTCCGAGCTTGACGAGCGGCGGACTTCCACTTTTCCAGATCAGTGCCGACTCGGGCAGCAACTCGGCTTTTGCCGACATCGGTTCTTCGGGGTCGACGAACAACTTTAACAAGGAAGAGCGTTATGCTATCGACGACATCCTGTACTGGAACCGAGGCAATCAGACATGGAAATTCGGCATCAACATGTCGCTGGCTAAGCTCAACGTTATTCCGTTCTTCGGCGCCTCGGGCGGACGTTGGGAATTCCGAACGGTCAACACCAGCAGCAACCGCTCGACGAACACGGCAAATGGTGGTAACCCGCTTGCAAGCCTTTTGCTTGGTGTTCCAAACACAGTGCAGGTAAGGCCGCTGCTGCTCGACTACAACTACTATTGGAAGAGCGGTGCGGCATTCGTGCAGAACGATTGGAAGGTCAGGCCGAATCTGACGCTCAACCTGGGACTTCGCTATTCGCTCCAGACGCCGCGCGGTGAACGCAACAATCAGCAGGGATCGTTCCGGCCCGACCTCGCCCAGTCCGTAACGCTCACGGCCGCCCAGAGAACCGCGATCATTACCGGTCTTGGAATAACGACCGCGAGCCCGAACTACGATCAGATCGTTGCCCAGATCCCGACGACGGTTAAGATCCCTGTATTTGCACTCGCGGGCTATAACGGACGTTCGCCTTATCTTACCGAGGTCAACTATACGAACTTCGAACCGCGGTTCGGTTTCGCGTGGAGCCCGAAGATGTGGGAATGGGCGGCCAAACGCAGCATGGCGATCCGCGGAGGATACGGCATCTCGCACGCTCCGCTGACCGGTAACAATCGCCTTCCGAATCCCGACTTTGGCGGCTTTACGGGCGTTTCGACACTCGCCAACGGCTCGACGGTCGGCGGCACTGCCAACCCGGCCCAGCCGGTTAGGCTTTCGGGTAATCCTCCGATGCCGGGCGGCGGAACTTTCCAGCAGGCGCTGACCAACCAGTTCCAGTTCGATCCGACGACGGGCATCATCGGTCAGAACAGTCTAGGCGTTCCGGGTTTTGCGGTATTCCCCGAAGGTTCGGACAAGATCCCATATACCCAAAACTGGAATTTGACGCTTTCGTTCGAGATCATGAAGAACACCTCGATCGAATTCGCATACGTCGGCAATAAGGGCACGCATCTTTACATGCCGAACGTGAATATCAATCCGAGGAGTACGGATTTCGTCGAACTTCTCGAAGGCAGTAACGTGGCTGCCGAGAACACTTTCGCCGATCCGCTCGGACGTCGGAATGCGTTGGGTGCGACGATCGCGATCCAGCGAAACAGCATCAACTCTGAGTACTTTGGCTTTAACACGCTGAATCAATACTTCAATCCTTCGGCTAGCAGTATCTATCACGGTACGTATGTCGAGGTTCGCAGACGCTTTTCAGCCGGCTTGAGCTTCTCGTCGAACTACACGTTCGGCAAGTCGATCGACGACGCTTCTGACTCGTCGCCGGATGTACGCGTGCTGTCGAGTGGTTCGACGCTTGGCCAGACCTACTATGGTGCACCGCGAAGCGGCGACCGTGCGGTATCGGCATTTGACCTCAGGCACAACTTCAACAACACGTTCGTCTGGGATCTGCCGTTCGGTGCGAAGCGTGCGTTCTTCAACGATCTGCCGGGAGCGGTCGATGCCATCGTCGGTGGCTGGTCGATGTCGGGCATTTTCCGAATTCAGGGCGGTCAGCCGTTCACGCCATTCATCACGGATACCAACCGTCTCGGCGGTGTCAATCGCTCGGTCCGAATGAACATCGTTCCGGGCGTCCCGCTGAAGAATCCGCTGTATTCGTCGAGTTGCTCGATCGGTGCGGGCTGTGAGCCGTACATCAATCCGGCCGCATTCACACGGCCTGATCGCGGTTCGCTCGGTAACGCCCCGAGGACGCTTAATGTCCGCGGGCCGCTGCAGCAGTACTTTGACCTGTCGGTGCAGAAGACGTGGACGCTCGGGTTCCTCGGCGGCGAAGGAAGAAGAAAGCTCAACTTCCGCGTTGATTTCCTGAACGCGTTCAATCATCCGGTCTTCCGCCTTGTGAACACCGGCAATACGCCTCCGGGATTTGGCACGCTTCCGAGCGATCAGCCGATCACGCTCGCTGAGTACAACTCGTGGGCAGCATTTAATGGGCTGCCGAATGCTACCGGTGCAACCGATCCGGCTCTCCTGGCGGTTCAGAATCTGACGATAAACAACCGCCTGACCACAGGAGCACTGCCGCTGAATTTCTACAGCATTCCGGTGCCTGAAGGATTCGCCACGCGGGTTCCGAATTCGTTTGACATCCGCACGCTGACCGGACTTAAGCACTTCCGTCTGCGTCAGACATACGACGCGAACTTCGGAACGCTGTTCGCGGTCAACAACCCGCGGTACATCCAGTTCGGACTTCGCTTCTTCTTCTAGAAAGAAGAACATTTCGTGAAACGACGATCCCGCTCGGAGTCGCAGCCGCGGCCGGCGGGATCGTTCAACTTGGGAGCTGCAAAAACAACCAACGTATGAAGAACTGCGTATCATTGCTCGTTGTCCTGCTATTTTCTATCGCTGGTCTCGCCCAAACGGAACTTCCCCGTGAATGGGTCGACCAGGCGACCGGTCACCGCGTAGTCCGCATCTCGGACGAGCCCGGTAGTCAGTCGTTCTACTTTCATCAGAACGGCTATTCCGGCAACAAGCTCGTTTTCGAGACGCGAAACGGTTTGTCGACCTACGACTTCAAGACGAAAAAGATCGAGCAGATCGTCGACGGCCGCGTCGGCGGCTTAGTCGTCGGCAAAAAGACCGGAAAGGTCTTCTACTTTAAGGGCGAAAGCGTTTACGAGACCGACGTCAATACCAAAGCCACTCGTGAAATTGTCAAAGATCGAAAGCTCCGGACCGGTTCAGGCTTCGGACTGAATGCCGACGAAACGCTGCTTGCCGGCAGCATGATCATCGGGGAATTGCCCGAAGAGTTTCGTCCGCGGCCGCAGCCGACCGCAACGCCGACTCCCATTCCCGGAGCACCGGCGGGGCAGGTCCCGGCTCGCGACAGCTATCCGGGCAAGGGCGAGATGATGGAACGCCGCCTCGCTGCAAAGATCCCGATGCAGCTATACACCATCAACATCAAGACGGGCGAGGTCAAGACGTTTCACCAGGCGACCGACTGGCTCAATCACGTTCAGATGTCGCCGACCGATCCGGGCCTGATCATGTTTTGCCACGAAGGCCCATGGCACAAGGTCGACCGCATCTGGACTATCCGCACCGACGGCAGCGGCCTCAAGAAGATCCATACCCGAACGATGGATATGGAGATCGCGGGCCACGAATTCTTCAGCGCCGACGGCAAGAAGATCCTCTATGATCTGCAGACGCCGAAGTACGAGGTCTTTTGGCTTGCTGAACACGACATAGCCTCGGGCAAACTGACCAAACACAGCCTGGCCAAACGCGAATGGTCGGTGCATTTTAACGCTTCGCCCGACGGCAAATGGTTCCTCGGCGACGGCGGCGGCCCGAACAGCGTTGCTCGCGGCGACAACGGCCAATGGATCTACCTCTTCAAGCCCGAAGGCGGCAAGCTGATCTCGCAGCGTCTCGTCGACCTCTCGAAGCACGACTATTCGCTGGAGCCCAACGCGACCTTTACGCCCGACGGCAAGTGGATCGTGTTCCGTTCGAACATGCTCGGCCCGACGCATGTGTACGCTGTCGAGGTCGCGAAGGGTAAATATTTCTTTTAACAACGGATTAACGCGGATGTTCGCGGATTATTTTTCATATGTTTGACTTCCTAAATCAAAGACTTTTTCCTAATCCGTGCAAGTCCGCGTTAATCCGTTGTGTCCTTTTCCTACTCCTGATTTCGACCGTCGCGCTGGCGCAGGACGACGCGCGTCCGGTCGTTGACGACTCCAAAACCACGCCCGCTCAGGTGCGCGATCCTAAATTGCCGACGCTGTGGATCGTCGGCGATTCGACGCTGAACAGCAACGCACCCATGCGCGGCTGGGGCCAGGAACTCGCCCAGTTTTTTGACTTGTCAAAGATCAATGTCGTCAACCGTGCGATCGGCGGACGTTCGAGCCGGACGTTCATCTACGAAGGCCGCTGGGATCGCGTCATGTCCGAGATCAAAGCGGGCGATTTCGTCATTCTCCAGTTCGGACACAACGACGTCGGCAAGTACGACGATCCGAATTCCAAAGACCGCCCGTCACTCCACAGCGAGGGCGACGAATCGGTCGAGACCAAACGCCACGCCGACGGCAAGATGGAAACGGTCCGGAGCTTTGGCTGGTACATGCGAAAGTACGGCAGCGATGGGCGCTCCAAAGGAGCGTCGATGATCTTTGCCTCGATGGTGCCGCACAAGGACTGGGCCGAAGGCAAGATCGTCCGTAAAGAGCGCGAGAAGTGGGTGCTCTGGACCGCCAACGCGGCCAAGGCCACGAACGCGGCCTTCATCGACATCAACGAGATCATCGCCCTCGAATTCGAACGCCTCGGCCCCGAAAAGGTCGAACCGCTGTTTGCCGACCGACGAACCCACTCGACGCAGGCCGGAGCTTTGCTGAATGCCAAGATGGTGATCGCCGCTCTCAAAGCATTGGGCAAGCCCGACCTAAAGAAGTTCCTTTCGCCCGCCTCGCGGGACATCAGCGCCGCAACAAAACAGTATGTACTTCCCGCAAGTCGTTGAGCTGTAACGAGTTATCGCCTAGATTCGAGCAAATTTTCGCTTACTTGTCCCGCTGTTGTCCCACGCTTGTCCCAGGCCCGCGTGGGACAGGGAAGTAACTGAAAACAAAGGACTTGTAGCGAAAAAATCCTCTGTCCCGCCGATTTTTGAAAAAATAAAACACACGTGTGGCGCACGTGTCGTCCGGAAAAGAGTTGACACTCCGCAGCTCTTAGTCCTGATATAGGTTGTCAAGGCGGCCGAAGAGCCGCTCTGGGAGCGTTCGTTTACCGCCCTTGCTGACGCGCGGGCTTCTGCACCCGAGCCGGCGGAGGCTGGATTTTCAAAGAGCTGAGCGTAAGAAGTGCAACGTGGTTGCACAGATGCAATATACCTTACGCGGCGAGTTTGAGTCAATATTTTTGTCGATAGGTTGAACGTTAAATAGTAGCTTTTGCCGCCGCGGTCGCGCGGATCTCGACGGTTTTCGTTCCCAGCCGCGGGTGCCGTGCTGTTAGGCGGATGGTGCCGGGTTTTTCGGTCGATCTGATCCAGATCGCTCCTGCTCCGCCGACGAGGGCGAATGGGTTGTCGCCGACGATCTCACCGTTTTCGATGGTGAACTGGATCACGCCGGTGGCGTACGGGCGATAGTTGCCGAATTCGTCGGTCACCTCGAACGTGACGCGGGTCATGTCGATGCCGTCGGCGCGAAGCTCGTTGTCGTCGGCCTTGACGACGAACTCGCGGTCGACGCCTTTGCCAGAAATCTTGCGCTCGATGACCTTTCTGCCTGCGATGTAGCCTTCGATACGGAGGTCATTCCATGGAATGCTGCCCCAGATCGCGCTTCGCAGGTTGGGGTTGAACGGCGGGTATTTGAGGTTGGGATACGTCTTACGGTCGGGCTCGACCTCGGTGACGAGCGTTTCGCCGACGAAGTATTTGAGCTTTTCGCAATTGGACGAGACGAGGCCGATCGTAAAAGCTTCGTTCTCGTCACCGCACGCCCAGTGAAAAGCGGGCTCGAGCACGATCTCTTCGCTTGGGTCGCACTGACTTTTGTAAAAGCCCGCGGCGGGTTTCGGCATTCGAAATATGTCCGAAACGCCGTGATAGCAGATTCGGTCGCCCGAGCCGAAATAGGCGTGCGTGTTGTAATCGAACGCGCACCAGCCGAGGCCGCCGGCGATCTTCTGCTGGCCGGCGATGTGGTCGTGGACCCGTGCGTGTCGGTGCGTGTGTTCGCGAACTCGGTCGATATTGTCGAACCGCTTAGTCGGGAACATATGGCCGTTGAACTCGGTGACGAGATACAGCGGATGATTTGCCTCGCGCATCGGCCACGCGAAATCGTTCATCGTGAAGACGTCTTCGAGCCGCTGCGAATTATGGCGGAAGCGAACTCCGCCGGTCTGGCGGCTATCGTCGAGGTCGTGAGCGATCTTGTTCGTCGCGGTGTAAAGCTCGGGGTTGTCAGGAGATTCGTTGACGCGAACGCCCCACAGGACGATCGACGGGTGATTCCAATCACGCTCGACCATCTTATAGACTTCCTGCTCGGCCAGCTTTTGCCATTCCTTGTCGCCGATGTGCTGCCAGCCGGGAATTTCCTCGAAAACCAGCAACCCGATCTCGTCGCACGCGTCGAGAAAATGCGGCGACTGCTGGTAATGCGAAGTGCGGACCATGTTGCACTTCAGCTCGTTCTTCAGGATCAGAGCGTCGCGACGCTGAACGCGTTCGGGCATCGCCTGCCCAACGAACGGATACGTCTGATGGCGATTGAGCCCGCGGAGTTTGAGATGCTTACCGTTGAGATAAAAGCCCGTCTCGGTGAATTTTGCCTCGCGAAAGCCGATGCGGGTTTCGTAGTGGTCGAGCATTTCTCCGGCTCGCGAGAGCGTTACGCGAACTGTGTAAAGCTTTGGATTGGCGATAGCCCAAAGTTCCACGGAGGAACTCGCGAGCGACAGGGTTGCGATCTGATTTCCTCCCGTGTGGGTTTGAATCTCGGAAGATAGCCGTTTAGAGCCGTCAAGCAGTTCGGCCTGGATGGATGCATCATCGCCGCCCTCAAGATATACCTTAACCTCGACCCGACGGTCAGCTGTCATGACATTAACGGGCTTGGCGAAAACGTTCTTGATAAAGGTCTTCGGCACCGCGCGGATCTCGACCTCACGATAGATGCCGCCAAAGGTCAGATAATCGACAAGATTGCCGAAAGGCGGAATGTCCTTTCGTTCGGTCGAGTCGACCTCCACCGCGAGGATGTTGTCGCCGGCCCAGTTAACGTCCTTGGTCATTTCGAACGAGAACTGGGAATAACCGCCTTTGTGTTCGCCGAGGAGTTTGCCGTTAAGGTAGACCTTTGCGGCCGTCATTACTCCGCCGAAATCTACGAAGATGCGGTGATCTTTCAGTTCTTGCGGCAGACGAAAATGACGCCGATAGGCCGAGACAAAGCAGTAATCCTGCTCGTCAAAGCCGCTCAGCGGGACCATCTTGTTGGTGTGCGGGATCGTCACCTGCTTCCACGCCTTGTCGTTGAAACTAGCAGTCATGGCCGCCGCGGAAGACTTTTCGCTGTAGAGCCAACGGTGGTTTAGCGGATAGACGTGCCGCTTCGAGATTGACTGCGTGAGCGTCGGTTCGACGGCTTCTGCGTTCGATATCAGCGAGAGGCCCGCGGCTCCGACGGCGGTGGTCTTGAGGAAATTGCGGCGGTTGAGGTTAGAGGTGGTCATAAGAATTTTTGCCCGCGAAATACGCGAAAGAACACGAAAAAAGAAAGGAGTCTCGATCCGCGAAGGAGTTAACGATCGCGAGCTGCGGTTCAGATCTTTCGCGCATTTTCGCGTATTTCGCGGGCGATATTCCTATCGGCCTCTCAGAGTATTGATCTTCTTGATGAACTCCTCGACGTCGCCCTGTTTGATCACAAGTGTCGGGACGTTGATCTGTTTATTGGCCGGGATGACGCTCTTGTCGCCTTTCAGGATCTGGGCCATCAACTTGACCGACTGATAACCGAACTCGTACGGCTGCTGGACGACGGTCGCGTAGATCGCACCTTCTTTCACGCCGGCGAGGGTCTCGTCCTCTTCGTCAAATGAAATGATCTTCACGCTGCCGACCTTGTTGGCTTCTTTAACGGCGTTAAGGATCGCGGGACCGTTGTAGCTCCAGAGGCCGACCATGCCGGCGATGTCAGGATATTTGACGAGCGTGTCGGCCGCGTTCGTTTTCGCACGAGCACGGTCGGTGTCGTCGGTGCGGACGTCGATGATCTCGACATTCGAGCCCTGAAGAGCTTCTCTCAGGCCCTGCAGCCGCTCAGCCGCGTTGCGAGCATCGCTTTTGCCGACGAAGACCATGATCTTGCCGCCGTTGGGCAGAGCTTCCTTGACGAGCTGGCCGGCCTGACGTCCCGCGGCGACGTTGTCGGTACCTATATAAAGAGCACGGTCGCTCGACGGAGCGTCGCTGTCCTGCGTAATGACAAGGGCCTTTTTCGCGGTGTCGTTGATCAGCTGAGTTTGATTATCGGGATCGACCGGGCTGATCGCGATGCCCTGGACGCCCGTCGAGGTCAGGTCGTCGATTATGCGTTTTTGCTCGGCTGCCGTGCCTTCGCCCGGAAGTTTGAATTCGACGCTGACGTCGGCGAGTTCGCTGTCGGCTTTCTCGACGCCCTTGCGTGCGATGGTCCAGTAGTCGGACGCATTATTAGTGACGAAAGCAAGCTTGAGGTCCTTGCCCGCAGAAGTGCCGTTTGTGGCGGAAGTGCCGTTTCCTGACGCCGAATTCTGTCCCGCTCCGCTGCATCCTGCCAAAAGGAGTGCCGAAAGCGTAAACACCGTGATGGTTAGCAAAAGTTTTGTCATAAATTCTCCGTAGTTGTCGGCGCTGATCGATCATAGATCGGAGCCGGTTAACGCCTGATCGAACACCGGCAAAGGTCCGTCCGCCGTGTCAGCTTTAACGTTTCGTACGAGAAATATAACCTTGATCGCCCTGTCGGGCAAGCGCACCCACCATCCGTGAGCCCCAATGAACATAAAAGGTTAATCGCTTAAATAGACCTTGGAGATCGAACGGTCACGTGTTATGTTAAAGGAAATTTGGTTTTACCAATTTATCCGACCTTTTCACTGCCGCGACTCGACCGTTTGCGCTGATCGAGCCGCAGTTTTGACCACTGGGATCTGTGTTTTGAAACATATTATGCGTTCGCTCAATGCACAATTCGCGACGGCGTCGATCGCGGTGTTGCTTAATCTCATTCTCGCGATGAATTCCTTCGCAAAGCCTCAGGTTTCGAAAGGTGCATTTGGAAAAACGTCCGATGGCAAGCCCGTAGAGATATACACGCTGACAAACTCGCGTGGCTCAGAGGCGAAGGTAATCACTTACGGCGGCACGGTCGTTTCGCTGAAGGTGCCGGACAAGAGCGGCAACTTGGGCGACGTCGTGCTCGGTTACGATTCGATCGCGGATTATGAAAAGCACACCTCGTATTTCGGTTCGTTGATCGGCCGCTATGGCAATCGCATCGCGAAGGGCAAGTTCAAGATCGGGAGCAACGACTATTTTCTGGCCAAGAATAACGGCGAGAATCACCTGCACGGCGGGCCGAAGGGCTACGACAAGGTCGTCTGGACAGGAAGGGCGTTTGCCGACGCGACAGGCGCGAATCTCGAACTCAAATACCTGAGCAAGGACGGCGAGGAAGGCTATCCGGGCAATCTCTCGATCACCGTCGTTTACACGCTGACCGAGAAGAACGAACTCAAGATCGTCTATTCCGCGACGACCGACAAGCCGACGGTCGTAAACCTGACGCATCATTCGTATTTCAACCTCGCCGGAGCCGGAAATGGCACTATTCTCGATCACGAACTGATGATCAATGCGAATGCGTTCCTGCCGACAGATGCCGGTTCGATACCGACGAGCGATGTGAGAAAGGTCGCCGGAACGCCGTTCGATTTTACTAAGCCAACGGCTATCGGTTCGCGGATCAGCGCGAGGGATCAGCAGGTCGAATTCGGCAAGGGTTACGATCACAACTGGGTTTTGAATAAGAAAGGAAAAGCGCTGACGCTCGCAGCGACGGCTTACGACAAGACAAGCGGCCGCGAGATGAAGGTCTGGACGACCGAGCCGGGCTTGCAGTTCTATTCGGGCAATTTCCTCGACGGTGCCATCAAGGGCAAAAGCGGCCAGGATTATCCATACAGGTCCGGGTTCTGCCTCGAGGCACAGCACTATCCCGATTCGCCAAATCAGCCGAAATTCCCGTCGACGCTGCTTCGGCCCGGACAGAGGTATTCGCAGACGACCGTTTACGCATTTTCGGTTCGATAATAAGTAAAGAAGTAAGAATGAGAAGTTTAATTGCAATCGCCGTCGCGACGCTAGTTTTCATCGCCCCGTCGTACGCACAGAAAAAGCCGAACTCGACCGATCCAACGCTGCCTGCATGGACGAAAAAGGTCGGTGCTCGAAACGCTCCCGGGAAAGGCCGAAGCTGCACTGCTAATGCGTTCGGAGCGAAGGGCGACGGACAGACTAATTCGACCAAGGCTATTCAAGCAGCGATCGACTCGTGTTCAAAAGGCGGCGGCGGAACGGTCTCGTTCTCGAAGGGCGAGTATGTTACCGGAGCACTTTTCATTAAGAAGAACGTCGAGTTTCGCGTCGCTGCCGGCGTTACGCTGCTTGGCAGTCAGGATGACGCGGATTATGCTCGCGGCCCGACTCGCGTTGCCGGTATCGAAATGTCCTGGCCCGCGGGGCTCATCAACGTCGACGGCGCATCGAACGTGAAGATCACCGGCGGCGGAACGATCGACGGCCGCGGCAAGAAATGGTGGGATAAATACTGGGCCCTGCGACGCGAGTACGAGCCGAAAGGACTGCGTTGGGCCTCGGATTACGACGCGGAACGCGTTAGGTTGATGGTCGTTTCGCGTTCGTCCGACGTGACGATCGAGAACGTCAGCCTGAAACGCTCGGGATTCTGGACCGTTCAGATCCTCTATTCCGATCATGTCACCGTCGACGGCATCAAGATCAGCGACAACGAAGGCCCGAGTACCGATGGCGTCGACGTCGATTCGTCTTCATGGGTGCTGATCCAGAACACAGACATCGATAACAACGACGACGACATTTGCCTAAAAGCGGGCCGCGATTTTGACGGCTTGCGGGTCGCTCGTCCGACCGAGTATGTCTTTATCCGCGACAATCTGATCCGCCGCGGCGGCGGTGTCGTGGCGTTTGGAAGCGAGACCTCGGGCGGGATCAGGCATGTCGTTGCACTCAACAATCGAGCTATCGGCACCAAAGAAGGCATTCGTTTCAAATCCGCAAAAACGCGCGGCGGTTACGTCGAGAACGTCATTATCCGTGGGATGAAGATGGAGAATGTGCCGATACCGTTCAGCTTTACGCTCAATTGGAACCCGAGCTACAGCTACGCGAGCATTCCCGAAGGAATGACGAACGTGCCACCATACTGGATCACGATGAACACGCCGGTGCTGCCGATCGAACGCGGCTACTGCCTCTTCAGAAATATCAAGATCGAAGACATTGATGTTGTCGGAGCGACCCGCATATTTTCGGCGGCAGGATTGCCCGACAAAACTATCCAAAACGTGAGCTTTGCCGACGTAAGGGCCGAAGGCGCGGAAGCAGGTTCGATCGAGTTTGCCGAGAACTGGAAGATGGAAAACGTTAAGCTCACGACGAAATCGGGGCAGCCGGTCGCCGTCAGAAACAGCACTATCAGCGGAAAGATAGAGGTGTCGCGGTCGGGCGAGGCGAAATAGCTGCGAGCTGTAAAGATCTTATGAAGCGAAAGTTATTGCGATCGGCGTTCATCTTGGCGGCCGTGGCGTTTGTTTCTGCATCCCTGTCGCCTCGGGCCGAGGCCGATACGTCGGCGTTCTACAACATTCGAACGTTCGGGGCCAAAGGAGATGGCAAAGCGCTCGACACTGATGCGATCAACAAAGCGATCAACGCGGCTGCCGCAAAAGGCGGCGGAACGGTGTATTTCCCGGCGGGAACTTACCTCAGCTTTTCGATCCGCCTGAAGAGCAACATCACCATCCATCTCGATAACGGAGCGACGTTGCTAGCGGCCGATCCGGCGATCCACAAAGGCAAATACGACATGCCCGAGCCGAATCAGTGGGATATGTACCAGGATTTTGGACATTCGCATTGGCAGAATTCGCTGATGTGGGGCATCGCGATCGAGAATTTTGCGATCGTCGGACAGGGCAGGATCGATGGCCTCGGACTCTCGAAACGAAGCCCCGGACCGCGTCGTCCTCGGACCGAAGGCGAAACGCCCGTGAGCATGGCAAACAACGTTTCGCCGCTTGGCGAGATGTCAGATCGTAAGGAGATGGAAGGGCTTGGCACAAAGGCGATCGCTCTGAAACTTTCCAAAAACGTCACGCTCAAGGATTTCACGATCTTTCGCGGCGGGCATTTCGCCTTGATCGCGACCGGCGTCGATAACCTGACGATCGACGGGCTGCGGGTCGATACGAACCGCGACGGTTTTGACATTGACGCCTGCCGAAATGTGCGTATTTCCAACGTTTACGTCAACTCGCCGAACGACGACGCGATCGTTCTGAAAAGCTCGTATGCTCTAGGCTTTCCGCGAGCGACCGAGAACGTGACGATCACGAATTCGCAGGTCTCGGGGTTTGATCTCGGAACGTTTCTCGACGGTACGTTCAAGACGACGCAGGAATTTGCTCCCGATCAGGACCGCGTGACGGGCCGTATTAAATTCGGAACAGAATCCAACGGCGGTTTTAAGAACATCACCATATCTAATATCAACTTCGTCCGCTGTCGCGGCCTGGCGATCGAAACCGTCGACGGCGGATACATCGAGGACGTCGTCGTTTCGAATATCACTATGCGCGATATCACGACGGCGCCGATATTTATCCGGCTCGGTAAGCGTCAACGCGGGCCCGAAGGCTCACCGATAGCCAAGGTTCGTCGTATCACGATCGACAATGTCGTTGTCTCCGGTGCTCACCACGAATACGCTTCGATCATCGCCGGCCTCGCAGAAAGTCCGGTCGAAGACGTGAGGCTCTCGAACATTCACATCCAGTACAAAGGCGGCGGAACGAAAGCCAATGCCGAACGCGAGATCCCGGAGAACGAGCGGAACTACCCCGAGCCGAGTATGTTCGGCGTGACGCCGGCGTATGGATTCTACGTTCGCCATGCCAAAGGCATCGTGTTCGACAACATAAAAGTGACATACGACAAGCCCGAGGCTCGACCCGCGTTCTTCCTCGATGACGTTAAGGACATCGACCTCTTTCGCATAGACGCGCGGCCATCGTCGTCGTTCTTTGTGCTGAAAAATGTCGAGGGATTTAGCGTTCAACAGAGCAAGGGAATTCAGGACCAACGTGTAGAGAAGGCCGACCGGAAGGAGTTGTGATCGTATGGAACTATCCACTAATAACTAACCACTATCCGCTGAATCGATCGGATCCGTTTGCTTCAGCGAATAGTGGTTTGTGAATAGTGGATAGTCGAGTTTGGTATGAAAGATCTAATCGGCAAGGTCATTGGCATATTTGCGTTTTTGGTTATTGTCGCTGGCTCGGTCTCAGCGCAGGGCGGGCGTGAGATCAGGAATTTTGACGCCGGATGGCTCTTTCACAAGGGCGATCTCGCGAATGCTCAGCGTGCCGATCTCGACGATTCTGCGTGGAAGAAGGTCGACGTTCCGCACGACTGGTCGATCGAAGGGCCGTTCGATCAGAAGAATCCGACGGGCGGTGCGGGCGGTTTTTTGCCGTCGGGCGTGTCGTGGTACCGCAAGCATTTCAACCCCGGCAGCGACATGACCAAGCGGGTCTTTGTCGAGTTCGATGGCGTGATGGCGAACGCCGAGGTTTGGGTTAACAACCACTATCTCGGCAAACGGCCGTACGGATACAGCAGTTTTGGCTACGACCTTTCGGATCATCTCAATTTCGGCAAAGACAATGTGATCGTCGTGAAAACCGATACGTCGCAGCAGCCTGCTTCGCGTTGGTACACGGGTGCGGGAATTTACCGGCATGTGCGGCTAATCCGCAAATCTCCTGTTCATATTCCACAATGGGCAACGTTTATCACCACGCCGAGTGTGAGCGAGCAGGAGGCGGCTGTACGAGTCGAAACCGACGTTTCAAATACGTTGAGTAAGTCGACAACGGTTCGAATGGAAGTCGAACTCCGCGATCCGAGTGGCAACCTCGCGGCGACAAATCAAAGCCGGGTTGCTCTGGCTCTGCCGGCGAAAAAGGAAGCCAAACTTGGGTTGGACTTAAGGGTTGCAAATCCTCGCTTATGGCACGTTGGCAATGGCGACCTTTATTCGGCGACGATACGGGTCTATGCAGGAGGGCTTCTGGTGGACAGCGAATCGGTAAAATTCGGCATTCGCTCGTTCGAATTCGCCGCCGCGACCGGATTTTGGCTCAATGGCAAGAACTTTAAGATCAAAGGAATGTGCCTTCATCATGATGGCAGTGCGTTCGGTGCCGCGGTTCCGATCGCTGTCTGGGAATATCGTCTGAACAAACTGCGTGAGCTTGGCGTGAACGCGATCCGCACGGCTCACAATCCGCCCGATCCGGCATTCCTTGACCTGACCGATCGCATGGGATTTCTCGTGATGGATGAGACGTTCGACCAATGGACCAAGCCGAAAAATCCATACGACTACGCCAAAGATTTTAACGAATGGTGGGAAGCCGATACGCGCGACCTCGTCCGCCGCGACCGCAATCACCCGAGCGTGATCATCTACAGCGTTGGCAACGAGATCCGCGACAACCACGCCGATCAGGAAGCCGCAAAGGCGACGCTGAAAAAGCAGATCGACGTGATGCACGCCAACGATCCGACGCGGCCGGTGACACAGGCACTGTTTCGGCCCAACATCGAGGGAGCCAACGATTACAACAACGGCCTCGCCGATATGCTCGACGTCGTCGGGCAGAATTACCGCGAGAACGAGTTGCTCGCCGCCCATCGTCAGAACCCCAAGCGAAAGATCATAGGAACTGAGAACGATCGGCAGAGCCTTTCGCAATGGCTGGCGCTCCGCGACAATCCGCAGATGTCGGGCCAGTTCGTCTGGGCCGGGATCGACTATTTGGGCGAATCGCGTGCGTGGCCAAACTACGCATTCACGTTCGGAATGCTCGACCGCATTTCGACCAAACGTCCGCTCGGCTGGCAGCGGCAAAGCTGGTGGGCAGAGAAGCCGATGGTCTATCTCGCACGCCGCACGGCTCCGAATACCGCTTCGCCGACCGATCCGGGTTGGGATCCCGACGAGCAGCGTCGCACGCAGGTCGTTTTCGAGGACTGGACGCCGAAGAATCTCGAACCGCACGAGGAATATGTTGAGGTTTACACCAACTGCGACGAGGTCGAGCTGTTTCTGAACGGCAAGTCGCTCGGCACCAAGAAAAAGAACGCCAACGACAGTCCGCTCAACTGGCGAGTCGGCTTTGAGCCCGGAACGATCAAAGCCGTCGGGCGGAATTCAGGCAAGATCGTCTCGGAATTCGAATTGCGAACTGCGGGAAAGCCCGCCCGCGTTGTGCTCTCGCCCGATAAGACGACGATCGCGAATGATTGGAATGACGTCGTTCATGTGAATGCGACGGTGGTGGATGCAAACGGCGTTATCGTTCCGACGGCGAACAACCGTGTGAGCTTTGAGGCGACCGGATCTGGCGTGATCGCGGCGGTCGACAGCGGCGATAATTCTGATCACGACCCGTTCCAAGCCAAGAATCGGCGGGCATTTCAGGGCCGACTGGTCGCGTTGATCAAGGCGAATCGGTCGGAAGGCAGGATAACCGTGGCCGCAAAAGCCGATGGACTGACCGGCTCGACAGTAATGCTGAGAGTCAAATGAGGAAGTTATGAAACGATCGACCATTTTTACCATTTCGGGGCTAATTCTCTTCTTATTCGCAACGACCGACGCTCAGATCGGGCGGCGGTTTCCGTCGGAGAAAAAGGTTGTCAAAGATCCGGTTACGGGCACAATGCTCACGTTCCTTACGAGCACGCCGAACGGCGACCGCAAGATCTATCAGACGCACAATCAGTGGACGTCTGACGGCAAATGGCTGATCTTCGCGTCGAACCGCGTTCCCGGCGAAGCGATCGCCGTCAACGAAGAATCCGGCGAGATGGTCCAGGTGACCGAAGGCGGCTACAGCGGAATGCTCAACATCGCCCGCCGGTCGATGAAGCTCTATTTCCTCCGCAATCCGAACATCAGGCCCGGCCGTCCTGCCGGACCGCCGCCCGCGGGTGCTCCGCGAACTCCGCCTTCGATGGAGGTCGTCGAGGTCGACCTCGAAAAGCTCTTTGCCGACAGCAAGGCCGGAACACTCAAGTCGGCCGACCACTATCAGCGCGTCTGCGGCAAGACTCCGCCCGAGATCGGTGCCGGCGGCGACATGGCCCTCGACGGCGGTAACGAAGAATGGGTCTTCTTCCGCATCGGCCGCGAAGAGGCCCAACGCCGACTGCCCGAGGGCGTCAAGGTCGAAGGCACCTTTGGACCGCGAAATATGGGTGCCGGCCCGTCAGGGATCGGTGCTATGAACATCAAAACGGGCGAAATCAGACACGTGATCTCGGTGCCGTTTCAGGTCGGCCATATTCAGACGAACCCGTGGGTCGAGGGCGAGATCGTCTTTTGCTGGGAGACCGGCGGCAAATCTCCGCAACGTATGTGGACCGTGCGAGCTGACGGCAGCGGCCTCAGGCCGGTGTTTCCCGAGGACGACCGCGATTGGGTGACGCACGAGGCCGTCATCGGCAAGGACGAGGTCGCTTTCGCCATCATGGGCCACCGAAAGATCCCCGGCGGCACGAAAGACGTCGGCGAAGCCACCGGTGTCGGCGGCGTCAACCCGGGCCACGAGCCCGAATGGGGGCCGTCCGGAACGCGTGAGCGTCCGACGGGCCTTGGCATCGTCAATCTGCGCACACGCGAGGTGATGATCGCCGGCCAAACAAAGTCCGGGAGCGGCCTGTGGCACGTCAGCGGTTCGCCCGACGGGCGTTTCGCGGTGGGCGACGATTTTTCGCGGAGCATCTACCTCATTGATCGCCGAAACAGTGAGATGATGCTGCTCTCGACCGGCCACAAACCGACCGCCGCCGATCATCCGCACCCGACGATGAGCCCCGACGGCACCAAGATCCAGATCCAATCGGCGATGCTCTCGGCCGACAATCGCACGATGAATATCTGCATCATACCCGTGCCGGAGGCCTGGCTGAAGCGAAAATAGGCCCAAGCGGAGTTTCTAGTTTCTTGCTTCGGTTGTCTGTGGGGAACCATCTCCAGAATGCTCGTTGCGTTCGGGGCGAAAGCCGTTTTGGGCTGTCGAACTTACCGTTTTCGTAATAATTTTCGTCGGGCGAATAGCGGCCGGTATACGATCTGAACGATCTAATTTTCGACGGACGGATGCAGATCTTTCGTCCGTCGATCTCTTTCCGAAATTAACCGAATCGCAACACTCCGTTAACTCGCCGTTCACGGCTCATGCCTAAGCTGTTTCTTTGTCCAGACAATTAGAGATCTTCGATCTTATTTAAGAGAAGTCGGCGGGGTGTATCTGCCGACACATACGGAGTGTCATTCAATGATCAAAAGGTTTAGACTGGCCGTCCTCACTGTTTTCGCGCTCGCGTTGGTCTCGTCGGGCTTTGTTTACCGTTTTGCACAGGCTGAAACAGGTCGGCCAGACAACGCGACGCCGTTCATCTCGGAAGTGCATCCGTCGGGGAGCGGAAACTCTTCGTACGCCGCCGATTGGTTCGAGATAACGAACACCGGCACCACCACGTTGGATATCACTGGATGGCGTGTCGATGACAACTCGAATTCGTTCGCGAATTCGCTAGCGCTTCGCGGCGTGACCTCGATACCGGCGGGCAAGTCGGCGGTGTTTATCGAAGGGACGGCGGACGGCTCGACCGATGCGGCGATCAGAGCTGCTTTCTCGACCGCATGGTTCGGGACAGCCACGCCGCCGGCGGGCACGTTGATCGGAGGCTACGGAGGTTCGGGGATCGGATTTGGAACCGGCGGCGATGCCGTTAATCTTTACAACGCCGGCGGAACGCTGTTGACGAGTGTGACTTTCGGCGCGGCAACTAACGGGGTCAGTTTCGACAACACGGCTCGGGCGGCGACCGTAACAACGCTAAGCGTCGCGGGCACCAATGGAGCTTTTCTATCTGCGAATGGAACTGAAACGGGTTCGCCCGGGCGCAGACTCAATGCTTCGCCGCAGACGTCGGTCGATCTTTCGCGATATGTCCGTGTCGGACGCTATGACCTTCCGGAACCGACTCGCACGACGGCTCCGCCAAATAATCTTCTCGCTCAGGAAGTCTCGGGCGTGACCTACAACTGGGATACTGACACGCTGTTCGTCGTCGGCGACAGCGGAACCTCGGTGACGCAAGTGACCAAGACCGGGCAATTGATCGACACGATGACGCTGGCACAGGGTTCGAGCCCGCAGGGAACCGATTTTTACGATCCGGAAGGCATCACCTACATCGGCAACGGCCAGTTCGTGATGACCGAGGAACGCGATCGCCGGGTCGTCAGGTTTACGTACGTTCCGGGAACGACGCTCAATCGAGCGGGTGCTCAGACCGTAACGCTTGGCACGTTCGTCCAGAACATCGGCCTCGAGGGCATCACGTATGACCCGACGACCTCGGGCTACATTCTCGCCAAGGAACTCGATCCGCAAGGCATCTTTCAAACGGGCGTCGATTTTGTCGCGGGAACAGCAACGAACGGCTCGGCAAGCACGGTCAATTCGATCAATCTGTTCGATCCCGCATTGATGAACCTGCTCGATATCGCGGACGTTTATGCGTTGTCGAATATATCGACGCTGACGGGGCCTGACGCCAGCCGTCTGCTCGTGCTGAGCCACGAATCGGGCAAGATCGTCAACGTCAGCCGCACCGGCGTTGTGTCGAGTTCGCTGACGATCCGGGGCGACGTGGGCAATCCGCTCACAGTTCCCGCACAGCAGCACGAAGGCTTGACGATGGATTTCAACGGAAATCTGTACGTCGTCAGCGAGAATGGCGGCGGCGGTTTTGATTTCCCGCAGCTTTGGGTATATCAGCCTTCGACTCTGCCAAATCAGCCTCCGACCGCATTGCTTCTGAACAATCAAGTGCCGTCCATTGTCGAGAATACGAATACGACCGCCCCCATCAAGGTCGCCGATATTTCGATCCAGGACGATCAACTCGGTGCGAACGAACTGACGATCACCGGGCCTGACGCGGCGTTCTTTCAGATCGTCGGGTTTGAACTATTCCTGCGTGCCGGCACGATACTCGATTTCGAGACAAAATCGAGCTATTCGATCACCGTCAATGTCGACGATCCGACGGTCGGCGCGACGCCGGACGCTTCGGCAAATTACACGCTGCAGGTGACGGACCTCGTCAACGAAACGCCGCCGCTGAATACGCTGATCGTGTCAGAGGTCGCTCCGTGGTCGAGCGGTAACAGCCCAGTGCAAGCCGACTGGTTCGAATTGACGAATACGACGGCGAACCCGATCACGATCACAGGCTGGAAGGTCGATGACAGCTCGAATTCCTTTACAACAGCGATCGACCTGACCGGCATCACGACGATCGGGCCGGGCGAATCGGTCATCTTCCTCGAATCGGGTGCGACGAATCAGGCCGCCGTGGTTGCGGCTTTCCGACAGAATTGGTTCGGCGCGAATCCGCCTGCGAGTCTGCAGATCGGTACTTACACCGGTGCCGGCATCGGCCTCAGTACGGGCGGCGATGCGGTCAACATCTACAACGCCGCGGGCGTGCTGCAGTCGAACGTTGTCTTCGGCGCATCGCCCGCAGGGCCCTCGTTCCCAACATTTAACAACGCGGTCGGGCTGAATAATTCGACGATCTCGACGCTGAGCGCAGTCGGGACGAACAGTGCTTTCATCGCGCCGGGTAATGTGAACGAGATCGGTTCGCCCGGCACGATCGGCAAGATCCTCATAACCGAGGTCGCTCCGTGGTCGAGCGGGAACAGCCCGGTCGGAGCAGACTGGTTCGAAGTGACGAACACGCGGGTGACCCCGGTCGATATCACCGGCTGGAAATTTGACGATAACTCTCAATCGCCGATCGCAGCGGTCGCTCTGAACGGCATCACGAGCATTCTGCCGGGCGAATCCGTCATCTTCCTCGAGAGCGATATGCCGGCAGCGATCGCGGCGACGTTCCGGAGCAATTGGTTCGGGCCTAACCCGCCTGCATCGCTTCGAATTGGAACTTACACCGGCGGCGGCGTGGGCCTGAGCACCGGCGGCGATCAAGTCAATCTGTACAACGCGTCGAATGTGCTGCAGGCAAGCGTGACATTCGGCTCATCGCCGGCGGGCCCGTCGTTCCCGACGTTCGACAACGCTGCGGGGCTAAATAACGCGACGATCTCGCAGCTAAGTGCGGTCGGCGTAAACGGAGCTTTTGTCGCGGTCAACAGCTTGACCGAGATCGGTTCGCCGGGCCGGATCACAGGTCCGATTCTGCCGGCAACGCTTGTAGCGTTTTCGTCGGCCAGCTATACGCAGGACGAATCGCAGACGGCGGTCATTACGATAAATCGAACGGGCGTGACGACGGGAACTTCGACAGTGACTTTCTCGACGATCACGGGCGGAACGGCGACTGGCGGTGCAACGTGCGCCGTCGGAGTGGATTATCAGACAACGACGTCGACTGTGAGTTTCGCTTCGGGCGAGACGTCGAAGACCGTCAACGTATCGCTCTGCGGCGATATAAGTGCCGACACAAATGAGACGGTCCGCGTTGCTCTCACCGCTCCGAGCTCCGGAACTGCCGTCGGGGCGCAGGGCCAGGCGACTCTGACGATCAACGATACGGCAAATCAGTTCAGGAATGCGGCATCGATCTCGATCTTCCAGGGAACCTCGGCAAATCCGTATCCGTCGACGATCAACGTGACCGGAGCGACGGCAAACGCGTTTCGCGTCAGGGTGACTCTTTACGATCTGTACCACAACACACGGGACAATCTGGACGTCTTGCTGGTCGGGCCGAATGGTGCGAAGTACATTCTGATGGGCGATACCGGCGGCTCGGTTGCGATTCCTCAGCCGGCATTGCCGCAGCACGGGTTGACGCTGACGCTGGCCGATTATCCGACCGCGGTGCTGCCTGATGCAGGGCCGCTCGTGACCGGCGTATTCAAGCCGACTTCGTGCGAAACGCCTGTTTCGAACTTCGCGGCTCCGGCACCGGTCGGGCCGTATGTCGAACCCGGCTGCACCGTTGCGAGGAACAACAACCAGACCTTGTTTGGCAACTTCGGCGGTGCGACGGCGAACGGCACCTGGTCGCTGTATATTCGCGACGACAACGGCGTTGCACGTCTGGGCGAAGTGAACGCCCCGGACGTTCTCGTCGGCGAAGTTGTGGGTGGATGGGGCATCGAGATACTGCCTTCGACAGCGGCCGGCGTCGAGATCTCGGGCCGTGTGGTCACTGCCGACGGCCGCGGGCTCCGCAACGCGACTGTCGTGATCACCGACGCACAGGGCAACCAACGAAGGGCGACGACAGGGTCGTTCGGATTCTACTCGTTCGAGGAGGTCGAGGTCGGAGCGTCTTACACGATCGGAGTTGCCTCAAGACGCTTTCGCTTCACGACGCGAGTGGTCAATGTAACCGACAGCCTGACGGATGTCGATTTTGTCGGCATCGAGTGACGCGCAGACTTGCTTTCTGCTACCCCCTGGGCGGCCTTCGGGCCGCCGTTTTTTTCTAGGTATTGCGTATAGATTAAAAAGCAATTACTTCTCGACGATCTCGCCGATCTCCTTCTGCAGGTCCTCCCGCTTAATCAGCAAACGAAGGAACAGTGCTCGCTGACGGAATAGGAGCCAAGCCGCCTTTACCCACACGCGCATGTCGATCAGCGTTTCGGAAGAGCGGAGAGCGAGGTATCCGCAGAGGATCGTTGTCGGGATAGAGATCAGTGCGATCCGCCAATCGAAGAAGTACCAGACGACCGAAGCGGTGATGAGCCAGGTCAGTGGCATTAGCACGAGGGCGGCAATTATCGATGAGCTTGCCCCGGCGACGTCGGTGTCGTGCGTTTTGAAGATGCGGCCCAGGAGATTCGAAAAGAAGTAGCCGGGCGAATGGACGACCGCTCCGGGGAACGCGAGCGGCAGCACGGCAAGAAGAAATACGACGCGAAGGATCAGGTAGCGAAAGACGTACCATGTCGGATGCTGCAATACTGAGAGGCTTTCGGCGGTGACGCCGCTGGCTTTGAGGTCGTTTTCGTAGCGGGTGACCTTCGCGTTCAGCTCGCGCATACGCTGCGGGTCATTTCGCTCGAGCAGTGCATATTTCGCGGCGAGATTCTGCAGACGTTCGACGGTTTGCGTGAGGGTTTGCTTGAAGATCAGGTTCTCGAAAACGGACGAGAACAAGGCCTCGGCCTTGAGGACGGCGTCGAGTTCGGATCCCGTCTCCACGTTGACCGTGACGTTTCGGATCGATCGTTCGATCTTCGCAGTCAGATCCGCGACCGCATCACGGGGCGGCTCGCCGTCCGGTTCAAGTTCGACGGGCTCGACTTCGAAAATTTCGCCGTAGCGAATGAGGGCTTCGCTCCGAAAGGACGTTTTGGACGTGTAGTAGAGGCCAACCGGAACGATGTTTAGGCCGTGGCGGCCGATCTCGCCGAGCGGCTCGCGCGAGACCGAGCCGAGGGCAATGCGGGCGGCTCCGGTCTTTATCTTCTGCAGCTGTGGCTCATCGTGGGAAACGCCTTCAGGAAAGATCGCGATGCAGCGGCCCTCGCGTAAGAGTTCGAAGCAGTTTTCGAACGTTGCGAAATTGTTATCGAGGTTCGCACCGGCGTCGATCCGCCTGTATACCGGCAGGATCTCGAGGGTCCGCAGTACGAAATCACCGATCGAGTTGTGAAAGAGCGTCGATTTGGCGAGGAAGGAAACCCGCCGCGGCATCGAGACGAAAACCAGGGCTGGATCGACGAGGCCGTTCGGATGATTGAGCACGAACAGCAGCGGGCCGGTCCGCGGAACGTTCTCGACGTCGACGGCTTCGATCCGGCGGAAGAACAAGCGGAGAGCGATGCTGATGATCGCGTGAATCATCTGCCGAACGATGGGCGCTCCCTTGCCGAGGCGGATCATCTGCCACAGACGGATCGTCCTCACGCGTTCGTGCATATGGAATCATTTTGTTCTTTTGAGCGGCAGGCGTCCACTTTGCCCAGGACAGCCTGGACCATCATTACCTACGGCGCGAATGCTCTTTTGATCTTGAGCGTGTCGCCAAGGTCTTCCATCTCGTGGAGTTTGGTGCGTTCGAGGCCGCCTTTGTTTGGCGAGTGGAATGACATCATCAGCTGGCCGTCGAGGCGTTTGAAGAGCATCGGGTGGCCGCCGTCGGCCGAGAAGATCGGCTCATCCTGCTGTTTCCAAGGGCCGGCTAGCTTGCCTGATTCGGAACGCGCGATTCCGACGGTGTAGCCGGTCTTTGAGAAGCTCGACCAGACCATCAGCAGCTTTCCTGTCTTGGAACGGTACAGCCAAGGGCCGTCGGTGACGTGGCAGCCGTAGTCGGGATTCTTGACGCTCCAGACGGCGTCGCTGGCATTGAAGAGGCGTTTTGGTTCGCCGACGATGCCGGAAAGATCGTCCTTGAGGCGAACGTAATTGATCGTGCCGTCTTTGATCTGGACCCATTCGTGGGCAAAGACGGTGTACGGAACGCCGTCTTCGACCCATAGGGTCGCGTCGAGCGTCATCATGTCGGGCGGCAGCGTCGAACGATTTCCGAACGCTTTGAACGGTCCGGTCGGCGAATCTGCAACGAGTATCTGCGAGCCGCGTTTTACTCGCGGCAGCCAGTCACGCCATTGTTCACTCAACGGTTCGTCGGTGTCGAAGGTGAGAAAGAGATAGTACTTGCCCTTATACTCGTGCATCTCGGGAGCCCATATTCCCGTGATATTCATGCTTCCCCATATGTCTATCGGCGTTTGAAACACGACCGTTGGCCCTTCCCACGTGATCAGATCCTTGCTCTTGTACACCTGAACCGCCGAGTTGCGAAAGCCTTCCTTCGCAGGCAAACGGCTCGACGAAACGGCGTAGTAGGTCTTCGTTTTCTCATCGACGAGGATGCATGTATCGCGCATTCTGACCTCGTCGAGTTTGTATTTGCCATAGGCCCGCTGAGGAACAGCAAAGGTCTGAGCCGCAACGAGCACTGGAGCGCAAAGGAAAATAAGGGCAAAAGTGGATCTGATCAAAAGCATTAGTTTTTAGGCGGGGTCAGTTTTATGCGCGTGGTTGCGTCGCGATCGGCGTCGAGCCAGCCGTCTTTGAGTTTGAGTTCGACGGCCTGGATCGAACTGCGTCGTTGCTCCGTCGAGTCTTTGTCCGCATTTTCGGGAGTTCGGCCGGGATGCGTGAAATAGAACAGAAATGCTCGGTCGTTGCTGATCACAACGCCCGGATGTTGGCCGATCACCGTGTCATCGACTCCCTTGCCGGGCGTGGCGAGCAGATTCACGGGCTTGGGTTCCCAATTCAGAGCGTCGTCCGAACGATACACGCCCAGTCCTCGCCATTGGTCGACGATCATCCAATATTTGCCTTTCCACCAGAAAACGGCCGGGCCTTCGCCGGGTTTGTCGGCAACGGCTTTTCCCTTGTCCGTCCATATTTTCATGTCGCGGCTTTCGGCGTAGTAGATCGATTTGCGGTCGCGTTCGTTGTTGTACCACATCCGCCAGAGGCCGTCGGGCATTTTCATCAAGCCGGCGTCGATCACGCGGTCGGACGAGAGTTTGAGCGTTTGCAGGTACTTCCAGTTGCGGAGGTCGGTGCTCGTAAGCTGGACGATATCGCGCGGATGCTGCCAGTTCTCAAAGATGCCCGGCACGACCGTCAGGAACATATGCCATTTGCCGTCGTCGCCTTTGACGACATCCGGTGCCCAATGCGTGACGTCTTTGCCGCCGAATCGCTCAGGCAGGTCGATATTCGCCGTGCCGACGTATTTCCAGGACGAGCCTTCGCTCGATTCCGCGATGCCGATCCGCGTACCGTGGACCCACGCAACGCCGGAAAGTCCGGGCACATTCGCACGGCGGTTCGTGTAGAACATCCACCAGCGTTTCGCTTTCGGATTCCAGATCACGACCGCATCTGCCGCTCCGTCATGAACTGGATCGCGAAAAAGCGGCTTCGGAGCTTCCTTGCCGAGATCTTGGGCGTGGGCTGACGCAGCGACGAGCATCGACAAGAAAAGAAGAAGAATTTTCCCGGTGAGATTTTGCACTTCTTGAGTTAAACGGTTAAATGTTAGATACCAACGTAATACAATCGGGTCGATATGAAAAGCCTTCTATGTCTATTGCTCGTGCTGACGGGCCTTCACGCCGCTCGGGCCGAAGTTCGCTTGCCGGATGTGCTCGCTAGTTCGATGGTTCTGCAGCAGAAACAGGCCGTGCCGATCTGGGGCTGGGCCGAACCCGGCGAAGCCGTGACGGTGACATTCGCCGGGCAAAAGAAAACGGTGGTAGCTGGTGCCGACGGCAAATGGCGCGTCGATCTCGCAAAAATGAACGCGAGCGAAGAGCCGCGGGCGATGACGATCGCGGGCAAGAACACGATCGAGTTGAAGGACATTCTTGTCGGCGAGGTGTGGCTCGTGTCGGGCCAATCTAACATGCAATGGCGGCTTCCCGAATCGGCGGGCGGAGTTGAAGCGACGGCCGCGGCCAACCATCCGACACTGAGGCTTTTTAACGTCAGCCGCGAAGTTGCGTTCAAACGCAGGCAGGGAAAACTTGGGGAATGGGCCGCGTGCACGCCCGAGACGGTCAAGGAATTCTCTGGTGCAGGGTATTTCTTCGGGGTCGAGCTGCAAAGGGCGTTGAAAGTTCCGGTCGGACTGATCAATTCGTCGTACGGTGGCTCGCAGGCCGAGGCCTGGACGCCGGTCGCGTATCTTAATGCATCGCCCGATCTCAAACCGGCCGTCGACCGCACGAAAGTATGGGAAGCCGAACGCGAGACCGTTCGGGCGAACTATGCTGCGGCCATCGCCAAATGGCGTGAAGATTCGGACAAAGCACGAGCCGCCGGAGCGAGACCGTCGCCTTCGCCGGGCGTGCCGGATGCTTTGCGCGATTATCGTATCGCTTCGTCGATCTACGACGGGATGATCGAGCCCTTAATGCCTTTCGCGATCAAAGGGGCGATCTGGTATCAGGGCGAGTCAAACGAGGCACGTGCCGAGCAGTACAATCTGCTGCTGCCGACGATGATCCGCTCTTGGCGAGAACGCTGGGGGCAAGGTAATTTTCCGTTCGGGATCATTCAGCTGCCGAACTACCGGGCCGTAAAGCCCGAGCCCGAGGAATCTGCGTGGAGCTTTCTTCGCGAGGCTCAGCGGCAGACGGCGTTGAACGATAAGTTTTCCGGCCTGATCGTCATAATCGACGTCGGCGAGGCCGGCGATATTCATCCGCGAAATAAGCATGACGTCGGGAAGCGAATGGCCGTTTGGGCGCTCAAAGATGCCTACGGCAAAGCTCTCGTCGGGCCGCCGGTCTTGAAGAAACATGAGATATCGGGTTCGAAGATCGTACTGACTTTCGATGAGGTCGGCAGTGGGCTGAGGATTCGAAACGGTGAAAGGTTGAATGAATTCGCGATAGCAGGCGCGGACAAGAAATTCGTCTGGGCCGAGGCGAAGATAGTCGGGAAGAACAAGGTCAAGGTTTGGTCGCCGAATGTGCCGTCGCCCGTGGCAGTGCGGTATGCGTTCAATAGCAATCCGAAAGATCCGAATCTGACCAATAACTCCGGCTTGCCGGCATCGCCATTCAGGACCGATAGCTGGCCCGATCCGACGGCGGGGCGGCGTTGACTGGACCGCAAGCGTCTCGCTTGCAAAGCCTTCGCCGCTAGACGACATACGACGCTTCAGAGGTCGCCATATTCCTGAAGAAGGCAAGCGGAACGCTTGCGGTCCAGTCGATTGACTATGCTCGATCTCAATGAACATTCGCATCGCCGGCTCAATCCGCTCACGGGCGAATGGGTGATCGTGTCGCCGCATCGCACAAAGCGGCCGTGGCAGGGCCAGACAGAGGCAACTCCAACGGCAAAGCTCGAGTCGTACGATCCTGAATGCTATCTGTGCCCCGGCAACAAGAGGGCGGGCGAACATGTGAATCCGGATTACTCGGACGTATTCGTTTTCGATAATGACTTTGCGGCCCTGCTGCCGGACGTTCCCGATGGCGGGTTCAACAAGAAAGGCTTATTGGTCGCGGAGCCGGAACGCGGCGTTTCGCGGGTCGTCTGTTTCTCGCCTGATCACAGTCTTACTATCGCCCGGATGGAGGTCGAGAGTATTCGCCGCGTGATCGACACTTGGGCCGATGAATACGTTTCGCTCGGCGGCCGCGGAGACATCGGCCACGTACAGATATTTGAGAATCGCGGCGAGATGATGGGGGCTAGTAATCCGCACCCGCACTGCCAGATCTGGGCGAGCGAAAGCGTTCCGAACGAAAGTGTCAAAGAGATGTCGAAGCAGCGGGAATATCAAGCGTCAAAGGGCGGCTGTTTGCTATGCGACTATCTCGAGATCGAACGTGAAAATGGCGAGCGAATCGTGTGCGAGAACGATCATTTCGCCGCGATCGTGCCGTTTTGGGCGGTATATCCGTTTGAAACGATGATCCTCGGCCGCGAGCACTGCCGCTCTATCGACGAGCTGACGCCGGAGGAGCGCGACGGGCTCGCCGACATCCTAAAACGCATCACGACGCGGTACGACAATTTGTTTCAAACACCGTTTCCATATTCGATGGGCTTTCATCAGAAGCCGACAGACGGCGGCGATCATGATTCGGTACACTTTCACGCACATTTCTACCCGCCGCTGCTGCGTTCGGCAACGGTGCGAAAATTCCTCGTCGGGTTCGAGATACTCGGCAGCCCGCAGCGTGATATCACGCCGGAGGCAGCCGCAGAACGACTGAGAAGCCAGAGCGAGAAGCGTCAGTTTTAGCGAACTGCTCCAAAAACTAATTAATAATTACTAATTTACGAATTAATAATTACTTGGCCAGGAATGAACTTCGACCTGCTTGAATTGGAATTTACTGAGAGTTATAGCAGCGAACCGCGTGTATTCCGTGCTCCCGGCCGGATCAATCTGATCGGCGAACACACCGACTACAACGACGGGTTTGTGTTGCCCGCAGCGATCGAGCAGTCGGTGTTCATCGCTGGTGCGGCACGACGGGATCGGACGGTTCGTGTAAGGTCTCGGAGTTTTGACGGCGAGTTCTTGATCGATCTGGATGATCGAGATCAGAAACCTCTGGAAGGTTGGGCGCGGTACGTTCAGGGTGTGGCGCTGATCCTTGAACGCGAGGGATTTGGCATAAAAGGTTCCGATCTGCTGATCGACAGCACGATACCGGTCGGTGCCGGTTTGAGTTCGTCGGCCGCGCTCGAGGTGTGTTCCGGATTTGCGTTATCGCGGCTCTCTGGTATCGAGATCGACGGCCGAAAGCTTGCAAAGATCGGGCAGAAGGCGGAGCACGAATTCGCGGGCGTTCGAAGCGGCATCATGGATCAGTTCGCGGCTGTCTTTGGCCGAGCGAAGAGTGCGATCTTTCTCGATTGCCGTTCGCTGGAGTTCGAGGAGGTTCCGGTCGACGCTCACATCCTTATCTGCGATACGCGTACGAAACACGACTTGGCTGATGGTGAGTACAACAAACGCCGGGCCGAATGCGAGGCCGCGGCGAGGCATTTCGGTGTCGCCGCACTTCGCGACGTCTCGATGGCGGAGTTTGAAGCGAGGGCTCATGAACTCCCGGACGTGATCATGCGGCGAGCAAGGCACATCATCACCGATAATGCTCGGGTCGGCGTGGCCGTCGACGCTTTGCGGTCGGGCGATCTTCGCGGGCTCGCCAGGCTATTCGACACATCGCACATCAGTCTTCGCGATGACTTTGAGATCAGCTGTGCGGAACTCGATCAAATGGTTGAGGCAGCCAGCGAACAGCCGGAGGTTCTCGGCGCAAGAATGACCGGAGGGGGCTTCGGCGGGTGCGTGATCGCTTTGCTCGACCGGCCCGCAGACGTTGACCTGATCGAGCGGATCAAGTCGTCGTACAAACGGCGAACAGGCATCGATGCGGAGATCTATCCGACGCGGATATCGGACGGTGTCCATGAGGTCGGAACCGCGGCGGAGTAAAACAATTGGTAATACCAAGTTTTCTTTCCGATAGGTATTGCGTCGCTGACGGAAAGCTGATAATCTTCTTTTTCAGGCTGGTTAAGCGGTTTTCTGGGTGGCGGCCCTGTCGAGATCTGATGGGCGCGGCGCCAGGCATTATGGACCCGGCCTGACCACAGACATGAGCAACCAGGCATCACAAGAACTGAAATATAAACACGTAAAATATCTCTGGAACGACGAAGAAGCGGCTAAGCTCGATGGTGTTGATCGTCTCGTTTACCGTTCGAATCGCCTCGGCGACGACCTGACGCTGACCAACACCGGCGGCGGTAACACGTCTTCCAAACTGCAGGAAAAAGATCCGCTTACGGGCGAAGACGTCGAAGTGCTCTGGCTGAAGGGCTCGGGCGGCGATCTGCGTACTGCGAAACGCGACGGCTTTGCATCGCTTTACCTGAACAAGGTCCGCGATATGCGTGCGATCTATGAGAACGACCCGAACAACGGACCGAAAACTCCGATCGAAGACAGCATGTACCCGATGTATTCGCATTGCACGTACAACCTGAATCCGCGTGCTTGCTCGATCGATACGCCGCTCCACACGCTGGTTCCTTTCAAGCACGTCGATCACCTGCATCCGAATGCCGTGATCGCAATCGCAGCCTGCGTAAATCAGGAAAGGCTGACGAAGGAAGTTTACGGAGACGATGTGATCTACATCCCCTGGCAGCGTCCGGGATTCGACATCGGTCTTAAGATCGAGCAGCTGATCAAGGATAATCCACAGGCAAAGGGCATTCTGCTCGGACATCACGGAATGTCCTCGTGGGATAACAACGACAAGACCTGTTACGAAACGGCTCTCGAGATCATCGACCGCGCCGCTCAGTACATAGAGTCAAAAGATAAAGGAGAAATGACGTTCGGCGGGCCGAAGCATGCCGATCTCGACGAAGAAACACGTCAGAAGATCCAGGCAGAGATCATTCCGTTCATTCGCGGACAGGTTTCGGTTTACAGGCGTTTTGTCGGCACGGTGCAGGATGACTGGAAGATGCTCCGCTTCGTCAACAGCGTTGACGGCCCGAGGCTTGCCGAACTCGGCACGTCGTGCCCCGATCACTTCCTGCGTACAAAGATCAAACCTCTTTTCGTCAATTGGGATCCGGCGATTGGCGATGTCGAAACCCTCAAGACAGCTATCTCGGATGGCCTCGTTCAGTACCGCAAGGATTATGCGGAATATTACGAACGCTGCAAGCATCCCGATTCGCCGGCGATGCGCGATCCGAATCCGACGGTCGTGCTTATTCCGGGCCTAGGCATGATCGCTTGGGGCAAGAACAAGTCGGAATCACGCGTGACTGGCGAATTCTACAACTGCGCGATCGAAGTTATGCGCGGTGCGGAAGCCATGGACGCCTACGAGGCGATGGACCAGCAGGAAGCTTTTGACATCGAGTACTGGCTGCTCGAAGAGGCGAAACTCCAGCGAATGCCGCCTGAAAAGGAACTCGATCGCCAGATCCACGTCATCATCGGGGCCGGTGCCGGCATCGGGAAAGAAACGGCTTTCCGCGTGGTCAAAGAAGGTGCGCATGTCGTCTGCGTCGACAAGGACGAAGCTGCTGCCAAGCAAACGGCTGACGAGATCATCGCAAAATACGGCCCGGGCATCGGCGTAGCCGGAACGGGTATCTCGAACTGCGGTGTGGCGATCGGCCTCGGCTGTGACATGACCGATCGCGAATCAGTCGCGAAGCTTTTTGATAAGGTGATGCTCGCATATGGCGGCATCGATGCCGTCGTGGTCACGGCCGGCGTTTTCGTTCCGCCCGACAAGACTGGTTACATCGACGACAAGATGTGGGATTTCACCTTTGGCATCAACGTCAAGGGTGCGTATATCGTCGCCGACGAAGCTCACAAAGTCTTCAAGAAACAAGGCCTTCCCGGAAATGTCGTTCTTACGACGAGTGCAAACGCGGTCGTCGCCAAAAAGGGAAGCCTCGCCTACGACACGAGCAAGGCTGCTGCAAACCATCTCGTTCGCGAACTTGCTATCGAATACGCTCCGCTGCTCCGCGTCAACGCGATCGCCCCGGCGACGGTGGTCAAGGGAAGCACGATGTTCCCGCGTGACCGTGTGATCGCGAGCTTGGCGAAGTACAGCATTCCTTTCGAAGATTCGGAAGAAACGGAAGTACTGACCGAGAAGCTTTCGAACTTTTACGCGAAGCGTTCGCTCACACAGACACCCATCGAACCGTCGGATCAGGCGGAAGGCATCTTCCTGCTGCTCTCGAAGCGGTTGAGCAAGACGACGGGACATGTGATCCCGGTCGACGGCGGTCTGCAGGACGGATTTATGCGGTAATACGACTGGACCGCAAGCGTCTCGCTTGCCACGGTCGTCGCGATCAAGACATGCAAGCGGGACGCTTGCGGTCCAGTCAGGAGAAAATATGGCGGTCAAATTTGAGATCGGGGAAGATTTCATTGCTGAGCAGAACAAGGCGAAAGGCACTTGGCTCGCCGAGGATCTCGACTATCTTTCGAGAAGGCTTGGCCGTCGCGGCCTTGAGGTTGAGCCGCTGATCGCCAAAGCAACGGAACTGCAAGTCGCTGTGCCGTCCTGGGGCGTTGGAACCGGAGGAACACGATTCGCCCGCTTTCCCGGACAGGGCGAGCCGCGCGGCGTTTTCGAAAAGCTCGAGGATTGCTCGACGATCAATCGGCTTGTGAGAACGACCTCGGCCGTTTCGCTCCACATTCCTTGGGATAAGCCGGAGAACGTTAACGAACTCATCGCCGCAGCAAAGAGCTACGGGCTCGGCTTTGACGCGATGAATTCGAACACGTTTCAGGACCAGCCGGGACAGAAGAATTCGTACAAGTGCGGCAGCCTAACGCACGCCGACGCCGCCACGCGCAAGCAGGCGATCGATCACAATATCGAGTGCATAAAGCTGGGCCAGACGATCGGTTCAAAGGCTCTCACGGTATGGGTCGGCGACGGCAGTAACTTTGCGGGCCAATCCAATTTTCGCCACGCCTTGGAACGCTATTTGGACTCGATGCGTGAGATATACGCAGCCATTCCCGACGGCTGGCAGATGTTCATCGAGCACAAGTTCTTTGAGCCCGCGTTTTATTCGACCGTGATCAACGACTGGGGAACGAGCTATATCTGCGCGACCGAGCTCGGGCCAAAAGCAAAATGCCTCGTCGATCTCGGCCATCACGCTCCGAATGTGAATATCGAGCAGATCGTTTCTCGACTGATCCAGTTTGGCAAGCTCGGCGGATTTCATTTTAATGACAGTAAATATGGCGATGACGACCTTGATACAGGCTCGGTCAAGCCGTTCCAATTGTTCCTGATCTTTAATGAACTGGTCGATGCTGAGCTGAGCAAGGTCGACGGTTTTGCTCCGTCGTACATGCTCGATCAATCGCACAACGTAACGGATCCGATCGAATCGCTTGTTACGAGTGCGGTCGAGGTTTCGCGTGCGTATGTGCAGGCTTTGATCGTCGATCGTGAGCGGCTCGCCGAAGCGCAGAATGCGGGCGATGCGATCGCTGCACTAGCGATCCTAAAAGACGCGTTCACGACCGATGTTTCGCCGATCCTCGCGGCGGCGCGCGAACGCAGCGGCGGTGCGATCGACCCGATCGCGGTATACCGTGCGAGCGGCTATCGGCGTGAAAAAGCCAAAGAGCGTCCGGCACAGGTTGGCATCTCAGCGGGCATCGTTTAGACGCAAGTTTCGAATTTAGCTGATAGCTGTTAGCCGATAGCTAATAGCTATTTTTCTCTTAGATGGCGGGTCCACTTTTTATCGCGGTAGATCTCGGTGCGGGCAGCGGTAGAGTGTTCCTCGGCGGTGTGGATCCAAGCGAGTTCTTTCTAGAAGAGATCCATAGATTTCTGTATCCACCAATGGAGAAGGACGGATACCTTCGATGGGATCTTGGCCACATTTTTGGTGAGATCAGATCAGGACTGAAAGCTGCGGGCGAGCGGGCACGCGAATTGGACCGCGAGGTTGCGAGCATCGGCATAGATAGTTGGGCGGTCGACTACGGCTTGCTTGATAGAGAAGGCAAGCTGATCGCCGACCCGGTTTGCTATCGCGATAAGAGAACGCAAGATGCGATGGAGCGAGTTTTTGAGATCGTTCCGCAAAGCGAGATCTTTGAAAAAACAGGAATCCAGTTTCAGCCATTCAATACGATCTATCAGTTGTTTTCGGATGAGCAGGTCGAGCGGGCCGAAAAGGTCCTGTTGCTGCCCGATCTGATCGGCTATTTTCTGACCGGGAATGCAGTCACTGAATATACAAACGCAACGACAACACAGATGGTCGATGCGGCGACAGGCAATTGGGATGACCAGCTGATCGAGTGTGTCGGTGTCAGGCGAATTTTGCTGCAAACGATCGTTGCGGCCGGAACTGATGTCGGCGAGATCAAGGCGGAACTTGCCGCCGAACTGAGCCTCGAAGGAACTCACGTCGTGGCTCCGGCAACACACGACACCGGAAGCGCGGTCGCCGGTGCGCCGCTTGGGCCGGCGTCGGCGTATATCTCTTCGGGAACATGGTCATTGGTCGGTGTCGAACTCGACCGCCCCATCATCAACGACGAAGCGGCGAGGCTTAACTTCACGAACGAAGGCGGCGTTTACGGCACGTTCCGTTTCTTAAAGAACGTGATGGGGCTTTGGATCTTTGAGTCGTGCCGACGCGAGTGGCAAGCCCGCGGATTCGATACGACATACGATGACCTCCTCGAAGGTCTTAAATCGGTCGATGGCTTTCCGGCGTTGATATTCCCGGACGATCCGCGGTTCCTTAATCCGCCGAGCATGCTCGAAGCGATCGAGGCTCAGCTCGCGGAAACAGGCCAGGCGTTCGATGACGATCCGGCCGCGATCTCGAAAGTGATATTTGATTCTTTGGCTTTTAGATACGCTTCGGTGCTAGATTCCATACAACGGTTGACGCAGCGTGAGATCGCCGATGTGCAGATACTCGGCGGCGGCGGTCGGAATGCGTATCTAAATCAGATGACGGCGAATGTCTGCGGCCGGCCAGTTTATGCTGGTTTGACCGAGGCGACCGTAGTTGGAAATGTGCTCGTGCAGGCGGTGACGGCCAGCCGATTTGGCTCGATCGCCGAGGCCCGGGATCACGTTCGAGCCAATGTCGAGTTGACCGAATATTTGCCGAGCACGTGTGAAACGCTTGAGAACGCTCGGCTTCGCTATGCCGAGATCGAATCGAAGTTTTGACCCGTGAAAGTCTCGTTGTTTGTTACATGCCTGGTCGATCAGCTTTGCCCGCAGGTCGGGATGGCCACGGTCAAAGTGCTCGAACGTGCGGGCTGCGAGGTCGAATTTGACGAACGCCAGACGTGCTGCGGCCAGCCGGCGTTCAATACCGGTTATCGGAAAGAGGCGCGAAAGTTCGCCGAGCGGTTCATTGAGATCTTTGAAAATGCGGATTCGATAGTCAGCCCTTCGGGCTCGTGCACGGCGATGGTCAAGCACTTTCACGAAGTGTTTCCGGATGATGCCGCATGGCGTGAACGTGCCGAAAAAGTGGCGGCGAAGACACACGAACTGGGCAGTTTTTTGGTGAATGTTCTCGGCATCGATGATGTCGGCGCATCGTTTGCAGGAAAGGTGACCTGGCACGATGCCTGCCATGGATTGCGTGATCTTGGTATTCGCGAAGAACCGCGAAAGCTGCTCCGGAATGTAAAAGGCGGCGAGTTCGTCGAGATGCAGAACGCGGATGTTTGCTGTGGGTTTGGCGGGACGTTCTCGGTCAAGTATCCCGAGATATCGGCCGGAATTCTCGATAACAAGATCGAAATGATCGACAAGAGCGGCGCTGACACGGTCGTGGCGTGTGATGCGAGCTGCCTTATGCAGATCGAGGGCAGACTCTCGCGGCTGGGTTCGAGGGTGAAGACGAAACACCTAGCGGAGATTCTCGCTTCGACGGACTAGCAGTCAGTACCACCTGCGTTAGCGGGTGGGGCTCTCGGTCGCGATCAAAAATGCCACCCGCTGACGCAGGTGGTACTGACTTAAAAATGCACTTAACCTCAGAGACATTTGACCAGAATGCGCGAGAGGCATTAGCTGATCCCGTGCTTCACGGTGCTCTGCGGAATCTGGCCGATAATTTTGTCGTTCGCCGACAGAACGCGATCGCTTCGGTCGATGACTGGCAAGGCTTGCGGGAAAAGGCCCGTTCGATCAAGCAGGAGACTTTGCTGCATCTCGACGAGTATCTCGAACGCTTTACCGAGAACGCTGCCAGTGCTGGGGCGACGATCCACTGGGCCGGCGACGGAAAACAGGCATGCGATATCATCGTCGGGCTGATCAAGCAAAAGAATGCCCGAATGGCAGTCAAGGCCAAGAGCATGGCCGGCGAAGAGATCCACCTCAACGAGGCTCTCGAGGCCGCCGGGATCGAGCCGGTCGAGACCGATCTGGGCGAATGGATAATTCAGCTTGCGGGCGAGACGCCATCGCACATCGTAGTGCCGGCGATCCATAAGACCAAGCAGCAGATCGCCGATCTTTTTGTTGAAAAGACCGGTATCGCGAAGACCGATGATGTCGACGTTCTGACGCGAACGGCCCGCAAGATCCTTCGCGAACGATTTGCCGAGGCCGAGGTCGGCATCAGCGGAGTGAATTTCGGATTCGCCGAAACCGGCACGATCTTGATCCTTGAAAACGAAGGCAACATTCGCCTGACGACAAGCTTGACGAAAACGCATATCGCGATAATGGGCATCGAGAAGGTGATCCCGCAGTTTGCGGACCTCGACGTTTTTCTAAAGCTCCTGCCGCGATCGGGTACGGGCCAGCGGCTAACGGCGTACCAATCGCTCATCACGGGGGTCAAGAAGAACGCCGATTATGCCGGGCCCGACGAACTTCATATCGTGATGCTCGACAACGGGCGTTCGCGGATGCTCGCTCATCCCGTAACGCGACAATCACTGGCGTGCATCAGGTGCGGAGCGTGCTTGAACGCCTGTCCCGTGTATCAGCAGGTCGGCGGGCATGCATATGGCTCTGTCTATCCGGGCCCGATCGGAGCGGTGATAACGCCGCAACTGATCGGTATCTCGAAGTCGAAGCAGCTGCCGTATGCGTCGAGCCTCTGCGGGGCTTGTCGCGAAGTTTGCCCGGTCAAGATCGATATTCCGGAACTGCTTCTGCATCTGCGGGCCGAGATCACCGATGGTTCGGCGGGTGGTGCGAAAGAAAATCCGGCACGAACGCCGAAGTTTGCTGAAAGTCTCGCGTTCAAGATGTACAGCTTCGCGTGGTCGCGGCCGTCGTCATATCGATTTGGAACGAAGGCGGCCCGCTTGATGCAGAAGTTCGTGGCACGAGACGGGAAGATCGGGCGCGTCGGCGGTGTTTTGTCGAAGCTCGCCCCGCCGCTCGGGGCCTGGACTGCGTGGCGCGATGCACCGACCGTTGCACCAAAGTCGTTTCGCGAGATGTGGAAAGAGAAGAAATGAACGCTGCCCGCGAACGGATATTCGATTCGATACGCTCGAACCTTGCGGCGAGCCGGCCGTTCGATGCCGAATGGCAGCACCATCATGAGAGCGTCGAGGTCGCGGCGACAGTGCAGCCGAATCTCACGCGTAACGAAGTGCTCGCGAATTTTTGTGCGAGCCTGGAATTGCTCGGAACGCTGTTTTACGTGGCGGCGAGTGAGTCGGATGCCGCGGATCACGTTCGGAAGCTAATCGAGGATACAGGTGCCGAGAATATCGCGATCTCAAATTCCGAGATCGTCGGACGTGTCCTGGATCAAGGGCAGATCGCCGGCCGTCGCGGTGTCGGTCAGCAGGATCTTTTTGATACCGACCTCGGAATCACCTCGGCACAATGGGCGATCGCCGAGACCGGAACGCTCGTGATCGAGGCCGAGAAGGAAGACAATCGCCTGATCTCGCTCGTGCCGCCGCGGCATCTATGCATCATTGCGGCCAGCCAGATACGGCAGACTTTGGGCGAGATCCTCGAACTGACGAGCAAGGATCTGAACCGTTCCATGACCTTTATTACAGGTGCATCGCGAACGTCAGATATCGAGTTGACGCTCGCGATCGGCGTCCACGGCCCGGGCGAATTGTACATAGTGATCATCGACGACGAAGCGAAGAATTGATGTCGGAAGTCCTACTCAAAGCGGTTCATATCACGAAGGCGTACGCGGGCGTCAAAGCCCTGCGCGATGCTTCGTTCGAACTGCATCCAGGCGAAGTTCACGCCCTCGTCGGCGAGAACGGAGCTGGCAAATCGACGCTGATCAAGATAATTACCGGAGCCGTTACGCCCGACAGCGGCGATCTCGAGGTCAACGGTGAACTCGTTCATGAAAATTCGCCGGCAATTTCAAAAACGCTCGGGATCGCGGCGATCTATCAGCAGCCCGCGTTATTTCCTGAGCTTACGGTTGCCGAGAATATCGCGATCGGGCTCGAGCGAAAGGGATTCTTTGGACTTGTGAATTGGAACGGCCGCCGCCGTCGTGCGAAGGAGTTGCTCGACCGTGTCGGGGCGAAGATCGATCCGGAAACGTTTGCGGGCGAGCTTTCGATGCCGCAACAGCAGCTTGTCGAGATCGCCCGGGCACTCGGTGCGAATGCACGGATCCTGATATTTGACGAGCCGACCGCATCGCTCTCTGAGGAAGACACGCAGAATCTATTTCGCGTGATCCGCGATCTGCGTTCCCAGGGCGTCGGGATGATCTACATCTCGCACCGGCTCGAGGAATTGCCCGTGATAGCCGACCGCGTGACGGTTCTTCGCGACGGCGAAACCATCGAAACCAAGGTGATGTCCGACGTGTCGAGCGAACAGCTTATTCGGCTAATGGTCGGGCGTGAGCTTTCCGCTGTATTTCCGAAACGCGAAGTGGAAAAAGGCGAGGTCATATTCGAACTCCGCGGCCTCGGTTCGCGGCAACTCGGTACACGCGATATCAATCTTTCGATCCGTGCCGGCGAGGTCGTCGGCGTTGCGGGCCTGGTCGGTGCAGGGCGGACGGAACTTGCGAAAACTATTTTTGGCATTGTTGAGGCCGATGCGGGAGAGATCCTGGTCCGCGGCAGGCAGATCAAGATCGGGCATCCTTCGGAAGCTATCGACGTCGGCATTGCGTACCTGCCCGAGGACCGTCGGCGGCACGGCGTGGTGCTAGACCTGCCGATCAGCTCGAATATTACTCTCGCTTCGCTCAAGAACGTGTCGGGATTTGGCGGGATGGACTTTACCCGCGAAAAACAGATCGCTGCGGAATATGCGCGTAGGCTCGGAGTGAAAACGCCGACTATATTCAACGCAGTCTCGACGCTTTCCGGGGGCAATCAGCAAAAGGTCGCGCTCAGCCGCTGGCTTATGACGAAGCCTTCGGTGCTGATACTCGATGAGCCGACGCAGGGCATCGACGTCGGGGCGAAATCGGAGATCCATTCGCTGATGATGGAGATCGCCGAACAGGGCGTTGCGATCCTGATGATCTCGTCGGAACTGCCGGAGATACTCGGAATGAGCGATCGGATCGCGGTGATGCACGGCGGAACCATCGTAAAGGTTTTTGACCGCGAAGAGGCAACGCAGGACAAGATATTGGCCGTCGCGTTAGGGCATTGACTGGACCGCAAGCGGCTCGCTTGCAGAAGGTCGAACTGACCAAGACATTTGGTGATCTCGGAAGATCTTAGTTGTTAGCGCTGGCAAGCGGGACGCTTTGCGGTCCAGTCGTATGAACTCTAGCCGATACAAGAGGGAGATCTCGGCCGCTGCGGCGTTCGCGGCGATATTGCTGCTGCTCGCGATCGTTGCGCCCTCGTTTTTTAGTGCAGGAAATCTGCGTGATCTGCTGATCAACAACGCCCCGACGCTGCTTATCGCTATCGGAATGACGATGGTCATCCTCGTCGGCGAGATCGATATTTCGGTCGGCTCGCAGTTCGCTGTTTGTTCAATTGCCGCGGGATATATGGCTAAAACAGGCCTTGCGATGCCGTTGGTATTTGTTGGAATTTTGCTTGTCGGAGCGGCGATGGGCTCGCTCAACGGATTGCTCGTCGGATGGCTGCGTCTGCCGTCGATCATCGTCACGTTGGCGATGCTGGTGCTGTGGCGCGATGCTCTGCGATGGCTGACCGAAGGTGCGTGGGTTCAGGGCCTGCCCGACAATTTTCAATGGTTCGGCTTTCGGCAACAGACGGGCGAGATATTGATCGCTGCGATCACACTCGTGATCTTTGTTTTCTTCGCTTTCGGGCTCAGGAATTTCGTGGCCGGGAGAAAGCTGTACGCGGTCGGCTCCGATGCTGAAGCCGCACGGCTTGCGGGTATCAGTGCACCGTTCATAGTGCTCTCAGTTTTCGCGTTGATGGGAGCATTGACCGGCATTGCGGCGTTGCTTAACTCGGTCAGGTTCTCAGAGATACCAGGAAATTCGGGTGTTGGACTAGAGCTAAAAGCCATCGCCGCGGTCGTAGTCGGCGGAGCGGCGATCACCGGCGGGCGAGGAACGCTCGTCGGAACGATTATCGGCGTGGCATTGCTTGGTACGATCGGCACGGCCCTGACATTTTTGGGTATTAATCCGTTTTGGGAAAAGGCGATCCAGGGAGCGATCATCCTGATCGCGCTCGTTTCGGATGTGGCGCTCGGACGCCTGGAGAAGAATGGAAGAAGCAATATCGCAGGAGCGGCCGCTTAGTACGGAACAGCCGCTTCGCGAGCGGCTTTTTCCGAACAATGAGTGGATACTGCTGATCGTCTTGGCGATCGAATGCCTGATCTTTTCGGTCACCGGCAGCAACTTTGCAACGTCTGGAAACGCGTTCGAGATCACGCGTCTGGCGGTCGAGGTCGGCCTGCTCGCGCTCGTAATGACGCCGATCATCATCACCGGGGGCATCGATCTTTCGGTCGGCTCGATGATGGGGCTCTCGGCCGTGGTAATGGGTTCGCTTTGGCGTGACGGCGGCGTTTCGATGCCGGTCGCTATCGCGATAACGCTGCTCGTCGGGCTTGCCGGCGGAGCACTGAATGCGGCGATGATCACGAAGCTCAAGGCCCCGCCGCTGATCGTGACCTTGGGAACGTTTTCGCTTTTCCGCGGCATCGCAGAGGGGCTGACACGCGGTATCGAGAACTATTCGGGATTCGATCCATCGTATCTCTTTCTCGGCCAGGGCTACGTGCTGGGCGTGATACCGACGCAACTTTTTATCTTTGTTCCGGTGATCGCGGCGTTCTGGTTCTGGCTGCATCGGACGGCATTCGGAAGGAGTTTTTACGCCGTCGGATTTTCGCAGGAAGGCTCGCGGTACGCAGGCATCAAGGTTCGCCGTCGGCTCAATTTTGTCTACTGCCTGTCGGGGCTGACCGCGGCCCTTGCGGCCGTGATCTACGTCGCGCATCTAGGTCAGGCGAAATCCGATGCCGGAACGGGTTACGAATTGACGGCGATCACTGCTGTGGTGCTCGGCGGGGCTTCGATCTTTGGCGGGCGAGGAACGGTACTCGGAACGGTGCTGGGTCTGTTCGCTATCGTGATCTTGCAAAATGGGTTGCGATTGAGCGGCCAGCCGGCGGAGTTTTCAGGTATTTTGACGGGCGTCCTGCTCGTTGCAACGATCCTGTTCGACAGGCTTTCAAAGGCAAGAGCTTTGCGGCCGAAAGTCGAGCAGATCTCTCAGGAGGAATTTGACGTGAAGAATTGGCAAGTCGGAGTACTCAGCGGCGTAATAGTCGCGGCGGCGCTTATCGTGGCGGGCAGCAATTGGCTGCTCGTGCGTTCGATAAAAGAGGATCGGCCCGCTGCCGGAACTACGCCTGCAACGGCACAAAGCCCTGCGGCCAGCGGCAAGAAAAGTGTGATCGCAATGATGCCGAAGGCCAAGGGCGATCCGTATTTCATCAGCTGCCGAAAAGGGGCCGAGGAGGCCGCGAAAGAACTCGGTGCAGAGCTTTTGTGGGATGGCCCGACCGATCTCGATCCGGCGAAACAAAATGAGGTCGTCGAGGCGTGGATCACTCGCGGTGTCGATGTGATCGCGGTCAGCGTCGAGAATAAGGAGGGCATTTCGACGGTGCTTCGAAAGGCCCGCGAGAAAGGCATCAAGGTCGTGACGTGGGATGCTGACGCCGAAAAAGATGCACGCGATGTATTGATCAATCAGGCGACTCCGCAAGGGATCGGCGAGACGCTTACCGACGAAGCTGCGAGGATCATGGGCGGCGAGGGCGAATTCGCGATCATCACGGCGAGTTTGAGCGCGGCAAACCAAAACGAGTGGATCAAGTTCATCCGCCAGCGGTTGGCCGAAAAGTATCCGAACATGAAGCTCGTTACCATCCAGCCGAGCGACGGCGATCGCGATCGTGCATTCCAGGAAACGCAGAACGTACTGAAGGTCTATCCCAACGTCAAAGTCGTGATGGGCATTGCCGCCCCGGCTGTTCCGGGCATTGCGGAAGCCGTCAAGCAATCGAACCGGACCGACGTGAAGGTCACGGGACTTTCGCTGCCGAATATGTGCAAGCCGTATATCAAAGACGGCATCGTGGACAGCATCGTTCTGTGGAACACGGGCGATCTCGGCTATCTGACAGTTTTTGCTTCGCACGCGCTCGATTCCGGAACTTTCAAGAAAGGTGATAAGACACTGAAGGCCGGACGCCTCGGTGACATTGAGGTCGTGGATGACGAAGTGCGGCTCGGCAAGCCATTTATCTTTAATAAAGAGAATGTCGACAACTTCGATTTCTAGGGCGTTTTATTTTGATTTTTAGACCGATTTAATCTACCGTCTAACGGATGCGGATCAAGGATATTGCACGCGAAGCGGGCGTTTCGACGGCCACCGTTTCGCATGTGATCAACAAAACGAAATACGTTGCCGACGCAACGCGCGAAAAGGTCGAAGAGGCGATCAAGAAGTTCGGCTATCACCCGAACGCGCATGCTCAAATGCTCGCTCTCGGGCGGAGCAAGATCATCGGCCTGCTTGTTTCAGACATCTCGAATCCGTTCTTTCCCGAGATCATCAAGAGCGTCGAGGCTTCGGTGATCGGCGCCGGGTATAATCTCTTCCTCCTCAATACCAATTACGAGACCGAGCGTACGCTCGAGTACGTACAGCGGCTGATCCAAATGAAAGTCGCGGGCATCATCCTGATGATCGCGGAATTTGATCAGGCTCTGATCCGCGAGGCAAAGCGAAAGAAGACCGCATTTGTCTTCCAGGATCTCGGTTTCGTTGGAGAAAAGGTTAGCAACATTATTCTCGATTACGCCGCAGGCATCGACGAAGCGGTGAAGCACCTCGTTTCACTCGGGCACACGCATATCGTTCACATCGGCGGTGCTCACGAGATCTATTCGGCCGGTGTCCGATGGAAGGCGTTTCGCGATGCGATGAAAAAGCACCTGCCAAACGGGCGGGAGCCACAGCTTTTCGAAGGCGATTTTCGTTTCGAAGGCGGATCCGACGCGGCGCGACAGATCCTCGCCGAAAAAGACCGACCGACCGCCGTCATAGTTGCCAACGACATGATGGCCCTCGGAGCTATGCAGGAGTTCAAGAACGCGGGACTGCACGTGCCTGAGGATATTTCTGTCATAGGCTTTGACGACATTCAATTTGCGAGCCTTTCGCAGCCGGCGCTCACGACGGTCAATTCGCCACGGGTCGAGATCGGCCGCATGGCGGTCGAAGCTCTGCTTCTGACCATCGAAAAACCTCATCAGAATGGGATCGAGGTAAAGGTTCCCACTTCGCTATTGCTTCGCGATTCCACCGCTCCACCAAGAAATTTAAAGTAGATGTACCTGCTTGGCATCGACATCGGAACCGGCGGTTCGCGAGCTGTCGCGATCGACGCGAATGGCCGTGTGGCCGCGTCCGCGAACGCCGAACACGAACCTTTTGCTTCTCCGCATATCGGTTGGGCCGAGCAGGATCCGGCGGATTGGTGGCGAGCCGCGTGCGAATCGATCCGCGGAGTTCTGGCTGCTGGAATAAAAGCCGATGCGATCGCGGGGGTTAGCTTTTCAGGCCAAATGCACGGCTCGGTGTTTCTCGATGCCACAGATAAGGTCGTCAGGCCTGCATTGCTCTGGTGCGATCAGCGAACCGTTGACCAATGCCGCGAAATAACTGAAAAGGTCGGCCGCGAACGCATAATCGAACTAGTCTACAATCCCGCGATCACTGGATTCACACTTCCAAAACTCATCTGGCTTCGCGAGGTTGAGCCCGAGGCTTGGAAACGTGTTTCGACCGTTCTCCTGCCAAAAGATTACGTTCGGCTTCGGCTGACCGGCGATAAGGCGAGCGATGTGGCCGATTCGTCGGGAACGCTGCTGTTCGACGTCGGGAACAGACGATGGTCTGACGAAATGCTCGACGCAATGGAGATCGACCGGTCGATGGTGCCGGAGGTTTTCGAATCGATCGAGCGAACGGGAAGTGTCTCTGCTGAAGGCTCCGCGGAAACTGGCCTCGCCGTCGGAACGCCAGTCTTCGCCGGTGCCGGCGACAATGCTGCGGGTGCGATCGGCATGGGCATCGCAGCACCCGGAATGGTGAGCGCGACGATCGGAACTTCGGGCGTGATCTTCGCCGTCACCGAGCAGCCAAAGCTTGATCTGAAGGGCCGCACACACACGCTTTGTCACGCCGTTCCCAGCCGTTGGCACATGACAGGCGTCACGCTTGGAGCCGGGCTTAGCTTGAAATGGTTTCGAGATAATCTTGGCGGTGGGAGGAGCTTTGTCGAGCTTGGCGAAGAGGCCGCGGCGATCGCTCCGGGTTCGGACGGATTGCTTTGGCTCCCATATCTGATGGGCGAGCGGACGCCGCATCTCGACCCTGATGCACGAGCCGCTTTCATAGGGTTGACGGCGAGCCATACTCGCGGTCATATGGCCCGCGCCGTGATGGAAGGCGTGGCGTTCAGCCTTCGCGATTCGCTCGAGATATTTCGTTCGCTCGGGGTCGAGGTCGATAGGATAAGGCTCGGTGGCGGCGGTTCGCATTCGTCAGTGTGGAGGCAGATCCAGGCGGACGTTTACGGGATAGCTTCTGAAACCATCGAGGCCGACGAAGGCGCGGCATTCGGAGCCGCGATCCTCGCAGGAGTTGGTACAGGCGTTTGGCCGAGCGTCGACGAAGCGTGCCGCCTCGCCAATCGTACGCAGCACACGATCGAGCCGAATGATGATGCGTCTCGCGTATTGAACGACTCGTATTCCCGATATGTAAAAGCGTATCCGGCACTCAAAAACGTCGGACTCTGAGCCGTATTGACCCTTGTATCTGTTGGACTTGCGGTCGGCGTTCTGTAAAAATTACGTAATAGTTCGATAAGGATCGTTGATGACCGCCGAAAATCTCATAGGCTTTGACACGCTGCCGCAGACCATTCCGCACTACTGCTTCGAATCTTTTCGCAGGCATAACAAACCCGACGCTCTGGCCTTTAAGGTCGATGATGCGTGGAAATACCTTAAAGGTGACGACATCATCGAGCGGGTCAAGCGGATCGCGATGGGCCTCGCGGCTCTCGGTGTTAAAGCCGGCGATCGCGTGGCGATCATCTCGGAGAATCGGCCGGAGTGGTCGTTCGTCGACCTCGCGATCTTGAGCTTGCGGGCTGTTAACGTTCCGATCTACACAACGCAGGCGGTCGAGCAGATCAGATTTATCCTCGAAAATTCCGGAGCGAAGATGCTCTTCATCTCGGGCAAGAAGCTCTGGAAACACGCCGAGAACGCGATCCAGTCGGTCGAGCACATCGAAAAGCTGATCTTCTTCGAAGCAGACGGAATGCCCGATGGAAACAGCCGGGCGATTTCGCTCGGACAGGTCGAAGAAGAGGGCGATGGTCACCGAAAGATCGATGCCGAAACGGTCGAGCGCTCGCTCGGGGAACTCGAGACATCCGACCTCGCAACGATCATCTACACATCGGGCACGACCGGCGAACCGAAGGGCGTGATGCTCACGCACGAGAATTTCGTTTCGAACATCGTTTCGATTTCTCGCGGGCTTCCGATCAAGTCGACTGACCGGAGCCTCGCCGTGCTTCCGCTCTCGCACATTTTCGAGCGGACGGTGTTTTACGTACTTTGCTCGAACGGCGTTTCGATCCATTATTGTTCGGCCTTTGATCAGATCGCTTCGCACCTGCAGGAAGTGAAACCAACGATCATGACCGCCGTTCCGAGGCTTTTTGAGCAGGTCTATCATAAGATCGTCAAGAAGGGGAAGGCCGCAGGCGGTTGGAAGACCAAGCTCTTTGACTGGGCTCTCGACGTCGGCCAGGAATACTGGGCGGCGGTCGACACGCGCACGCCGATCGCGGCCGGACTCGCCGCAAGGCATGCCGTCGCTAACCGGCTGGTTTTCTCGAAATGGCGTGCAGGCGTGGGCGGCGAATTGAGGTTCTTCGTGTCTGGCGGGGCTCCGCTTTCGAAGAAACTCAGCTATGCATTCTGGGCAGCGGGCATTCCGATCCTGCAGGGCTACGGCATGACCGAGGCCTGCGTGACGTGTGCGAATAGGCCAGAGGACAATAAAGTGGGATCGATCGGAAAGCCCTTTGAAGGGATCGAGATGAAGATCGCCGAGGCCGATGGCGAAGTGCTGATCCGCGGCCGAAACGTGATGACCGGTTACTACAAGAACCCGGAAGCAACAGCCGCCGCTCTCGATGCCGAAGGTTTTTATCACACCGGCGATGTCGGATACATCGACGAGGACGGCCATTTCTACATCACCGACCGCATCAAGGATCTCTTCAAGCTCTCGAACGGAAAATACATCGCCCCGCTTCAGGTCGAGAGCCTGCTCAAGCAAAGCCCGCTCGTCTCGCAGCCGGTCGTTGTCGGTTCGGGCCGCAAGCAGGTTGGAGCTCTGATCGTGCCGGACTGGGAAGCTCTCAAAGAGGAAATGAAGGAACTCGGCCATGAGGTCAATCGGCCCCGTGAGGAACTCGCTGACGACCCCGCATTTATCAAGCGAGTTCAACGCGACGCGGTCGAGTTGACCCGCGAGCTTGCCGACTACGAGCGCGTAAAACGCGTCTACCTTCTCCCGAAAGAATTCTCCATCGACAAGGGCGAAATGACCCCGACCCTCAAAATAAAGCGTTCCGTCATCGACGAAAAATACGGCGAAGCAATCGACGAGATCTGCGGCTCATAGAATTTTTGTTTCGCCGGATATTGATTGGTGTCACCAAAGTTCGCTGACGTCGCCCCCCTCATAACCAAATGCCCACGACCTTATTCTTTCCGACAACGCCATTGATGGAAGGGCGAAAGACCGGTTCGAAGGTCTAAACTGCTCGTAGGAGTTTTTAACGCCTAACGTCAAAGAGCTGCGCAACCTCACGAGCCAAGTCTAATCGGCTCTTGGAGTTCAGCAAAACTGCGCTATACTCTAGATAATTCAATCTTATTTGAGATATTAAAAATGCTGTTTTTATGCGGCCGCTCGTGAGTTGCGGGAAGCCGTCTGTTGGTCCTTAGCGGGGCTTTTGTCAGATCAAGGAGAGGGTCATATGCCAGCCAAGATTACTTATCGCCGCGCATTCGTAAGCGTCTTATTATTAGCGTTCGTTGTAACCGCGAGTTTGATATTTGGGATCGCCGGGAGGTCAGCATCCGCCGCCTCGGTTTCCGGATCGATCACAAAGCTCCTCGGGCTGAAGAGTGACGCCGCGAGTTTGGATCGTCGGACCACCAGCGAAAGAGTAGAAGCTCCTGCGACCGTGACCGCCAATAGGCCGGTCGGCTGTATTAATGACCCGGTCGTGACCAGCGAGGCTGACTCGGGATCCGGCACCTTGCGTCAAGCGGTGATCGACGCGTGCGACGGCAGCACGATCACGTTCAATATAACGCCGCCTCCGCGTTCAGAACGGCCGAATTCCCCGGAGGGCTTTTCTGTTAACATCCAGCTAACGAGCGGACAGATCTTGATTAACAGAAATCTGACGATCGATGGCGACGGCGGCGATGTAACTATCAGTGGTGAGAACAACTCGCGCGTATTCTACATTGATGGCGTCAACACCCGCCCACAGCCGGAAGGCACGATCGCGAGCCCCGAAGGGGAGATCACGGCTACTCTCCGCGATCTATACATCCAAAATGGCAGGGCGTTAGGCGGTGGCTGCATTTTTGTGTCTTCGTTTAATGCTCTAAATCTATATAACACCGCAATATTTGACTGCTCTAATCTCGTCGAGAGGCGGCCGGCAAATTCTGCGGGATCCAACGCGCCGGAAGGAATTCTCGGGGGCGGTGGACTGCTGGTCGACTATGGAGCTAACGTCACCATCACTGAGTGCTTCATCGGAAGAAATTTCTCTGCCGGAGCCCCAGGCGGGGGTTTGCAGAACAACAACGGCTCAGTAAATATCACGAGGTCGTACATAGTCGAAAATAACAGTGGATTCGGCGAAGGCGGAGGCATTGCTAACTTCAGGATCCCGAATGCCCGCGCCCGCGGTGACTCCGCTAGTCCGCTCGGCGTTATCAATCTGACCGACTCGGAGGTAGATTTCAATCAAACGTTCGGACCTGCTATTCCCGTTTCCCCTGAGGCGCCCCAGGCTCCTGACGGCGGCAGCGGCCTCGGTGGCGGCATCTACAACATCGGCGGAGATATTTTTATCACGCGTTCGACCATCCTGGGAAACCGCACGGGGTATGTTGCCGGAGGCGGTATCTTTACGGAATCATTCGGCAGCAACGTGAACGCGCCCGACGGTCCCGCGTTTCAGGGCTACGTCAGCCTCACGAATTCTACAGTTTCAGGTAACAGCACAGCGCCCGTGATGGATAACCGAAGATCCAACGCACCATCGGGTATTCCTCCGTATGGCGGAGGCATATTTAACCAGGGAAGCCAGGTCAACTTGCTTAATACCACGATAACGAAAAACGTCGCCGGTGCGCCGGAAGGTGCGGGCGTGACGAACTCGCTCCCGTTTGCAGAAGGCCCAACCGGATCAAACGGAAGTGTCACGGTTAGCAACACTCTGATCGCCGATAATGAGAGCGGCGGCATGATACAGCATCCGGCCGGCGACCCAATTTTTTCTGACGTTCTCGGCTCGTTTAGTTCGGGCGGCTATAACCTCATTGGTGTCGTCGGACCCGCGACGGGCTTTTCTGCCGGATCGCAGGATCAGATCGGCACTTCGGGCTCACCTATCGACCCGCTGCTGACGCCTCTTTCGAATTTCGGCGGTTCGACCCTGACGCATAGGCCGCTGCCGGGCAGTCCGGCGATCGACAAGGGGAATTCGCCGCTCAATGAGGATCAGCGGACAGAGCCCCGCCCTTTGGATGACCCGGCGATACCTAACGCTTTTGAAGGCGACGGTTCGGAAATAGGATCGGTCGAGATCCCGATCCAGCCGCCTGTTTGCGAGACTACGTACGAACAGAGTACGCCGACATTCGATCTGCAGAGCATCACAGGCACGGGTATTTATGTCGAGCTCGACGACGACGAGGTGAGTAGCGCTATCCCGCTAGGCTTTACTTTCAATTATTTCGGCACTGAATATTCTCAGATCTACATCTCGTCGAATGGGTTCTTGACGGTTCTGCCGAATCAATCGAACGGATGCTGCACCGGCATTCCGATGCCAAGCTTCTCAGATCCCAACGGAGTCATTGCCGGATATTGGGAAGATCTGGATCCGACGGATGGAGACAAGGGCTCGGGTATTTTCTATCAGACGACGGGTTCACCTGGAAATCGGGTATTTATTGTCGAGTTCAACCGTATACCTTTGTATTCCGATGGCGGCGAGAATACCTTCCAGATCAAGATATTCGAGGGGTCCGGCGACATTGAGGCCCACTACATGCATGTAGAGCCTACCGAGCAGGCCGGTCGTAACCGTCCGGCCAAGCCGGAAAAGAGAGGCATTCGTCGGCCGCTCGGGCTACAAATTCCGTACGGTGCCGTTGCCGGGATAGAGGATGAATCAGGCTTATACGGCAGCCAATACTTCTTAGGTACCGGCGGGTTCCCAGACGGGTCCGCCGTGAGATATTCGCAAACCTGTAAGCCGGAACCGACGCCTACGCCGACTCCGACTCCGACTCCGACGCCAACGCCAACGCCGACGCCGACGCCTACGCCTACGCCTACGCCGACGCCACCACCGACCGCATTTGCGTATGGGTGTTCGAACGGATTTGGCACGCCGAGCGAAACGAAGGTCTACAAGATCGACATCACAAATGCCAATCTGTCTGATCTCGTTCAAATAACCTTGCCGGGATCGACAGTTGGACGTTGCCTGTCAATGTCTTTCCGTCCGGGTGACGACGTTCTGTTCGCAGTTCTTCAGCTAAACAATAATAACCAAACCAGACCCGAAGGCGGCGGGCCTCCTTCGCGCCTTCTGGCGACACTCGATCCGAACACTGGCGTGGCGACCGCAGTCGGTACTATGCCGAATGCGATCTCGTCGATCTCATTCCGTCAGAACGGCGTTCTGTATGGCGTGAGCGGCGACGGCGGTTCGCCACCTGAGACGCTATACACTATCTCGACAACCACAGGAGCATTGACGCCGGCATTCGCACTCGGCAACGGTGATGACGGTGAGACGATAGCGTTTCACGGGAATGGTACGCTCTATCACTCGTCCGGCAACTGTCCCAGCATTTTCGAAGCCATCAATGTCGATACGCAAGCGATCACTCCGATCAGTACTGACGAGAAGGTCTGCGAGAGCTTTGCAATGGGCTATAACCACATGGACGTAGTAATGTACGGATCAGATATATATTCGGATCTCTACAGCGTAAATGTCGCGACGGGAGCCCGTACTTTTATCGGAGAAATGGACGATCAACTTCCAAACTCCTCGAACCGGGCCGTGGCGTTCCCGAATCCTGCCGGGCCCGAAGATCCCCAGATCAGGATCACAAACGTAACGCTGAATGAGGGCGATGCCGGAACCAAGGTTTTCAGATTCTCGGTTACGATCGATCAGCTCCCGGGACTAGGCCAACCATCCAGCTCCGTAAGCTTCTCGACGGTCAACGGCACAGCTACTGGCGGGACTGATTACGTTCCGAAGTCGGGACAGATCATTTTCAGCCACGATTCGCCGACGCTTCAGTACATCGATGTAACGGTCAATGGCGACATTATGTTCGAGCCGAATGAGGTATTTATCGTTCGACTATCGAATTGGGTCAACGCTCGAGTCATCGAGAGCGACGGTATCGGGACGATCTTTAACGACGATGTCGAGCCGAGATTCTCGGTGAACAGCATTAGCTTGAATGAGAACAATTCCGGAATGACCGGCTTTACGTTTACGTTCACACGAAGCGGTAACCCGACGGCGTTCAGTTCGACGCTTGATTACGCAACGGCGAACGGAACCGCGATCGCTCCGGGCGATTATGTCGCGACGAGCGGAAGCGTCACATTCGAGCCGAACGAGACCACCAAGACGGTGACGGTAAATGTGGTCGGCGACACCGTGGTCGAACCGCACGAGACGTTCACAATGAACATCTCCGGTATCACCAATGGCGTCATTGCAGGCGGCACTGGAACCGCTACCATCCTGAACGATGACGGCGTAGCCAGCCAACGCGTCGAAGGCGACGTCGTTGACGCCAACGGCGGGCCTAACGGCGATAACGTCGTTCTCTCAAACGACGCTACTTACATAAGAAATGTCGTGTTGGGCAATCTGCCTCCGATACCCGCAGGAGCACAGTTCCAGGCAGCAGATGTGAACCGTACGCCTGAGTTCAACGAATGCGGAAACGGAGCGATCGACGCAGGAGACGTGACGGTGATCGCCGGGTACGTGCTTGGCAACTTCCCGCCGAAACCGGTTTGCGGACCGACAGGCCCGACCACCACGCGACCTGACTCGCCCGCGGCTGGAGGCGAAGCTTCCCTCAGACCTCTATCCGGACGCACATGGATGGAGTTGTTCGAGTTCGGTAGCTTTGGATAATAAGGCCACTTAACTTGACTGCATAAGAAAAAGGCTGCCTTCCCGGCGGCCTTTTTTTCTCGTAGCCCCAAGGCGGTCCCTAGGTGATTTTCGGCTGTTCTGATCGGAGAAGGATGGAATGTTTTTCCAGACTTCTCGCATTACTATCTATTGAGTAAACAGCCGGTTGCATGAATGCCCCGACGCCGCCGATACGCGGCCGGAATATTTTCTCGGCTTTAGCCTCTTTCGATGCGTCAAAGGCGTTGTATAATCGTGTTTACGCGAAGGTGACGGTATTGAGATCTGCGGATCTCGGGCGAGATGCTTCCCGCCGTAAAAACAGTTGAAGTTTTTGGCTCGCGATGGATATAATTGTGAGTACCACGAGTAACAACACTGTTTACCTCGCAAAGGAGTTCGAATATGAAGAGCAGTAAATGCCCGAGCGGCATCGGCAGAGTTTTTTCCGGTAGAGTCTTTGCGGCGTTTGCGATCGCATCGATGATCGCCGGCGCACTCGTTTTTAGTTCGGCTGTCGAGAATACGGCTGTGGCAGCAGGCAGCGCGCCGTTGTTCAAAGGTTCGACGCTCGCGGCGTTGCGAAAAGGCCGTGATACCCAGTTCCGAAATTTTGCCGACGACGAGAAGATCGGTCGGCCGTTCCGCAGTGAGGCCATCGTAGCCTTTGGCGGGTCGACAAAGATCTCGGCCGGTGATGGCCTGGCGGGTGATCAGTTCGGCGGTAGCGTCGCGATCTCGGGTACGACGGTGATCGTCGGTGCTAACGCCAACGCGGCGTCGAGTTCGCGTAATGGTGCGGCGTATGTCTACGCTCTGACGGGCGGCAGCTGGACACTGCAGCAAAAGCTCACTCCGGCCGACGGCGAATCGAATGACGCCTATGGAACGTACGTGGCGATCTCCGGTGATACGGCTGTCGTCGGTGCTTTTGGCGATACGGTCGACAACAAGGTCAATCAGGGCTCGGTTTATGTTTACACGCGCAGCGGCACTACCTGGACTCTCCAGCAGAAGATCGTTGCGGCCGATGGCGAAGCAAACGATATCTTTGGCCGTTCGCTTGCGATCGCGGGCGATACGCTTGTCGTAGGTGCAGCCTCGGATGACAACGATGCGGTGATCGATCAGGGTTCCGCATACGTATTCACGCGCAGCGGCACGACCTGGACGCAGCAGGCAAAGCTCACCGCGAATGATGGTGCGATGCTCGATTACTTTGGCGATGCGGTCGCCATCTCGGGCGATTCCGTGATCGTCGGTGCTACCGAGGACACGACCGGTGCCAACGTTCAGCAAGGTTCGGCCTATGTCTTTACGCGTTCGGGCACCACGTGGACGCAGCAGGCCAAGCTCGTTGCGAGCGACGCAACGGCCTTTGACTATTTCGGTTTCAGCGTTTCGATCGATGGCAACACGGCCGCGATCGGTACGCTGCAGGACGTCGGCATCAATTTTCAACAGGGTTCGGCGTATATCTTTACGCGAAGCGGCACGACGTGGACTCAGCAGCAGAAGCTGGTCGCGGCGGATGGTGCTGCGGGAGATTCGTTCGGTAATGCGGTCTTCGTGGCTGGTGATACGGTCATGATCGGCGCGGCGGGCGATACCGACGGCTCGAACGTACGTCAGGGCTCGGCGTACATCTTCGGACGTTCGGGCACGACCTGGACGCAATCGCAGAAGCTGGTCGCGGCTGACGGCGGGTCCGATGACTCGTTCGGGGCGGGCGTAGGATTCACGCAGAACAACGCGGTCATCGGTTCGATCGGTGACACGATCGGGGCCAACACTCTGCAGGGCTCGGCCTATATCTTCTCGTCTGACGTAACTGTCTCGGGCCGCGTCACGACGCCGACCGGGCAGAATCTGCGAAACGCGGTCGTCTCGATGATCGATTCGCAGGGCGTTCGACGAACTGCTACGACCAGCTCGTTCGGGCTCTACTCGTTCGACGCGGTTCGCACCGGCGACACCTACACATTGACCGTCGCCTCGAAGCGCTACCGCTTTAGCGCCAAGATCCTGCAGATCGACACCAATCTGACGAATGTCGATTTCGTCGGCATCGAGTAGGCATCCGGCATTCAATTCACACGCGGGCGGCGGAGCGATCCAGCCGCCCTTTTTCTTTGTTACACAAGGCTGCGGGCGAATTCCGTCCACCACTCTGTGCGGCAGATGGCCACGCGGCCCGGCCCCGACGCGATCATGAACGCCAGGCCCGCGGCGAAGATGCGGTTCATCTTGCCGTTCAGATATGTATCCGCAGCGAGGATGACAAGGCCGATCACCGCCGGCAATCCGAAGAGCCAGATCGCACCGAGGTCGGGTATCCACGGCAGCGGCATCCGCGCGGTCGATGGTGCGAGGAAATTGAGCATCACCACGAGCATCAGGCGTTTGTGTGCCGCGGCATTCTTTCGGTAATAGATCGCAGCGGCAAAAAGTACTGCGAACGTGACCATATCGCCCGCCGGCACGATCAGGAATTCCTCGGGCGTGAAGCCGGGAAAGCCGCGCTGGTTGACCAGCGAGTGATAGCCCGTAAGCAGTCCGAGCGGTATCATCGCCGCGGCGAGGAGCACGCCGACCATGCCCAGAGTCATGTGCAGCCGCACCTTTTTCGCCGAGATCAGGGTCGCCTGTACCGAGAACAGCACGATCCACGCGACCATCGAGAGCGTGTGTGCCATCACGATCGGGGCCATCGGGGTGGCTGCCTTGTACGGCAGGTCGAAGATGTAGTTCGGCAGAAAGCCGAGCACCGTGATCAGCGGGAATGCTATCGCAAAGGCGAGAAAGAACCTGTGTTCGATCTGTGCTCGCGAGTGTCGTTGGGTCAGTCCGAAATTTGTTATATCCGCAATATTCGTAGCCATTTGAGCGTATCTCCGTATGTTGATGGACGGGCGCGGTGTTGGCCGGCCCTTGTACGCTAAGGCGAGAAGAGATCGCGTGCGGTATCATGCCGCATTTCATTTTCGTAACGCGGGGCGGTGAGTTTTCAGAACGCGGCGGCCAAGAGTTTATAATGTCGGTACACCTGAACTCATGATCCAACTCGGCGCCGACATTTGCAGCGACTTTGAATCCGCCATTTCCCGCGAATGGCTCGAGACCAACGGCATCGGCGGCTACGCTTCGTCGAGCGTTGCCGGTGCGGGCACGCGGCGATATCACGGTCTGCTGGTCGCGGCGACGCGGCCGCCGCTCGGGCGTGTCGTGATGCTCTCGCGTTTTGACGAAACGCTCGTCATCGGCGGCGAACGCTTTCAGATCTCGTGCGATGTATATCCCGGAGCGGTCCATCCCGAAGGCTATCGGCACATGACCTCGTTTCGGCTCGACCCTTTCCCGCGGTGGACGTACGAGGTCGCGGGGCTCGAGATCGAACGGTCTATCTTCATGGTCTATGGCGAGAACACGACCGTCTGCCGATGGCGTGTCAGTGATCGCTCGGGCAGCGAGGTCGATTGCCGGCTCGAGCTCCGGCCGTTCATGGCCTTTCGCGATCATCATCACCTGCGTCAGGCAGAGGCCGGATTTGGTGCCGGCTATATGTCGGGAGCGGGCTGGACTGGATTCGCGCCGTACGAGGACATGCCCACGCTGTATCTCGCACACGGCGGAGCAGCGGTGGAGCGCACCGGCGTCTGGTACCGCAATTTCGAATACGCGATCGAGCGCGAACGCGGATTTGACCACCACGAAGATCTCTTTCAGCCGTTCTCGCTGAGCTTCGACCTGGCTTCGGAAGCCGTGGTCATAGCTTCGACCAAGCAGCGGCTTGCTTCGCAGGCGGCGGAGCTTGAGAAGGCCGAGTTGCGGCGGCGTGCCGATATCGTGGTGCGTTCCGAGGTCAAGGACGAGTCGCTCTGGCCGCTCGTTCTGGCGAGCGATCAGTTCATCGTCGAACGCGGCCACGGGCAGTCGGTGATCGCGGGATATCATTGGTTCTCCGACTGGGGCCGCGATACGATGATCGCCCTCGCAGGGCTGACACTGGCCACCAATCGCCACGACGTCGCCCGCGGCATCTTGCTCGAATTCGCCCGGCACATCTCGGAAGGTATGCTGCCCAACCGCTTTCCCGATGAGGGCGAAACGCCTGATTACAATACGGTTGACGCGACGCTGTGGTATTTCGAAGCGGTCCGTGCGTACGTTGAGGCTTCTGATGACGAGGCTACGCTTCGCGAGCTGTATCCGCGGCTCGCTGACATCGTCGAGTGGCACGTGAAGGGCACACGGTACGGAATTCATCTCGACACCGATGGCCTGCTCGCCGCCGGTGCCGAAGGCCATCAGCTCACGTGGATGGACGCCAAGGTCGGCGACTGGGTCGTCACGCCGCGGCGCGGCAAGCCGGTCGAGATCCAGGCACTGTGGTACAACGCCCTGCGCGTGATGGAGAGCTTTGCCCGGCGTTTTGGCGATGGCGAGAAAGCCGACGACTACGCCGACATGGCCGAGATCGCCAAGGAGAGCTTCGTCGGCCAGTTTTGGAACGCCGATGCGGAATGCCTGTACGATGTTGTGGACGGCGAGGAGCGCGATGCGTCGATACGTCCCAACCAGATCTTCGCCGTCAGCCTGCCTCACTCGATGCTCGACACGGCGCGTGCGCGCAAGGTCGTCGACCGCGTCGAAGCCGAACTGCTCACGCCCGTCGGCCTGCGTTCGCTCTCTCCGAACGACCCGAGCTACGTCGGCATCTACACCGGCTCGCCGCTGCAGCGTGACGGCAGCTATCACCAGGGCACTGTGTGGTCGTGGCCGATCGGCCATTTCATCGACGCCTATCGAAAGGTCCACTCGGTCGATCCGCGTGCCGAATCCGCGATCGAAGAGATGCTCGCCCCCTTGCGCGAACACCTGCACGAAGCGATGATCGGCCAGGTCAGCGAGATATTCGATGGCGATGCCCCGCATCATCCTCGCGGCGCCGCCGCACAGGCATGGAGCGTCGCCGAACTGCTCCGCTGCTGCGTGCGAAAGCCGGAAGATCCGTAAGTTGTTGACTTCGCAGTACATCTCCAATATCCTGAGTTTCTTCGGAGGAAAAGATCGATGAATCGGGTTCTCTCGCGTCTCGCTGTCTCGGTGATTTTCGTTGTAGCTCTCAACTTCGGCATGTCCGAATATTCCGCGGCTCGCTCTGATATCTCGAATTCGGCGGTCGCCGTCTCCCTCGCACCCGAGGGGGCCGAGGGCAGTCTCCTGACAACCCAATTTTCGTTCACCGTAAGACGCACCGGTGACCTGTCTGGGACATGTTCGGTGAGAGCAAGCACAGCCGACGGAACTGCTTTTGCTCCTGAGGACTACATTGCAAACAGCGTTGATATCACGTTCGCTCCGGGGCAGGAGACCGCAGTCGTTCCGGTTTCTGTGAAGGGCGAGATCTACCACGAGTTCGACGAAACGTTTTTTCTCGATCTTACGAATGCCGTTGGCTGCACCGTCGCCGCGGGCCGTCCGCCTGCAACTATCTACAACGACGAACCGCCGGTCGCCCCGGGTTTGTGCTTCAACGGCATCGAGGGCGATGTGCTGAGCTGGACGAACGGCATGCCCCCGAATGGTGTGCCAAATGGAGAACCGAATGCCGCGATCCGAACCGACGACCTCGTCAGGCTTCGTCGTGTTGTTCTGGGACTCGATCAGATCGTGAATGCTTGTGCATTCCGCCAAGCCGACATCAACGGTGACTGCGGTGATGGGCGGGTCGATGTAGCTGACGTTACAGTCCTTCGTCAATGGATACTCGAAGGCGGCGGACAGCGTCAGGCCTGCGGCCCGATACCATAATAATTTCCTAAAAGGTCCAAAATCCACGTTTTCGATCGGTCTGTGCCTTGACGGCGAGAGAGATGGCGTCGATCTGGTCGTCGTGCGTCCCAAGCGGGAACGAGCACGCTTCGTCGATCAGTTCCTGATTCAGGGGCCCGCGAACGAGGAAGAGATTTCCCGATTCGGCGAGCGAGACCCAGCGAAGAGCACGCGCCGCTTTCGGCTCTTTTTCGTGAAGTGCACGCAGGCTGCGGCCGCGGGTTGCCGGGTCGCGGCGAAGGTCCTGAACGAGAGCGAGGCCGTTGTGCGTGCCTTCTATGACGTGTTCGGTGTCGCGTTCGGCGGCGATGCGTCCCAAAATGTAACGCCGCTGCGTGGGATACTCGATGCGTGCCCGATAGCCGCCGTCGATGTAGAGATTGCCGTCGCGGTCGAACGCCACGCGGTAACTCGCCGTGAAATCCGAATCGGGCCCGGCGGTGACGCCGAGGTCGTAGCCGCGTGTCCAACGCAAACCCGGTGGCGGTGCGGCGATGATCTGCCGAAACCAATCCCGTTTGAACATCCCGCCGTCGTGCGGCGTCGGCCGTTGTTGGTACAGGGCACTGTAATCGTAAGTGCCGAGCTGTTCGCGGATCTGTGCGAGACGCTGTTCGGGATAACGCTCCGGCCACAGGGCCTCACCGGGAGCGCGGCCGAGGAGGTCGGTGTCGGCATCGACTCGTTCGACTGGACCGCAAGCGTCCCGCTTGCCAACGCCGGTTCCTCCGGCGTGATCGGGCGGCGTGTTTTGATCCTGCAGGGTTGTCTCGACCGTGCCGACGTCAGCCGCGTTCGCGGCTATGCAAGCGGGACGCTTGCGGTCCAGTCGAGGGCGGCGGTCCAGTCTTTCGGCCATTGCGGGCATGTCGATGATGTCCCAGTGTTCGCCGCCGGGTTCGTCCATTTGGCGGATCAGGCGGCCGGCGAGGTCGTCTTCGTGCCAGCGTGTCTGGATCAGGATCATCGCCCCGTTGGGTTCGAGGCGTGTGTAGATGTCGTTCTTGAACCAATTCCAGACGGCGTCGCGGTGAGAGGCCGATTCGGCCTCGGCACGGCTTTTTATCGGGTCGTCGATGATGCACAGGTTCGCTCCGAAACCAGTGATGCCGCCGCCCACGCCGACCGCACGCAGGCCGCCGCCGATCGAGGTTTCCCACTCGGCCTCACAATTTTTCGGACGCTGACGGATGAAAGGAAAGGGCGAGGCTTCGTCGTCCGAAGCCCCGCACTGTGGGTAGTCGGCGGGAGCGCGGTCCTGCTGGCTCGCGCTTGTGTTAGGTGTGGTTCTGGCAGGAGTTTGGGAGGGAATGGGTGCGGCCGCCGCTGCGGGCGGTTCGCCGTTCTTTGCACGCGCCTCGGCACGTTCGCGGCGTGTCAGTGCGTGTTCTTCTGAGAGGATGCGGCGGATCTTTCGCGAAAAAGTGTTGGCGAGCTTTTGCCCGTAGCTCGCGACGACGACGTTGGTCGACGGGTCTTTCTTTAGTCGGTAGGCGGCGTAACGCACCGTCACGAGTTCGCTCTTGCCGTGTCGCGGCGGCACGAAAAGCATCAGCCGGTTGCAGTCGCCGCTCGTGACGCGATCGAGCGCATCGCAGATCACCTGCTGAAAACGCTTGTTCCACTGCATCCCGGGCGAGACGCGTTTTAGCCATTTCCGGAAGTCGGCGAGGTGCTCAGGCTCGTCTTTCTTGACCTTGAAGAAGGGTGGGGCGAAGGCAGGGTCGGGCGTGTCAGTACCGCCTCCGTCAGCGGGCGGCGTGACCACGGGGAGGTCGGTGCGTTTGGGATGCTCGGGCGGTGCGATGTCTTTGATAGGGGTGGAGTCGTCGTGGGTGAGGCCATTGCCCGCCGCTAACGCAGCGGGTACTGACAGGGATGCAGCCGCGTTCGCGGCTATGCAAGCGGGACGCTTGCGGTCCAGTCGGGGTTCCCCCTTCCAGCCGAGGGTGTCGGGCCAGCCGGGGCGGCCTTTTCGGGCGTAGAGGACGCGGCGGTGAAAGTCGGTCCAGCCGCGCTCGCGCATCTCGCGTTCGATCTTGACGTGGCAGCGTCCGCCGTATTTGAGGAAAAGCTCGCGGCAATCCGCCTGTTTTTTCTGTAGAAGTTCGTCGTTGGGGTTCGTTCTCATACCGGAACGAAGATTACCCACCAACCGTCGGAAAAGATATGCCAGATTGCACAGAATGTATGAGAATGCACAGATTGCACAGTTTTCTCAGAGAGAGGAGTTCACCACAGAGGGCACAGAGCACACAGAGGAATATGCACACAGGACATAGACGGGCAAGTTCTTTCTCCGTGCTCTCTGTGATCTCTTTGGTTAATTCCCAAATCAGCTTTTTGCGCCTAATGTTAGGCCCGTAACATACAGCGGGGATTTGGGGTGGCAGTCTAGATGGCAGCGGGGCTCCCACCCCGTAACTGATCCTCAGGACTTCAAAGCCCGGCTCTCCTCAGTCGGGCCGATTTTTCAAAGAATCGAGAAAAAAGTTGAAGGCGAAACGTTTGTAATCCCGCGGACATACTCGGCGATAGATCGGACGCATAATTACACTGCCGAACACTGAGAATAGGCGTTTGCGGGCCTGGGTTAGGCCAAAAACGCTAGAAAGGTGGCCGGTCGTGATTCATAGTCCGCACCAAATTTCGTTTCTCCGTTGGGTGTGGACATCGACAATGCTGCCGGGCTTGGGTCTGGCAGCTTTTTTTGTGTCGTGGTGTTTCTCGCGGCCTGTTTCTGAGAAATTTGTCAGTTTTCGGGCTCGATCTGCACATTTGCATATAGGACGCGACGCCGCGAGACGGCCTTGGAGCGAAGATGCAACGGTGCTATACTGTAGAGAAATAAGAGTTTAACAAGATTAAACGCAAACTGTCCTGAAAAACAGTTCGCGGCGTGCGGCATTCAAGCGGGCTTGCACCAGGCGTCTTTCTTTCGCGCACCGATCTTTCCTCTCACGCACTTCCTTGGCGTCCGGTCGAGGGAGGACTATGAAAAACCTGACAATTATTTCGATAGCGGCGGCATTCTTGATCTCTGCACCGCCCTACGCCAGCGTATCGGCCGAAGTTGAAGATACTGATCGGAAGACGCGAAGGGTGGTCTCGACGCGGATCTCGTCGATGTTTGTTGATGAACGAATAAGAAGCTTATGGCCTTCGGACGACACGGTTCCAGGCAGGGAATTTGTCGAACCATTCGGGTGTTCAGTTGTGGTGACGAGTACGGCAAATACGGGCGTCGGCAGTCTTCGCGAAGCCATCAACTGCTCGAATCTGCTGCCGGGAACGCAGACGATCTCATTCGCGATCCCGGGTGCGGGCCCGCACATGATCGCTCCGACATCGGCACTCCCCGCGATCTCGAGCCCGGCGATCGTCGACGGATATACTCAGCCCGGTGCGAGCGCCAACACGATGGCGACCGGCAACAATGCCGTCTTGCGGATCGAACTGCGTGGCGGTGGAGGATTCTTCCCGGGGCTGCAGCTCACGGGCGGCGGCACGACCGTGCGTGGGCTCGTAATAAATCGGTTCTCATCCGGCATCGATGCACGCGTTACAGGAAACAACGTCATCACCGGCAATTTCCTCGGTACGGATACCACGGGGACCTCCGACCTGGGGAATGCCGACCATGGTGTGCTGCTCGTTGATTCGAGCGGCAATCTGATCGGAGGGACGTCGCCGGCGGCCCGAAATGTGATATCCGGTAACAATAATGATGGCATCCAGATAGTCCGCGGATCGGGCAACATGATCCAGGGAAATTATATTGGGACAACGCTTACGGGCGCCTCATCACGCGCAAATAATGACTCCGGCGTTCAGATCGTCGATAGCTCGTTGAATACTATCGGCGGTACAGCGTCGGGAGCCGGGAACCTAATTTCATTCAACGGCGGTGACGGGATATTCCTCGAAATGCCGGGTTCCAGCGACAACGTCATCGAGGGAAACATAATCGGCACAAACCTGGCCGGATCGGTCGCTTTTCCTAACAACGGGTCGGGCATCGGCATCAACAATGGAGCGAGCGGTAACCGGATCGGCGGTACCAGCGTAGCTGCGAGAAATCTTATCTCAGGAAATGGTAACCAGGGCGTCGACATCCGTGGGCCGGGAACAGGGAATCTGGTGCTCGGAAATTACATTGGCACAAACGCCACGGGTACGTCCGCGGTTCCCAACGACGAAGGCGTTCGCATCGAGGCTCCGGGGACCTTCATCGGCGGGATCAATCCGAACGCACGCAACGTGATCTCAGGTAATCGTGAAGAGGGCGTGCGAATTCGCAATATCGGACGAGCCGCGATCGCCGGTGCGGCAGGCAGCTTTCGCGACTGGGGAATTGTCTTTGCCGACGGGGAATTCGGAGTGATGTATAGGCCGCCAAACGTCGGTGACGCCGGCGAGACGCTAAAATCGGGAGTGCCCGCGACGGTCGGTACGTTCTTTCACGTCGCGGCAACGAACAACGGCCAGACGACGAGAATTTTTGTGAACGGGATCGAGCGGGCTTCGGCACCGGTCGACCCGAATTATGTCGGCGACGACAGATTTCTGATCGGCGGCGAAGACTGCTGCCTCGGGCGATTTCCGGGCACCGTAGACGAGGTCACGGTGTATAACCGCGCGCTCGCGTCGAACGAGATACTCACCATAAACAACGCGGGTTCGGCGGGCAAATGCAAGCCAGCGGTCGTTCCGAACTGCGTTCAGCCGCCTTCCGGTGTGATCGCGTGGTATCCGGGCGATGGTTCGACCGCAGATATTTCGGGAAATGGCCGCAATGGTTTCTTTATCGGGGCGCCGACCTACACGCCGGCCCGTGTTCTGCAGGGTTTTGATCTCGACGGTATCGATGATTACGTCGACACGCCTAACTTTACGCCCGGATCACAGTGGACCGTCGAAGCGTGGGTCAGGGTCGATTCAGCCGCGACCGGCATCAATATCCAAGGCAATCTGATCGGTACAGATGCGACGGGTACCGTTCCACTTCCAAATGGCGAAGAGGGAGTGTTTATCGATAGCGCCGGCGGGAATTTCGTCGGCGGTTCGCAGGCCGGTGCAGGTAATGTTATTTCCGGTAATTCACGTCACGGCGTCGAGGTCTCTGGCCCTACCGCTGCCGACAATCAGATCTCGGGCAATCGCATCGGAACTAACGCGACAGGAACCGGGCCGCTCGGGAACACCCTGCACGGCGTTTATTTCTTCAATTCGGGGCCGAACATCGTCGGAGGAGGATTTAGTTCAAATCATCCGAATACGATCGCCCATAACGGTGGTGACGGCGTCGCCGTAGTTTTCGGCGGCGTGGCCTGTATCAAGAAAGGGATCATCGACAATTCGATCCATTCGAATGGCGGGCTCGGCATCGACCTCGGCGACGACGGGGTAACGTTCAACGATCAGGGCGACGGCGACACCGGGCCGAACACGCTGCAGAATTTCCCCGTGCTGACGAGCGCCGTTGTCACGGGAAACAGCATTGCCATCAACGGCACGCTCAACAGCACGCCGAACACGAGTTTCTACATCGAGTTCTATTCGAATCAGGCGGCTGACCCTTCGGGACACGGCGAGGGCCAGACGTACCTCGGCGCTCTGTCGAACGTGATGACGAACGCGAGCGGAAATGCGACGTTCACCGCATCGCTGCCGACCGCTCCGCCGCAGGGACAGATGATGATAACCGCGACGACGAGCGACAACGCCGATCTGGCGAACACGTCGGAATTCTCGCAGGCGATCCAGGCAACGACGGGTTCGAGTATGATAACCATCTCGGGCCAGGTACTTTCGCCGACCGGGATCGCCCTGAGAAACGTCGAGGTCAAACTGTTTGAGCCGCAGGGAAATGAGCGGACGGCGTTGACGAGTTCGTTCGGATTCTACTCGTTCACGAACGTTCAGGCGGGCCAGCAGTACACGTTGACCGCGCGGAATAAACGCTACCGCTTCTCGCCCGTCGTGCAGACGTTCAATTCGTCGACGACGATCAATTTCACGGGGCTCGAGTAGCTATTTTGGAGCGTTGAGAGCGGCGTAGCGGGCTTCCATCTCGGTGAAGATCTTGTCATCCCACTTGCCGATGGCCCCGGCCGTACGAAGTTGGGCGACGATCTCGACAGCACGGCCGAGGCTCTGACGGGCATTGTCGTTGAGGCCAAGTTTTTCCTGAGTGACGCCGACACTTTTGAGCGCCTGGGCGAGATCGCGGCGGGCTACGAGGTTCTTTTCGTCGAGGGCAACGAGCCGCTCGCAGACCTCGGCGGCTTTTTGGTAAGCAGCGAGCGTGGCGTTAAGGTCTCGCGTCTTCTCGACGTCGCCGAGGCGAATGTACATCGCGCTGAGGTCGTCCAGGTAGATCGTGTTTCGCGGTTCGCGTTCGATCAGTTGGGTGAGTGATCTCTCGGCCTCCGACAGTGCCGCGAGGGCCTCGGCGGTTCGTTTGTTCAGGCCGAGAGTGATACCGACACGCGAGCGGGCCTTGGCCAAAATAAAACGCCCCTGTTCATCCGCCGGATCGATCGCGGACGCGGTTTGGGCGACGGCGAGGGCCTTTTCGGCCCACGCGAGCGAGACATCGTTCTTAATGCTCTCAAAAGTGCTGCTCGCAAGGGTGTACACCTCGTAGACGGCTTTTTGTACCTCGGGGTCGCGCGGGTATCGCGCGGCAATATCGGCCGCCCGGACGACGGCCTTCTCATTCACGGCCTCGGCCTCGGCCTGCTTGTTGTCCCACGAAAGACTATTGCTCAAATATCCTGTTGCTAAAGCACTTAGCCGGGCGATCTCACGATCGGACTGATCTAATTCACTCAGTCTGTCGAGCGTTTCGCGGAGCATCGGCACAGCGATCTCGTACTGATTATTGATCGCGTAAGTGTAGGCGTGATCGACCTGATTTGCCAGGAACGCGCGTTTCAACTCGATCGAATCCGGCTGCTCGGCGAGCAGGTCCTTGTAGATCGCCGAGGCACGTTCTGCTTCTTCGAGCGAGAGCTTCATCTGACGCTGAGCAAAGTGGATCTTGGCTACCGCGTTGGAAATGCCCGCGAGCCGCAGCCTGTTCTCGTACGAATCCGGCAGGTTCGCGATGATCGATCGTGCCCGTTCGAAGCTGCTGACGGCACCGATGTAATCGCCGAGATTGGGCTTGGCCGGATTGCCCTGCAGATCGCCGATCTTTTGATACGCTTGGGCGAGCTCGAGTTGGAGTTCCGCGTCATTGCTCTTTTCGTCGGCGAGATTGTTTAGGTATTCGAGAGCCCGGGTCACGAGGATCTGGCGCGTTTCGGTCGAACCTTCGAGGCGTTCGATACGCGGAGCGATCTCAAAGAGGAACGATGTCGAAAGACGGCGGACTTCCTGAAAACGCTGCTCGGCACGGTCGCGTTCAGCACGTGCGATCGCGGCCTGCCATAGCGACGCCGTAAGGCCTGCAATTACAGCAATTAAGACGACCGCTGCGGCGATGACCGGCGTCTTGTGGCGGCTAACGAATCGCGAGGCGAGATAGCCGAACGTGTTTGGCCGAGCGGTGACAGGGCGTCCGTCGAGATAGCGTTCGACATCGTCGGCGAGTGCTTCGACTGAAGTGTAACGGCGTTCGGGCTCGCGGCGGAGTGCCTTGAGAGTAATGTTGTCGAGGTCGCCGGGAAGCGGCGTTACCATGCCGTGCGTTTTTTGAACCGCTGCCGAGGGCGACATCGCCTCGCCGGATTCGAGCGAGCGGACGATCTCATCGAGCGAACGGCCCTCGAGGTCGAACGGCTTTTGGCCGGTCAGCAATTCATACAAGATGACGCCGAGCGAATACTGATCGGATGCCGTCGAAATGCGTCCGCCGAGGATCTGTTCGGGCGAAGCATACGCCGGCGTGAACGCACGGAGACGCGTCTGTTCGGCGGTTCCATCACCCTCGAAGACCTTTGCCAGGCCAAAATCGAGCAGTTTTGGCTCGCCGTCGGGCGTGACGAGAATATTTCCGGGTTTGAGATCGCGATGGACGACCAGATTGCGATGCGCATAGGAAACGGCGGCACAGACCTTGAGAAAGATACGCAGTTTCTCTTCGGTCGAGAGTTCGGAGCAATGCTCGGTAAGCGTGCGGCCCTCGACGTATTCCATCGCGAGAAACGGTTCGCCCTTTTCGCTCAGGCCGCCGTCGAGCAGAGCAGCGATGTTCGGATGATGAAGCGAAGCGAGGATCTGGCGTTCCTGGCGAAAACGCTCGATCAACTCGGAGTCGGCTACAGACTGCCGAACGATCTTGAGTGCGACCTGCATCGCAAAAGCTCCGTCGCTGCGTTCGGCGAGAAACACGGAACCCATGCCGCCGGTGCCGATCTCGCGGATGATGCGGTAGTTGCCGAATATTCGCTCGCGATAATCGGGCGGCTGTTCGGCGGCGCGTTCGGCGAGGCCGAGGCCGTGCTTTTCGAGGATAGGTTCGGTCTCGTCCGAGGCAGCGAGAAGCGAAATGACCTCTTGATAGATCGCATCGTCGTCGGTCTGAGAACGGACGAATTCCTCACGCTCGGCCGACGGAAGCTCCATCGCGTCGGCGAAGATGTCTTTTATCTTTTGCCAGCTCGGGTCGCTCATTCGCGCGTCAATTCCCGTTGGAACCACGCCTTGGCAAATGTCCAGTCTCGGCGGACGGTTGCCTCGCTAACTCCTAACAAATAGGCGGTTTCCTGTATCGACAACCCGCCGAAGAAGCGCATTTCGACGATCTTTGCCTGTCGCGGATCCCGTTTCTCCAGAGTCTGCAAAGCTTCTTCGAGAGCGAGGATGTCGATGCCTTCTCCGTCGGCGAGGCTTATGGCTTCGTCGAGTGCGAGTTTGTGGCCGCCGCGTTTGTCGGCCTTCTTGGCACGCGCATGATCGATCAAAATTCGCCGCATCACCTGTGCCGCGACCGAGAAGAAATGTGCCCGATTTTGCCACGAGACGTTCTTCCAATCGACGAGCCGCATGTACGCTTCGTGAACGAGTGCCGTCGCCTGCAGCGTGTGGTCCGACGGCTCGTTCTTCATGTACGCCGCCGCCAAACGCCGCAGATCGTCGTAGACAAGCTCTAGCAAACGCTCGGGCGATTCGCCCGCCGCGACCTTGCTTAGTACCTGAGTGATATCGTCCCGCTCGCCCACGTTTTTCAAACGATTATAGGTCAAGAAAGTCGCAGTAGGAAAAAATTTCCCGTCCGCCGTTAGCGCTTCCCCTCGACGCTCTCGCCCTATGGAGTGAAAGGAGAAAATTCCATGCGAAAGACGTTATCGATCATCGATCCAAGGGCTCTGATATTGATCCTTGTTGCTGCAGCTGCGTTCGGCCTCACGAAGGTGACCGAGGTGAGTTCGGCCAACCCGGATGTTAACGCGCCGCTCGGCGGTTCGTGCGATCCGACAGCACTGGATACGACGTTCAATACGACCGGAAAGGTAATTACGCCTGTGGGTACAACTTCGGACGTAGTTGCCGCGGTGGCCATACAGTCCGATCAAAAGATCGTGGTTGCCGGTCAGGCGCTGATGGGCACGACCACGCTTAGCCAACCCGATAACGATTTTGCATTAGTTCGCTACAACACGGACGGGTCGCTCGATACTACGTTCGGCGGCACAGGCAAGGTGACGACACAGATGCAGACGCTGCCGTCAACGACGAACGACGAGGTCTACGGGATGGCGATCCAGCCCGATGGCAAGATCGTAACCCTCGGCGACGTCAGTACCGGCCAGGTGATCGACCTGCTTGGCATTACGCGGCATAACACGAACGGAACGCTCGACACTTCTTTCGATGCCGACGGAAAGCTTGTTTTTCAGGAATCCGGAACTGTTACGACCTATCCTAAAGCGCTCGCCATACAGGCGGACGGCAAGATACTGGTAGGCGGCTCGTACCAGTCATTCTCACCCTCGACCACGCCGCAAGATTTTTGGGTAAGGCGATTCAACGTCGACGGATCGGTCGACAATTCGTTTGGCACTTTAGGGCGTGTGATAACCCCGGTCGGAGCCGTCGATGATGAGATCCTCGCGCTCGCGGTCCAATCCGACGGCAAGATCGTAGCGGTCGGGCAGACCTACGTTCAGTTCAGCAGCCCCAATCCGGACATCGCGATCGCACGCTACAATCCGGACGGCACTCTCGACACGACCTTCAATGGAACGGGCACGCTCGTGCAGTCCATAAACACCGGGACGGATGCAGCGTTTGACGTCAAGCTGCAATCGGACGGCAAGATCGTCGTATTTGGCCGGGCGTCGAACGCGGGCAGCACGGACAACGTCGTTCTCCGCTATTTGACCAATGGAACGCTCGATACGACGTTTGGCGGCACGGGCATCGTGTTCACGCCGATCGGCACTGGTGCGAACCTCATCAATGGCGGCGCCATCCAGCCGGACGGCAAGATAGTCGCCGCGGGACAGGCATCGAACAGCGGCAATATTGACTTCTCGATCGCCCGTTATAACACCGACGGCAGTCTGGATGCCAGCTTTGGCAGCGGATCCACAACAACACCGGTCGGCAGCGCCGTCGACATAGGAAAGTCAGTAGTGGTCCAGGCTGACGGTCGTCTCGTCGTCGCTGGCACCACCTACGACGGCAGCAATATAGGTGATTTCGCCGTTGTCAGATATGGCGGGACCTGCGGCGGCCAGACCGTTCAGTTCAGTTCTGCTTCGTACTTCAAGTCAGAATCAAATATCGCCCGGCCCGAGGAAGAAGAGGGCGGTTCGTCTCAAGCGAATATCACCGTAACAAGGAGCGGTGGAACGACCGGAACCGTCACGGTCAAGTACGCCACGTCGGGCCAGACAGCGACGATGGGCGCATCATGTACTGCCGGTGTCGATTTCGTACAGTCGACGGGCACACTGACATTTGGCCCGGGCGTGACGAGCCAGATCTTCCCCGTGGAGGTGTGTGACGATGCCTTGGTCGAGGGCAACGAGATGCTCCTTATGCCTCTCTTTGACCCCGTGGGAGCAACGATCGGCAACCCTGCTTCGGCAGCACTAACGATCGTAGACGACGATACGGCGGCTACTCCGACGCCAACGCCATCACCGTCGCCATCTCCATCTCCATCTCCATCTCCATCGCCATCACCGAGCCCTTCGTGCCTGCCTGCAATAACGGTTCAGAACGCCAATGATAGCGGGGCGGGCAGTCTGCGGCAGGCTCTCGTCGACATCTGCCCAGGCGGGACTATCGATTTTGCACAGGTGTTTACGATAAATATTCTAAGCGAACTCGTCGTCGACAAGAGCGTCACGATCATCGGCGCCAACACTAACCTCGTCGTGACGGTTTCGGCGGGAAACAACAGCCGCGTGATGAATATCACGACAGGCACGGTAAATATCTCGGGAATGGCGTTTCGCGACGGCCGTGCTGACGGCGGCGGCGGTATCCGCTCGTCCGGAAACCTTACTCTCACCTCGTCGGTCGTCTTTCAAAACAAGTCGATCACCGACACTGAAGGGGCCGGTATCTATGCGTCGGGAGGATCGCTCACGCTCCGGGATACCGTTGTGCGAGCGAATGAGGGTGGCGGGATCGCCCTGTGCGCCGGAACGTGCGGCACGGTCAATCGCGGCGACGCATTCCAAGGGCCTTTCCTTATCTTTTCAAGAGGGTTAGTCAGCGCCAACACGCCAAACTCGAACGGCGCGGGCGGAGGCGGCATTACCGTCGGCTCGGCGACGACCGCGTATATCTTTAACGCGACGATCTCGGGGAACACCTCGGCCGGCGATGGTGGCGGCATCCGGAACGAAGGCGGGCCCGTCGAACTCGTCAACGCGACGGTTGCTAACAACACCGCCGCTCGCGCGGGCGGCATCTACAGCGACGGCAATACGCAATTGCGCAACTCGATCGTCGCGGCTAATGCCGCACCCACTTCACCCGACGTTTTTGGGCCTTTTATGTCCTCGCAGCATAGCCTGGTCGGAAAGTCGGACGGCTCGATAGGCGTCATCCACGGTATCTCCGGCAATATCGTGGGTACCGTTGCGTCGCCCGTCGATCCGCTCATCGGCCCGCTGGGCAATAATGGCTGCAGTGGCTGTATCACATCAACCCACGATCTGCTTGCCGGCAGCCCTGCGATCGACACGGGCAGCAATGCCCTCGCTCTGAACGACGTGGGCGGGGCTCTCACGACGGACCAGCGAGGATTCACGCGTATACGCAACTCAACTGTCGATATGGGGGCCCTCGAAGTCCAGAATATGGCTACGCCGACGCCGACGCCATCGCCGACACCAACGCCGACTACGACGCCGACACCTACTCCAACGCCGACGCCGACGCCGACACCGACACCTAAGCCGACGCCAAGTCCAAGTCCGAGTCCGTCGCCGGTGGCAACACCTACTCCGACGCCAACACCTACTCCGACTCCGACGCCGACGCCAAGTCCGTCTCCAAGTCCAAGTCCGAGTCCGTCTCCAAGTCCGAGTCCGAGTCCGAGTGCTTCGCCGAGTCCTTCGCCTACTCCGACGCCGAGCGGGTTGACGCTGTTCATTACGGATGTGACTGGAAATGAGGGAGATGCGGGGTTGAAAGGGTTCTCGTTTGACGTGATCTTGTCGGCTCGTCCGCCTGTAGGGACGACGGTTTCGATCAACTACGCGACCGAGAACATCACCGCGACGGCGGGCAGCGACTATCAGCCGACGAACGGCACGCTGACGTTTACGCAGTCGACCGAGCCTCTGCAGAGGATCACGGTCAACGTCGTTGGCGACACGGTCTTCGAGCCGAACGAATCGTTCATGGTCAAGCTTTCGGGCTTGTCGGTTACGGGCGGCACGAATGTCATCGTCACGAAATTCGACGGCATCGGCGTGATATTTAACGACGATCCGAATCCTTCGGGCTCGCCGACGCCGACTCCGACTCCGCCTTCGGGCCGTGTCGAAGGCGATGTCGTCGATGCCAGCGGCGGGCCGAACGGCGACAGTGCTGTACTCGCGAACGACGTCAGCGTCATTCGCCAGATCCTGCTCGGAACGATGTCTATCGCCAACGCCGCTCAGTTCCAGGCGGCGGATGTTAATCTCGACGCCAACAACGGCTGCGGTAACGGCATGCTCGACGCGGGCGATGTGACGGTTATCCGCCGATACAACCTCGGCGAACTCGCCCTCAAGCCGGTCTGCGGCCCAACCGGCGTGACGACGACGCGGCCTGACGATGCGAGTCCTGTTCTTTCATCGCGAACGGTCTCGATGCTGCCAGCGACTGGCTTTGTCGGAAGGCGGATCGAGATACCGGTCGAACTTGACGCAACCGGCG